>NZ_JBALFV010000010.1:0-12763 GCF_036916735.1 Nostoc sp.
GAAGCTCAGAGATTCATCAACGAAGCTCAAAGGTTCACTCACGAAGCTCAGAGATTCATCAACGAAGCTCAAAGGTTCACTCACGAAGCTCAGAGATTCATCAACGAAGCTCAAAGGTTCACTCACGAAGCTCAGAGGTTCATTAACGAAGCTCAGACTATCCTCCATACCCAATACTTCGGCTACGCTCAGTACAAGTGCCCTATGCCCTATGCCCCATATCCCTAATCATCTTCTAATTTCAGTAATTGTTCATCAAGAGTTTGTATCCGCTCACGCACAATCTCTTCCGAGAGAATACGCTTCCGCATTGCCTCATTGAGTGCTCCTTTTTCTGCCAATAGTAAACGTCGGCGAATGGCTTCAAGTTTACTGCTCTTATTACTTCTACCTTCCACCTGATCAGGGCGACGATTATATAGTTCCCGCAGTGTCTTTTCTGCACCGGCAATTCGTACCTGATAAGCTGAACGCATCTCTTCATAAACGGCTTTTGGTAATACCCCTGATTTCAACAGGCTGTCTAATTCATCTTGTGCTGCTTTACCCGTCATCAACTGGGCTTGCAACTCTTCAACCTGTTGTTGAACTTCGGAAAATTTAGATAATTTTAAGCGTTTTACCACCCAAGGCAAAGTTAAGCCCTGTCCGACTAATGACACCAGCACACTGCCGAAGACTATAGCGATGAGGACTTCTCGCCCTGGTAATGTAGTGGGTAAGCTCAATGCCAGAGCCATTGAGAGTGAACCTTTGATATTACCTAAAAACAGTAAATGTTGCCAGCGTAACGGAATTGGGCGGTCGAACCAACGAACCACTCCTAGCAGTGGATAGACCGTAAGAACTCGCCCGACTTGATAAGCTAAAACTGCAAGTAGAATTGCAGGTAAAGTCCTCCAGAGCATTACCAGGTCTATTTCTACACCAATCAGCAAAAAAATAAAGGTGTTGACGGTAAAACTGGCATATTCCCAGAAACTCAACAAGGTGATGCGACTAGAAGCAGAAGTATTGTGAGAAAGCGCTAAATTCCCGAAAATTAATCCAGCTACAACTACGGCGACAGCACCTGATACACCTAGAAAGTCTCCAGCCTGAAAAGTGCCTAATGCAACTGCTACCGTCAGTAATAGACTGCTAAGGGGATCATCCAAACGAGCGAATACAGGTATGCTCAAGTAGCCTAAGACTAACCCCACGAGGCAGCCTCCTAGAAAGATAAATAGGAATTGTTGGATTCCCTGTAGTAAGGTGATTGAGCCTGTTGAATATACTTGCAAAATTAGATTGAACATAACTAGGGCAGCTGCATCATTGAATAGGGTTTCTCCTTCAACGATGGTGGAAAGCCGGGAGGGCACCGGTATTTCCTTAAAGACGGCAATCATTGAAACTGTATCAGTGTTTGCCAGCATTACTCCTACAAAGAAGGCAGGTATCCAACTCAGTCCCAGCCCAAATTTCAAGAGTAGGGCAATAATAGCGCTGGAAAGCACAGCCCCTGGTCCAGCTAGTAGAGCAATTGGTTTAAAGGTGCTGCGTAGGCGGCTGACATCTGTATTAATACCAGCTTCAAAAAGGAGAATTGGCAGAAAAAGATCCAAAACAAGGGTTGGATTTAAACCAATCGGACGAGATAATAGCTCAGTGATGGGCAAACCTGCTAATACTAAACCCATAACATAAGGGATTCGTAGCCTGCGTGACAGCAGAGCTACAACTGTAGCAAGCAGCAAGAGAATAATTGAAACTTTGACTAATTGAGTTACATCCACTATTACGTTCTAATAAATTATTTTGACTTTAGTAATGCTAGATTAGCAACTTTAGGGCGTAGTCGAGGTAATACTAATTCTGTATAAAGATGCACAGAATATTAAACGAACCGCCCTTCGGATGACGCTCCTTCGTCGCTCTAAGAGTTGCCATGCCAAAGGCGTTGCCTCTGGTAGAGAAGGCTTTATGCTGCGCTAATACCAGTCGCTTATGGTGGTAAACCCACTTACAGCGCTGGTTCACCAAGTACACCTTCTCTGCCAGAGGCTTTGCTAACGTGTAGCGTCTCGTTAGAGAAGAACGCCAAGAATAGAGAGTTACTCATTTAGTGCAGCTTCACATTAAATTGGTATAAGGGACTTTCAGAGAATAAATTACTTAATTTATTCAGATGATATTTTATTTTCCCCCTGTTCCTTTGCATACACAGCGATTGATTATTTTTTTAATTGGAAGTCCCTAAGCCGAAGTATGGGGATTATTAATTTTGAATTTTGAATACTTCGACAAGCTCAGTACAAGTTTTGAATTTTGAATTCAGAGCGTTCGCGTAGCGTCTCGTAGAGAAGTTACGTGACCTTATCCACTTTAAAATTACAAATATGACAGCAAATATCCTCTTGGTTGAAGATGAAGTTAAACTGGCACGATTTGTTGAACTAGAACTAAGTAGCGAAGGTTACAATATAAGCGTTGCACATGATGGCATCGCTGGTTTAACGTTAGTACGCGAGTTATCTCCAGATTTAGTCATTCTTGATTGGATGCTTCCAGGGCTGTCGGGCTTAGAAATCTGTCGTCGATTGCGGGCAACTGGTATCTCCATACCAGTAATTTTACTAACAGCAAAAGATGAAGTTAACGATCGCGTGGCAGGTTTGGATGCAGGAGCTGATGATTATGTAGTCAAACCATTTAGTATAGAGGAGCTGTTAGCTAGAATCCGCGCTCATCTACGCCGCACTCAAGAAACAGATCAAGATATTTTTCAGTTTGAAGACTTGAGTTTAAATCACCGAACTCGCCAAGTTTACCGGGGTAAGCGGCCAATTGAGTTAACGGCTAAAGAGTTCGACTTGTTGGAATATATACTCTCACATCCCCGTCAGGTATTTACTAAAGACCAAATTCTACAAAAAGTTTGGGGTTACGACTTTATGGGTAATTCTAATATTATCGAAGTATACATCCGCTACTTGCGCCTAAAACTAGAGGAAAATAATGAAAAGCGCTTGATTCATACGGTGCGTGGTGTGGGCTATGTACTTCGGGAATAGTCAGCCTCTTTGGGGAAGTCAAAAGTCAACGGTTCGACTTACCTCGGCTACTTCGACTTCGCCCCTCGGCTTTACGGCTACGCAGTTCGACTGCGGTTCCATCGAGCAAAGCCGAGATGCTCACCTTAAACTCAGTAACCATAAATAAATTTACTTGCTCTGTACCTTTTTATTTCTGATCAAAATCAAAACATTTTATTTTCATTCATATCCTTGGGTTAATATCATTTCTTCTTGCAGAAACGATATTAACCCAAGAATTTATTTGATGAAATCAATTTCTACACCTGTAGTGTTATTTTGGGGAACTGGTATAAAATATGTGCAACAAAAGTCAGTCTTAAGGATGATAAAATTGCGAATAAAAACAAATTTCGAGCAATTTGAGATTGTACGCTGTTTTGTAGCAGTACTGCTTTTGGGTCAGGTGTGGCTACATTTACTCCAAGGAAAAACGTACTATCGCAAGATTCTGCAACATTTGGTGACTACTGGACCAGATTCTATCTTTCCAGTTCTCCTTGTCAGTGGTTTTGCAGGGATGATTTTTACTCTTCAGATGGCAAGAGAATTAATCAGATTTGGGGCTGTCGATGCTGTGGGAGGTGCTTTTGCCTTAGCTTTTTGTAAAGAATTGGCTCCAATTTTGACCGCTAGTATTATGGCCGCACAAGTAGGTTCTGCTTTTGCAGCAGAAATAGGTGCAATGCAAGTTACAGAGCAAATTGATGCACTTTATATGCTCAAAACTGATCCAATAGATTATCTAGTAGTTCCTAGAGTAATTGCTTGTAGTTTAATGATGCCTTTGATGACAATTTTGGCTTTAGTTACAGGCATCTTCGGCGGAGCTTTTGCCGCATCATATTTTTACAAAATTATTCCGGAAACATTTTTAGAATCAGTCAGAAATTTCTTAGAACCGTCAGATTTGTTTATTATTTTGGTAAAAGGGTTTATTTTTGGTGTGCTGGTTGCTGTTATTGGTTGCACTTGGGGATTAACTACTAAGGGGGGAGCAAAGGAAGTAGGAGAATCAGCAACAAAAGCAGTAGTTACTAGTTGGATATCAATTTTTATCATGGATTTTTTACTATCTGTACTGCTGTTTGAACAGCCTGCATTTTGAAAACAAAGATTAAATCAGTGAACAGTCCACAGTTATCATACCAATTTTAAAAAAGAATGCGACAAATAGATCATTTGTAGAGATGCAATTCATCGCATCTTTACCGAAAGATGTATTGCTTTCTCTCCAGAGAAACATGTTTTGTTTATTATTCTCTAAATTTTTGCAATTATCTATGTCATTTAAAAACCCTTTTTAATTTTCATTAGGAAATAAGATGCGTTTCCCCTCGGTTCTGAAGCGTTGGCGCAGCCCGCCTTGTCTTTGAGAGGCTGCGCGTAGCTTGCTTCCACAAAGTGTTATGCCAAGCTCAGTGACCACCGCAGGCATTGCTAGCTTTTTTGGGTATACTTTATAACGTTAGCTAAATTTAGGAATATATTAACTTGTAGATTAGCGCACCCAAGGCCAAACCAGTCAATGAAAAGATAGATGCAGCCCAAAAGGCTAGCCCTTCCCTAAGACCTGCTATTTGAAAATCTATCTTGACTAATATAGTTGCCGAAACAATCACCAAAGCATCAAGAAATACCCGAAACCAGGCAATCATCATAAAGAACAAGAAAGCTGCTAAAACAGCAACGGCGAAAGACCTCGTATTTGATTTAAGCAAAATACTGAAGTAATATGTCATTTTCGACCAAGGAATGGTCAACGTTACTATTAAAAGCAAGATACTAACGACAGTCGCCAGCCACACAGATACAGAAGCGTGTGTTTCAGATATTACCCAGCCCAAAGTACTGTAACTAAGCAGTACTAACGCCAGGGACACCCAAGGAACTCTTTGCAAAATTAACATGGGTTAATATTTTTAGTACAGGGTCAAGGTCTCATTCGATTATTGAATCTCATTAACTATTGACTAATAGCTAAACAATCATTTTCTGCCCACCAAGCGTAGATAGGCGTGTCGCAGTCTATTAAAACGCCAAAAGTATTCGGTTGCAACACATTTATGCTAATGCCATTTGTTAATTCCACAACATAATTAACATGTGTGCCCAAATACATAACATTGACAAGCCGTCCTTCAAAGCAGTTAGTTGGCAAATTGGGTGGATAAAGCGAAAGCTGTATTTTTTCTGGCCGCACGCAGACTACCACTGCTTGTGATAATTCAGATGGTGTATCTTCAGCGCGGCTAATCACAACTGAGAGTCCCGTTTTTGTGGCAATTTTAATATTAGAAGAGTCTACCGCTACAATTTTACCGCTAAATAAATTAGTATCGCCAATAAAATCAGCAACAAAGGATGTGCAAGGACGTTCGTAGATTTGGCTGGGAGTGCCAACTTGTTCAATTTTGCCTTGGTTCATCACGGCAATGCGATCGCTCAAAGATAATGCCTCTTCTTGGTCGTGTGTCACCATCACAAAGGTCACTCCCAAGTCTTTGTGTAAATTTGATAACTCCACCTGCATTTCTTTACGTAGTTTTAAATCTAACGCCCCTAAAGGTTCATCCAGTAATACAACCGTGGGACGGTTGACTAAGGCTCTTGCTAAGGCGACTCGCTGCTGTTGACCACCAGAAAGTTGATTGGGAAAGCGCGATCGCAAACTTTCCATTTTCACGAGTTTTAAAGCTTCTTCGACTCTGGCTTCAATTTTGGATTTGGGTATTTTTTTTAACCGCAGTCCGAAGGCAATGTTATTCCAGACATTCAAGTGGTTAAATAGAGCGTAACTTTGAAATACAGTATTGACGGGTCGGCGGTAAGGCGGCACATTAGTCATAGACTGACCCTGAATCAATACCTTGCCAGCGTCAGCGATTTCAAACCCAGCGATTAAACGCAGTGTTGTTGTTTTACCACAACCGGAGGGGCCTAAAATACTAAAAAATTCTCCCTGTCTGACATCCAAATTAATTCCATTTACTGCTGGTTCTTGGTTAAAAAACTTGGACACGTTACGCAGTTCAACATCAAGTGGCTGAAAAGTTGTTATCCCCCTTTGATTCTGCATGACAATTTGAGCCATAATCCTCAGTAGAATGCCGTGATATTACATGATTTTGTCAGTAGTCTATTGGACAGACTAGATTTGACACTTTGGTTTATTGTATCCGCCAAAAACAATTGTTCAAGAATATACTTGCCCAATTCATTTATACCCAGTACTGGGCATGAGTTTAGGGTAATTGTATACAGATAATACCGCTATTAGAATCATTATTTGTTTTATGTCTTTATTTCCATCAATTGGCAGCAAAAAAGATACACGCACAGTTGGACGTGGTTTCCAATCAATATTTTTAATCGTATTTACCGGATTAATGCTCGCTGGCATTGAGGCTCGTTTAGCATATTTGCAAATTGTTGAAGGGCCAAAACTCCGGGAACGAGCCGAGGCGAACCGAATTCGGATGATTCTTAAACAACCTGAAAGGGGAAATATTTTTGACCGCAACGGTAAACTTTTAGCCACTACTCGCTATCCTAGCTCTGTATATTTGTGGCCGATGGCACATACTAAGCCTTCCTGGTCTGTAGTCGGCCCGCGTCTAGCACAAATTCTCAACATTCCCCAAGATGAGATGGAAAAGAAATTAGAACAAGCTGGTGCTAATTCTTCTTCACTCATCCGGGTTGCTCGCGATCTAGATGAAGCAGAAATCACGGCATTAAAGGAGTATAAAAATGAACTCCCGGATGTGGAAATCAATACAGATTCTGTGCGTTATTATCCCCAGGGGAAGCAATTGGCTCATGTATTAGGTTATACGCGAGAGTTGACCCCTGACCAGTTAAAGGACAAGAAGCAGCAAGGCTATCGACTTGGAGATGTAATCGGTCAGATGGGGGTGGAAAAGGCTTATGAAAAAATGCTGCGCGGTGAATGGGGCGGTCAGCAAGTGGAAGTAGATGGTGTGGGTAGACCAATTAGGGTATTAGGCGACAAACAGGCAAAAGCTGGTAACGATTTGCACCTGACTATAGATTTAGATGTGCAAAAGGCAGCCGAAAAAGCTTTGGGAAATCACCGAGGGGCGATCGCAGCGCTCGATCCAAATAACGGTGCTGTTTTAGCACTGGTATCTTACCCTACCTTTGACCCGAATATCTTCTCTAAACAAAAACTCTCCCAGAAAGATTGGGAAAGCTTGCAAGGTAAAGATCATCCCTTGGTTAATCGTGCCCTGAGTGCCTTTCCCCCCGCCAGTACTTTCAAAATTGTCACCACCACAGCCGGGTTGGAATCAGGGCAATTTTCTCCTGACTCAATATTACAGACCTTTGGTTCTCTTACCGTTGGTGGAGTGACTTTTGGTGAGTGGAATCACGCCGGATTTGGGCCATTAGGATTTCCACGAGCGATCGCTATGAGTAGTGATACTTTCTTCTATCAAGTTGGTAGAAAAGTCGGTGGTCCAACTTTAATCGAATGGAGTCACAAATACGGATTTGGTCAAAGAACTGGCATTGAATTTCCCAACGAAGAATCAAAAGGCTTGGTTCCAGATGAAACATGGAAGCAGAAAGTTTTGAAAACACCTTGGACTGTAGGCGACACCATTAATATGTCAATCGGTCAAGGTGCTTTGCAAGTGACACCCCTGCAATCGGCAATTATGTTTTCTGTCCCTGCTAATGGCGGGTATCGAGTTCAGCCGCATTTGCTCAAAGATAACGAAGAAGCAAAAAGTTGGCGAGAATCCTTAAATATGAAGCCGACAACTATTAAAGTTCTCCGCGACGGACTGCGGAGGGTAGTGAGTGAAGGTACTGGTAAGCGCTTGGACGTGCCGACAATTGCCCCAGCCTCTGGAAAGAGTGGCACTGCTGAAGCTGGTGTTAATCGCCCAAATCACACTTGGTTTGGTGCTTATGCTCCCAGTAATAAGCCGGAAATTGTGGTTGTGGCCTTTGGTGAAAATACTGGCGAACATGGCGGTACTATTTGCGGACCGATGGTTTTACAAGTGTTAGAAGCTTATTTTCAGCACAAGTATCCAGGTAAGTATCAAAAACCTCAGCCTGATCCATCAGAAGCTAAAACTCAGAGTTCAGGACATGGCACTGGAGACTAGTACTGTGTCAATTCAACTTTTACGAGTAGATAAATTCTTCAATTTCTCTTATTTCCTTCTTCCTTGGCGCTCTTGGCGCCTTCTCTACGAGACGCGAAGCGCGAAGGTGGTTCGTTCCTTTACCCTTCAAATTTCCCTTGACAGACCACTAAACTTTAAGGTTCTGTAAACAAGTGGCAATTGATAAAAACTAATGTCTGACTATATTTGACTATACAGAACTGAATTATGAAATGTCCAAATTATTTTTTCCTAGCGCTGTTCACTGCATTTCTGTGCATAGCCTTATCCCCTGTTTTGGCAAAACCTCCTGCCCTCTACTCTGCTATGCAAAATTTTACCGAGCAAGGGGAGTGGGGAAAACAAGGAAGTAATGAAAGCACGGAACTGCTGAATGCTCAATCTCCTACTTTCTATTCCCTACTCCCCCAGGAAAGCGGTTCATCCCAAACGGCAAGCTTAGTAGAACAAGGCAAAATATTATACGACAGGGGACAGTTTACTGAAGCGATAAAAGTTTTGCAACAGGCTGCTGCTGCATTTAAAACCTCTAAGGATATATTACAAGAAGCGATGACGCTGAGTAATCTCTCCTTGGCTTATCAGCAACTTGGCTTCTGGACAGAAGCTGAAGAAGCGATCGCCGAAAGTTTAAAATTATTACAGTCAGGGGAAAATACGGCTACTTCCGGTGAGCGATTGCAACTTATTGCACAAGCCCTAGATGTGCAAGGACAGTTACAACTGGCACAAGGACAAGCAGAAGCGGCTTTAACTACCTGGCAAAAAGCCGCTAATATTTATCAGCAAATAGGCGACAAGGCTAGATTAACTCGTAACCAAATTAACTCTGCACAAGCTTTGCAAGCTTTAGGGCTTTACCTTCAGGCTAACAAAACTTTAAACGAAGTACAGCAAACCCTTACTAGCCTTCCAGACTCACTTCTTGTAGCTACAGGGCTACGTAGTCTTGGCAACATCCGCCGAGTTGTCGGTGATTTAAACGTATCACAGTTGGTGTTGGGGAAAAGTCTAGCAGTGGCAAAGCGAATACAATCTCCAAAAGCGATCGCAGAGGCTCAACTCAGTTTAGGCAACACAGCTCGCGCCCAGCAAGACACTGAAGCAGCTTTACAATACTACCAGGAGGCTGCTGCTGTATCTGTTTCCTCCATCACACGCATTCAGGCACATCTAAATTTACTTAGTTTACTTTTGGAGAAAAAGCAAGATCAAGATGCATTGGCATTGTCGTCTCAAATCCAGTCGGAAATTAGCAACTTACCAGCCAGCCGAGCCTCCGTATATACTCGGATTAAGTTTGCCCAAAATCTTACCCAATTAAAAGAAAAAATTAGCATAGATACCCCCTTATGGCTGAACATTGCCCAGCAATTGTCCGCCGCGATCAAGCAAGCGCAAAGCTTGCTTGACCAACGAGCAGAATCTTATGCTATGGGTAGTCTTGGTGAGTTGTATGAAAAAACCGGGCAGTTTTCTGATGCTCAAGAGCTTACCGACAAAGCTTTATTCATAGCGCAAAGGATTAATGCATCGGATATTGCTTATCAATGGCAATGGCAACTAGGACGCATACTGAAAAAAAAGGGAGATATTAAAGGTGCGATCGCATCCTATAGTGTAGCTTACAAGACCCTTCAATCTCTGCGTAGTGATTTAGTAGCCATCAATCCAGACGTGCAGTTTTCCTTCCGGGAAAATATCGAACCAGTGTATCGAGAGTTAGTTGAATTGCTGTTGCGTTCTCCCCAAGGCAGCAGTGCTTCTGTGCCCTTCGAAAAGCTAGACCAACAAGATGCTTCTCTACTAAAGGCTAACGCCAACGCTTCACTATTGCGATCGCCACAAGAGGGTATCAATCAAGACAATTTAAAGCTTGCTCGTGATGTCATTGAATCTCTGCAATTGGCAGAACTGGATAACTTCTTTCGGTCAGCCTGTTTAAATCCTACGCAGCAACTTGACCCAGTGGTTGACAAAAAAGACCAAAGAGCAGCAGTGATCTATCCAATTATTTTGCCAGATCGCCTAGATGTTATCCTCAAATTACCTAATCAAAACTTGCGCCACTACAAGACTGTAATAGCTCAAAATGATGTGGAAAACACAATAGCAGAACTGAGGAAAAACTTACTAAATGTCACAGCAACTGCTAGGGTTCAGCAGCAGTCTCAAAAAATATATGATTGGTTAATTAAACCTGCACAAACAGAGTTAGTCAATAGTGGGATAAAAACCTTAGTCTTTGTACTAGATGGTGAATTGCGGAATATCCCGATGGCGGTTCTCTACGACAAACAGCAACAGAAATATTTGGTAGAGAAATATGCGATCGCCTTGACACCAGGTTTGCAACTCCTTGATCCCAAACCTTTGCGGCAGATTCAGCTAAATGCTTTAACTGCCGGAGTCAGCGAAAAACGCCCAGTCGAAGGCAAAGAATTTCCTAAATTAGAAAATGTACCACGGGAATTACAAGAAATCAAATCTGAGGTATCCAAGAGTGAAGAACTGTTAAATCAACAGTTTACCCAAATAAACCTACAAAATAAGTTGCAAACAGTTCCCTTCTCTGTAGTTCACCTAGCAACTCACGGTGAATTTAGTTCTGATGCTGAAAAAACCTTTATTCTCACCTGGGATAAACTGGTTAAGGTAAAGGAATTTGATAATCTACTGCGAGTTAGCGACAAAAACAGATTTAGTGGTATTCAATTACTCGTCCTTAGTGCTTGCCAAACTGCTGAGGGAGACAAACGAGCTGCTTTGGGATTGGCTGGGATAGCTATGCGGGCGGGTGTACGCAGTACATTAGCAACATTGTGGTCAATAGATGATCGTTCTACTGCCGATGTAATGAGCGAGTTCTATCAACAGCTAAAGCTTGGAGTGAATAAAGCCGAGGCACTCCAGCGTGCCCAATTAGCTGTTTTTGCTAAGGAAAAAACTCCATATTTCTGGGCACCCTACGTTTTAGTAGGCAATTGGCTTTGACATCAATCACGCATAATAAACAGTTTGTAGTGGAGACTGAAGTCCCCAAAGCTAAGACTAAAGTCCTTACCATCAGGACTTACGCAAACTCTACGATTGATTCTTGGCGTTCTTGATGGCGTTGATAAATTAAGCTTTTTAGCACTTTTTGCGTAAGTCCTAACTATGAACATTTTTTATTTAGCTTGATTACCCGAACTTGATATAACCTAGTTTCTTAGAAACAAGAAGCAGGAGTAAGCCAGGAACTATGAGGCAAAGCTTTCGGCGCATCAGCCGTGAGTACAACTTCACCGTTAGCATTTTTCACCCACCCTTGTGCTTCCACAATCGGCGCTGGACTGGAACTATTTGCCTGATTTGAATTTCTACTAACACGGTTTTCACCATTTGGGTTAAGAGTTACCCAATCTAGTTGAACTGCATCTGGAGTAAGGGGTTCGGTTTTGGGGTTGGGTGGTAAGCCGCCACGTCCGGTGATTGTAAAACTGTTTTGATTGTCACCAGGACGCACTTGACAGGCTTGCGACACTTTGGTGTCAACTGGCACGGCTGGTAAATTAATTAATCCTCGATAGGGATCAACATCGAGTGTTTTAATATTTACAATGCCACTTAAATTAGGTCTTGTTTGGGAAACTGCTGTAATATCATTTGTCTGAAGTTGACGCGGGTCTAAATCCGTAGGGCGCAACTTTTTCAGGTCTTCGCTAGTTAGTGGTGCAATTCCAAAAATATTAGTAGCTTTAATTGTGACTCTCCCACCACTACCACTAAATGCATTGGCGGTGATGTCGCTATTTTCATTTGGTTTGGTGACGATGAAGCCGTCAGGGACATTGATAGTAATATTACCGCCATTTCCACCAGCTCCACTAGTACCTGCTGAGGTAGAAATCTCACTGTTGCGCCGCAGTAACAATAAGTCTTGCAAGTTCAGCGTAATATTGCCACCATCACCAGAGTTAGCTTGCCCAATGAGCTTACCTTGGTCATCCAATTTAATAGAACGAGCAGTGATTTCCAAATCACCTGCCTTTTTTGTACCTTGACTGCTCACAGTTATGTCAGCGTTATTTAAGACATTTAATTCTCCAGTCTTAACTATAATACTTCCCCCCTCTCCAGTAGATTCTTTAGAAGTAGAAGCTGAAACCTGCGCTCCATCTTGAACAGTCAATTGCCCAGTTTCTATATTTAAGTTTCCGGCATTTCCAGAAGCTTCAGTTCCAACAAATAAGCCACTAGATCCCATTTGCGAGGTTCCAATCAGTTGGATAGAGTCTGCGGTCATAGACAAGGTTCCTCCTCTTCCCTGACTACGAGTATCAGCTGAAACCTGCGCTCCATCTTGAACAGTCAATTGCCCAGTTTCTATATTTAAGTTTCCGGCATTTCCAGTACCTTCGGTTCCAACAAATAAGCCACTAGTTCCCATTTGCGAGGTTCCAATCAGTTGGATAGAGTCCCTGGCGTTGACAGACACAGTTCCGCCCTCTCCTGTAGATTGTTCAGAAGTGGAAGCTG
>NZ_JBALFV010000011.1:0-47597 GCF_036916735.1 Nostoc sp.
TTTGATACTCGTCAACCAGTCTTTAATACTCGTGAATGAGTCTTTGATACTCGTCAACCAGTCTTTAATACTCGTGAATGAGTCTTTGATACTCGCCAACCAGTCTTTAATACTCGTGAATGAGTCTTTGATACTCGCCAACCAGTCTTTAATACTCGTGAATGAGTCTTTGATACTCGTCAACCAGTCTTTAATACTCGTGAATGAGTCTTTGATACTCCACTCCTCTCCCCCTGCCCCCTACCCCCCACTCCCCACTCCCCACTCTCCACTCCCAATATATAAACTATGTCTTCTACTACTGTTCGTCGTAAATCCAACACATTTTATGTGATTTTGATTGCTGGTGCTGCTGCCCTCGGCGGCTTTCTCTTCGGTTTTGATACTGCTGTGATTAATGGCGCAGTTTTATCTCTAGCAAAAGCTTTTAACATCAGTAGTTGGGTAACAGGGCTGGCGGTGTCTTTAGCGTTACTGGGATCTGCCGTAGGAGCCTTCTTTGCTGGGCAGATTGCAGACCGTTATGGTCGAGTCAAGGCAATGGTGGTTGCTTCGGCGTTATTTACTATCAGTGCCATTGGCTCTGGGATTGCCTTCACTATCTGGGATTTTATCTTTTGGCGGCTATTGGGTGGGATTGGCATCGGCGTTGCTAGCGTTATCGCGCCAGCTTATATTGCGGAATGTTCTCCTACCCATTTGCGGGGAAGGTTAGGATCTCTGCAACAACTAGCGATTGTAGTGGGAATTTTCGTCGCCTTATTGAGCGACTACTTTATTGCTGTATCGGCAGGTTCAGCAGACTCGCCGTTTTTATTTGGGGTTACAGCCTGGCGTTGGATGTTTTGGACAGCAGTTTTGCCAGCCGTATTTTACGGGATGGTGGCTTTTACAATTCCTGAATCCCCCCGTTACTTAGTTGCCAAAGGACGAGAGCCAGAAGCTGCTAACGTTCTGACCAAGATTTTGGGGGGTGATGTGCTGCCAAAAATTGAAGAAATTCGGCAGACAGTGCTTCAAGAACGCCAACCTAAATTTTCTGACTTGTTAGGCAGAAGTGGCGGACTCCTCCCCATTGTTTGGATAGGAATCGGCTTATCTGTATTACAGCAATTCGTTGGTATTAATGTAATCTTTTACTACAGCAGCGTTTTATGGCGAGCTGTTGGGTTTTCAGAACAAAGTTCCCTAAGCATCACGGTGATTACAGGAGCCGTAAATATTATTACAACATTGATTGCGATCGCCTTTGTAGATAAATTTGGTCGCAAGCCCTTGCTCATAATTGGGTCAATTGGCATGACCTTGACTTTGGGAACAATGGCTTATATTTTTGGCAACGCTCCGTTGGATGCTGCTGGCAACCCCAATCTTACCGGAAGCGCCGGGACTATAGCTCTCATTGCAGCCAACCTCTATGTATTTTGCTTTGGTTTCTCGTGGGGCCCAGTGGTTTGGGTGCTATTGGGAGAAATGTTTAATAACAAAATTCGAGCCGCCGCACTTTCAATTGCTGCTGCTATGCAATGGATTGCAAATTTCCTTGTTTCCACAACATTTCCTCCCATACTGCAATATTTCGGTTTAGGTTCTGCCTATGGACTTTATACAATTGCGGCAGCTACCTCATTCTTTTTCATTCTCTTTTTTATTAAAGAAACCAAAGGAATTGAGTTAGAAGATATGTAATTCGCATCTCTGTGTCCTTTGTGGCAAGTAACTACAGGTCAACGAACCGCAGAGGTGCAGAGAACTCACAGAGAAGTAAGAGAGATTTTAACGAATGATTTAGGATTGCTACAAAAATTAAGTATGGGCTGTTTTAAGTATTGTTTAATTATGAATTAATCATCAATCACTTGTTCAAAACCTTGTTTTAAATAAACTCAAATCTCCGCTTCTAATCTGGAAATTTAAGGTTGATTAACTTAGAATCCAAAAGCTATCATTCGAGTCTAATCTTTTTATTTACAAAATCATAATTAAACAATTATTAAGTAATAAGCCAATGCTAAAAATTATTTTTCCTAGTGTTTTTATTTTATTTTTGGCAATTCCAACAGTCAGGGCAGTACCTCCAAAAGATGATTCTAATGCAGCAGATGCTAATAGAAATTTGGAAGGACAAGTTAATTCTGTTTCCCAATTTTCTGATATCAAACCGAGCGATTGGGCATTTCAGGCATTGCAATCGCTGGTGGAACGTTATGGCTGTATTGCAGGTTATCCTGACGCAACCTATCGCGGCGATCGCGCATTGAGTCGTTACGAATTTGCAGCTGGTTTAAATGCCTGCTTAGACCGGGTGAATGAATTAATTGCTGCGGGTACTAATGATTTAGTTAAAAAAGAAGATTTGGCAGTGCTGCAAAATTTGCAAACAGAGTTTGCAACAGAATTGACTACTCTGCGTGGACGGGCAGATACGCTAGAAGCACACACAGCAACACTGGAGACACAGCAATTTTCTACTACTACCAAGCTGACTGCTCAAATTATTACCGCCGTTAGTGATACCTTCGGTAATAGAGTGGGTGGCGAACCCGATGAATCCCGTCCCTACTTTGCAAACCGGGGTCGTCTCAACTTAGAGAGTAGCTTCACCGGGAAAGATTTGTTGCGAGTCCGGCTGGAGTTTGGTAACTTTGCCAATTCCAATGGTACAAGCCAAATTGCCGCCGCTACAGGTACAGGAATGACCCGCCTAAACTTCGACTATGACAGCAACGATACACTTCTTGTTCCCCACATCCGTTACTACTTCCCAGTCAGTGATTCTCTGAACTTTGTTGTTGGGCCCACAGGCATTGGTTACACCGATATTTCAACCACCGTCACTCCCCCCACGATCGCAGATGACGGCAATGGGGTTCCTTCACTATTTGGGTCATATAGTCCCTTATTCCGGCGAGGTGGTGGGGGCGGTGCAGCTAACTGGAACATTACTAAAGACTTAGTTCTCACCTTGGGCTATTTAGCAAGCAGTCCCAATGCGCCATCGGCTAGTAACGGCTTGTTTGATGGCGGCTACAACGCCCTGGCGCACTTAGCCTACTATGGTGGGCAAGGAGCGATAGGTGTTGCCTACTCTCATGGCTATAGCCCTGCTGGAGTAGTCGAGGTCGCAGCTGGAACGGGTAGCGCCCTGTCAAACGCTCCCTTTGGTAACAACATTGCTACTTCCAACGATATTGTCGGCGCACAGGGATTTTATCGCTTCTCCCCGAATTTCCAAATCCACGCTTGGGGTGGATATATATGGGCAAATGCCAAGAACTCTGGTTTGAGTGATATTTCTAATGGTAGGGGTGCAACAGATTCTCTGTTTGTGAACAGTGGTGACAATGCCAACGTCTGGTTTGGGGCGATCGGTATGTCGTTTCCTGATGTGGGTGGTAGGGGTAACTTGCCGGGAATTCTCTTTGGTATACCGCCGCATGTCTCTAACAGTGATGTCCGTCAAGACCGAGATAACGCCTACCATATCGAAGCATTCTATCGCTATCGCCTGAACGATAATATCTCAGTGACTCCTGGTTTTTGGATGATTCTCAACCCAGAAGACGATAGCAGAAATGATACGCAGTATGTGGGTGTGATTCGTACAACCTTCGATTTTTAACCAAATGTGAATAGTTTGCTTGATCATTTGATTTGCATTTCCAGCCAGAGGCTGGAAACGAGACGGGTTTACCCTTAAATTGACACCCATAAGCCTTGCTGTGCTTCAAAAGTGGGAGTTTACTAAGTAAGTTGACATAATAAAACCAAACTATGTAAACAAAAATAAACTAGGGCTTTTACCCTCTTCCCTTCTCCCTCCTACTTCTTGCTTATCCCAAAGACAAATTTTCACGCCCATTTACTTATCAAAGAATGATTAATAAAAGCGTGAAACGACCTATGCATAGTAAATGCATACCAAAATTAATTTGTACAGTGCGTAAATCCTAACTTTATACAAAAATTTCCCTACAGCACAGATGCATTTACCTACTTTCATGGTATTTCTAGCTTTTGTATAGCAGTACAAGTACATAGAATACTGTATTTTTTGTATAAAGATGCTTTCAATCTAGTTGTAATTTCTTGGACATCAAAGTACCTTGTAAGTACTGACATACCAATGATTTGTTCCTAGCTACGACTTTTTATTAGCCTAATTTATGGCAGGAGTAAAAAGCAAACTTTCAATGTTGGGTGCAAGGTTGGTAACTTCGGCAAACGTATTAAATTGCACATTAAATTTACCAAAAATACTTTATGACTACAAGGTACAAATTAGCACTGACTACCGCTAGCATTGCTTTGAGTTTTGGTATAATCCAAGCTAAACCAGCACAAGCTGCTACACTTAGTGGTCCGGTTTACATCTATGCTGCTGCCAGCTTGACCGACACCCTACCCCAGGTTGAGGCACTTTACCAGCAAAGCAACCCCAACGTCACCTTTATGAATACCTTTGGGGCTTCTGGTGCTCTCGCTACTCAAATCATAATGGGAACAAATCCAAATCCAGTAGATATCTTCTTCTCAGTATCCCAAGCACCGTTAGACCGTCTGCAATCTGCCAACAAACTAATAGAAGGAACCAGGCAAGACATACTAAACAACACCTTGGCTATAATCACGCCGATAAATTCAACCTTACGTATATCAAGCGTTCAAGACCTATTACAGGCGCGTCAAGTGGCTATTGGTGATCCTGCGTCTGTTCCAGCAGGAGTATTCGCCCAGCAATTATTTGCCAATTCCGGGATATCGGGGCAACTCAATCTTGTCTTAGGCACAGATGTGCGTGATGTACTAAATAAAGTGTCAAGTGACACTAATGATAGTATAGATGCGGGCGTTGTTTACACCACAGACGCTCTAACAGCACTTAATAAAGTCAAAATTGCATACACTCCGCCTATCAACCTTTACTCTCCGATTGTTTATGGCTCTGCTGTACTCAGACAAACTCAAAACCTAGATGCAGCTCAGGACTTCAACTCCTTTCTGCGCAGCTCTCAAGCATTATCTGTGTTTCAGGTATCTGGATTCACGCCTATCCCCGAACCTATGACTACTGGTGGCTCAATAGCAGTAGGTATAGTCGGCCTTATGATGAAGCGAAAGGTAACGGTAAAAGCCAAAGCTAAAGCAGCAGTGGATTAAAGGTTTTTGGCTGTATTTTCAATCAAAATTGAACTCACAACTGCAAATAGGAATCAACCCAGGTATAATCTTGACTTTTCACGAAATGTGGAAAGTCAGATTATGCTGAATCAATAGTTGCAATTCATTTTGATAAAAATCACCAAACATTCCTTCCATAGTTGTTGAATCAAGATTAGTTTGCATGGTGACTATGGTGATGGGTATTTTAAGCTGTGTCATCAGTTTGGCGTTAGCGAAGCTCGCCGTTCGCGTAGCGTCTCGTAGAGAAGGCATCGCTTTAATCCTTTCGCCTAATTTTATTCTGCTTAAAGTCCCGATATTATAAGTTTACGGAGAATTGTTATTAAGCCATTTGAAGCCCAATATCAAATGTTGCAGCGTAGCCAAGGCTTGTTTTATTGAGCTTGAGCAACATTTGTTCGCCACCATCTTGAAAAATTCTGTCTCCAGCGTTCTTTAAATTGCGTTGTCCCTTGCTGGCGTATGGTGTCTGGGTGTGTATTTGATCTGTGATCGAGTCATCAAAGTATAGCTGCGACGTAAACTCATAACTCTGTGCTGATGGCGCATCTATGCGAACCTTAAAGTGGATATGGACGGTTCTGCCTTGATACCAACCAGGATAAATAGTTGTGAACTGGACGGTTCCATTTACATCCGTGACTTGATAGCCACGCAGGAACTTTTTGCCAACGGTACTAAAACCTGAGTCTGTCACGTCTGAATAAACGCCTAGCGCATCACAGTGCCAAATATCCACGATCGCACCTGCGCGTGGTGTACAACCAGTGTTACCAATCTGCAAAACCCGCAGTGTCAGTTGGAGTGGTACGCCGTTTTTCACCGAACTGTCTGCCGGATCGGAGCGGATGTCGGAACGGTTAAGCTTTTCGTCCACGAAATAGGGGCCTTCGGTCTGCTCTGGAGTCACGACACACACAGGCAATGTATTAGAGTTGGCTAAAGATGATGCTGGGACAGCTACACTTGATCGCGCCTGTGTGGATCTGGATTTTCTCGGTATGCATCCAACTACAATTATTGCAGCTCCGGCTGCCCTAAATAGAGTAAGTGCCTTTCTTCGACTCAAAATGCGACTTTTTTGACAATATTCTTTTTTCATGCTTTGTTCACTATGCTTTTGTGATTCTCAAAGTCCTCTAATTTATCGGAGGATTTAGGAGAATCTAAAGTTTTGCATACTCTCAGCTACAACTTTTCAAACATCCTCCAAACAACAGGGTTTGTAGTAAGGACTTTAGTCTTGGAATTTTAAGCACTGAAGTGCTTACTACGAACTGATCAAGATTAATGGATAATTTGATTTTTCCTTAATCTAGATAATATTCAGCTATTTTGGTAGATTAGGGCGATTAACGCCAGGAGGATGAGGTGGAACACCGAGTGCATCTTTTAACTGTTGTTCACTAACTCCTAACTTTGCAGCAGCTGCTTTAAAATCAGGTCGAGGTGGACGCTGATTGTGATCGCCTGGATTGGGAGGATTGGCAGGAACTCCTAGTGCATCTTTTAACTTTTGTTCACTAACTCCTAATTTTGCCGCCGCCGCCTTAAAATTAGGTCGAGGTGGGCGCTGATTATGATTGCCTGGATTGGGAGGATTAGCAGGAACTCCTAGTGCATCTTTTAACTTTTGTTCACTAACTCCTAATTTTGCCGCCGCCGCCTTAAAATTAGGTCGAGGTGGGCGCTGATTGCGATTGCCTGGATTGGGAGGATTAGCAGGAACTCCCAGTGCATCTTTTAACTTTTGTTCACTAACTCCTAATTTTGCCGCCGCCGCTTTAAAATCAGGTCGAGGTGGTCGTCCCTGTTCATCCAGTGGTTGGTTGGGCGGTAGTTGCGCCTGTGCAATTTGAGAGAATTTACTAGCGGCATTTGCCTGATTGAGCGAAATAAAACCAAATGTGCCAACCAGAACAGGAATTGCTGTTACAACTAGTACTCGACGCATATTCATAAAAATCAACCTTCAAAAGGTAGGGTGTTCATATTTCTAATGAAGCCACCTTAAAATTACAGTCCACCTGTGTTCTGAATTACAGTTTTGTAATTTAAGCGCAAAGATGAAGAACTTATACTGAAACTGTAGGTGAAGTAGTGAAGGCTTGTGAACGTTCTGTTTGTCGAAGATGAAGCAAAAATTGCTAATTTTGTCCGGGCTGGACTGAAGGAGCAGGGATTTGTTGTAGACTACTGCGACAACGGTGATGAAGGATATCTGCGCGCATTGGAAAATGAATATGATGTGATCGTACTCGACATTATGGTGCCGGGAAAGGATGGACTATCGATTCTGAAACTCTTGCGGCGGCAAGGTCGAAATGCTCCAGTAATTTTGTTGACGGCTCGGAATGAACTAGACGATCGCTTAGAAGGGCTGAATTTAGGAGCCGATGATTATATCGCTAAACCGTTTTTTGTAGAGGAGTTAGCGGCTCGAATTCATGCCGTTGTCCGCCGGAGTGTCAGCGAGCGCCAAAATCTGCTTTGTGTTGGCCCTCTCAAACTTGATCGCATCACTAGAGAAGTCACTTGCGATCGCCAGGCGATAGAACTCACCAGCCGCGAGTTTAATCTTCTGGAGTATCTTATGCGCTCTCCCGGACGGGTTTTCACCCGTACCCAAATCTTAGAACACGTTTGGGGCTATGATTTTAACCCCAACACTAACGTTGTGGACGTTTGTATCCAGCGAATTCGTAAAAAAATTGACCCTATTGATGAAGCAGTCTGGATTGAAAGCATTCGAGGGGTTGGGTATCGATTTCGCAAGCCAGATTCTAGCTCATGAAACTACCTTCGTTTCGACTCCGAATTGCCCTGTTGTCTGCGGCTCTAGCTGGAACCACATTAGTAGGCTTTGGCGCAATCTCCTGGTTTCAGATTTACAATGCTAAAATTAGCCGTCTTGATGCAGAACTGTTAAATTACTTGATGCGCGTAACTCCAAACTTGCCTCCACGCCGGGAACCTCCCGAATTTCTCAGCAAAGAAAGCCAAGCCTCACCCCCTCGCTCACGATGGCAGTTTTACGAAGATTCATTATCTTATGCCTTCGGAACCAATAGAAAAACCCCCGTTGCCCTACTGGTGCTTGATGCAAACAACAACATACTTTATCAATCCAACTCCCTAACTACCGACGTTGAAGTGAATCGTCTGCTGCTTAAGCGTCTTCAGTTGGAACCTCCGCCACCACCCCTTAAGAGAGAACCACCGCCACCCCCAAATACAAATCCATCGGTTCAGCCACCACCTTTTCTTCGTCCCCGCCCAACTCAATTTGTCACTAAGCAGACAAAAATAGCTGCTTGGCGGATTGGGGCAGCTAAATTTCTCAATGTTCAGATTGCCATTGCTGTTAATCTGCAAGCCGTCGATCAAGAAATGGCAACCATTCAAAATATCTTTCTGATTTCAATTCCGGTAGCGCTTTTGCTGGTTGCGATCGGCGCATGGTTATTTTCTGGTAGTGCTTTGCGTCCCATCTGGCAATTAACAGGCGTGATTCAACAGGTGACTGTCCAAGGGCTAGATCAACGGATTCCCATTGGGACAACTGATGTGGAATTTGTCGAACTGATTCAGGTCTTTAACCAAATGCTCGAACGCTTGGAACGTAGTTTTACCCAAGCTTCCCGTTTTAGTGGTGATGCGGCTCATGAACTGAAAACCCCACTGACTATTTTGCAAGGCGAACTGGAACGAACGCTGCAACAGGTCGATCCTGGAAGTGAAGTACAACAACGCTTAAGTAACTTATTGGATGAGGTGCGCCGCCTGAGTGGAATTATGCGGAAACTCTTGCTGCTATCTCTAGCAGATGCGGGAAAAATGAGTTTGTATTTGGTTGAGGTGGATATGTCTGAGTTACTGATGGAGATGTTAGAAGATGTGGAAATGCTAACTCCCCACTTGACTGTAAAAACTGAGTTCACTGATAGGCTGCGGGTACAGGGCGATCGCGATCTTTTAATTCAAGTTTTGCAAAACCTGTTCAGTAATGCCATCAAATACAATCTCGCTAATGGCTGGATACAAATTCGCGCTCATCAAACTCAAACAACTCTTCACGTTACCATTGCTAATGCATCCAAAGATATTCCCCTGAGCGATGGCGATCACATTTTTGACCGCTTCTATCGCGGCGATCCGGCTCGAACCCGCAAGATAGAGGGCATCGGACTGGGACTGGGCCTAGCTCGTGAAATTGCCAGGGCCCATCATGGCGATCTCACACTTGACTCAACATCTTTTGGTCAAACAGCATTTACCCTCACCTTACCGATGAAGTTACAGAATTGAGCGATCGTTCGGTAGAAGTGGTCAGTTACTCCCCTGCCTCCCCTGTTACCATCTCACAAAATCGCGTTCCTCCCGTGGGGAGTCGGCAGAGAGGAGAATAAGTCTTAACCCCTAACTCCTATAAACCTATAAAATTAATATATAAAAGAGCAATTTTCAAATGACCATTTATTTTTATAAGGTTTGGCAGCCTTATGGCTGTTTTTCTAACTTTTCTCCCCACGGAATCCATATCCAGGGTACTCACTGGCCAACGGTTGAGCATTATTATCAAGCGCAAAAATTTGTTGGCAGCATAGATGCGGCAATTATACCCCTCATCCATGCTGCCGCAACCCCGGAAGAAGCTGCCGCGTTGGGAAGATGTAGCACTCGCCAACTCCGTCGAGACTGGGATTTGGTCAAAACTGAAATTATGCGAGAAGCTGTCCTCAAAAAGTTTATCACTCATATTGAGATTAGAGAAGTTCTCCTGAAGACTGGCGATGAGTTTTTGGTTGAAAACTCCCCAACCGATTCTTTTTGGGGCTGTGGTGCTAATAGAGCAGGTCTTAACCATCTCGGTAAAACTCTCATGAGTGTGCGTGAAGAAATTCGTAACTTACTATCTTTAACAATAATTTATGAATAATTTAATCAAAATAGTTACATTCAACATAAAATTAGTAATTCGACGAGGAAGAGTAAAATTCCCCAGCCAAAAATCTTTGAAACAATTGCCAATAATTTAGTTATTTATTTTAAAAAATTTTAATTAATTGAATTAATGGGTAAAAAGGGTAAAAAAATATTTTTAATTTAATGTAGTTTATCATTTAATAATTTAAGTAAAATTACTGATATAATTTAATAATTGAGAATATAAAATTAATAGATGTCAATAATTAAGATTTTCTTAACTTTAGACTTGAAGGATGTTTTAAAAGTATCTAATAGTACAAATAACAGTTTGATATCTCCCTAAATCCACTTGAGAAGGGTTAGAGAGAACAAGCAAAATATCTGATCCTTTTCAAATATCCTGTAAATCTATTTTCAAAAATATTTGCAACAGATGTACGCCCAGAGCAAATGCATTTGTAGCAGGAATTTCTGGAAATGGGATGAAAATCAAGGCATTGTTAAGCAGAAAATTTTGATCAATGACAATTATAAAAAAATTATACCTCAGTCATGGTGTATATAAACAATGACATTTACCGATAAATTAAAAGGTTTGCAGCAAAGCTTAGACCAAGAAAGTTTACTGCACCAGATGATAAACCAGATCAGGCGATCGCTCGACCTCCAAGAAATATTAACGACTACCGTTAGCCAAGTACGTTTATTTTTGGATGCTGATCGGGTAAAGATGTATCGTTTTGATACCGATGGTAGTGGTGAAGTCATTGCTGAATCTATCCATGAGCAGCGTCTGCCATCCTTATTGGGGCAACGCTTCCCAGCTGATGATATTCCACAAGAAGCTAGGGAGATGTTTCTTTTAGCACAGCAACGTTCGATTGTGGATGTGGCAAACGGGAAGATCGGGCTATCGCCTCTACAGTCAAAAGAAACTGGCAAACGTTTAGAAACTAATATCTACTATCGGCAGGTAGACCCTTGCCATATTCAATACTTAAAGGCAATGGGTGTGCAATCTTCGTTGATAATACCAATTTTAGATTGCGATCCACAAGAACAATCAGTAAAGCCTAAATTGTGGGGATTGTTGGTATCTCACCAAAGGGAACCGCGAAAGATTTTGAAGCGAGAACTAAAAGTATTGCAGCAAGTAGCTGACCAAGTAGGAATTGCGATCGCTCAAAGTAATCTACTCACCGCAGCCCGCACCAAGCAAGAGCGAGAAGCTACTATTAACCGAGTAACCACATTATTACATAAACTGCCGACAATCCAATTGCAGGGGGCGCTAGAAGAAGTTATTACTGCCTTCAATGGAACAGGTGGCAGGCTTTACATTGAACAGAGTCAGGAACTATATACCTGGGGCGATCAACCGACATTCCCTTACGAGTTAGATAACAATATTATCGAACAGCATCCCTCATGGCAAAACTGGATGGCTGAGTTTAAACAAGGTAATATTTGGGCAACATCTAACCTCTATCAAGAACCACATTTGCGAGTTTTAGCTTTAGCATTCCGTTCTACTCAAATTTGCGGACTTATGGTGATTCCCATACATTCCCGCGAAAAATTTATCGGTGTATTAAGTATTTTTCGCTCTGAATTTGAAACAGAAATCTTGTGGGCGGGACGATGTGAACAAAATCGGCGCCAACTATTACCCCAGTTTTCCTTTGAGCTTTGGCGAGAGCAAAAAAAGGGACAATCAGCCCAGTGGAAACCGCAAGACATCTCATTAGCACAAGCCTTGTACGATCATTTCTCAATGGCAATTCAGCAGCAACACATGTTTAAACAGGTACAAGCCTTGAATGCCAACCTAGAACTGCGGGTACAAGAGCAAACTTATGAACTCGAAAAATCATTACTATTTACCAAGGTGCTCAAGCAAGTCACAGAGCATATTCGCCGCACATTAGACTTGCAGGCAACTCTGCAATCCATCGTTCGGGAAGTCCGTGCCCTGCTAAACTCAGACCGGATGGTAATTTTTGAACTGAAGAGGAAATTAGTGATTGTGGAAGAGATTAATGGCAATTGGCAGTCAGTTTTAGGAATGAATCCACCACCCGATTGCATACCTGATGAGTATAGCCATCTATATAGTCAGGGCAGAGTCCGCGCAATTAACAATGTTTCGACAGCTTCTTTACATGATTGTCATCGAGAGTTTTTGCAGAGTCTGCAAGTGCAAGCAACTTTAATAGTTCCAATTAATATAGGTATGGAAGTATGGGGGTTATTAATAGCCCATGAGTGTGAGGCTCCCAGAGTTTGGCAAGATGCAGAAATTGATTTATTGCAACAGCTAGGAGATCAGGCTGCGATCGCTATTCAACAAGCACAACTCTACAAACAAACCTGTGATGCCGAAACTGAAGCTAGAAATCAAGCTGCCCAGTTAGAGCATACCCTACATCAACTTCAAGAAACACAGACAAAATTGATTCACACCGAAAAAATGTCCGGTTTAGGACAGTTGGTGGCAGGTGTTGCCCACGAAATTAACAACCCTGTTAACTTTATCTACGGCAACCTCTGTCACGCCAGTGATTACACTGAACAATTGCTAGAAATTTTACGCCTCTACCAGTTACACTATCCCCACCCTCATAGTGAAATTAAGGCAGCAATCAAAGCAGTAGATTTTGATTTTTTGGTAGAAGACCTGCCGAAAATCATCACCTCAATGCAAGTAGGAAGCGATCGCATCCGTTCAATAGTGCTGTCATTACGCAGTTTTTCTCGTTTGGATGAGGCTGAAAACAAGCGCGTTGACCTGCATGAAGGCATTGAAAACACCTTGTTAATTTTGCAACATCGCCTCAAAGGTAATGGTGAATTCTTACCTATTGAGGTCATTAAAGACTATGGCAACATACCACCGGTGGAATGCTATGCCGGTCAAATGAATCAGGTATTCATGAATATTATTAGCAATGCCATAGATGCTCTAGAAATGGGGATTGGGAGTAAAAGTGAGAAAGAGAATGCTCAAGACTTCGGCTTTTGTGCCAGACGCTACGCGGCTAATCA
Source organism: Nostoc sp. (assembly GCF_036916735.1). GTDB lineage: Bacteria > Cyanobacteriota > Cyanobacteriia > Cyanobacteriales > Nostocaceae > Nostoc. The sequence continues at coordinate 13,159 of NZ_JBALFV010000011.1, forward strand.
GTACAAGTACTCGATGCCTACTATCAACATTTCCACTAGAGTTTCCGCAGATGAGTCTCGTCTATTAATTCGTATTAGCGACAATGGGTCTGGGATGACTGAAGAAGTGAGAAAGCGAATTTTTGATCCGTTTTACACTACCAAACCTGTGGGTAAGGGTACAGGATTAGGATTAGCAATCAGCTATCAAATTATTGTCGAAAAACATGGTGGAATAATGGAGTGCATTTCAGAAGTTGGCAAAGGTACAGAGTTCTGGATTGAAATTCCCATCAAGCCTCCAGTCAAAATAGATCGCTAAACTTAGAGGAATCGTTAACAATTCAAAATTCCAAATTAAAGACATTTCAGACGGAGATTTAAATCCCGACTGAGACAAATGACAAATGACAAATTATAAATGTTTAAAGTAAAGTTTAGTTGCAAAAAAAATCCCTCCTATCCAGAAGTGATAATCTAATAGTTGAAGCTAATAAAGCCTCCCTGGCAGATATAACAGCTAGCATTTGGAATGTAATAAGAGGTAAAAGACGCTGTTTAACTTAAATCTGTCTCGTCAAAACACAGCAACACCCAACGCGAAAACTGCTATTTCCTCAAAGATGGAATATTAGGGGGCGCTGTCACTAGTTTTTATAACTTGTTTACACATGCTATGAAAGTTAGTACATCCCTGGTTATGATAAACAATAAGAGGAGATAGTTCAGCGAGTAGAGGTTTGGGTGTTGTTGTGTTAAAAGAAAAGTCTGAAGATAAGGACTCCTCTTGGTGTAAGATTATACGAAGTTAAATAGTGAAAAAAGTTTAAATAGCGCCTTATGTCAATTATTGCGCTCAGAGCGTGGTATATACAGGATTACGAGCCAATTCCAGAACTGGAAAAACGTCCGCCAGACATTCGCTTAAGTAAAAAGAGCCTGCTGAGATCAGCACTGCGAGCAGACTTTTTAGAAGAAAGCGACGAAGTTAAGAAATCAACTTGGTTTGGACGCTATCTGGAAGGAGAAGATATTGAATTTTATATTGAAGGTAGTGGTGGCTACTGCGTCGCCAACATTGACTTAATTAGTCATGAAATTTATTTTACTAAACAGGCACTGTTGGCTCAGTTAGAACCAACGATTTTTTTATCGTATCAAACAGAGTATGCCGCAGCCACAAATGTTTTAAGAGAAGAATTGCAAAAAAGTTTGGACAGTTTAAACAAGCGATCGCGCCTTCCCCTAACATTAATAGAATCCTCTCGCCCCAATGGTGCTACTGTACGGATTAACCGAACTATCATGCGAAAAATCCGTAAGAGTTTATTATTTATCGCTGACACCACACCCATTGCTAGTATTGACGATAAAAAAACTTCTCAAGTAATTCCTAGCCCGAATGTCTGTATTGAGATTGGGTATGCCATCCAAAGTAAGCGGTCTGAACAGATTCTATTAGCGCAGATGCAACGCCCAGACTTTGAAGGGCAATTTCCCTTCGACTTACCGACACAGCAAATTTTGCAATTCCAAGATACCACAGAACTAAATAAAATTCTCCCAGGAACGCTTCAAAATCAGCTAGCACGATTTAAATTGTTTTATTGAGCAATTTTTAATTTATAAAACATAAAAATCCCCTTGAATGAGTATTTAAAATAAGCGAACAGGTTTATTTTGCAGGTTAGAAGTAATAGAACTCACCCGATCAACCACAGAAATCATATATTTATAATCTGGTACTTGTCCATTGGGTATATAACCTACTTCTTCAGCTAAACCTGAAGGTGCATCACTCATTACTTTACGGATGAACTCTTGACGGTTACGTTCAACATTAGGCCCAATCAAGACCACACCCAAGGGTACATAGTGAGTGTCTTTAAATAGGATGCGGAATTGGGTTGAACCCAACTGTGAACCGTAGAGACTCAATTCAGCCTCTGAGACACCACAAGCGATCGCTTTTCCCTCAGCCACTAATTCCAGCGCGGCTTTAGGCGTGGGTGCAAATAGAATCTGTGCTAGTGTTGTACCAAAAAGATTGTAAAGTGGAAAATAATATCCTGTTGCTGAACCTAACTGACCTAAAGCGATTGTTTGACCTTGTAGCTGTTTTAAGTCTGATATTGGATTATCTTTACGAACCACGAAGATTGAACGCAAATTACTAATACCTATTAAAGGAAACAGGGGGACATATTGGTAACGTGTGATCGCGATCGCTGCTAAACCTGGTGGAGCAAATACCAACGACCAAGCACGAGCCTCAAGGCGCTCAACCGCTCTGTTTTCATTAAAAGCAGGCTCTAGCTGAATTAATGCATTTGTCTTTTCGCCCAAGAAATTATTAAATTTCCCATATTGGTTAATTATTTGTTCGCCTCCACCATAGTTAATAACACCAATAGTTAATGTACCCTCAAACTCTCGTGGTGATTGGCAAGCGGCAAATGTCAAACCTAGAAGATTAAACAGAAAGAAACGACGAGGAAATCGCAAAAACATTACTAATTATGCTTAAGGGAATAACTTGGCTTTCAAGACTAATTTAGATAGGTTTTATTGCTGTCTAAATAGGTTAGATTACGACAAAAAATTAATATTTATTTAAATTTAGTTGAGATGATTTCTAACAGGTATAAATAAATATTAGACAAACTCAGATATCACCTTATTTGGTTAGGTTATGTTAAACAACATTACGTTAAAGAACTTAAAAATAGGAGCTAAGTTTAACTTACTTTTAATATTAGTTTTCATCATCAGTATTTTGGGTAGTGGAGTTGCCTTATCCAGTGTACTTCAGAGAAGGGCGCAAAATGAAGTCGTTTCCCAAGCGGAGATTCTCATCCAAATGGTGAACGCAGTTAGAAACTATACACAAAATCGTATAGTTCCCCTATTGGAACCGAGAGTAGATACTAACCCAACGTTCATACCTGAAGTAATACCAACTTTTTCCGCTAAAGAGGTTTTTGAAAATTTTCGTAAAAACCCGGAATATAGCAACTTTTTTCATAAAGATGCAACACTTAATCCAACTAATTTGGCAGATAAAGCCGATACTTTTGAAACTCAACTTGTAGAACGTTTTCGCAACGAACCCAATACTCTAGAAATTACTGGCTTTCGCAGCTTGTCAGAAGGCGAAGTATTTTATATTGCGCGACCACTTAAGATTACACAGCAACGATGTCTGCGGTGTCATTCTACACCAGAAAACGCTCCGAAAAGTCAGTTGATAACTTATGGCTCCGAAAATGGTTTTGGCTGGCAGCTAAATGATATTGTTTCTGCCCAAATAGTCTCTGTTCCTTCTGAAGATATTTTTACCAATGCCAAACGGACTTGGATATGGATAATGGGACTTTTAATTGCGATCTTTGGGATCGTAGTTTTCTTAATTAACTTTTTAATCAAAAAATATGTGATTCAGCGCATCAAAAGAATAGAGAAAATAGCTCAAAAAGTTAGCATTGGTGATATGAATGCTGATTTTGAAGAAAACTCTAAAGATGAAATTGGCGGGTTAGCAGAAGCATTTAATCGGATGAAAGCTAGCTTAAAAATAGCTCTAGAGATACTGAATAACCAGAGTTAATAATTCGTAATACTCGCCTCCGTCGAGAAGCAAGCTACGTAATTCGTAATTACCGGGGAGAAAAACGCAATAGTAAATTAAGAAAGTAGGCGTTGCTGAAATTGCAAAGCTTTTTGAGGTTCGGGAATTTGTGATGCTAAAACATTCACAAATTCTGCACGAGAGCTTTGCCCAGAAGACCTAACAGCTTTTTGGACTAAGAACCTAGCTATTGGTCCAATTAAATTAGCCAATTCCCGTTCACACTGATGCACAAAGCTATCGCTGATTACTTGAGGTTCTTGGTTTGGTAAATTATTTGGCTTAATTTCAGATTGAACAGTAAGTTCCTGTAGTGAAGTACGTTTATCTAGTAAAAACATTGTTTTCTTTTTAAAATCAATTTGTTGATTTCCTCGAAGATGAATGCCCAATTGATTAATTAATTCTTCACAGTTGGGCGCTGATGCTGCAACTTGCCGTAGTAATGTTGAGGCTACAGGGCCGACAAATTCCACAAGAATTGTTTCCAACCGACTGTAGTTTTCGGGTGACAGGATAGAAATATGCGGATATCTAATTGAGTTTTGTTGAGAAAGTGAGTCTTGAGGCGGTTGTGTAAAAAATGATGATTGAAATGATTGCGCTTCTATTTTAGTATCGAGATGCTTAAGCACCTGTAGAACTTCAGCCGCAGACTGATAGCGCTGTTTGAAGTGGTGTAGAACCATCTTAGATAGCACAACTGCCAACTCAGGCCTAACGTTAGCTTGACGCTGCCAAGAAATTTCTCCTGTATCTGGGTCTTCCTTAAAGTTTATTGGATGTAGCCCTGTCAGCGATTGAATAGCAATAATGCCCAAGGAATAAATATCGCTGTTGGGGCGCGGCTTACCTTGCCCTTGTTCTGTAGACATATATCCTGGAGTGCCAATAGCAATAGTAGCCGCAGTGCGTGCTGGAAATGTAAGCAGTTGAGTTTGGACTTGTTTGACTGCGCCAAAGTCAATCAGCACTAACTTGTCGTCTTGTTGCCGCCTGATTATATTGTCCGGCTTAATATCTCGATGGATAACGTTGCGGCTGTGAATAAATTGCACAATATCCAACATTTGTTGGAGAAATTGAATTACTTTCTCTTCTGTCCAAGGTTGATTGGGGAACAGTTCTGCTTTTAGAGTATGCCCTTCAATGAACTCTTGCACCAAGAAGAACTCTTGGTTGTGTTCAAAATAAGCTAAAAGTCGAGGAATCTGATCATGGTTACCCAATTCTTCTAGTGTTTCTGCCTCACTGGTAAATAACCGTCTGGCAGTTTCGATAAATTCAGGGCTACGAGTGACGGGCTTAAGGTGTTTAACAACGCATTTCGGGAATCCTGGTCGGTGAGTGTCTTGGGCTGTGTACGTTTGACCGAATCCACCTTTACCTAACACTTGGAGGACTTGGTAACGTCCGTCTAATAATTGTCCTAACATTGTGTCACAAGCCTTAAGTCCTCAAATTAATCTTGACACAACTACCAGCTTTAGTAAGGTTTCTTGAGACAGAAAGTAGGTAGGTAGTGCTGATATTTCAAGGTTTTTTGAAGATTACACTTTTAAGGAACTGGTTAAAAGATTAGCCGTCTACAGTGAAGAGTCATTGGGCATTGAAAAGAGGCACAGGGGCGGGGTGCTGCTTTTGCTGAGGGGAAAACTCTTCTCCCTTGCTCCCGTTCGGCTACGCTCACGGCAAGCCTGACCCGTGCCCCTTGTCCCTTTGCTTCCAACCTCCCGTATGCTTACCCTTTTCATTCGGGGGTTACGTGGTTAACAATGGGTTGAATGTTTTTTAAATGATTCAACCTTATGGCTAGAACTCCAAATGAATATGCTGTATACCTCCTACTGGAAAGCGGCCACCGAGAAGAAGTACGTTTTCCTACTATTCAAGAGTTTCAGAAGTGGTATAGCGGCGAACTTGTGCCAAAATCTGCTTCTAATGACTTTATTAGCGTGCCGATCAAAAATATTCAAGGGGAATATATGGTAGTAAGACCTTCTCGGGTTGTGGCAATCCGAGTAGAACCCGTTTTTAGTTCTAGTGTTGAAAGATTCAACTAAATGATGAGAAAAACCTTTGCTTTGCTTTCCTTAAGTCTGGGAATTGCCCTTGTAAACCCTCTCTGGTCGGCTGTTGCTCAGGTTCCTAACTTCCTGCCGTTGCCAGTACCCATAACTCCTGATCTTCCACCTCAGCCAGTACCAATTACTCCTGAGATAACGCCACCGCTAAAACCAATTGCTATCGGAAGCGATTGTACGTTCCAGCAGACTTGCTTGGGTTTGGATGACCAAATTTGGGGTCAAAGGGGTAAAATAGGCGATCGCAACGCGCTGGTGGCTTCCATTGATAACAGTCTGCTTTACCTAACAAAGAAAGAGGCGATCGCAGCATATCAAAATTATCCGATCAAGGAAATTACCCTTGATCGCGTCTTGAGGAGTTTGTTACGCTTTCGCCAACTGGTTGTCAGTTCTAAGTCAGCAGCGCAATTACAAGCTGCTGTCAGCCAAGAGTTTGTCTTTTACCAGTCTGTGGGCAACGATGGCAAGGGTACTGTCAAGTTCACTGCTTACTACGAACCTGTTTACACCGCCAGCCGTGTCAGGACTGCAATATATAAGTATCCTCTTTATCGGCTACCACCTAATTTCAGCCAATGGCCCAAACCCCACCCAAAACGAATTGATTTGGAAGGCAGGGATGGTTTAAAAGGGAATAAGAGTAAATTGCGCGGTTTAGAACTATTTTGGTTCCGCGATCGGTTAGAGGCATATATGGTACATATCCAAGGTTCTGCCCAAATTAAATTAACTGATGGCAAAACAACGTCAGTTGGCTATGCAGGTGGAACTGATTACCCTTGGACTAGCATCGGTAAAGAACTAGCCAAAGATGGCAAACTTCCACTAGCAGGATTGACAATGCCACGGATGATTAGTTACTTCCGACAAAAACCTCGGGAGTTGAATAATTATCTACCTCGGTGGAAAAGATTTATTTTTTTCCAAGAAACAGGCGGTAGAGGAGCTACTGGTAGTATTCATGTGCCAGTAACAGCAGAACGTTCCATTGCTACAGATAAGTCTCTCATGCCACCGGGAGCGCTAGCGCTGATTTACAATTCATTTCCCTATCCTGCTGGTGATGGCAAACTAGAGAGGCGTGCTGTCAGCCGCTTTGTGCTTGACCAGGATACAGGAAGCGCCATCAAAGGCCCGGGTCGGGTGGATTATTTCATGGGGTCTGGTAAACTAGCAGGCGATCGCGCTGGCATCACAGGCGGTAATGGTTCACTATATTATTTGCTGCTTAAGGAATAGGGAATAGGGAATAGGGAATAGTTTTCCCAGCGATGCACTGAGCTTGTCGAAGTGTCCCCAGTTTCTACTCCCTACTCCTACCTAATACGGCGGATAAGCAAAATCATCTTCATCAGCATAAACGTAAGAGTTGGAAACTCCTGCCATTGCCAATTTAGGCGTTTCTGATCTTACAGGTTCCTTCCCAAAATCTTTGTATTCTTCAAAAGTTTTACAAATCATTGCAGACTCAAGAGAATCGGAAGCAATTAAGTATTGTGTTAAAGTCCCAACGGTGGGATGTTTGTAGTCTACAGTTGAAGCTACTAGAACCGTATTTGGTTCAATACCTCTTTCTTCACACTCAATTATCGGGCAAAAAATCCCATGAGCGTGGAACAAAGGGCCTTTTGGTGTCAAAGGTTGCTTGCGGTAAACAGCATAAGCTTTTTCTAGTTCAGCAACAAATCCACTAACTACTTTGCCTTGGTGATATTCGCAGTAGGTTTTGCTGAAACTCGCTCCTGCGGCACCATTAAGAGTTAGTTGTAGTGGTGATTCATGTAAAAACTTTTTATTCTCTCCTACTAGAAAAATTAAATAGCGAGTAAAGGTTTTAAATTTAAGTTTGTCGGCTAAAAAAGCATCATAATTCTCTTTGAGCGTACCTAGTTTTAAACCACTTTCCCGGTCTTTGACAGACAATGGCCCCCGACGCACTATAACCACGCGTGGAGTAGTGGTAATAAAGATCGTTTCGACTCCAGAGGTAAATTCATGCTCCACTTGCTGCCAATTATCATCTGGCACAAAGCCGACAGCATTGGCATTATCCAGCTTAATTGCCAAACCGTGGGATTGCATACCATCTGTGCCATATCGAGGATTAATCATCTGACACCAGGGAAGGACTTGAGAAGGCGGTGCATTAAATTTATCGTCTTCAAAGTCGAAATTAGCAGATGCTTTCATCGTTTTAGGCTATCAAAGTGTTTTATTGAACAAGTTTATCGGCAGGGCGCTGAGGAAACGAGAGCCAGTTATGTGCTGTAGTTCCCAAATAGGAACTCAAACTGGCGTAGTAGTTTTTCCAGAGTAAGACAGAATCAATCTATGTTGCAATCCCTGTTTCGTTTTTTAACAACAGATTATCACTTTGGCATCTCCTTATCTCCGTCCAATTTTCTGCTATTTTCGGGCGATAATCCAATAAAATCACTCAATCATGACTTACACAAAAATTGTCAAAAAGCTTAATTTATCGTCAGGGTAAGTGCATCTCAAATGGGATTGACAAAACGTACATTTAATAAGGAACTCCACGCCACTTGCGGAATGGAGTTTTTGGGCATGGGGAATGAGGCATAGGGCATGCATAGAGAAGATCGTACCGCCACTATGCCCAATGCCCCAAGCGACGGGGCGACTATCCCTCTCCACCAACTCTTGGGAATTGAGTTTCCTGTCGCTTTCAATGAAGTAACCACAGAATAGGGATTTATGGTTCGGTTGATTTCTATAGGCTAATAGCGATGAGCTTGCCGTACCCCTGCTCTTAAGCAAGCTAGCAAGAGCGTCTTGTAGAGAAGTGCAGGCTACGCCTACGCCTAATTTATTATCAATAAGCGGGCTTTAATGCGATTATTTAGGTCTTTATTGAGATTAAAGCTTTGTTTATGACAAGATGCGCTTACCCTGATATAGTAAATCAGCTCGTTGGTTCATAAGCGTTTAGAGTATTATAAATTATAAATTCTTCCATTGAAAAACTTTAACAAAGCTTTTGCCGACCATTTTGGCAAGCATTACAGGAAGAAGTTTTCGGTTCAAAATCAATACAAGCGATCGCTTCCTCGGAACAAGCTTTAATAGGGTGTACAGTACATTTGAGGCGGTAGTCGTTAGTAAAATATTCACAACCGTGACAGGGAATTTGATGCAACATTTTTAAATAATTGATGCCTTTTTTCAAAGTTAACCAGATACTCCTAACAAAGAGAATCATAATTACGCACGCACAAAAAGTGCCAAAAATTGTAGCTAACATTATTTATCCTCATAAAAAATATCGAAAAATTTCCCTAGCCTACCGGTTTTAACCGCAGGTATGATATCAAATTGTCCAACTATGTATTGTTTAAAAAACAGAGTCAAGTATTATAAACTATCTGTATTAAGCCTTAAACTATATGTCTTAATTACGAATTAGTTTTCAGGCAGGAACAAACTGAATCCAACTGACACAGAGATTGCCAGAAGTCGAGAATCTGTTCTGCTACCAAAGTCGGCTGGAAGAAGTGAAAAAAATGCCGCCCTTGTTGACATTCCCAATAGCGATCGCCTGACATCAAATAAGGTCGCCATCCTCGCAAAGTATCGGGTTCTACTATGATGTCGTCAGTACTACCACAAACCATCAAGGGTACAGGGACTGGACAGGGAGACATACTTATCTGTCTAAATAGAGAGTGCGGAGAGAGTGAGCAATTTAAGTCATGCTCTAAAATATTTACTAGACACTTAACAGTGTCTTCGTTTTGATAGCTAAAGAGGTTGTACACCATCGCAGTGAGAATCTTTTGCCGACTCAAAAACGGGCGATGGGTATAATAATGAGCTTGCCAGTCAAGGGCTGCATCAGCACCCACAGCTAATAAAGTTAAAGATTTAACTTTTTCTGGATATCGACGACTGTATAGTAATCCTAATAATCCTCCCGTACTGTGACCAATCAAATGCACAGGTTGATTACTTAATTGAAGATAATTATCCAGCAGAAGTATTGCAATATCCAAAGAACTTGCTTCATCCTGACTTTGAGCATATTGCCATTGAGCAATAGTTGTATGATGTGACAGTTCACATATAAGTGGTTGAGCCAAGCATAACAAACTAGGGCTTGTATTTAACCAAATGACATCTGACTGTTTAGACATTTGTATTTCCGAAAAAGTAACCAATTTTTGATATTTTTGCTTTTATTACTGGGCAGATAATATTTGTAAAGACGTAGAATACTACGTCTTTACATAATGCCTACTAAGTTGCTACATGACTAAATCGAATTGATAGCAATTCCAGCAAATACAGCAATACTATTCAACAACAGATAAGCAAAGATTGCTCCACCAATCCCACCAATCAAAAAGCCCTCAGTAAACTGACTCCATCTTTCAGTAGAATTGAGAGTCTGTGGCACACGAGGAACTGTTGCAACCGTTGCTGCTCGTGGATAGATTTCTTGCTGTCTTTCAAAGCTGGTAGTGCCATAAATTGAAAAAGCAATTGTCAGGATCAAAATCAAACTGCCTGCGGCTAGTAAACCAAGTAAGTTACCCACATTAGAATTGCCTAATAAACCTAATGAACCTAATGTTGCAAAGGGACCAACCAGCCAGTAACCATGAGCCATACCAATTTCCAATCCCCGCCACAGAGGAGATATACCACGGCGATAAATTGGTAAGTATTTGAGAAACTTTAGCGTCAAATCAGAAGAGTTGACTAAGCTTGCTTGATTACTCGTTTGGCGCTCTACCCGTGGTGGCTGAACCATGTCACCATTTTTAAAATCAAATCCGGCGGCGATCGCACGGGCACGCAGTGCGTGCCAAATGTGACCTAACAGAAATATTACCGCTAGGACAAAATGGAAAGTTACTAACCAACCACGAGCAGAAACTATACCAGTAGAAGTTTCTATAGCTTTAACCGGGCCATAAAAAACTTCGGGATAGACGGTGTTATTGACTGAAGCAAAGTATGCTGCTAAAAAGCCCATGTATGCTACAGCACCAATGCTATAAGATAGATATGCTTCCCCTGAGTAAATTAAAACTCGTCGCGCCCAGGCAAATGGCTTAGTCAAGATATGGAAAATACCACCGCCAATTAGCATCAACCCAACCCAGATGTGACCGCCGACAACATCTTCCAAGTTATCGACAGCTGCCATTCCGTCTGATCCCCAAACCCCAAACAGATAGCCAAAGATGCGGAATGGGTTGAGCGTCGGATGATTGATTATCCTTACGTTTCCACCGCCAGCAGCCCAGGGGTCAAATAGTCCACCCCAAAACATTGCCTTGGCAACTAAAGCTAAAGCACCCAAACCTAAAAGCGTTAGGTGAATGCCCAAGATTGTTGTCATCTTGTCCTTATCCTTCCAGTCATAGCCAAAAAAGCCAGCCCAAGTAGGATTGTCTTCTAACACCTCTGGCCCTAGCAGAGAGTGGTAAATACCACCAGCTGCCAAAATTACTGAAGGTATCAGATGCAAGACGCTGATTACGAAGTACGGATACGTGCTAATAACTTGTCCACCAGCACCAACACCAAAACCCAGAGTTGCTAGATGAGGTAGTATGATTAATCCTTGCTCATACATTGGCTCATTAGGGTTGAAGCGCGACAATTCAAACAAGGTCATCCCTCCAGCCCATAACAAAATCAATGCAGAATGGGCAATATGAGCGCCTAGTAATTTTCCCGATAAATTAGTGAGACGAAAGTTACCAGCCCACCAACCAACATCAGGTATTTGTTGCTTATATGGGCTATCTTCAATTACTGCTGTCATTTCCAGAACTCCTTGAGACTTTTTAGCAATATTGTTGAACTTTTACTTCAATTTAATTGCAACTATATTGCATTAAACTAAATTTAGGTAATTGGTTGAGGAATTACCGCCTCCTGACTCACCCTACCTTTGCGAAAATCGAACCCACGCGCCCGCAAGGCGTGCCAGATATGACCTTGGAGAAAGAAGAAAGCTAACCAAAAATGGGCATTAGCTAACCAAGTCCGGGCAGTTACAAGGTCAGGATCAGGTGATGAAAAGTACGGCACGATATTCTGTCTAACCACGAGTGCCGGACCATAAAAAACTTCGGGATAAACAGTAGTGTTTACCGATACGAAGAGAGTTGCAATAAAACCCATCAGTGCTAAAGCGCCCAGACTGTATGAGAGGTAAGCTTCTCCAGACCAAACAAATAGTGGATGCGTCCAGGTAAAGGGCTTAGTCACAATGTGGAAAAGTCCACCGAAAATCAATATCGCACTAACCCAAATGTGACCGCCAATCACATCTTCAAGGTTGTCAACTCCAGCAATCCAGAATTTAGTAATTCCACCAAACAGATAGCCAAAAATGACAAATGGGTTTAGTGTCGGATTTGTAATTACTCGCACATCTTCAATATTGGGGTCATACAAACCACCAAAGTACATTGCTTTGACAACTAATAAAAATGCTCCAAAACCTAGTAAAACCAAGTGAATACCAAGAATTGTAGTCATTTTGCCCGTATCTGCCCAATCGTAGCCAAAGAAAGGAACTCTGCCCTCTAATTTTTCGGGACCACGTAGGGAATGAAAGATTCCTCCAAAGCCTAGAAAGGCTGAGGAAATCAGATGTAAAGCTCCGATTACGAAGTAGGGATAAGTATCCAAAACTACACCACCTGCACCTACACCCCAACCTTGAGTAGCTAGGTGAGGTAGCAAAATTAAGCCTTGTTTGTACATCGGGTTTGCTGGATTAAAATGGGCTAGCTCAAATAAAGTCATGGCTCCTGCCCAGAAAACTATCAGACCAGCATGAGCAACATGAGCGCCTAGTAATTTTCCTGATAAGTTAGTCAGCCTGGCGTTACCAGCCCACCAAGGCGAGTCGGTGAGGTCTTGCTCCACCGACAGCGGACTTGTAGAAATTGTCATTTTACACCTATCTTTTGTTGAGAATATTATGCAATAACTTAAAAAAAAGCTTACACTAGTTTTTTACTTAATGCAATTAAATTTCATTAATTGTGGAAAGATGGTGACTAACGACTCTCAGTAAGGGACTTCCAACTAAAAAAATATCCTATCGGTGTGTAGGCAGAGGGGCACTTAGCTCTTAGCTGGGGGAGAAAGAAGAATATTATCTGAGTAAATTTGGATGCTACTTTTTGTTTTTCCGGTGTTTCAATCAAGATTAGCCAATTACTCTAAACTTAAAGCAGCGAGAGTCTTTAAATCCGGCACTTCTAAGTCAGGTTGAGTTACTGCTGATTTTGTGGTTTTAAGTCCTTTTTGACCGACTCGACGGTTTACCCAGACTGTTGATAGTCCGAGAGATTTGGCTGTAATGATATCGTGATATACACTAGCGGCAACGTGTAATATCTGTTCTAGTGGCAAATCAATTCTTTCAATAGCCAGTCTGAAATTGTTTAAGGAAGGTTTGTAGCTTTTTGCCTGTTCTGCTGTGATTATCTGGTCAAATTCTACCTGCAAGTGCTTTGCTGAGAAAGCAAAGAGATCATCATCTACATTTGAGATAATTACCAGTTTAAACTATTGCTTAAGGCTTTTAAGTGCCTCAACTGTATCAGGGAAAGGCAGCCAATGCTGAATCGAATCAGCAAGTGAATTTAGTTCCTCGGTAGTTGGCTCAAAACCAAATCGTTCACCATATTTCTGGACTACTCTCTTCAAAACTTCCCGATATTTGACATAGTCTCCTTTTTCCAGTTCTGCTTCAAATTCAGTAAACAGTTCTAGAATTTCCTCATCATCCAAATTAGTGTTATGTGCTAGCAGAAGTGGCTTTAGCAGCCCTAAGATACCTTTCTCCCAATCGATTAAGGTTCCGTAGCAATCGAAAGTTAATGCCTTGTACTGATTGAAGTAAATCATTTTTTATACTCTATAGCTTGATTAATAGTATTCAGTTTTCACAAACCAAAAGATGGGTTCACCCCAGAAATGTTGGCGCAGCCCGCCGCAGACATCGCCACATTTGCCGCTCTTAAAGTTTCTGAACGTTTCTTTCATTATCAAAGCAGAGTTTAAGTAGGTAAACAAGAAAAGACCAAATTTTCTCGGCAATCGATTTTTGAGAACGCAAAAGCATCAATAGTAATAATGTAGCCAGATATGTCTAGCATTTCTAACAGTGCAGGAATCTAATTGCAATCAGCTTAGTATTAATAATACTGAAGAATTCCTTAACCTAAATTTGTACTAGTTTTAACTTAATCTTTGCTTACGCTGTATGTCTTAGTAAGAAGATTATGTAGTAACTATGACAAAGTACAGTATTTCAATCGGTTTTTAGATGTATCTGTACCATTAATCTAGAGTTAAAAGCCAAATTGGAGGTTTTTAAAGTTGCTGTTTACTGCATTAAGGATTATAGATTCATGAAACTGCAACTCACCCAATTACATATACTCTCTCGCCAAATTAACTGGAGTGTAGACCCATGAAATGCATAGATGATGCTTGCATAGTAGAAAATTAGGTGTCTACCTCTATATCATAAAATTTGCATATTTTTTGCGGAATTTTCTTAACTTACCTGAGGAGTACAAATGCTTGAGGCGATCGCTGTTGCTTGGTTATTACTGTTTTTTGGCGATTTTTTCTCTACATTCTTTTATCACGTACCCGAGCACGTTTTTGGTAGCCTACATTTAAAAACGCACCACTCCTGGAAGAAGGACTTTCGCCATTACGCTATTTTGACTTTTAATCCCCAAGTTCTTTTAGATGGTATCTTGGGAGCTTTGCCTTATATACTTGTAGCAGTAGTCTTGTGGCCTTTCTCTCGCATCGGCGTTATCTCTGGATTACTGCTTGGTCAGTTTCATGTATGGTGGAGACACATAAGTGTGTTGGGTTGGCAAACTCCAAAGCCTGTAAATATTTTATGTCAAATTCTATTTATTACTACTCCTGAGAGACATTGGTTACATCATCACAAAACTAATTTAGGTTTCGGTGATATTTTCACCTTCTTTGAACAGCCTGCACAAATATGGTTACGCTGGCTGCGATTAGTCAGACTTCGTTTTCGCGCTTCTCATATCTAACTGAAACTACCGCTTACCTAAACACTTTTTAAAGTTACCAAAATCAGCTGCGATCGCAGCTGATTTTGGTACGCTAAAGGAAATTATTCTGCTTTCAAAAATACCCTAACTTACATACTCAATAAAGCTAATTCCCAATTTATCAGGAGTAGCAACAAGAGACATTAGTTTCCATAGATTAAAATCTATGGATTTATCTAATTATTTTTTTTTTACTTATAGCTACTTTAGAACTTATCAAATAGTAAGTGAGTTACAAGGATGGAAGAATACCTCTGGTAAAGAGTTTCAATGTATTTGCTCCCGTCCAACTTCGCTGTTATATCGCTAATGTTTTTGGGAAAACTAGTCTTAATTAGTAAATCATTATATCCCTAGATTTTTATGAGAATTCCTCTCTTTTCTGAAGATGCTAGGCGTAGCTTGCTTATGCAAAAGGGTACGGATAGCTACGGTGAAGGTAGCAGGAGGTTGAAATATAGTGTATGTTTCTCTTTAAGACACTACGCCAACAGACCAACACTGATTGTCAGAAATTTGCAGCCTGCTCTAGATGAGGTGTTTCATGCCCGCAGTTAGCCTCAGAAAGATGCTCAACAAAAAAGAGTTGCCATCTCTTATTCATAACTTAATATACCAGTTCAACATCGCGATTGATGTTGAACTGGTAGACGGCACGAAGCTAATTAGCATTGGAAAGCAAACTGTGGAAAATCGCTATCCAATCGAGGTTTCAGGAGAAATCATCGGTTGGGTTATTGGGGAAGAACAAGCAACTATACTTGCAAATTTGCTCTCATTTCTGGCAAAGCAAGAAGCTGAGAAGAAAGTACTCGCTAAAGAATTGCTGGAGCGATATCAGGAAATTGATTTGTTTGACGATATCTCGACTCAACTGACAACAAGTTTAGATACGCGACAGATTGCCCAACTTGTGCTTCAAGAATTGAGTCAATTAATTGAATCATCTGCAGGGATGATTCTGCTTTTGAGTCCAGATGCAACTGCGTTTGAAATCATTGCTGAATTTGGAGTGTTTTTTGATCACAGTCAGCCGGAACCGGGTAAGGGAATTATCGGCAACATTGTGCAATCCAACCGAGCAGAACTCGTCAATGATGTGCAAGCCGATCCGCGATTAGAGGGACAAAAAAACGTTAATGCGATGATTTGTGTACCGTTGCGAGCTAAAGAGCGGGTACTGGGAGCGATCGCTATTGGAACCGCCAAAACTGACTCATACAAGGCTGAACACTTGAAACTTGTGAGTATCTTTGCCTCTCAAACTGCGATCGCTATTGAAAAAGCTGTGCTTTACGAGCAAAGCACTCAAGCAGCTGTCCAGGCAAAAGCCCAGACACAGAAGCTTCAGCAAGCTCTCCATGAGTTGCAATTAGCCCAAACTCAGTTAATCCAAAGCGAAAAAATGTCCAGTCTCGGGCAACTCATTGCCGGAGTTGCCCACGAAATCAACAACCCGGTTAACTTTATTTGCGGCAATTTAAAGTATGTTGCCGAATATGCCCAAGACTTATTGCACCTGTTAGAAAAGTATCAGAAATTCATACCTGTTGCTCCTCCAGAACTGGAATCAGAGTTAGACAATATAGACCTGGAATTTATCATGCAGGATTTCCCCAAACTGCTAGATTCGATGAAATTGGGCACAGGTCGCATCGTTGAAATTGTCCAATCCCTGAAAAACTTCTCCCGCCATGATGAAGCTGAAATGAAAGCCGTGAACATCCACGATGGCATTGATGGAACGCTAATGATTCTTCATCATCGCCTGAAAGCAGATGTTCATCGTCCGGCAATTGAAATCGTTAAAGACTACGCAAAACTTCCGCCGATTGAATGCTATCCCGGACAGTTGAATCAGGTGTTTATGAACATCCTGGCAAATGCCATTGATGCTTTGGAAGAAAGTATGGAAAATTGGGGAGTCAAAAATAATTCTCAATCCCCAACCTCCAATCCCCAAATCACTATTCGTACCAAAGTTCTAGACCAACAGTGGGTTGTAATTCGCATCGCTGACAATGGTCCAGGCATGAAGGAGGAGGTAATTCGCCGCATTTACGATCCCTTCTTCACCACCAAAGATGTTGGCAAGGGAACGGGGTTAGGCATGGCAATCAGCTACCAAATTGTTGTAGACAAACATGGGGGAATGCTTAAGTGTCGTTCTCAACCGAGTGAAGGGACAGAATTCTGGATTCAGATTCCAGTAAATTGTGCATTGACAGACGCTGCTGAAGAACAAAATAGCACCTCTGGCTTGCCAACTCCCACAACAGAATTATCTCCTACTCCCGATACTGACGGCTTCATTTCATCAACAGTTCCAATACTTAAACCGACGGAGCTGCTGATCCGCCATACTCAACTGATTGAGCGACTTTCACAGCACAATCCAGATGTGGAAGTTGCATCACCCGATCAAATTTACCAGATGTTTCAACGCCAGCCAATTTCGTTAAAGCTTTACGCCACTTTGTTGTCTTGGTTCTGTTGTTTTAACCCTACCCAAATACGCCACTAAAGAAACCTTAACCATGTTTAAGCAACTTGATGAATACAACAGTCAGCTATTTGAACAATGTCCTGTTGGGCTAGCACTATGCCGAACAGATGGGACGTTAATTAACATCAACCCCGCCTATGCTGCTATTTTGGGGCGCACTGTTCCAGAAACCCTGAATCTCAGCTACTGGCAAATTACTCCAGAAAATTATGCTGCTACGGAGCAATCTTGTCTAGAAGACTTGGAACGAACTGGTCGCTATGGGCCTTATGAGAAGAAGTACATCCACAAAGGCGGGCATCTGGTTCCGGTGAGGTTATCTGGACTGATGATTGAAAAGGATGGAGAGCGCCTGATCTGGTCAAGTGTGGAAGATATTAGCGACCTCAGGCGTGCCCAGGAGGAACGTCAACACTCCGAAAAAATCTTGAAACAGAGCGAAGCACGATACCGCTCTCTGGTCAAAACTAACACGCAAATTATCTGGGTCAGCACACCAGAAGGAATTTGCTTTGAATTGACAGACTGGATTGCCTATACAGGTCAAAGTTTAGCTGAAGCAGAAAATGGGGGCTGGATTGATGCTGTACATCCCGACGATCGCGGCTATACCGTAGAAGCCTGGGGTGTTGCCGTAGCAAACCTGAGCATGTATCAAATTGAATATCGAATTCGTGGCAAGGATGGCAACTATCGCTACTTTTGGGTCTGGGGTGCCCCCGTTATCGAAGATGATGGTAGCGTTCGGGAATGGATTGGTACCTGCACTGATATTCATGATCGCAAGCTGGCAGAAGCCGAAAATCAGCGTCTTAAGGAACGATATCGCTCCTTAGTAACTGCTAGTTCACAGATCGTCTGGGGAGCTACCCCAGAAGGACTGGGAATAAGCAGTGAAATGCTTACCTGGATAGCATATACGGGGCAGAGCAAAGCTGAAGTTGAGGGTTGGGGCTGGATTGATCCAATTCACCCCGATGACCGTGCTAGATCCATAGAAGTTTGGAATACTGCTGTGACAAACCGGGGGATCTACCAAACCGAATATCGGCTGCGTGGCAAGGATGGTACATACCGTTACTTCTCTGTCTGTGGTGCCCCCGTCCTGGAAGAAGACGGCAGCATTCGGGAATGGATTGGCACTTGTACTGATATTCATGATCGCAAGCAGGCAGAAGCTGAAAATCAACGTTTATTGGATATGTTGAATCATTCCAGCGATGCGATCATTGTGCGCGACATGACCGAGAAAATCTTGTACTGGAATCAAGGTGCTGAAACTCTCTACGGTTGGACGCGTGAGGAAGTAAAAGGCCAATACATTCACGCATTTATTAAAAAAACCTTTCCAAAACCAAAACAAGAAATTGTAGCAGACTTATTACAGCAAGGCAATTGGGAAGGAGAAGTGGAACACCAGACTCATGAGGGTAAACTGATTACCGTGCAAAGCCGATGGACGTTGCAACGGGACATCTCTGGTCAACCCTGCGCGGTGCTGGAAATCAATACCGATATCACTGCCCGCAAACAAGCAGAAATCTCTCTGCGGCAACTGAATCAAGAACTGGAAGCCAGAGTTGCAGAGCGGACGGCTGCCATGCAAAATACCCTAGCAGAAGCACAGGGATTAAATGCCATTTTAGATAACTTAGCAGATGGTTTGTTAGTGGCAGACACCGCAGGACAAATCACTCACTTCAATCCTGCCTTTTTAACCATGTATGGATTGACAGCTAGCCCCCTCAACGGTCACTACCGAGAATTGCCGATATCTGGTTTAGCAGACCTGGTTGCACGAACTCAGTCCCATCCTCAAGAGGTTTTCTCTGCCGAAGTTGCACTGACCAAAGAACGCATTGGTCAGGCAGTGGCAACCGCCATTTTCAAAAAAACAGCAAACTCAGAACCCGCTACCTGCTTCGGTTCGGCGCTGCTAATTCGCGATGTAACGGCAGAAAAGGAAATCGACCAGATGAAGACCGATTTCATTTCAACAGTTTCCCATGAACTGCGGACGCCACTGACTTCTGTCCTCGGTTTTGCGTCCATCATTCAAGAAAAGTTGGAAACCGATGTGTTCCCAATGATTTCTACCGAAGACCGCAAACTTCAGAAAACGATTAAGCGGGTGGCTAACAATCTCAATATTATTGTGTCGGAAGCAGAACGGCTGACGTCTTTGATTAACGATGTTTTGGACATCGCCAAGATGGAAGCAGGTAAGGTGGAATGGCAGATGCAGCCGATTGATTCCAGCGAATTATTAGACTGGGCAACCAATTCTACTGCCGGTTTATTTGAAACCAATGGCTTGCAATTGGTCAGCGAGATTGAACCTGGACTGCCTCAGATAGTAGGCGATCGCAATCGTTTGCTGCAAGTTTTAATTAATTTGATTTCCAATGCCGTTAAGTTTACCGAATCTGGTTGTGTCAGCTGCCGCGTCAAACAGGAAAACGACGGTGTTTGCTTCAGCGTCATTGACACAGGCATTGGGATTGCGCCTGAAGACCAGCCGAAAGTATTCGAGAAATTCCGCCAAGTTGGCGACACCCTCACCGACAAACCCAAAGGCACAGGATTAGGACTGCCCATCTGTAAACAAATCGTCGATCATCACGGCGGTAGAATCTGGGTTGAGAGTGAACCAGGTAAGGGCAGCGTATTTTCATTTATCATTCCCACTTACGCCAGCGATCAAAAAAACACTGCTAATCTGAATTTGGATACGCTAGTCCAACAACTCAAAGAACACGTCATCACCAAAAATGCTGTGCTGAACCAAAACCGTAAAACCATTTTGGTTGTAGATGATGACGCTAACATTCGGGAACTGCTGCGTCAACAACTGGAAAACGAAGGCTACAACGTTCGGGAAGGAAAAGACGGCATGGATGCAATTCATCAAATCAAAATAGCTCGTCCCGATTTGATTCTTTTGGATGTGATGATGCCTCAAATCAACGGCTTCGATGTGGCAGCCGTTCTCAAAAATGATCCCCAAACCGCAGACATTCCAATTATCATTCTATCGATTATTGAAAATAAAGAACGGGGCTACCATATTGGCATTGATCGCTATCTCACCAAGCCCATTGACACGGAAAAACTCCTCAACGAAATTGACTCACTGCTTTACCAGGGTATTTCTAGTAAAAAGGTATTAGTTGTAGATAAAAATGCATCAGCTTTAAAAACCCTATCAGATGTACTGCAAACTCAAGGATACAGCGTGATTGAAGCCTCCGATCCGCAAGAATGCATTTATAAAGCCCTGTCAACCAAACCTGACATGATCATCATCGATTCTATCTTCTCTCAAGAAACTGATTTGGTGAAAACCCTACGCTTTGAAAAGGAGTTGGAAAATGTATTTTTTATTATGCTGTCTGAATAATAATCGCTGTGACTTAGTAGTGGGGATTGGAGACAGAAGGACTGCGCTCAGTGCATCGCTGGGGACTGGTACTGGTAACTAAGAACAAATTCTCCTAATACCTAATTCCTAATCCCCAGTACCTAATCTCTAATCCCCAATCTCCGATCCCTATGACTCAGAAAATTCTAATTGTTGACGATGAACCCAATATCTTAATTTTGATGGAACAAGCCTTAGAAGTATTAGAAGATGAAGGGATTGAACTTCTAACTGCTAGAAATGGAGAAGAAGCTCTCGAAACTATTAAAACTGAAAAACCAAACCTGGTTTTTCTTGATGTAATGATGCCTAAAATGAATGGTCTGCAAGTCTGTAATATTGTTAAACACGAACTACAAATGACTGACATCTACATTGTAATATTGACAGCGAAAGGACAGGAATTTGATAAACAAAAAGGAATTGAAGTTGGTGCAGATTTATATCTAACTAAACCATTTCGTCCCAAAGAAGTACTTGAAAAATCAATGCAGGTGTTGGGCTTTTGAGGAAAGTTATGAAGGCTTTTCATCTGCTTTGACAGTACTTGGAACAATTTGACTTTTCACGGGATCTAGAAAACCTCTCTTCTTCATCTCTCTCCTAGAAAAAGAGACAGAGACTTTGAATTTTCCCCCTTCCCGCATTAGGAAGGGCTGGTTTTTTATACAAGCAGAGAAAAATTAAAACTTGGTTTCAAAGCATTTATCCCCGTGGGAGAGGGATAAAAAGCCATGCCACAAAATGAGAAATCAAAACTTATGTACTTTTCTTTATTTGTATTAAACCACCCTACCTGATTAATTATCAGATGCGGCGATCAACATATACAGTGTCATAGACAATAGATACTGCATAGCTAGACTGAGCGTTAAAAATTGCGGATGCTGCTAACACAGCAAGTGAATGAAGTTAATTTAAAAAGCCAATAGCGCGCAACTTCCTTGCTTGGTCGAGGCGGTGATCCCAATCAGGCGGGCGCAAGCGGCATCGCAGGGAGAATAAGCCATCACCGAGCAAGATAAGGTTAACAACATTGGCTCTCTCAACCCTTGATCTGGCTTTTTTGTGCCAGCTATAAGAAATTAAGTCAAGCCTGCCATAAAAGGCTCCCTTGCTTGTTCAATCAGAAGGTAATTCTGGGAAAGCTTAATTTGTGAGAGCGAGAGGCTTTTGCCAGAAGGAACTAGAATTAGGAAACACCTAGCTGGGTTCTTCTGACTTTTGAAATTAGGAGTGCATGTGTGCCAAAATTCCCTAAATATTTGCTGATTGGATCGACCGAGACTTACAGCGGTAAATCTGCAACTGTTCTGGGTTTGTCTCATCAGCTACAGCAAAAAGGTCTGGATATTAGCTACGGTAAACCACTCGGTACGTCTTTCAATTCGTCTAGTGGAACCGTAATTGAGGAAGATGTCCAGTTCATCGCTCTTAGCCTCAATTTGCCGGAAAACCGCGTTGCACCTACAATGCTGGCTTTGGATGAACCAAATGTGCAAAAGCGCTTGCGGGGGGAAGACAAAACCGATTATCAGCAGTCCTTAATACAGCAATATTTGCATAAGTCTCAAGGAGATTTAGTGTTACTGGAGGGGCCTGGTAATTTGTCCGAAGGCAATTTGTTTGACTTGTCTTTGCTGCAAATGGCTGAAGTATTGAATGCTGGCGTGCTGTTAGTAGCCCGCTATAAATCGTTGCTTTCGGTTGAGGCGCTATTGACTGCGAAACAGCGTCTAGGCGATCGCTTGATTGGAGTTGTCATCAATGATATCCCTGTCACCCAACTAGAAGCAGTTGACACTCTCTTGCGCCCATTTTTGGAACAGCAGGAGATTCCAGTGCTAGCAATGCTGCCGAATAGCAATTTGCTCCGCAGTGTTAGTGTTGGCGAACTAGTCAAGCAGTTAAAGGCTGATGTTCTCTGTCGCAACGATCGCATGGATTTGTTAGTAGAAAGTCTGGCAATTGGAGCGATGAATGTCAATTCAGCTGTGAAATATTTCCGCAAACGCCGGAATATGGCAGTGGTGACAGGAGGCGATCGCGTGGAAATTCAGCAAGCGGCTTTGGAAACTTCTACCCAATGTTTAATTCTCACTGGGCAACTACCACCCCCGCCGTTCATTCTCAGTCGCGCTGAAGAACTAGAAATCCCCATTTTGTCTGTTGACTTAGACACCCTTACCACTGTAGAAATTGTTGACCGCACTTTTGGCCAAGTCCGTGTCCACGAGCCGATTAAGGTTCAGTGTATTCGCCAGTTGATGTCCCAGCATTTTGACATTGACCGCTTGTTATCCAAACTAGATTTAACTCCCGCAGCGGCATTGTCTTAGATTCATTGCTCAGTTATCAGTTAGGAGGCTGTATTGCTGGTGAAGGTACAGCTGGCACGCCGCCACCTCCCAGGCGACGGCGTGCTGTTTCTTTTCGCCCCATAGCTGGTATGTGCTTAGTTGCAGCAGCTAATCCAAAGACAGGCATATTCCCGTAAACCGCCTCATATCTTCCCGGTTCACTCTAGGAATTCATTTAACGCAGTGGCAGCCAGCGATGGACTGGATGATTACGGCTATCGCCGGATGCTTCAAGGGACGGAGCAGCGCCAAGGGCTTTCTGAAATCTTCTTAGCCAAAGGTGCCGTTTAGTTGGCTTTTTCGAGTTTCGCCCCCGGCGGATTTTCACCTCTGGTTTCCGGTCCGCATCCAGAAATCCCTCAATCGGGTAAATCTGAGAGATGATCACCGACGAAAGACGATCGCTAAATCCAAACTTTTTAAAAACTTGACGGTAAGCTTCAAAGCCAGAATCAGCAAGCAATTGGCGTAACTCTCCTTCAATAGTGTGTTCCTCGCATTGGAGATTACAGATCCTACGCGCATGTTCACGAACTGTTTGGGTGATACCCAAACCGACAGTTTTAGAGTAAAGGCAGTTCCTCCTGGGTGGTTCTGTCTTGTCCCTGATGCCATGCCTGCGAATCACCCGAAGGCCACAAAAGCCTAGTTCACTCTCAAGGCAAAACCAGAAGCGGTAACTTCTGGTGACATAAGGGAGGGAACAGCACACTAAAGGCAGCCGAGCTTACGAACGGCAGAAAGCCATAAAAGCTTGATTCATACAAAAAGCCCTAAGTTGCTGTGTACGTGTGCTGTACGTCTGGGTTGGACTCCAGACCGCGACGCGATCACAATGAGGGCGCGATCGCGTTTCGCCGGCTTTTTCAACCACCTCATCAGGCGGGTTTGCTAAATAGTTAAGTGGTTTTCGTTTGAGCCTCTTCAATTGAATCATGCTCATGTTCACATAACCCATAGGGGCCGCCGCCATCTTCGTCTGATTTGGCAGTTAATCTGTATTTTCCAGTTCCCTTACCTTGAGCATCTGCAATTTGAAGTACCTGAATCCACCAAGCCATAGGATTACTCCAGAGTTATCAAAAGCGATCGCGCACTTCCTGAAGTGCGCGATCGCAAAAAATGTAGATGTAATAGATTTAGTCCAGATTATTCCCCGCCACTGCGGTTTGTCACAGATTCACAAATTCGGGTACAACTGGTCAACTTCCTCCCATGCCTGACTAGCGAGATTCTCCAGAGCCATAGCCAGATATAAAGGATGGTCACCCCTGTTGTAAGCGCTCGAAGAAAATTTCAATTTGCAGGAATAGGATCTGGGGGTTCATAGAGTTGCGATCGCCGCGCGAACTTCATCGATGTCAACTTCCAAATAGGGGTCAAGCCCTTTATTGTCGCGGTGTCCGGTGATTTTGCGAATCACAGCTTTATCAACACCGTTTTTCCGCAATCGGTTTACCAAACTCCGGCGGGCAGTGTGAGTAGAAATTCCCTTAGTCCTGTAGGCTTTTTTTGGTCAGCAAGTCACCAGCAGATTTATCGGGAGTTGGCGAAGCTAGAAGATCAAGGATTGATTGGTTCCGAGTCGATTCTTCAAGCAAGACGGCCAGATAAAAGACTCTACAGTGTTACAGACTTGGGAGAACAGCATCTCAAAGAGTGGATTGCTCAATCTTGTGAACCCACACCGATTAAAGATGATTTACTGGTAAAAATTTTTGCTGGTCGTATTGTTTCTAACCAAACTATCTTGGCAGAGCTAGCACATCACCAAAAAGCCCATCAAAAAAAAATTGTCTACGTATAAGGACTTAGAACAACGTTACTTTCAGAATCCACAATAACTGTCAGAATCAGGCAAATTTCAGTATTTGACTCTCTTAAATGGTATTAGTTACGAAACACATTGGCTAGCTTGATGCAAGCAAGTAATGGAGTTACTGAACCAAACAATCGAAAATTAGTAGCAATGTTTAACTCAAGTTTTCCTCGTATCTACACGCTGTTTGGTAGAATATCTGGGTCGTTTAATCTGATTTTCTCCATCTTTGAGCCAATCAACAGACCTTATTAACCTAGATACATTAGCGCAAGAACTAGCGACAATCCAGCAAACGGGTTCTAAAAGAATTGCCTTGCTGGGTTCTCGTCACGTCCCGATTACGCATCAGAATCTTATTGAAATGATGACTTATGCCCTAGTTTTATCGGGTAATCGAATCATCACTTCTGGTGCTACAGGTACAAATTCAGCTGCTATCAAGGGAGCAACACGGGCTGATGCAAATTTGTTGACAGTGATTCTACCCCAAAGCTTGGAACGCCAGCCTTTGGAATCGCGCCAGCAACTAGAACAGGTAATGCATCTAGTCGAAAATCCCAGTAATGATAATCTGTCTCTTGCTGAAGCTAGTTACTTGTGCAACAAGGAGATTGTCTCCCGTTGTCAGCAACTAATTTGCTTTGCGTTTCACGACAGTGGCACCCTGTTACAAACTTGTCAGGATGCCGAAGAACAAAGAAAAGTGGTGACGCTTTTCTACTTTGATTAGTCATTTGTCATTTGTCTTTCGTCATTTGTCCTTTGTATTAGACTAATGACCGATGGCTGATGACTAATAAACAATAACTAATAAGTAATGATAATTTTTTTGTACTCGATCGCTGCTGCTGTCGTTCTAATTTACGTGCCATTTTTGCTAGTAGCTTATGCCCGTGCGCGTATTGGATCTGAAATGTTTTCTACTCCTCGCGCTCTATTTGATAAATTGCCACCTTATGCCCAACGAGCTACTTGGGCACATCAGAATACCTTTGAAGCGTTTATGGTGTTTGCAGCAGCCGCATTGATGGCTTATGTAACTGGTGTAAACTCAACTAAGGCACAAGTGGCTGCGATCGCCTTTGTGGTGGCCCGTTTGCTATACTCGATTTTTTATATTTTGAATATACCCCTTTTGCGATCGCTGATGTTTGCTATTGGCATGCTTAGCTGTGCCACTCTCTTTTTCTTAAGCATCATCCAGGCTACTAGTTAATTGGGGCATGAAGAGTGGGGAGTGGGGAAGAGTTTTCCCAATCTAAAATTGTTCGACTGAGCGAAGTCGAAGTCCAAAATCTTAAATCCAAAATATTTTATGGCTTCTACTTTTTCCTTTGACATTGTGAGCGACTTTGACCGACAAGAGTTGGTTAACGCTGTCGATCAAGTTATCCGAGACATCAAAGGTCGTTATGACCTCAAAGACACTGAAACTACTGTCGAGCTAGTTGAAGAAAGTATTAACGTTAGTACTGACAGCGAGTTTACCTTAGATTCTGTACACACCATTCTGCGAGAAAAAGCTGCCAAGCGTAACCTCTCCCAAAAAATCTTTGATTTTGGCAAGGTTGAATCAGCAAGTGGTAATCGCGTGCGTCAAGAAATCAAACTCAAAAAAGGCATCAGTCAGGAAATCGCCAAACAAATTTCTAAATTGATTCGGGACGAATTCAAAAAGGTACAAGCTTCAATTCAAGGTGATGCTGTACGGGTTTCTGCCAAATCTAAAGATGACTTACAAGTAGTCATGCAGCGCTTAAAACAAGAAGACTACCCAGTTGCTTTGCAATTTACAAACTATCGTTAAAAGATTCGTAATTCATAGTTAATAATTCAATTACGAATTACGAATTATGAATTACGAATTATTATTAAGTCCGTCCGCCAATACTTCTTTGAAATGCCGGACGCTCAGATAACTGCTTCATATAGTTCAACACTGCTGGATAGGGGCTGAGGTCTAGCTTCAGCATGACGGAAATGTAACTTAAAATAGACCCAACTGCCACATCAGCAACAGTGAACTCATCACCAAGTACAAAAGGTTGCTTACTGAAAATTTCATTTAACGGAGTCAACAAGCGGGGCATTTCCCGTTCCCGACTTGCTTCTACAAAAATCCCTGGCCCAAGGGTAGCATTAGCAAACAAAACCCATTGGTAAAATACAGCACGTTCCTCTGATGAAAGTGAACTTTTACTGTACTTATCGGCAAGATACAGCAAAATTGCTCCAGATTCCCAAAGTTTAAAATCCCCATCAACAATTGCTGGAACTTTACCAACTGGGTTAATTTCCAAATATGCAGGCTGTAGATGTTCACCCACTTGCATATCAAGCTTGACAAATTCGTAGGGAATTCCTAATTCCTCTAAATACCAGTGAACAATTGAGGCTCGACTACGAGCGCCACCGTAAAGTTTGAGCATAATTACTTAAAGAACTTTGTGAGTATGAGAATGTTGTTTAACGTTATCTTCTTTGGTGACAACTCTAGCGGCATTTAATACCCGCTTGCGCTCAATGGAATACTTAAATTCTGTGTAGTTTGTACCTAAGGGAATTAAAGATTTTGCAGATTCACGACGCTTGTAAGTACGAGCTGCTGCAAATGCCCGTGCGACAAATTCTTCTCCAAACTGAGCCGACTCTGGGAAGCCATCTGGCAACAGTAGCGAATCACCATCCAGCAGAGATCCCAAAGTTGTTGCATGAGCCAGCTTATAGGAGGTAGGAATGCCCTTTAAGAGCGCTTCCAAAGCCGCAGAGGGAATTGGTTCTATAACTTCGATTTGATAAACCTCGCCATCTTCTTTGACGAAGCAGGTTGCCAAGCCGATAACAATATAATCATCGCTTGCTAAATCAGGGGCATTAGGATAGGAAATTGCGGTTGTCATCGGAAAATTTCTCAAAATTTAAAAATTGGATTTAGGGGTTGGGGATTAGGAATTAGGGATTAGGCATTGAGTAAGAGTGGGAAGTGAATTCTTCGCAGTTCCCAGTAAAGAGCGATGCACTGAGTTTCGACTCTGCAAAAATCGAGTTTCGGCTACGCGCTAATCAAGCCAAGTCGAGATTCAACTACCGCTTGTCGTTGGCGCAGCCTCTCGTAGAGAAGTCTCCCCAGCCCTTGAAATTAGGGATTAAGGATTAGGCATTGAGTGAGAGTGGAAAGTGAATTTTTTGCAGTTCCCAGTTCCCAATCCCTAAATCCCCAATCCCTTCTTTAATGAACAACTTGTTGGCATTTTACCAATTTGTCGCTCTTACTACTTGAGTAGTATGCCACGGTGGAAATAGAGCAACCATTTAAAATCTCTAAAGAGCTTATTCCATAATACTTTTGACTTTTGCCTTGCAATGCTAGCCTTTGAGATTGACATCTGCTATTTCTGGAATTCACCTTGCGGATGAAGTATTCATGATTAGGTTTGAGGATGAATTGTTTATTTAGGGCGTAGATTCCTGTTGTGTGGCTAGGTTAAGTTCTCTCTTGAGTTCGCTTTCATGTAACCCTAAGTACTTTAAAAATAGACATAGTGGTAAAAACACTAATAGAAAAAACTAGATTTGATTCCACAAAGCACGGATATAATGTAGGTTAAGATGAATATTCACTCATTTTTAGCTGACGGTGACCAGCAAAGTAACAAATATATATTTGTTTTAAATATTACAAATGAAGCCCAAGGACAGAGGAAAAATGATAGTGGCGAATCTGTTTTAGGCGATCGCTATTTACGCTCTTGTGCATTGAGGTCGGCTCAACAAGGAGATTATACTGAAGCGATCGCACTTTTAAACCAACTAATTTCCCGCCATCCCCACAATGCGATTGATTACAACAACCGAGGGCTAATTTATTTTCAAAGTGGTGAAAGGCAAAAAGCGCTTTCCGATTATAATACCGCCCTAAAACTAAATCCCTATTTGGCTAGTGCTTATAATAATCGGGCAAATTACTACGCGGCTTGTGGAGAATTAGCAGCAGCACTTGCCGACTACGATCAAGCGATTGATTTGAATCCTCGCCATGTCCGGGCGTGGATTAACCGAGGCATTACCTGGCGTGATTTGGGGCAATATGAGGAGGCAGTTGAGAATTTTGAGTTAGCCCTGCTTTTCGGTCAACTAGAAGGTCATATCTGGGCTGAACGCGGCAGGACTTACCATCTTTGGGGCGACTGGAATTGTGCGATCGCTGATTATCGTCGCGCCCTTACTCAACTGCCCTCTATCGACAACAGTAAGGATATTACTGGTTGTCGCTTGCGTTTACAACTCGAAAATTGGCTCAACGAGTTGCTATCTTATCAGCGTCCTAATTGGTAGATTAATCCTTTTTGCAAATTCAGGATTCAAAAAGTAGATTCTTCATTTTGAATTTTGAATACTTCGGCTACGCTCAGTACAAGTTTTGAATTTTGAATTGGAGCGTAGCGACGCTGTATCGCTAATGACTAATAGAAGATAGCTACATAGCTATTCAAAAATTAGCTATTAACCATTATTTATTAGCAATAATATAAATTAACACCCGGTTTATACGTAGCCTGAATCACAAGAAACTTAAATAATCTCAAATTCGCTATTTGTCTTAGGGTGATGACTCTGTTTGTTCATCTTCTCGGCGCTCCGGATTCATCAAGATGACCCGACGCTGAGTAGGATCAAATCTGTATCCTTGTTGTTGCATAATACTTTTGGTTTGCTGAGGATCGAAGTTACGGCTAAATTCTACCTGCAAACTATTGACATGTACTTCCATCAGTTTGACTTCAGTATTAATTTCGCGCAACTTTTGTTGCTGTGACCAATGATAAGGCACAAGTTGTGCTAAAGCAGATCCTGCAACGGCTGTAATCACAAGATTAACTGCTATTTTGGCTGTGCTTTCCAGTGCCATCATCTGGTAAGAACGTTGGCGAAGATGCCGCTTTGGTCGAGGAATGACCTGGCGCTTTTGTATAGGTTGTAACGGTGGTCTGGAGGGCTGAATTGCGTTCATGATGCTAAAAAATAACCTCGCTGAGTGAAGGGAAGCACTGTAAAAGCTCTCTGGCGCTAATTATTGCTGATTTAGCTGTCATATTACTTCATTTTTTTGAAATAGCTACAAGTGTTGCACTAGTTAAAAAATAACCTGGCTTACGTAAGTGCAAGGTTCCTAGATACTTATGGCGTAAAGTCATAAGGTATGGAAATTGCACCCCGTACTGCCAGGATTATTAGCTTTTTTACTGTGTCACATCGTAGCCTTATTTGTAAAGTTCTGTGGCTAATCGCCAAGCTAGAACTCCGGGGATCAAGGCCACAACTAGAGCAATGTAGACTTGAGTATCTGAGATGGAAGATATCTGAGCGATGTACAGAGTATCTAAGATAGGCATGGCTGAAAACCTCCTAACCTGAATAGATTTTGAACAGTTCGTTTACTACTTTTCCTTGTTTTGCCAAGATTGGGGAATATCTTGTTACAAGATGCAACAAAAGCAGTTATTGGTCAGTAGTTCTTAGTGATTCTTTATTAAAAAAATTCATAAAACTATGGATTTGTATTTGGGTATCGACTTCGGCACATCTGGCGCACGCGGTGTAGTGATTGATGAGGGAGCCTCTTGTATTCAGGCACAGGTGCGATATGCCTTCCAAGACTCACCAGCCTCTGTTATGCCAAAAATTTGGCAGGAGGCTTTGTTTGTGCTGGTGGAACAAATACCTAACCAATTGCGGCGAGAAATAAAAGCGATCACCATTAATGGTACTTCCTCCACCGTCTTGCTGGTCGATGCTGCTGGCAATCCAACAGATGCACCATTGCTGTATAACGATGCGCGGGGATCATCTGTGCTAGAGCATTTGAGGAGTATAGCACCTCCCAATCATACTGTCTTGAGTGCCACCTCCAGCTTGGCCAAACTGATGTGGATGAGGCAATTACCTTCTTTTAGTGAAGCTAAATATTTTTTGCATCAAGCAGATTGGCTGGCGTTTCTCCTACATGGACAGTTGGGGATTAGCGATTACCATAATGCATTAAAGCTGGGTTATGACGTGGAAGAGTTGAAATACCCAGAATGGCTAGAAAATTTGCAAATACCGATTCAGTTACCCAAAGTTTTAACTCCTGGGACTCCGATTGCCGAATTGCGCCCTGAAATTGCGGATAAGTTTCATTTCCGGCGTGATTGTCTGGTGTGTGCTGGTACAACTGATAGTATTGCCGCTTTTATTGCCAGTGGAGCAAAATTACCTGGTGAAGCTGTGACTTCCCTTGGTTCAACGTTGGTACTAAAGTTGTTAAGTCGTACCCGTATAGAGGATGCGCGATATGGAATTTACAGCCATCGGTTGGGTGATTTGTGGCTGACTGGTGGTGCTTCTAATACTGGGGGTGCAGTGCTACAGCAATTTTTTACAAACGCTGAGTTAGAAAGCCTTAGCCGGGAGATTGATGCATCAAAAGCTAGCGAGTTAGATTATTATCCGTTGTTGAAGGTAGGCGATCGCTTTCCGATTAACGATCCCAATTTAGCCCCACGTTTGTCACCACGCCCAGATAATCCAGTGGAATTTTTGCATGGGTTATTAGAAAGCATTACCCGTATAGAAGCGCGAGGGTATGAATTATTACAAGAAATGGGCGCAGACAAGTTGAGCCGTGTTTATACCGCTGGCGGTGGCGCGGCGAATGATACTTGGACTGCAATTAGAGCGCGTTATTTGCAGGTTCCTGTAGTAATCTCAGTGTATACAGAAGCAGCTTACGGAACGGCGCTGTTGGCGATGGGAGGCGGAAGTAAGGGTGAACAAGAGTTGATTGTGTAACAATCTCTTCGTAGGTATTTCGTAAATCAGTATCTATCCCAGTGACAATCTACATATCTCGGCCGATACTGGGATGATTAGATACCGGACATTTGATTCCAGGTTTATCATCTGGGCAGCTATTCGGGGATGGGTGCTTCGCCACAAGCGAATGTCATCTATCCCCTTTATTATTATCCGTGTGAGAAAAAGATAGCCTAGCGTCGCTCGCGGTAACGGGTGGATTCATGTAATAGAAGACTTGCTTCTGGACGACCAATATTTAGCTTAAAAAAAGAAAAACTTAAACTTTATTCGTGTAGAAAAAAGTGGGAAAAGTGGGATAAGTAGGATATTGTCAGAAAGCAGTTAACAAGCGTCAAACGGCTGTATAATCTAATTTGTAGTAGAAAAAAGCAATACCTTCGCCAAAAGTGAGAGGAGAAAAAAAATGCAACAGAAACAAAAGATTTCGCAGCAAGGAGTTTTGTTTTCGGAGCTAAAAACGGAAGAAGAAGAAGCTTTTTCAGGAGGACAGACTTCTCTTGAGCTATGTAGCGGTTCTACAACAATTGTTGTGGGTTCATTAAAGGTAGATAGATTAACGGGAAGGGTAATAGTAGGGTAACTGGGGTTGTGAGCGAGCTAGCTGTGTGCGGATTTTGGATTTGATGAGGTATAATATATACCTCATTCATGCAACTTACGTCAAACGCTCTATTAGCTTGAACAAACTTCTTTAAAACTTCTGCCCCGCGCGAAAAGTGTCAGTTGACTAGGTGAGCATTTGTGCTTACCCTTATTCCGGCTAATTTTATGGCCAGCCAGCAACAAAATCCCCAGCAAGAAAGTTTGGCTGGTTTTGCTTTTGATTTATACCTTTGACAAAACCCCCGATATTTTTTGGCACATTCATCTAAAGTTTTACCCAGTTCTAGGAAAGCCGGATGCCCGAAGAGTCAATCCATCAACAGTCAATTGGTCATAAGTGCCATAGTTACTGAAATCGTAGAAAAAACTGCGTCGCATTTGAGCAGCTTTGGGATTGCCATGAATGTAGCGCAGAGTATTTAATGCTCGCTTAATATCCGTGGGTGGAAACCCACAGCTATAATATCTCGCCTCCCAAAAGTGTCCTGTGCGATTGAGCATTCGATTAAAGCACATGGCTGTGTACCAATTGAGAAAATGCATGATTTTAGGCAAATCTTCTGAGGTAGCTGGTTCTATGAGATAGTGGACGTGGTTCGACATGATGCACAACGCATAAAGTTTGAAGCCATATTTGTCCAAACCTTTTTTTATTGCATATAAGAAGACTTCCCGGCATTCTCGCCGCGCCAAGTTAAATTCGCGGTTGTTGCAGCGCGTAGTAATGTGGTAAGAAAATCCTGCTGACAAATTTCTTTTCTGGCGGGTCATTTTAGTTATACCAAGTTGTCAAACTTAACAGGCGGATTGCTAATTATCGACTACGTTCTTTCACATCTCGAAAATAACGATACCGTTGCGTCAATTCTAGGTTTTTTCACATCTCGACAATGATATATAGCGTTTCTGGATTGAGTCCAATACAGACTTAACCCCCAGCCCCTTAAGAGCAAGGAAAGCTACGGTGTACACACAAGTCGAATTACCCCCCTTAGTCCCCCCTTATAAAGGGGGGAAACAGGAAATCTAGTTCCCTCCCCTTTATAAGGGGAGGGTTAGGGTGGGGTGATTTGCAAACTGAAAACTTCTATTATTGCTGTGGTGTTGCTGAATCTCAAGATGATAGTGTGGGCAACATGAGCGCCCCGATATACAAAGGATGCTTATGTTGCCCGTCTCACAAAACTAACAAAATCATCCCGCAAATATGTAACGCCATTGCTTTCTTTAGTTGACAGTTAGTAGCCTATCCTGATGCTGGAAAAACTTCAGGTATTTTGTAGATGCGGATAAATGCCTTATGGCAATAGCTGTCTTAATAACAGCAAGCGGAACACGGAGGTAAAAAAGTGCAAATCACTAAGCGCAACGTTGAGTTAAGAGTAGATGGCAGCTTAATGCGTGTTTATGTTGCAGCTCCCAAAACAGCAGGAAAATACCCTGGTATTATCTTCTATAGTGATATTTATCAGTTAGGTGATCCAATGATTCGTCTAGCTAACTACTTAGCAGGATACGGCTATGTAGTAGCAGCCCCAGAAATTTTTCACCGAATTGAGCCAGTTGGTTTAGTAATTGAGCCAGACGATCTGGGAAGAATGCGCGGTAATGACGATGCGCGTCGAACCTCGGTAGCTGATTATGATACCGATTGCCTTGCTGTGATTGAATTTCTGAAAACAGAGAGTGCAGTTTCTCCAAATCAAATAGGCACTCTCGGCTTTTGTATTGGTGGACATTTAGCTTTCCGCGCCGCATTTCAAAGCGAAATTCGGGCTTGTGTCTGCTGTTACCCTACTGGCATTCCCAGTGGCAAACTGGGTAAAGAGGTAGCCAATACAATCCAAAGGGTAAGTGAAATTAAAGGCGAGATGCTGATGATATTTGGTACTCTTGATCCTCATATACCAGAGAGCGATCGCCAAACCATAATAAAAGCAATTGAGAATGCTAACATACCTCACCAAGTTTTCTTGTATGAATCCCCAGCCTTTACGACTAAGTGAGCGAAGCGAAACTTAGTCAGGCTGGGGAGTGTCAAGACTATTGGCTAATAGCCGGAGTGAAGTCAACG
>NZ_JBALFV010000012.1:0-11504 GCF_036916735.1 Nostoc sp.
AAAACTTGTCATATAAATGACCGTTACTTCCTACTACAAAAGTCGAAATTCGATCCAGTGTAGGCTGGTAGACTACACCAGGTGAGTTGATTGCTACTGTGCTGGGTGGTTTTTTTATTGCTACTGTGCTGTGTGATGTTCCCTGGTCTTCCCCTACCCATTGACTACCCTTGTAAAATTTGTCATATAGATGACTGCTACTTCCTACCATAAAAGTCGAAATTCCATCCAGTGTAGGCTGGTAGACTACACCAGGTGGGTTAATTGCTATCGTACTCATAGTTATTTATTTCTCTCTTTATTAACTGCCTGGTTTTAAGGGACTTCCAACTGAAAAAATATCCCATCGTAGCTGCGTATTGCAATACGCAGTTAAAAATGTATACATAATTTCAGTATATCGAAAAGTTTGGTGGCAATTATCACTTATCTCTTAGCACTAATTGAGCCTTGAAACCTAAGAATTGAGCGATTATATTTAGACCGAGAATTCTTCTGCGTACCTGTAATTAGATGGTTGCAAGCTCTAGATATTCCATTTGAAATGCCAGCTATCATTCGAGGCAAACATGGTGAAACTAAACAATTAATTAGAGGTAGGTAGGCGGGGTTAGAATACTAGTTACACAATAAAGCAGCGATAAATATAGTTCAGTAACTTTTCCAGTGTGGATAGTTTGCATATATAAAAATGCTAAAAGACGAGAGCATGGGCGGGAATTTTTTGTTTACAATGCTGTGCCCCTACACCGTTCTTAACTTAGGAATGTAAAGTAAATAAACGTGACTTTGATGAACTTTAAAGCCTGAAACCCTTATGCAGTATATTGTCTAGAAACTATTGGTTCCTAAAAATTTTTGATTTTATTGAGAATAAAATCAGTAACCAATAAATTTGCCAATTATTGACCTTATTCTTAACTAATAATACGTAATTTGCTACGAACTTTTGTTTCAACAATCCTTAATTTATAAGGCTTTTAGCCCCTAACATCCGTCTAACTCACGTTAAATAACATCCAAATATGGTTTTTAACCTCACCCCGCCTTTGACGAAGTCAAAGTCTCCCCTCTTAGTAAACAAAGGGGTTTGAAGTAAGGTTTTGTACTTTATTAAATCCGCGTTCCTTATTAAGACGCTAGTAATTGTGGCTGAGATGTTAAACTTTGGAGAGTATGACGCAACTGAGCGATCGCTTGGATTTGATAATCACCAGTTTTCTGGAATTGATCCAAAGATTCTCCAATTCCTTGCAGCTTTTGCCGTAATCCATCTAGACAATCCTGAATTGGTTGTAGTGCTTCTTGATAAAGATTCACTCGACCACAACATTCAGCAGTTGTTCTTCTTAGGGATAGCAAGTTTTCCTCCATCGCTTTGAGTTCTTGGCGCTTTTCATCCAAATCGTGAGTTTGATTGTCAATCATTCCCTGATTTAGCTCAATACCAGAACGAATCTGATCAATTTCACGTTCTAGCTTTTGGACTTCCTGTGAATATTGTTGTCGCTGGGTTTCAATTTGTAACAGAATCGGTTCTAAATTAACTTTATTACCCTCTTCTTCATCAATAACAGTATGTCCTTGTCGCCGCAGCAATACAGCTTGGTGTTGCTTGAGAAACTTTTGATGCTGTAACATATTGCGGCGTTGTCCCACCAAACTGGAGTTTAGCATCTGATAAAGGTCTTTTTCATCTGTTAGTTCCAGTTCCAAATTGATATGGTCATGATCAGATGCATGATTTAATTTATTTTGTAGTTCTTCTATAGCTTGTTCTTTATATTTCAATTCTTGTTCTTGATCGTGAACAAAGCTAGCGTCTATTTCTAACTTATACTGCAAATCTTGGACTATCTTTTGCAGTTCTTCTAAAGGCATTTTCTCCAAAGCTTTCACATCAGCTTCTTGGCTAAGAACTATATCACCAGAGGTTGCAGCTAAAGAGTGAATTTGTTGATATAACTCTTCGGCATTTCGTAACTGCTCTTTGATTATCCGAGCATACTCTTGCTTGCTGTTAAAGTCTGCTGTGTTTATCTGCAATTGGGCTGTTTGCTGAACTAGAGAATTTTGTGCTTGTTGCAATGCATTTTGGCGATCGCTCAAGGTTTGTGACAAACGCTCAACTTCTGCTTGCTGTTGTGCGATCGCAGTTTTTTGCTCCTCCAGTTTTTGCCAGTGCGGGGTAAGAGTCGCTTGCTGCTTTTCGACCAATTCAAAGGCCAGATGCAAGTGTTCTCTGACTGTTTCGGTGGGAGCAACACGACTAGATAAGCGATCAAGTAACTCACTCATTACCCGACTTTGCTCTTGATCTAAAACCGTCCCCTGTTGGAAATCTGCTTGACGCTCCTCTAGGCGGTGCTGCTCACCCCGCAAATGCTCCCAAGCGCCTTGCAATTCTAGGCGGTTGCGTTCTATTTCTGTTTGTAACTGTTCAATTTCCTGACGGGATGTGTCAACTTCCTGTTTTTGCTGCTCCAGTTGTTGCAACTCATCCTCCATATTTTGCAACTGTTCAGAGCGTACTTCCATGTCCATTTCACGGCGATTCAACTCTTGCGCCTGAAACGTTAGCGATTGCTTCCACTGATCAATTTCATCTTCCTTAAGCTTAAATTTCTCCAATTGGCGGGAAAAATTCTGCAAAATGTTGACTAGTGGCCGCCCTGCTTCTTGAATCCGTTGCACTTGACGATTTGGATTCAGTTCAACCAGTACTAAAGCACCATCATTTAATTTGTTTGCCTCCTCGGCAGCAATCACTTCTTCTGACACAGTATTCCAATTCTGGTCAGTTCGCTGACAAGCTAATAGTTTCAGTTCAGTTTTGCCACCGCCACTGAGTAAACCACCTTTCTGTTTTTGTACTTCTGCTAAATACAGCACACCGTTAGTCCTTTATTGATGCACTTAAAGTTTATGTTTTGGGATATACCTTAAATAATTCTGTTAACTTGTTTCACTGAACCGAAGTTTAGGAGAACAAGACAGACAAAACTATAGACGCGAGATATTACGTCTTGATATTTATAAAAGTGAGTTGGTCGCGCCTTTATATTTTGTACTGATGACAGTGATGATGACTTCCGTGTTAACACTAGCTTTGTCAAAGTGTATTACGAAAGATTAAACTTTATAGCTGAATCTATAGCAGTTCTTTTTTAGATGCAACAGATCGTAGGGAACATTGCTTATATGTGTCAACTTCAGCCCAAACCCATTTAAAAATAATATTAACGGCATTACAAGGAGTATTTTTTAAGTAAATGCAAGGAAATTTAAATGAAATTGATATTTGCAGTATTTTGCAATTGATTGAGTTGGGACAGCGAACTGGGCAACTATGGGTCAGAGCTACTAGCTCTCACCATAACAACAAACTGGGTGGAGAGGGAGCAAGCATTTATCGCCTCAAACAACAGTCTTGGTTCGTCTTTTTCCTCAATGGTCAAATTATTTATTGCCAAGAAGGTGAGAGTAATTTATCCAGAATTAGCGATTATTTACGTCATTATCGAGTCGAGATGCGACTTACCGATAAACAAATTGCCTCCTTACCATCAACCGACGCGCCAGAGTATGCCTATCTGTGGGCACTCTTGGAGCGGAATATTATCAATCCCAAGATCGCTGGTAGTATCATTCACGGCTTGGTACATGAAACTCTATTTGACCTATTAAGTTTACACCAAGGGAACTTCATTTTCCATCAGAGTGCGGCACTTGCCCCGCAATTAAATAGTTTCGAGATTGCTCCATTTGTTACAAAAATTACGAAGCAGGTGCAAGAGTGGAAGCAGCTGTATCCACATATTCACTCTCCAGAACAATTGCCAGTGTTATCTGACAAAGTTCACCTACAATCCTCGCTACCAGAAGCAACCGTAAGTAAGCTACAACATTGGGCTGATGGTAAAACATCCTTGCGTCAACTAGCTCGCTATCTTAACCGAGACATTTTGACAGTCGCCAAGGCAATATATCCTTATGTGCAACAGAGTTGGCTTCAATTAGTATATTTAGATACTTTTAATCTAAATGTCCACACTGATAACAAGGAATTGAAGGGAAAACACAGGGGGCGGATAGTATGTATTGACGATGCGATCGCCATCGGTGAGACTATAAATTCTATCTTACAATCACAAGGTTATGAAGCGATCGCTCTCAGCAATCCCTTAGAGGCACTGAGTCTGGTTTTTCAACTCAAACCGGATTTAATTTTATGCGACATTGCCATGTTGGAATTGGAGGGGTACGAGGTTTGCGCCATGCTACGACATTCAAGAGCATTTCGGCTTACACCGATTATCATGCTCACTGGTAAAGATGGATTTATTGACCGAGTCAAAGCTAGTATGGTCGGGGCAACAGATTATTTAACAAAACCATTTACAGACACTGAGTTAATTATGCTCGTAGAGAAATATATTAACAACTAATGAAAGTAGAGCATTGGGAATTGGGCAGAATAATTTTAGATTCTGGATTTTGGATTTTGGATTGAACAATCTAAAAGACGCTCAATGATTCGCTCTAAGCATTCGTGTAACGTCTCGTAGAGAACCTATGCTAAAGGCTTTACGCTACAAAGAGAGCAAATCGAGGGGGTATAGAGCATATAAAGAGATCGAAGATTTGTTGATCTCCTAAAAGATCAGTTAAAAGATGTTATCACAGAGTCAGCTAACTTAGTGAAACGTTAATATCCAGGAAAATAGTGAGAACATACAATTAATTTATACAGTTAATACTTGCGGGGGAATTTAAAGAATGTTCCAAATAGGAACGTCTACATCAGGGGGTAAATAGACACTTATGAGTACAGTTCTGATTGTGGAAGACAGTATCGCGCAAAGGGAGATGATTACAGACCTCCTGAAAGCAACTGGACTAACAGTAACCCATGCCAGTGACGGATTAGAAGCATTAGAGGCAATTCAAATAGCACCTCCCGATTTAGTGGTATTGGATATTGTCATGCCCCGAATGAACGGCTACGAAGTTTGTCGGCGCTTAAAATCCGATCCAAAAACCCAAAATGTCCCTGTGGTTATGTGTTCTTCCAAAGGCGAAGAATTTGATCGCTATTGGGGCATGAAGCAAGGTGCAGACGCCTACATAGCCAAACCATTTCAACCAACCGAGTTGGTGGGAACAGTCAAACAACTGCTGCGAGGATAAGGACAAAAGCAATATGGTCAGCAAACCGGACTTTTTAAGTGGCAGTGGTCAAGACCATTTCCGACCAGAATTACAAGTAGAAAGTCCTGAAGGTGAGTTACATTTGAGGTTTTACATTCCCTCGCATCAAGAGTTTGCACTACAAGCAACTGGCATTCGGGAGGTAATTGAACTAAGTCCTGATAGAATCACCCCAATTCCTAATGCTTCTCCTTTACTTTTGGGTACTCTAAATTTACGAGGTCGAGTTATTTGGGTAGCTGATTTGGGTCAATTTCTTGGGGAAGCAAGTGTATTAAACACGGATAGAGCTGAAATTCCGGTGATTGCCATTGAAGAGCAAGACACAGTAGTGGGTTTAGCAGTAGAAGAAATTGGTGGTATGGACTGGTTGGATGTCCAGAATCTCATGCCACCAACTAGTGTTCCAGATACTATGGCTCCCTTTTTACGTGGAGAGTGGTTATTAGATGCTAAAAACAATCAGTGTCTGCGACTGCTCGATCAAATGGCAATTTTACGGAGTGCTAGGTGGGCAGGATGAAATTGGAGGAGGAAATGGCAGCAAGTATTGATAGTTACGAGCCAACGTATCAACAGGCGATGACCGCCTATGTTCAAAGGAATTATGAGGTTGCCGCCACTTTAGTTGACCAAGTGGTGCAAAATTTACCAAATGACCCCAACTCTCATTTATTGCGGGGTCATATCTACTATGTTTTGCAACAGTATGATGTAGCAAAAGAAGAATATCAACAGGTATTAGGCTTGACTAACGATCAAGAAATTATTGGTTTTGCAAATAATGGAATTGAGAATATCAACCAATATTTACAATCATTTGGTGGTGAAATTGATACATTAGATAGTCAAGAGCAAATCAATTATCCAGAGATGTCTGATCCACTGGCAGATAGCGAACAAGAATTAGAAGATTTGGGCGCTAGTGAGGATTTTGACAGCAATAACCTTGATTTAAACTTTTTTGGAGAGCATCAAGAAACTATTAATGGCGTTATAGAAATATCATCAAAAAGTCCATTTGATATACCAACAGAAGATACTATTGCAACAGTAAAAATATCCGATTCTCCTAAAG
Organism: Nostoc sp.; assembly: GCF_036916735.1. Classification (GTDB taxonomy): domain Bacteria; phylum Cyanobacteriota; class Cyanobacteriia; order Cyanobacteriales; family Nostocaceae; genus Nostoc. The sequence continues at coordinate 6,290 of NZ_JBALFV010000012.1, forward strand.
CTTTTGGTGACGATCCTTTTGCCTTAAATGAAGAACTACAGGAACAAGAGTTAAACAGCAGCAATTTTCAAGAAAAAAGAGAATTAGAGTTGCCTGCTTTCTGGGAGGAAGATGTATCAGAAGAAAACCACGAAGAAGTATTAGAAAATAGTCATTTTTCCAATAATGGAATGAATTTTGATTACAATAATTCAGCTATTGACAATAATAACTCTTCATCTGCTAATTCCAAAACTAGGAATAAGGATAATAATTTCCCTGATTCGTTGAGTGAGCTAAATTCTCTAGAGACTAATTTGGGTAACTTAGAATATACAGACTCTAGTTTAGGAGATGAAACTTTAATTCTGGTTCAAGAAGAACGTAAAAATAGTTCTTCAAAAAAGAATAACAGTCAATATGACTTGCCTGAAACTGAAGCAACCGATTGGTTGAAGTCAAAAAATTTTGCAGCAGAAGAAGCTTTTGCACCAAATTTATCGGATGATACTTCATCTTTTAACAGCAATCTCCCTGTAAAAGAAAAGCAGTTTAAATCAGGCGAAAGTATCGGTAAAAATAGCTTTGATGAGGATGATAATTTTGATATGGAAGCATTTGAGTCTGCCTTTGGCTCAGAGGGCTTAAGCTCTTATGAAGACTCCAGCAATATACTAAATGGAGAAAATTCTAAGAGCAATATAGAATTTTTAGATGACTTTGAGGAATTTGATGATTTAGGTAACATTCCAGGGTTTGACCTGCTCGAAGGAGATTCTAACTTTGGCGATCTTGCAATGCATTCTGCTGGATCACAAACCAGTGGCAGTGGACGTTCTCCAGCCGTGGAGGCTTCTGCGAGTAGTGCAGCGAGCGATCGCGAAGAAGAACTATTCACAATGACTGGTTCCCATGAAGGAGTTCCAGTCTTTAGCCAAACAGATGTCTCGAAACTAGAACCCAACGTCACCGTCGAGCAAGGATGGTTAGCACCATTAGAGAATGCCTCCATAGAAAGGAAACAATGGTTAATTGCTGGAAGTGTGGGCATTGTCTCGGCGCTGGTTGTAGCCACAGTTAGCTTTGTCGCCACCACATTCTCGCCAGCCCAACAACGAGAATCAGTACGGAACACTGGTTGGGCAATGTCACTTGCAGCTGGGATTGCAGGTTTTGCTACCGCAGGTGTCATGGGAAATCTTGCACTTAAACAAATTCGCCGCACAACCGATGATCTCCAAGCTCAGTTTGAGGCTGTACGTCAAGGAAATTTGAATGCTCAGGCCACAGTGTTTTCCGAAGATGAATTGGGTCATTTAGCTACTGGCTTTAATGAAATGGCGCGGGTAATTTTCACAACCACAAGTGAAGCCCAACGAAAAGCCGATGAACAAGAGGAAGCTAAAGAAAACCTGCAACGCCAGGTAATTCGCCTCTTGGATGATGTGGAAGGAGCTGCTAGAGGTGATTTAACAGTCCAAGCTGAAGTTACAGCCGACGTATTGGGAGCGGTAGCTGACGCCTTTAACCTGACAATTCAAAACCTGCGGGATATTGTGCAACAGGTAAAAGTGGCGGCGAAGGATGTAACAAAAGGTGCAACCAACTCTGAAACCTTTGCTAGAGCCTTATCTAGTGATGCTTTGCGCCAAGCAGAAGAGTTGGCGGTGACGCTAAATTCTGTACAGGTAATGACTGACTCGATTCAGCGCGTAGCAGAGGCGGCGCGGGAAGCTGAAACAGTTGCTCGTGATGCTAGCACGATCGCTCTCAAAGGTGGCGAAGCAGTAGAAAATACTGTGGCGGGGATTTTGGAAATTCGAGAAACCGTTGCCGAAACCACCCGAAAAGTGAAGCGGTTGGCGGAATCTTCTCAAGAAATTTCTAAAATTGTGGCGTTAATTTCCCAAATTGCTTCCAGAACAAACTTACTGGCACTCAATGCTAGTATTGAGGCGGCAAGGGCAGGAGAAGCTGGACGCGGGTTTGCGATCGTAGCAGACGAAGTGCGCCAGTTAGCAGACAAATCTGCTAAATCCTTGAAGGAAATTGAACAAATTGTGATGCAAATCCAAAGCGAAACAGGCTCTGTAATGACCGCGATGGAAGAAGGCACACAACAAGTAATTAAAGGTACAAAATTGGCAGAAGAAGCCAAGCGATCGCTCGAAAACATTATTCAAGTGGCAAATCGCATCGATATTCTTGTACGCTCGATTACCAGCGACACTGTGGAACAAACTGAAACTTCCCGCGCCGTCGCTCATGTAATGCAATCAGTAGAACTTACTGCCCAAGAAACTTCCCAGGAAGCACAGCGAGTTTCAGGTGCCCTACAACACCTAGTAGGTGTATCCCGTGACTTGATCGCCTCCGTTGAACGTTTCCGAGTGGAAACTACAGAAACTAGATAAATTGTCATTTGTCCTTTGTCCTTTGTTATTTGCTAATGACTAATGACTAATGACTAATGACCAATGACCAATGACTAATGACTAAAAAACTATGCTGCCGGAACAACAACAGCGGATTTTGGGTTACTTTATCGAAGAAGCCAGGGATCACCTGAATACCATTGAGCAGGGCTTGCTGAATTTAGAGGGTACTCTCAACGACCCGGAAATGATCAGTGAAGTCTTCCGGGCGGCTCACTCTATCAAAGGAGGAGCGGCGATGCTTGGATTGACTAGCATCCAGCATACCTCCCACCGTCTGGAAGATTGTTTTAAAGTTCTCAAAGATAATCCAGTTCAGATTGACCAAAAGTTAGAGTCTTTATTTCTCGGTGTATCTGATACCCTGAAAGCGCTGTTAGAGCATTTGAGCGGACCTTATGGTCTTTCTGAAGATGCAGCTAATACTTTGATGTCAGAAACTGAGCCAGTCTTTCAATGGCTCTATCAGCATCTGGAACTACTTGTAGAACAAGGAAAAAATGGAGTAGCTAGCACAACAAAACTACAAACAACCTCTGTAGAGAATGTCTTTACACTTACAGAATTTTTTCAACGGCAAAATATTCCCAGTTTGGCAGAAGGCACCCATCAGGAATCTCCAGAAATATCCTTGTCGGTAGCCCCCCAAGAGGTGCGAGACAACGCTGCGCGATCGCCTCTCACCGCCAAAGAAAATAAGAATTGGGGTGAATTTCAAGCCCAGGTGCTGCAAAGACTGCGGGAAATGTTACAACTGTTTAAGCAAACAACAACACCCTCAACTCGACAAAACCTTCAGGAATGCTGTTACGAGTTAGTCAGACTTGGGTTAACTTGGAACTTGTCCAAGTGGTGTGGTTTGTGTCAAGCAGCAGCCAGTGCGATCGGTAATCCTGAAAATACCTATCTCGCGTTAGCTAAAATTGTCATTACCGAAATCAAGCAAGCTCAAGAATTAGTCCTGCAAGGTAGGGAAGCCGAAATTGCAATTAGTCAGCAACTAGAAGCGCTTTTGAACTTTGCAGAAATTGAGTTATTAGAAGTTACCACCGATTTGTTTGATGAACAGTCTGAGCCTTTGACAGAATCATCAACTGCGTCAGAGCCAATTCTTTCTGATAACACCGAGCCGTTAGTTCTAACTAACCTAGCCCAGACAACTGAAGAACTTAATCTAGAGAAGGATACTAGCGATCGCGCCCACGTTCAACAAGAGACATCGCTAAACGCTGCTACTCACACTAGTCTTAGTTTCACCACACATGACGAAGTACATCCAATCAGTAGCAATCTTGACCCCAATGGGCCAGAGGTAGGAATAGCTGAATTAAATACCCTTGCCGATTTATTTGATGGTAATACTCCTGAACTAGATGAGAGCTGGCATCAAGAAGAAACCTTAATTGCTGTCACCGATGATTTTGGGATTGATTTCAGCAGCACAGACGTTGAGGATGCTCATAGCGATTTATCCGATTTTCTCTCCTTTGATGAAAACACAAGCAACGAGCAGCACCCAACAACCACAGCCACGACAGAAGATTTATCCCTATTATTTGGCGAAAATTTCCTAGAAAAAGAGAATTCAGAACCGCAAAATCAACAAACATCTGCTACGACTTTAGAGTTAAACGATATTAACGTACTTGATATAAATTTAGACTCTTCTTCCCAAGATTTACAAGAATTTATTGATATTTCTAATCATATAAATCTGCCTCCTGATGTCAACAAAAACAATGTGGTTGAAGATTTATTGACACTGGCGCTAGATGATATAAAACTATTACCTACAGGCGAAGTAACTCAACCAGAAACAGAGGCGAACGCCTCTGTAGAACTATCTACCAACCAACAAAATAGTTTTGATAACTTATTCTTAGAAACTAGAAATGCAAATTGGGTAGAAGAAATTACCCCTAGTGACTACATAGAATTACCCCAGAAAACAGGCTTGTCTCTAGAGAGTCTATTTGCTGAAACGGAAGAACAATCACTACTGGCTACAAGTGAACCAAAACTCGGTGATTTATTTGATACATCTCCAGCAGCACCTGAGTTTTCTGAATCAGAAAATGATCTGAACAACTTCTGGAACCAGGAAACCACAGAGGAACAGGACGAATCCGATTCCTTAATTGAGGAAAATGTGGAAAGGGCGTTAGAGGAGAGTTTGTTTGCTGCGACTAATGATATTTTTGCCGATAGTCAGCAGTCAATACCTTCTCCTATAGCCAGTTTTGATATAGAAGAAGATTTTGATATCAATTTCCAGGAGCAAGAGCAGTTAGATTTGATATTATCATCAGATTCTGCAGATGATTTCTTTGATGAGTTAACACCTAGTAACTCAACTATTTCGCCTGCAATCAGCGCTCGCATACAGCCTTTTGCGCCTGAAACACCTTTATTAGGGCAGCATGTAGGGGAAGAAATTATCAAGCGATCGCAACAACCAGAAGCTTTAGATTTTATTCCAGAATTTACTAATCAGCCCCCAGAGATATCTGCTGTTGATCTAGTATTTGATTCATTCAACTCTCTCGATGAAAATCCGCAACTGCTGTTTGAAAATGTAGTGACATCCACATATATTCAGATGGAAACTACAGATAATACTGTGGATGTATCGGCTATAGAAAATATCAGTTTTGGAGAAATTTCAGATTTAGCATCACTTCAAGCAGAACCAGATGATTTGCTCGTTTTCGATGAAAATCCGCAACTGCTGTTTGAAGATGTCGCGACATCCACCTATATTCAGATAGAAACTAGAGATAATCTGGATATATCGACTATAA
>NZ_JBALFV010000013.1:0-53567 GCF_036916735.1 Nostoc sp.
AGGGAAACTACAGGACGCAACGTGTAAGATTTAACTCTTATTCTTCTGCTTAATTGTTTGTTACATACTTATAAAATTTACCCACGACTTACTTATCAATTTTTACAAGTATTTAGTAATAATAGTTATACCCCTGTAGTAATTGCTTCAGTAACAACTACTTATAAAACCTGCTATAAATTGAAATTCTATGAGAAAAATTATTGTTGGAGTGATGGGGCCTGGAAAAAATGCGACAGCAAATGATTTGCAAAATGCTTATACACTAGGTCAACTTATTGCCAAACAAGGATGGATTTTACTCACAGGAGGTAGAAATGTAGGTGTAATGGATACAGTTAGTAAAGGTGCAAAATCTGGTGAGGGCTTAACTATTGGTATTCTTCCTGGCGATAATCAAGATAGTATTTCCTCTTGGGTGGATATTGCTATTTTTACAGACATGGGGAATGCTAGAAATAATATTAATGTTCTCACTAGTGATGTAGTAATTGCCTGCGGTATGGGTGCAGGAACTGCTTCAGAAATTGCCTTAGCTTTAAAAGGAAATAAGCAAGTAATTTTGTTGACTGATGATCAACAAAGTAAGATTTTCTTCAAAAAGTTATCACCAGAAAATGTTTATATTGTGGAGAGTGTGGATCAGGCGATCGCTACTGCCATAACAATCTTATGCTAATTCGTAATTTGTAATGTTTAAGCTTGGTTAGTTAAGCTGATTGAATTGGTGTTCTAGAACGCATAGGGCTTGCTCACCAGACCAAAAAACGCCATGCACAGTACCTGAATCGGTTGGATGTTGAGCCTCGCTAGCGTTGTATACTCTACCTGCAATGGGTTGGCTTAACTGCTTGGATTCAAGTCGTGTTGCTGCGACTAACATTCGTGCGTAAGAATCTAATAATCTAATATAAAGGGTTCCTGACCCCATCGCGTGATGTAAACATCTGTTGATTGGGTAACTTTGTTAAACTGATATTTCGTCTTGATATCATGTCCGGCTGATTAGTTATGATTCTTGCATCTGTGCAAAAATCTGAAAACTCTTTCTCCCCCTGCCCCCTGCCTTCTTAATGATAAGTCTTTAACCGGACATGATATGACTTGATCACCCAGGCGATCGCTAGCTTCCCATACTGTAACATCGTATCGCTTAGTTTTTAATAGCTGTGCAGCACTTAATCCAGCAAAGCCTGCTCCAATGACTATCACTCGACCTTGACTAAAAGCCGCATTGTAACCTGGAATATGATCGTTTGGGCTATCGGGAAGCACAGATCACTAAGGGAGAAGCAAATATTGGTCCCAGCATTGCAAGTATGTTTTGGGTAAAAGTGAAGTTCGTCCAAAAAAAGTGAAATCCCTCAAATTTTTACCCAGAATTACTTAGAACCATTTACGTACTTATTTATAGCGTATTCTTGTTCTACTTGAGTTCTTAACGACTATTTACACTTAACTTGGTAACCAATCTTTTAGCCTTGAGTATACTTTGTTTCTAACTCCCAATGAAATGGGCGAACCGAGAGTATTATGTGCTGTTATTAGTAGGTCGGCGTAAATAATTATCGTTGGAATAAGGCAGGGGGCAGTGTTTCGACTACGCTCAACAACCGGGCAGGGAGCAGAGGAAAAAAGAGTTTGAGCCTTGTTTACTTTTCTTCACACAGTTTGGTTTTATTGTACTGATTTATTTAACTTCCACCATACTATATGGTCTATTTTTTTAAAGATTTAATGTATTAAAGGGTGAAAATTGTATTTTTTCTGCAAAGAATTGTCCATTTGATAATATTTCAAAAAATTTACAAGAAAATAAGCGTAGGCTATTCAAACTTTAAGTTAATCAGTGTAAGCTAATGATGTAAATATGTTTATCGCAAAACTATTAAACCACTTAGGCTAGTTGTGCTAGAGGAGGTGTAACAAAAATAACAAATTTATTTGTGTATATGTTTAAAGAGACTAAACATGACTGTAAAAAGATTGAGTTTAGTAGCTTCTAAATATATCAGACAATGTTGTTGAAGTCAGATTTTTCTTGATCTTTATAGTTTTTCTCATTTATTGACTGTAGCCTGCCCTAAGCTAGCTTTTTAATGCTGTTTATAGGTTATAGGCTCTAGACTCTAGACTGAAGCATCCCCACTAAATTGATTGTGATGCCTTGACAAAGCGGTAAACGCTTTGCTTCTAAATTATTGTTCAACCTCTTGCTGAAAGCACGAATCTTGTTGGGAGCAAAAAAGCTTGGCTATGCAAACGTCTAGCCCAATATATTAGCATTAACATTAGTGATTGTCAAGATCAACAATCAGTTACAACGAGTGGCGCTGCTTCCCAAATAAAAATACTTTGTTATATAACAACGCTCTTTTCTTTTAAGAAGTTTAGGGTTTCCTTGCAGATATAAAAGTAGCAAATCATACTTTTTATTATTTTTTCAATTTAGATCAATAGCTAGATTTTGTCTTGGAGGTTAGAAAATGCCACCCGTGCTTTCTGGGGAACATGTAGGCGAAAGGCTTTTGTACACCTTGGGTGCAAAGCTTTCAGAAAAAGAATTACAAAATTTATTGGCAGCAATGGAAATTGTGGAGCCACCACCAGCAAAGCAGTTCTGGCAATCTGCACAGACCAATCCTGGTATCTATATTATCCTTACAGGAAAAGTCCGACTGTTGGATAGCTCTGAGAATTTAATTACAAGCTTTGGTACTGGGTCTATTTTCGGCGAATTGACTCTTTTTCCCGAAGCTGACTTGAGTCCTTATGGAGTCAGAGCTTCGACAAGCTTAAAACTGGGCTATTTCAGGCAAGATGCATTGCAAACATTGATAGACAAGTATCCTAATATCCGCGATCGCCTTTTTGCCCGTGCAGAACTTTGGGACTTGTTATTGTTATGTCGCCAAACCTCACAATTACCGTGTCATACTTCACTTGTACCAGGGATGCTCAAAGCTTTATCTTTCTTTGAGCGACAGCATTTAGAAACTAGCCTAATAACTACGCAAGTATCGCAAGATTCTAAGTTATGGATATTGTACAAAGGTCAACTGCGGCATTCTGAAGGCCATTTTTTGACACCAGGCACAATTTTTGCCCAACCAAAACAAGGTGATTGGCAGGTAACTCAACCAACAATTGCTTACATTCTGAAAAACGACCAGATGCAAACAGCACTAGAATACTTCCCAGAGTTGGGGAATTGGGGACTTCTACTGAGCGAAGCCGAAGTAGTGGGGAGTGGAAAGTGGGGAGAGACGCGATTAATCGCGTCTGGAGTAAAGAGTAGGGAAAAAACTTCCCAATCTCCAAAATCTAAAATCATTCCTTTTCCTCAACGAGATCAGCAGTCACAACAACAACCAAAAAAATCACGTTTTTACTTTCCTACTCCGAAAGTGCAAGTGGGGCATTGGTGGAGACACCTGACTAAGAGCTATCCCTTCTATGCCCAACAAAGCGCTGCTGATTGTGGTTCTGCTTGCTTGGTAATGATTGGTAACTATTGGGGCAAGCATTTTAGTATCAATCGTCTGCGGGATATGACCAATGTCAACCGCACTGGTGCATCTCTAAAGGCTATGGCAATAGCAGCAGAAAACCTGGGTTTTGCCACCCGTCCAGTGAAGGCTACTCTTGATAAATTAGCAGAACAACCTTTACCTGCAATTGTCCATTGGGAAGGAAAACACTTTGTTGTTGTCTATGAAATCACCAAAAAGCGGGTGATTGTATGCGATCCGGCTCTTGGTCAACGCAGCCTGACAAAAGCTGAATTTCAAGCGGGTTGGAGTGGTTATGCATTGTTACTAGAACCTACAGCTTTATTACAAAATACTAAAAACGAAAGTACAAGCTTCTGGAAGTTTTTTGAGTTAATCAAACCTCACTATCGGGCACTATTAGAAATCTTTGCAGCTTCAATATTAATCCAAATATTTGGACTGGTAACGCCAGTATTCACTCAATTATTGCTCGATAGAGTACTTGTGCAACGTAGCGTTACAACCCTAAACGCCATTGGTTTAGGAATGATTATTTTTGGGTTATTTGGCGTCGCTGTCAACGCTTTAAGGCAATATCTTCTATTTCATACTGCTAACCGCGTTAGTATCGCCCTACTTGTAGGTTTTATCAAACATACCTTCCGCTTGCCCCTTTCTTATTTCGAGTCGCGTTTTGTTGGGGATATAGTCTCGCGTATCCAAGAAAACCAGAAAATTCAGCAATTCCTTACCGGTCAGACACTCTCCATTGTGCTGGATATGCTGACATTGGTGGTTTATCTGGGCTTGATGTTCTCTTATAGCTGGCGCATGTCATTATTCGTGCTGTTTACTGTACCGCCATTTTTTATCTTGGCGCTAGCTAGCACAAATATTTTACGCCGTATGTCTAGAGAAATTTTTAATGCAGGCACTAAAGAACAAAGCTATCTCATAGAATCTCTGAGCGGAATTCGTACTGTCCGCTCATTGTCAATTGAACAAACTGTGCGCTGGCGTTGGGAGGAACTGCTGAATGGTTTAGTCAAAAAAAGCTTTAATGCTCAAATAATTGGTAATCAGCTGCAAATTATCAGTGGTGTTATCCAAACTTTTGTCAATACTGGATTGCTGTGGTATGGAGCGACACAGGTAATTAATGGCGAACTGACGATTGGACAATTAGTTGCTTTCAATATGTTGGTGGGTAACGTCTTGAGTCCTTTCCAGAGGCTATCTATGCTGTGGAATCAATTGCAAGAAATTGTGATTTCCACCGAACGCATAAATGATGTGTTAGAGGCAAAACCAGAAGAAGACTTAGAAACTAAACCCCGGAAGTCGTTGGGTAAGCTGCGCGGTCACATTAGCTTTCATAATGTCACCTTTCGCTATCACTCAGAAAGTGAGACTAACGTTTTAGAAAATCTTAACTTTGAAATCCAGCCGGAACAGATGGTTGCTGTTGTGGGGCGCAGTGGTTCTGGAAAAACAACCTTGAGCAAATTGATTTTGGGTTTATACCCACCGACAGATGGCAAGCTACTGATTGATGGTCGTGACATGACTAGTGTTTCGTTGCGATCGCTCCGTTCTCAAATCGGCGTTGTAGACCAAGATACCTTTCTCTTTGGTGGGACTATTCAAGAAAACATTGCGATCGCTCATCCGAATGCTTCTTTAGAAGAAATTATCCAAGCAGCAAAATACGCCGGAGCCGATGAATTTATTCAAAAACTACCGATGGGTTACGAGTCCGAAATTGGTGAAGGCGGCGGTATGCTCTCTGGTGGACAACGCCAACGCCTAGCGATCGCTCGTGCTTTGCTCGGAAATCCTCGGTTATTACTGTTTGATGAAGCCACTAGCCACCTAGATTCCGAATCAGAACGAATTATTCAAAACAACCTCAAAACAATTCTTCAAGGACGCACAAGTGTAATCATAGCCCATCGCCTGTCTACAGTCCGCAACGCTGACTTGATTCTAGTTTTAGATCAAGGCGTTTTGGTAGAAAGCGGTACTCACGACGAATTAATCACCAAAAAAGGTCATTATTACTACCTGAATCAACAACAACTGGCTCAAGTTAGTTGAGATTGGGCATGGGGCACTTGTACTGAGCTTGTCCTGAGCGTAGCCGAAGGGCGAAGCCGAAGTATTGGGCATTGGGCATTATAGTTCTTCCCCCCTCTACTTCCCACTCCTTACTCCCCACTCCCCACTCCCCATCTACTTTTATCAGAACTAAAGCTATGCCATCTCCCAATAGATCATCCCCACCTTCTCAAGATCAGACAGATAAGTATCAAAGTTACACACAGCAAGAGGAATCTGTAGAGTTTAACGAGCAGAAAGAGGTAGAAAATGACAGTCAAGATTTGCACTACGGTACTGAAGTATTGCTCAATGCCTTACCTCGGATTTGGACTCGTGGTTTGTTGTATGCACTCATAGCCTTTGCTGGTCTGTTCTTGCCTTGGGCAACTCTCTCGAAAATAGATGAAACAGGTAGTGCTAGAGGGCGTATAGAACCGAAAGGCGCAACTCAAAAATTAGACGCTCAAGCTGGTGGGAGTGTCAAAGCAGTTCTGGTCAAAGAAGGAGACACAGTTAGAGCCAACCAGGTTCTAGTAGAACTAGAGTCTGATGTCCTCCAAACAGAACTGCAAGAAAACATGAGCAAATTGCAAGGGTTACAAAATCGGCAATCGCAACTGGTACTGCTCAAAAATCAACTCCTAATGTCAACTAGCCTCTTAGAGCAACAAAATAAATCCCAAGAATTAGAAAAAATGGCTCAAGTTAACCAGGCGCAGCAAAACCTGGATGCCAAACTGAGTAGCTATAACCTCCAAAAGTTAGAAAAACAAGCATTAGTTAAGCAAGCACAGCAGCAGATTTACACAACTCGCAACGATCAGCAATCGGCTAAAAGCCGTTTGGGTATAGATTCTAGGCAAGTTCAACGCTTTAGCAAACTCGTTCAGGATGGTGCAGTTTCTGCAACCCAAATTGATCAACTCAAAAAAGAAGAACAAGAAAGTAAACGACTCTATGGCAAGGCTATATCAGATATTAAACAAGCACAATTGCAGTTAGCAGGGGAGTTAAATCGTTATCAGGTAACTATCAATACGTTGGAGTCTGATATCAAACAAGCAAAACTCAGACTGCAAGAAGAACAAAGTAGCTATAAAAGTTTGATCCAAGCCGGGAAACTAGCTGTAATGAAAAATCAGGAACAGCTAAAAGATATACAGGCGCAAATAACAGCACTGCAATCAGAAGTGGCTCAGACTAGAAGCCAGATTACATCTATAAAAGTTCAGATACAGCAACGAGTGGTGCGATCGCCAATTAATGGGGTGATTTTTGAATTACCCACTACGAAGCCGGGAGCAGTAGTACAACTTGGTCAAAGAATTGCCCAAATCGCACCCAAGAATGCAGACTTTGTACTTAGAGCTAATATGCCTAATCAAGATAGTGGTTTCTTGAAGGTAGGAATGCCAGTTAAAGTCAAGTTTGATGCCTATCCCTTCCAGGAGTATGGCATCGTACCAGGGAAAGTTACTTGGATCTCTCCTGACTCGAAAATTACCCAAACACCCCAAGGGAACATTGAAAACTATGAGTTAGAAATCACCTTAGAGCACCAGTATGTCGAAAATGGTAACAAACGTATTCCACTAGGTGCCGGTCAGACAGCAAACGCTGAAGTGATCATTCGCCAACGGCGGGTGATTGATTTTGTTTTAGATCCGTTCAAGAAACTGCAAAAAGGCGGTTTAGAGATTTAGTTAGAGCAATACTTACGGTGGCAAGCTACCACTAGAATTAAAACTCTTGTACAGACGCGATTAATCGCGTCTCTACTCCTAACTTAACAATGCCCTTAATTATTGGAGATATCATATTATGCCTCACAATCTGACAATTTCCAGATCAGATATTATTCACAGCCTCAAGCTTTCCTGTCAGATTCCTGATCTAGTGGGGGCGATCGCATCGCAAAGCATCATTACCGAAGCAGCTCAAGAGCTAGGAATTACAGTCACACCAGAAGAACTACAGCAAGAAGGAGATAGTTTAAGGTTTGTGAAGAAGCTTGTCAAAGCTAAAGACACTTGGATATGGCTAGAAAAACACCACCTGTCTGTGCATGAGTTTGAAGAATTAGCCTACAACAACATCCTTTCGCAAAAGTTAGCAAATCATCTATTTTTTGATCAACTCGAAAAGCACTTTTATGAACACCAACTAGATTATGTCGCCGCCGTTACCTACGAAGTCGTTTTCGAGGATCGAGACTTGGCTTTAGAGCTTTTTTATGCGCTTGAAGAAGGCGAAATCAATTTTCCTGAAATTGCTCGTTTATATATTCCAGAACCAGAACTCCGCCGTGTTTATGGATATCAAGGACTCCGATACCGCAAAGATTTTCGCCCAGAGATTGCAGCTGCTGTATTTGCTGCTGCACCACCAAATGCCCTCAAACCAATTACGACACCCAAGGGAGTGCATTTAATTTGGGTGGAAGAAATTATTCAACCCCAATTAGATGAACAATTGCGCCAAAAAATTATTACAGAATCATTTTCTAATTGGTTAAAGCAACAAATCAACGCGATGAGAATTGTCACTCAGATAGACTCGGATGCAAATGTGCGATCGCAGGAGGAATTGCTAGATATGTCATTCACCAAAACTAAATAGGTGATAAAATTGCAAATGTTTTTCTAGCTAAATCTTTTCTCTGACTTAAGATAGATGTATATAGTTTATAAAAAATGTTATGTCTGTAAGTATTGATTGCTTAAAAACTTACCAATTTCCAATTTTTAAAAGTTTGTAAATACATCTAAAGAAATAGATTTTTCTAAATGTCAAAAATAACTTAAATAGCTATAAAGCTTGCTAGGCAATAATAATTTCAATTAATGCCTAAATTTATTATGCTATTTTTATAATTTAAATTGATGCTATTTTTGATGATTTTTCGTGCAATATATTAATTATTTTAATTAAAATACTTTCTAAAAAACATTGACTTTTTTCATAAACAAAGTATAGTTATTATGTGTCGAAAATAAACGATTGCGTTACTTAAAAAAACTCAATAAAGTTACAATTTTCAGGATAAACTCAAATGATTATTTTTGATCTGGGTAGGAGGGATCATTACCCACAACCACTACGGATACGGGTACTAACCCAAGTTTTTAAACGTGGGATTGAAAACTTGAAAACCGCAATTTTTATGCTACGTGTCTCAAAAAACATCTTTTTTTGAGTGACCTTCAGACTCACAGCTAAAGTTTCAAAATTCTTTCCTGTTCCCTGTTAAAACTTCCTCTCCCTTTTTCGGTGAAAGAAGTCATAGAACTCCAACTAGATAAACAGTTGCACCAAAAAATCATTACAGAATCATTTTCTGATTGGTTAAAGCAACAAATCAAGGCTATGAAAACAGTTACTCAGATAGCAACACCCTTGGGTTCAAGCTAAAATACTTTACCAAAGTCAGTTTTTTTAATGTAGATGCATACTCTTACGGAGAAGCAAGCTACGCCAAGCATCTGTCGGCTAGACGCTTTCTTTGCCTAAGCCTCCCGCAGAGAACGTAGAGAACCAGCTTGCTGCATGTCCTGTCCGTCAGGACTGGTGTTTGACGTTGATATGTTATTTACCAAACTAAATAGGTTATTAGATTCCAAATGTCTTTTAGCCAACTATCTTCTCTGATTTCAGGTAGATATCTCTAGTGTTAGAAAATGTTAGAGATGCTTTTATCTTTTGCTTAAAAATTTAATATTTTTCGTTTTGTCTATTTTGTAAATACATCCAAAAAACGCTAATTTAGCGCGATTAAAAATTTAAATTAAATCGCTATAACTCTTGATGGGCAGTAATAAATTAAATTACTGTTTAATTTTAGTATACTTTTTTAAATTTAAATATAGTCGTTTTTAATCTGCAAGGATATTATCTTTTTAGTAGGTTATTTTAGAAAAAACCTATTGACTTTTTTGAAAAATAAACTATATTAATTATGTGGCTAACACAAATAACTTTGTAACGCCAAACATTCCACCCAAAAGTTAAAACTTTCAGGATCAACTCAAATGATTATTTCTGATCTAAACTACTTGGAAAACACCTTTGAAGAAATTTTTGGTGGTCGTGGTACTACCATCAGAAACTTATACACCGCAGACAAAACAGTTAAAGCTGTTGTTAATGAAAGTTTCACCAAGACAGTTAACACTAACTACCGTGGTTTAACAGGAAACACTGCTGAATTAGTTGTTAGCGCTGATTCTACCGGAAACAGAACCTTCACCAGCGTAATTGGTGGTGTGCAAACCGAAGATTATCGCTCTGAGACTTTCGTTAACGCTATTTCTGCTACCGTAAAATAAAGCAGGTTAGAGTGAGTATGAAAACCAACACTCCATAGCAACTGTTTTGTTGGGTTATCTTGTACTCTACTCAACCTACTGTTTGGATGTTCAAAAATTGCTGAAAACTATAAGTAAAAATAGTTTTCAGCAGTTTTCTAAATTCGATTCAATGTTAACATAGTTAATTAGAAAGCTGCAAGACTTACCACTTTATTCAACGCCCTCTTTGTTAATGTAGGAAGCCTATTGTCAAGTCGAGTAGGCTAGCGCCTTCAAAGTTCAGCATCTAACAACTGCCATACTTGAGCTTTAATATCATAACTATCTGTCAAATTAACAGGAAAGAGGGCAGGGAGCAGAAAGCTTGGGGGAAAACCCCATAAATAAATTTAGGGCTGCTGAAAGCTTAGACGCATTATTTCTTGTGTCATGCATCTTGAAATAAGTATTTAACATTAAGCATAAATAAATTTATTTGCCCTGAAACCCTCTATTGCTGACAAATCACATCATTTTATCCCCTGCTCTCTGCCTCTCTGGTCAAGTCCATATTGTATATCTAGCAGGATCAAGAGGAAATCTAATGAGCAGTATTTTTCTCACAGCTCTATCCTACCTTACTAGGAGGGGTGCCGGCGGTAACATTAAAGTCAGGACTACTTCCCCTACAGATTTCACAATTAATACGAGTGAAGAAGTTTTCGTACCCAGAGCAACATCGAATAGAAGTACCATGATAGCCACGAATGCCTTCACTACAAGTGACATGAACGATTTGCTATCGGGAGATCAAAATGACGGTACTTTCTTCACCAACTTAGGCACTGATACATTTACTAGAGGTGCTGATGGCAGTTTATTTCTTGGTACAGCAACAACTTCTGCTTCTGGGCGTTCTAATGTAATTACTGATTTGAATGCATCTTTAGGTGATGCAATTGGGATAGTAGGAAATAAGAATCTGTTAAACAACTTCGGATTTGCAGACTTAAATTCGATAGTTGATAGTTTCCTATGAGGGGCTAAATTAGCCTATTTTTAAGCAGTTTTTATGAATCGAATATTTTTGGATAAAACAATAATTTAGCTAATGAATCTATTGCTCAAAAATAGCTAATAGGATGTTTTAAAAGTTCTATCATTGGTATAAAAACTTTTTAGATCCTCCTAAATCCCACTTTTTTAAGGGGATTTTGATTCCGGTTCCTCCTTTTAAAAGGGTAGCCATCATGGAAACAGGGGTTTCCACGCTACTTCCTTCTTATGTTCAAAGACCCTGCGTGTAGCTTGCTTATTTGTAAAATACAACGGGGAACCTCACGTTATTCGGTCATGGCTTAGGGAGGACTGATATATTTCTTCTAAATCACAGCCTAATACTTTTAAAATATCCTCTTGGATGATTACCCACTACACATTGGCAACTTCAACTAAGAATTTGCGAGGTAAACAATATGGCATCTATACAAACAAGTGACAGCAACGATATAGGAAACATTAATAATGATAAGATCACGAATCTTTTTAATCGAACTAACGATATCTTGAATGGCAGAAGCCTTAATAACAATACATCTGGACGTATTAGTGGCATTTTACAAGGAACTAACGGCAACGATCTATTAAATGTCCCAGGAGGAAAGACTAATACTAAAAATTACACGATTTTTGGTCTTGGTGGTAACGATACTTTGACCGGGGGAGGCGGTAATGACAAGATATTTGCAGGTATCAGTGGTAATTCCCTATTGAATGGGGGAAATGGGAATGACAGATTGTTTGGCAACCTCGGTAACGATACCCTAAATGGGGGTAGCGGTGATGATGAGCTGAGTGGAAGTCTTGGTGATGACTTGCTAAATGGGGATAGTGGCAATGATACGCTCCTCGGAAGTCTCGGCAATGACACCCTGAATGGGGGTAGCGGTAATGATGAGCTGAGTGGAAGTGTAGGAGATGACTTGGTTTTTGGGGATGCTGGCAATGACACTCTTGATGGAGGTCAGGGTAGTGACGTAATATTTGGGGGCAATGGTGATGATATTCTGCTTGGAGGTCCTAGCGGCTCTCCCGATGCTCCAGAAGGATTCTTTGAGGACTTTCTTGTAGGGGGTGCTGGTAGTGACACTCTGAATGGATTTGGCGTTGGCGGAGGAACATCAGATGCTAATGGGACAACAAAATTATTTGAAAGAGATGTGTTAGTAGGTGGCGGTGCGGTTGATGCAAGCGGCAATGTCACAAATGTTTCTGGCGACGGCGTGAAAGATGTATTTGTGCTTGGGGATGCGAAAGGGGCTTTTTATACAGCTGCTGGTGATAAGGACTATGCTACTATTTTGGGCTTTGAGAAGGGTATCGATCAGTTGCAACTTAGTCCAGCTGTGACTTATCAACTTCAAACTAAATCTCAGATAACTGAGCTTGATACTTTGATTTTCGCCCAACTTCCTAGCGGTAATGACTTAATTGCGATTGTAGCAAACGTTGACCTGACTAGATAGATATGGCTAATTATCAATAGAATACGAAATTAACAAGACCTTGTTTTTGGTCAAGAGTAGTATGCGATCGCTCTGCTTAAACCAAGAATATAAATAATATTTAACAGCGTAGATAACAGTAAAATTTACAACTTTGTGAAACAAAAAATATGGCAATTTTCCAAGGAACTAAGAACAATGATACCCTCAAGGGGGGTAGTGGTAACGATAGCCTCAATGGAGGTCTTGGTGATGACTTGCTTTTTGGGAATGCTGGCAATGACACCCTCAATGGAAATCAGGGTAGTGACGTAATATTTGGGGGTGCTGGTAATGATAATCTGATTGGAGGTCGTAGCGGCTCTCCAAATGCTCCTCAAGGATTCTTTGAGGATTTTCTCGTAGGGGGTGCTGGTAGTGACACTCTAAATGGATTTAGCCCTGGTAGAGGAACATCATTTGAGAGAGATGTATTAGTGGGTGGCGGTGCGGTTGACAATAAGGGCGACGTTACAAATATTTCTGGCGATCGCGTGAAAGATATATTTGTGCTTGGGGATGCAAATGCTTCTTATTATACATCTGCTGGCGACAAGGACTATGCTACTATTTTGGGTTTTGAGAAAGGTATTGATCAGTTGCAACTTAGTCCAGCCGTAAATTATATACTTGAAACTAAATCTCAGATAACTCAGCTTGATACTTTAATTTTCGCCAAACTTCCTGGCGGTAATGAGCTAATTGCGATTGTAGCAAACGTTAACCTGACTACTAAATAGGCATAGCTCATCATTAATAGAA
The DNA here is from genome assembly GCF_036916735.1 of Nostoc sp. Taxonomy (GTDB): domain Bacteria; phylum Cyanobacteriota; class Cyanobacteriia; order Cyanobacteriales; family Nostocaceae; genus Nostoc. The sequence continues at coordinate 13,186 of NZ_JBALFV010000013.1, forward strand.
GATATTAACAATACCTTGTTTGTGGTCAAGATAAGATTATTAATATAGATGCGATCGCCATGGACAACGGACATGACTGATGAAATTATAAGATTGTGCGATCGCTACACTCAAAATTCCACAAGTAGGGTTGCATACACTCATATATTTTTGTAGACAAAGTACTTAACAGGATAAACAGAAAATATTATGCGACCACAGACACTATTTTTACAGCCAATTGTAAATCCAATTCCTAATCCCAACCCTAACTTTGCTAACGCTACAGGGGTTGCTTCTTTCTCAAATTATAGTCAAAAGCCCTCAGGAACTTTGACTAACACTCAGGTAAAAGCGTTGGTTGATAGTGGTGTTGCTATTGCTACGGTTCAAGCCGCAGCTGTTTTTAACAATGACCCGACTTTTTCTTCGCTCTTTAGTGACATTAGTGGCATTGGATTAAATGGTTCTTTCTCAGGAAGTGCCAAGAATAAAATGCAAGTTATTGCTAGTTTTAAAATTGCTGCTAATAAAAAATTTTCTTTCAATTTCTCTGCCAATTTAGCACTAACAGCTAAAGAAATTGAAAAGTCTGCTACTGAATATAACCAGGCTAAGGGGAAAATTAGTTTCTTGACACTAGATACCACAAATCCTTATAAGCCTAAAGTATTAGATTATTTCGGTATTCAAGGTGAGTTAATTTCCTCTAAGCATATTGCTGATTTGGAATATTCCAAAAGTAGTAATGTTACAATCAAGAGTCGCCCACATAATACTGATATTGACGGCAATAATGGCAAGGATTCCATTACAGGAAACGCCATTGGTAGTTATCAAAAGACCTTTAAGCATGACACCAACATAACAATAGTACAAATAAATGCTAGTAATATTACTTTTTTAGGAGATACTTTAATCAACAATTTAGGTAAAGATGTTATTTATGGCACGATTGGGAAAGATGATCTTAAAGGAAGTAGTAGTGGAGATAAAATTTATGCCAGCTTAGGGGATGACAAACTGAATGGAGGGAAAGGCGATGATATCCTCGAAGGCGGCGAAGGGAATGATACCCTAGATGGGAGCCAAGGCAATGATAGCCTAAATGGTGGTTCAGGTGATGACGTTCTGATTGGTGGTGTTGGGAATGATGTTTTAGTCGGTGGCGACGGCCATGACAAATTTGTTTTCAACGTTAGCGAAAGCTTTTTGGCAAGTAAGCTTGGTGCTGTTCAAGATTTACTAGTTGGTATTGGTATCGATATCGGTCTTGATAATCTTTTCAACGTCAGCGATAAATTATTGAAAAGTGAGTTTGATGTAATTCAAGATTTTAAAATTGGTATCGATAAGATTGAATTTAAGGGTTGGGGTAATATTAATGCTAACAGTTGGTTACATGAAATGTTTTCTCAAGGAAATATAACCAATACTAAAGATGGCCTACTTTTGAATTTTAATTCTGGAGATACTCAAGAAACATTACTGCTATCAAATGTAAATTCTAACCAATTTAACTCTAATTCGCTCATATTTTCTTAGACTGATTTACTTGATATCGAATATCCAACGGTTTAGAGGATGTTTTAAAAGTCCTATAAGGTATAATTTTGCCCTTCTGACTTGGGTTAGCCCTGATGATAAATCAAGGTTTTAGCCATATAGTGAGATACTTAGTACAGCATTTCATTAATTCGTAGCGAATTAAATTTGGCAATACTCTGCAATGCCAATACATCGGCTAACAATGCCAATGCATCAGTTGACAATGCCAATGCATCGGCAAACAATACCAATGTATCAGTTGACAATGCCAATGCGTCTCCTTACATTAAAAACGCTACGATTTTACGCAAAGCTTTACTTAGCTGTGCTAATTATGAAAGCAAAAGATCCTTTGAAAACATCCTCTTATGTGTGCGTTCGATATCGATGCTTGAGTAAAACTAAAAGTACTACGTACTCAAAGCCACAAGCAAGACAAAAAATTGGTATCTGAGCTTAAAAAAAACTCGGAATTATCTCAATTGTCTCGAAGAACATTTAGCGTCAAGAAAATATCTCAAAATTGGTATGAGGTAGCAAAGGAACTAAGGACGAAACTAGAAGATTTATTTGAAGATTCACCAGTTATAGCATCACTAATGAAGAAAAAGCTGGAAATTCTGTTTTTATAAATAACACCAGAATGATTTTATTTCGCAGATCAACTGGTGAACCATGAGTGGCAATACACCCAACAGGTGTATCGCCGCAATTTCGACTAAGTAATAGAGGCGCTGTAGTTTACCGTTTGTGAAAAATTTTTATTACAATGCAGATGTCCACTAGGCGGCGTGCTGTCTATCCACGTAAATCGAAAAGATAATTGATGAGTAATCAACTACAAGACTACAATCCTAGCGGCATAGGTGAAGTAAATGGCAACCTCTTGGGTTTGCCCTGCGATTATGAGTCTGCAAACCTGATTGTCTTTGGTATGCCGTGGGAAGTCACTGTTTCTTATGGTGCAGGCACTGCTAACGGTCCACAGCGAATTCTCGATGCTTCAACTCAACTAGATTTGTTCGATTTTGATAACCCTGATGGTTGGAAGCAAGGAATTTTTATGGTGGAAATTCCCCAAGATATTTTAGAGAAGAATGCATATTACCGCGCCTTGGCAGCAAAAATTATTGAGCGATTAGCCCAAGGTAAACAACTTTCAGATACACCAGATTTAACATCTGTCCTCACAGAAATTAATCAAGTTTGTCAACAGGTTAATCAATGGCTGCATAAAAATTGTCAAGAAGCAATTGATAATGGTAAGCGAGTTGCAGTCATTGGTGGGGATCACAGTTCACCGTTAGGTTATTTCCACGCATTAGCGGCTAAATACACAAACTATGGTATTTTGCACATTGATGCCCACGCAGATTTACGTGATGCCTATGAGGGATTTGAGTTTTCCCATGCGTCTATTATGTTCAATGCGATGAAAATACCGCAAATTTCCAAGCTAGTGCAGGTAGGTTTGCGTGATATTAGCCATGATGAAGTGCAAATGATTAACCAATCTGATAGTCGCATTATTGCATATTACGACCCAGCCATTAAACAAAAGCTATATTCTGGTATAACTTGGATTGATTTATGCCGAGAAATTATCAGTCATTTACCTGAGTCTGTTTATATTAGCTTTGATGCAGATGGTCTAGATCCCAAACTCTGTCCCAGTACAGGTACTCCTGTTCCAGGGGGGTTGGAATTAGAGCAAAGTTTTTGTCTGTTCCGGGAATTGGTCAATAGTGGGAGAAAAATTATTGGCTTTGATATCTGCGAAATTGGTGATGGTGAGTGGGATGGCAATGTTGGAGCGCGAGTAGTTTATAAGCTGGCAAATTTGATGGATTTATCTCAACGTAATTCGTAGTTGGAAGACGAATTGTTGAGCTAAAAGCGCGTAGGCGTAGCCAGCACTTCTCTGCGAGACGCTCTTGCTAGCTTGCTTCCCTGCACGGGTACGGCAAGCTTAGTGACCATCCTAAACATCGCTTTCATCTGGTTTAAGAATTGGCTAATGGCGATCGCTCATTTGACTAGGACTTACGCACTGTACAAAATAACTATCTTGTGGCCTGACGTAAATACGTTGTTTCAGGCTTTTGTCAATCACCGTTGATTGGGTGCGTAGGCGTAGCCCGCCGCAGGCATCGCCAAAATCTCATTGAAAAACCTAGCTATAAGCCTTGAAAAATATACCTCTTATTTTGGCTTTTCTGTCAATGCGTAAGTCCTATTGACTTGCGAACTCAAGGTTGCATCTGGCAACACAAAAGTGAACTGAAAAGACCGCCCCATTCCTTATTCCCAAACACCAAAGCTTATTTATATACCAAGTGATATTGCTTCACCGTTCTTTTTCGCTTTTGCGAGTAAGTCGCAGACTTCTTTATCTGTAGTTTGGGGAAAGTTTTCGTACCAAAGACTAACGCTTTGGAAAGCACTAGGTGTCTCGACACAAACAATTTTGTCTACCTCAGCTTCTAACTTATGGCAAGTTTTGGGTGCAGCGACAGGTATAGCAATCACAATCTGAGCGGGTTGATGCTTTCGCACAGCCACAACAGCAGCCCACATAGTTGCACCCGTGGCTAAACCATCATCTACTAAAATGACCGTGCGTCTTTGTAAATTTGGTAAGGGACGATTTGAACGATAAAGTAGTTCTCGCCGCTCTAATTCCCGTTCTTCTTGTACCGCCACTCTAGCAATTACTTCATCGGATATCTTCACGAGACTAATAATATATTCATTAAGTATTCGCACACCACCAGAAGCGATCGCTCCCATAGCTAGTTCTTCTTGATCGGGCACACCCAATTTACGTACTACTAAAACATCTAAAGGAGCATTTAATGCTTTGGCAATCTCAAAGGCAACGGGTACACCACCCCTTGGTAGTCCTAATACCAGAACATCTGGGCGGTTACTATAATCGGCTAACTCTTTGGCCAAAACTTGACCCGCAAACCTCCGGTTTTTGAATCGCATGGTGTGGCACTCCTAATTAGTTTATAAAAAAATTAAGCATTTACATGTATTTGCCCTTGACTGCCCGCCTCAACCAAGAAATTTCTTAACCTAACGTTATTGAGACGAATGCGATTTTGCACCTGTCCAATAAACTCATCGTGTTGCATTTTCCCTCCAGATTTGTCTTAATGCATGACTTGTTAGATTTTCACATGTTCTGAACTGATCATAGAAAGCTAAAAATTCTATGTCCTCTGACTAACGAGGCGACATCTTCAATCTACAGTTCTATCAAACGGATGAGTTAATTTTTATGGAAGGAGATTTTTGCATCTTGCGCTGATCCCATTTCACTACTCCACACTCTACACGCGCCTTAAAATGGTTTGGCAAGGGAAAAAGCTGACGTAGGCAACAGTAAACCAGTTGCAAGTTCAGTTTTCTCGCACTTTCCAATCTTTATTGCTAAACTTAATACTGGTTATTTTTTTTACTTTATATTACAAAGCAATTACTTAATGGTTGTTAAATGCCAAAATCTAGAAAAATACAGTGATAACTCGATTACTAATTCGCCACCTGCTGACTTTTACTTGCATTATCTTTCGCTTACATGATTTTGATACTATCTTTACATTATTCTTTAATTATATGTGTGGGATAATACAGAATATACTCAGTTTTTCAAAAATGCGTAGTATTATACTTAGTATTAGAGAAAAAACCTCTTCTAAATTACCCATATAACACTTTTGAATAAAAATTCATAGAGTAGAATAACTGAATATTGCTCAAACATTTTTAAAATTAAAAGCAGGGTTTTTTTAATGATCAGCTTAAGTCATTCGGAAAAGGGCACAACTAGCAGCACAGCAGCTACTAAGAGGCTGGCAAGGGCGATGATGGTTTCTGGTGGAGAGTTCTCACTGATATTAGCTTGTTGTAACTGTGTTGAAAGGCAGCAGCAAGTGTTGAATATGTTAACAGAATTTTCATCAGCAGACATTCACGAAATTCTGCTTTCACCTGCAACAGACACATTGTATACAGCTATGACAACTGGGATTGGTGCTACTCAACCCGAAGCTTTGATGATACGGGGTTTAGAATCTGTGACAGAAATTAACCAATTACTCATCAGTACCAACATTATGCGAAATCAGTTTCAAAAAGAGTTCCGATTTCCGTTGGTGTTATGGGTCAATGATGAAATTCTACGCAAGCTAGTCTGGCTAGCACCCGATTTAAAAGACTGGGCAGCTAGTACTATTAGATTTGATGTACCTCAGAATCAGTTAGTTGAAGCTGAACAACAAGCTATTAGCGCTTAATACTAAATTATGTTTTTACACATTTGAGATGCTCGCAAAATAATTAACCATAGATGAACACAGATACTCGTGAGACACGGCAATGCTATGTCCCTGATTAAAATGAGAATTGCTATAAGGAACAAACAATCACTAGATCAGCGTCTGTCTTTATATCTGTCTTAAAAGACAGCTACTAAATTAATGCCAACTTGTGAAGTTCTGCAATTGTATAGTTATTGTATATTATTGGCTAAATACTATTTATGAGTTCTATAACTCTTGACTAAATATTACTATGAAATTAATGCTCAAAGACTACTTTAACCCCAATCAAGGGCGAATTTTCACTGTTTTGATTTTGACCGGAATTTTGTCTGTTGCTAGTGGTTTAACATTTATCAAAGGTGCTACGGGCGTCACTGCAAAGTTATCGCTAGAAACAAGCAATAAAGTTCTCAAATCCAATATTAAACCAAACCGCTTGCCATGTCCAGTAGCTGACGCAGTAGTGCAAGATTTAGATCATAACAATGGGCGATCGCTACGTTTAGCTTCGGCAAACAATCTGCAAAATAAATTACCTGCATCTGTAAAAAATGCTGTTTTGCAAGCCGCCTCCAAACGTTTGCAACAGCCAATTTCTCAGCTAAAAATCATTGAGTTTCAACAGCAAACTTGGAAAAATGGCTGTTTAGAATTAGCTAATCCTGATGAATTCTGTACCGAAGCTTTGGTACCAGGTTGGCGGGTGGTTGTAGGCATTGGTGAACAAACCTTGGTTTATCATACCAATCAAACAGGTTCCGCACTCAGGCTAAATGAAAAGGCTAGCTCAAGTTCACTAACCCCAGTGCCAATTCCAGTCAGTGATTTACCACCACCATTAGCTGCACATGTAGTATTTAGGCAAATTTCCAGTGGTGGTATTACTGGCAGAACTTACGAGACTGCTTTACTCAAAGATGGACAATTGATTCGGGTGCGGATTGGTAATGCGAATGATTCTGAGCGTAGTGTTCGCCGCGTTTCTGTGCAACAGGTGCAACAATTTGTGCGATCGCTAGAACGTTTTCAATTTAGTAAATTCAAGAATCTGAGTTACCCAGCCCCCAGTGGTGCTGCTGATTTTATCACTTATACTCTTACCAGCCAAGAGGGTACGGTTCAGTACAATGATATTTCTCGAAATAAGCTGCCAAAGAATTTACAAGCAGCAGTCAAAGCCTGGAATGAACTCATAGCCAGCGCCCAGTAATAAACTGGGCGTGAATAGCGATTGTTTTAGCACTTACAATCAAAACGATCGCTATTCACGCTGATTGTTCATAATTGGATGATGTCTTTAACAAATGATAAAAAGGTTTATCAAGTGGTGTGTTGAGTTTCCTTCTTGGTTGAATACTCGTCAAAGCAGAAAGTTTTTTTTGTTTAGTGTTATAGCTACCTTGAGCGTTGTGGATACGGCAATGCTATCGTTCCCATTGAACGCTCAAATTAATCTGCCGCGAACGCCAGCCTCTGAATTAAGGGGGGTTTGGTTAACAAATATTGATAGTGATGTGTTATTTGAGCGCGATCGCCTCAAGAAATCTTTGCAACGCCTTGATGAACTCAATTTTAACACCATATATCCGGCGGTTTGGAATTGGGGATATACATTGTATCCTAGCAAAGTTGCAGCCAAAGTTATTGGGCGATCGCTTGATCCCACACCCGGACTAAAAGGGCGAGATATCCTCAAAGAAATTGTTGATGTGGGACATCAAAAAGGCTTAACAGTGATTCCCTGGTTTGAATTTGGCTTCATGGCACCGGCAGATTCTTTATTAGCTAAAAATCGTCCCCTATGGCTCACCAGTCGCAGCAACGGTACTCGGATTGTTAAAGAAGGTATACATAATCGCGTTTGGCTAAATCCCTTTCGCCCAGAAGTGCAGCAGTTTATCCAAGATTTAATCGTTGAAATTGTTAGAAACTACAATATTGATGGTATTCAATTTGATGACCATTTTGGCTTACCATCAGAATTAGGATATGATGCTTATACAGTGGCGCTTTATAAAAAAGAACACGGTAATAAAGCTCCCTCGAAAAACTCTCAAGATCCAGAATGGGTACGCTGGAGAGCTAACAAAATCACCGAGTTTATGAAACGGGTATTTACAGCCATTAAAGCTACTAAAAAAGATTGCCTGGTTTCTGTTGCTCCTAATCCTCAACGTTTGTCCTACAATTTCCTTTTAGCAGACTGGCAGAAGTGGGAACGGCTGGGAATCATCGAAGACTTAGTTTTGCAGATATATCGTGATGACTTGAATGTTTTTGTTAGTGAATTAGAGTATCCAGAAGTGAAAGCAGCCAAGAGCCATATTCCGGTGAGTGTGGGTATTTTGGCCGGGTTGAAAAACCGATCTATACCGATGCAACAGATTCAGACACAAGTGCAAAAAGTACGTGATCGCAATTTCGCTGGAGTCTCTTTCTTTTTCTATGAAACCCTCTGGAATATGAGTAAAGAAAAGTCTCAAGAGCGTCAAACTGCCTTCCAGAAAATTTTCCCCACACCAACAGCTTACCCGAATTTGTTAGCAGGTTGGAAACCGTTCAGTTAATTTTCTTCATAAACTGTCGGTGAACACATCGCTTAATTTCAGTGAAAGTTCAACGACAATCACTTAAAAATCTATCATAGTATTTTAACTAGCTTGCTGTCCAAACCGTCTCTTTAAATCAGCCTCCACTTCCTCAATTGTCATCGGAACCTGTTTTGGAGATTGGGCGCGTCTTCTGTCGATGTAGATATGGAACGCTTCATCGTCGTTGCGATGCTCCAAAATAAAAGCGTTGTGTTTGCAGCACAACACTTTATCAAAGATTTGAATTTAGTTTTACTCTTGCTGTTCTTGCTGTCTACGTATTACATCTGGCAGTTGTTCTGGAAAATCTAACTTTACTCCATTTGTTTCAACTCGGTTTGCTAGAGCGTTGATAGCGTTTTGGTCATCTCGGTGTGCTAAAACATAAGTCCGCAACTCCTTTGTGGTCATTGCTTCATAATTCGGGCTGGTCATAGCTCAATTTTCCTTGCTTATTAATGACAATTAGTGGCTCTTCACCCGCGATGATTACTATTCTTGCGTTTCTAGAATCAAGCGTTACGAGATAGATGGGTAAATACATTTTTGTTAGCCGTAGCAGGCTATATACAGCGTTATTAGCTGCTGTGGTGTTGGTTCGATATCCTCCTTTTTTATGTGCTTGTTCGGGTGTAGGCTCCATAAGCACTATCCTATTCCCAAACGCCCAGCCAAGGCGGGAGTTAGGGGTAGAAGCGTGGTAATCATCAAGAATAGAGCCAAAAGACCCAAAGCGGCTCTAGCATCATCAGGTTCAGTGATTTCATTCAAGCTAGGGCGTTCTTGATCCCGTTGTAAAAAGAAAATTACGATCGCCCAGTACATAGCAAGAGTGTTACCGAGAGACACTAGCGCCAGTAAAATTAAAGTTGCGATCGTTGCCCGTCCTGCGGTTTTGCGTCCATAAATCGCCTGAACAATGCGCCCACCATCTAATTGTCCTGCGGGCATTAAGTTCAAAGCGGTAATAATTAATCCCAACCAACCAATTATCACTAAAGGATGAACACTTACTAAGGATGACTGCAACGCCGAACCAAGGATAACTCTCGCCAAGCTTCCCACCAAAATTGACCCTTGGAAAAACTGATTTGGCAATTGAAATAAACTACCTGGGCCAGAAAGCAGCAAGCCCGTCACCAGCATTAACAAAGAGACAATACCACCTGCGGCTGGCCCTGCCAAGGCGATATCAAATAATACCTTGCGGTTGGGCAATAGAGACTCAAAGCGGGTAATCGCACCAAAAGAACCAATTTGCACAGCCGGTAGAAAGAAAGGCCAGCTAAGGCGGATTTGGTGACGCCGAGCAAGTAACCAATGACCGATTTCATGAGCTACTAAAATTGAAAATATCCCAGCGCCTATAGGCAAAGCTTCTTGAAACCGCCCTGGATTGCCAAAGAAATCAAAATTCAGCAGTAATCCCGCAGCTTCTAAACTTGTGGCAATGGTCGCTATCAACAAAATACCTGCAAAAGCTTTTTGCGATAACAACATCGGCCTGGGATCGTTGCGACTCGGTAGGACAATTACCACTGGTTTGCCGTCTGTATTTTCTACTAAAAACAGGCGATATTGATCGCCAAGGCGTTGCTGTAAACTTGCAGTTAGACGGTTGTGAGTCTCTTCTGGTTCTCCCCGCAAATTGCCTTTGAAAATGGCTCCATCTTGGTAAGCGATGGTTTCTGTTGCAAAAAACGTATCGATACCGAAAATACCTTTAACTGCATTCAAGTCTTCTTCTGGTATCGGTGGGATCTCTGGTTTTAGTTCTGCTACTTTTGGTTGGGGGGAATTTGCTTCAATTGAGGAAGCAGCAGCGAGTCTTTCTGTGGCGCGTTGCTTGAGGATGGCATCTTGCCCAGCTGCACGTAACTGTCTGCCCAAGTATACGTACAATCCGGCGGATGTCACCACTAAGAACAATATACCCGCTATATTGATGTAAATCCCTGCGGCAAACAATCCAAAAAACAAGAGCCAGGGAGTCATCAACACCACCGACTGTAACCAGGCTAAGATTCCCAGTTTACCAAAAGGTCTGGCGCGATAAAAGCCCCAGCCCAAAATGCCTAAAGCTACCAGTAGGATTGCCGCCAGGATAGAAGTTTCTGATAAAGTAAACATCTCCAAACCTTTGCTATTGAGACTAAGCCAGAACAAGTCCGGTATTGCAGATACACTTATTAATGTATAACGCCGCCTGTAATCTGCCCAAATTATCCTGCTTTGCGTGGGCGTAGTCCAACCCTGGCGAGGGGTAAAAAAGTTTGTAGTCAGAACTTAGTCCTGGATTTTTAAGCACTAAAATGCTTACTACAAACCAATAAAAACTTTTGAGACAGACCACTAGATTTTAAAAAGTAAATCTTAAGTAGGATGTGTTACGGCTTTAGCCTAATTTACCTGAGCAACCTGAAAAGAGAGCGATCGCATAATATATCAATCGCTCTCTCGCCCAATAATTAATTTGCTCAAACCCTATATGAGCGAAGTAGTCTTCTAAGTCCAATAAAGAATTTCAGCATTTGGAAAGCGTTTACTAATCTCCCTCTCAAAAAAGCTACGCAACGCCTTCATTGTGTCCTTATCGTAAACGTACTTCGTCCCACCAAACTTATTACGCTTGACACTGCGTTTTGCTTCATCCATCTCTAATTTTGATTGCGGATACCAAGTTTGTAACACTTCTTTTGACCCTGGTGTGAACCGATGCGAGATGAGTTCAAAAGTAAGGTCACAATCAAAATCCAGTGCCTCGTTGATCTGGTCAAACAAACCACTATAGTGCATCTGCCAATCGTCTATCGGCATAATTGGCGCGATAACCAAGCCTACTGGATAACCGCCACCGCCACGCTCTTGTGGTAGCGCCAACCGTCGTAACGCATTCAGTCTAGATGCTACGGATGCTGTGCCACCTTCAAACTTACCAGAAATCGGTGCGGCATTAACGCTCATTCGACAGCGTGTATTCCCATTGTGTGGTAAATCGAGTAATCCATCCACAGCATCAAACTTCGATACCCAACGTAGATGTGCATTGGTACGAGTGCCAAAATAACGGATACATTCAGCAAGACTTCCAGTTAAATGCTCAATACCCAATGGGTCTGTGTAACAGCTAACTTCAAAACTCGTGTTTTTCCCCTGTTCCTCGTAGTTAGCTAAATTCGCTAATATCTGCGGCAAGTTTGCAAAAACGCGGATGACAGGTGGCCCCGACAAGCTACCCGCTAGGTAGCAGTATTGACAATGAGCCGGACAACCTTCGGCAATGTGAAACTGCCAATCCGCAGAAGGTGGGATGGGACTCAGTTTAAAAGAACTGGGTGGTGCAGTAACCACCGCTAAGGTACGCTTGGCGATGTTGTAAGTATCCCGCTCAGACTCACCGCGCAGTCCCTTCAGGCGGTTCTGTGATAGTTCTTCTATTGGTAAGTTGAGTGACTGCACACGTTGAAGAATCTGCTGCCCCCAATCTTCATCTAGGGCAGCAGGTGTAAACAGTACCCGTTCAGGTATCCACAACCTTGGCGATCTTGTTTGTGTATCTGATACTGAAACTTGGTCTGTAATTGTATTCAGCAATATCGTTCTCCGTTATTTAGTTTGCTGATTTCTGCAATTAATTTTCAAGGACTTGCTTAATTCGTCGCTCTAACAAATCAAGATCCAAACTGCCTTCATCACGGTTAATTCGACGCACAGTTGAATTAACATTAGCTAGATTAACCAATAAATCTTGAAGGATTTCCTGCTGCTGACGGGCTTGGGTAACTTCGTGTGGCTCCTGTACCAAATCACGCACAATGGTATCTTCAGCGCGAGAGGCGATAATTGGATCGCTTTGCCCTTGAATGTGAACAAAAGTTCGTCGCCCTGGGCCTCGCTCCTCTTCTATTGGTATAACTGCTGTCACTTGGTCAGAACGCACATATTTGCCAAATCCCAAATGGACTAGCTCTGATGAGAGGATTTTCATATAATTGAAGCGTTATTTTTAAGTCTTACTTATATTGTAAAATCTAGAAAAGCGACTGAAAGTCATAAACTATACGGGTTATACCCAATTCAAAGTAGTAGTTTCCTTTCCCATTGCTACTTCATATATTTGTGTCAGTTACACTATTTTTACCAGCTTTTGGGCTTGTTCTAGGGTTTTGGCAAGTTCAATCAACTCAAGTTTTAGGTTGGAATCCTAACTTTGGTTTGTTAAGTACAGCATTTCATTAATTGGTAGCAGATTAAATTTGGCAATACCTTGCAATGCCAATACATCCCCTGCAATGCCAATACATCAGGATGCATTAACGATGCATCCCCCTGCAATGTTAATGCATCGGAATACATTGTTAATGCGTCCCCTTACAATGCCAATGCATTGGAATACATTGTTAATGCGTCCTTTTACAATGCCAATGCATCCCGATGCATTATTTCTGCAAGTTTAGCTTGATTGCAAATAATACCTTTTTCAAGTTGTAAATTTATTAGTAGCCTCTTTCTTCACTAGCAAGATATTTAATCTTGCTCCGATTCAATATCTTCGTCTGCGATCGCAAAATCACTAATATAGTCTCGCACAACGCGTTCAAAAAATAACGGAGCAGGCAAAGCTGTCCAATCACTATAGTGACCAAAGCCGTAGCGCAGTGACTCCACAAGGGCAGCTAGGTCATCAGGATTATCTTCTGGTTGACGTAAGGTAACGACGATCTCAAGGGGGTTGGGAGTAGGCCAGTAACCAACAAAAGGAGGTCTTGTAGAGAGTTGACTTACATTTAACCCAGCTTGTTTTGCTAAAGTGTAAGTTGAGCGATAGCAACTTTGCCCACGTGAATATTGATGTGGTAATTCACGCGCCACAGATAGATAAGCTACACATCCAGTTTTGTTAGTCGCGCTGAGTCGGAATAAGCCAGTCGCACTAGATGCTGAAGGAATTTTCAGCGTAGGTGGCAGTTTCTTTAGTTCTTCTTTAGTTCTGGTATCTTCTACAGAAGTCTCTATTAAATGTCTGACTTTTTTCTCAATAATACCAGGGGCAAGTTCTTGGCGAATGCGAATTAAACGTGCGCCTTGCCATTCTTCTTGCATATTTTCATGCTGCTGACCAAGGTTAATTTGATTAGCATTAATCTCAACATCTTTAAGCCAAGACCATAGTTGGACACAGTTGGAAGAATCAATTAACACTAAGGGTTGCACTTTTTCTTCCACAGAATTGGAAACAAGCTGTTTCACAAATTTCATGAATCGAGTCTTGCGTACCTCATCTTTATCTGCCAGTTTGATGGGAGTAAGTTCAGCAATAAAAGCTCGTGCATCAGAAAAACTAGTCCACGAACTGATTACTAAATTTCCTCTATCATAAGCACAGCAAAACTCACATTTACCTGTATCCACATTGATGCGGATTGCTATTGGTAAAAATGTACTTTCAATTTTGCCACGAACACGACCCTTTTGTTTACGGACGATTGTAATTACAATAATTTCTTTTGGCCTAACTTCTGGTGGAATATTTTGCAGGTACTTATCAACTTTTTCTTTAATATCATCAATACGACCAGAATGAGCAAAGATTAAATCTTTTAATGCTGATTGCATCCGATGGAAAAAGTCTGATAGTTTAAGACGTTTTGTTTTTCGTGTCTTTTCAATGGGTAATAGAAACTGGACACCAGCACCAGCCATTGCTAATGCTTTGCGGGTTGAGGGTTTATTAACATTATCATCATGCTTAAAACTTTTTTGACCAGTAGGATCTGGATAAAATTCTCTTGCCATTATTAAGCAGAAGGTGGGCTGATTTAGCTTTGCAATCTGTTTTGCAGTTGATTCCCATGCTTCAATTCGCTTCTGCGATCGCTCTTTAGCTTTCAACTTTTCTCCTGGTAAAATCTCTCGTGGCCCGTGGGTATCTTCTGGCAAGCGATTAATTTCTATTTCAAGTGTATCTCCCCACAAAACTTGAGTAGCTTTTTCTAACAGTTGCGCTTCTGTTTGTAAATGAGCTTCATAAAAGATAAATAATAAGGGTCGTTCATTAGGATACAATCGCTGCATCGCTGTTTGGTTTGCCTGAATTATGCCTTGAAGTTCATCAGTCTGATTCTTTATGCGTCCTTTGAATTGAAGAGCTTTTTTTCCCCAATCAATCCCTTCTAAACGAATGTTAAAGTATTTACTTAGTAAATCATCAATTTGTTTATCATTGAGATGATCGAGATATTTTGGTGTAAATTCCGATTTGAAATTTGTTTCCAGAGCTTCCAAAACACCACCAAGCAGTGTAGGAAGATTAATCATGCGCGATGCTGTATCATCTAGTTTATGCTTAGATGATACTTCTGTGTAACCATCAAATACTTCCATTCCTAATGGTTTAAGAATTTTAGCGATCGCCTCAAAAGCATCTAATTTATCAATTTCTGGTACACCTGCTTCAATACCGTATTTTTCTGCAATTTCTTCGTCTTCTTCTGAATTATCTTGAAGTCCATTACGATAAGTAAGAAGTACCTCACAGCTATCAGTAGAGGCTAAACCTAAAGCAATTTCTTGTCCATCAGAAGTTTGCCCTAAATTAAATTCTCTCCGCAATATTTCAAAATCTTTACTTGTTTTCCAATTGCATTTTATCTTCTCTTGCTTTTTATTTTTCCCTTTTTTACTTTTTTTGTCTAGTTCGGCTTTAACTTGATAATTAAAAGCCCGATTAGTATATTCTTGAGAAAATATGAAACCGCTAATATTCCTAAGGTCATGTTTAGGAGCATTTAACTTAGTAAACCAGCGACGTTTAGAAAACTCAATTTGTAATAAAGGTTGATGTAAAGATGGATAAGTAATGACTTCCAATCTCACTACAAAACTGAATTTTCCCTTTTTGTTCTGTAAGGGAATCGGATCTGTAATCAGTTCTGCAATATTAGAGGAAAATGTTTTCTTGCTGGAAATAATGCGTTTCATCGGCCCTAAATCTGGAAAAATAACTTGTGCAGCAATTTGACGAGCCACATAATCTGCTAGCATTCGATACGCATATTTATCTTTAGGTTGAGTTGTATCTGTCTGTATATTCCAACTCCAAGGTAATACTTGAGATTTGAATGGAGAAACTTTTATTAACTCTCCTCTTTCTTGCAAATCTTCCAAGCGGTCAATAATCTTTATTGATATATCCTCCTTTTCAGCAAACGGGTTGAGATAATTTGTGAACCAATCATTAATAATTGGGCGAAGTATTTTATTTATTTCTTTCTCATTGCCACCAGTAAGGTAAACAAAAGGTTCTGGCATGTGATCGCCTTTAGCAGAATTCAAAGCATATTTGCTAAGACCTACCTGTGGTTCAATTCGTGTTGCATCTTTTAGCACTACTTGTAGGAAATTTCGCAATGAGCCATAAGGAAGATTTTTGACATTAGCTCCTTGTTGAATCTCGTCAAAACATTGCAAACCTGCTTTTGTCCAAGTAATAGTATAACCCTCTACTATAATTGGAGCAAGATTATCTGGTACGGTGAAAGCTAAAGGAAATTCTTTAATTAATTTAATTGCACCTTGCTGAATGTAAAACTTATCTGAAACTAAATTACTTTCAGTTTCGTCGTCTTCCTCTTCTAACAATAAATCTTCTTCCAATTCAATTTCATCATCAAAATTATTAATCATGTTTACATCTCCAATAGTGTTGAAAACTCATCAAAACCTTCATCTTCATCCGCAGATTCTTCTAACAAACTTAGTTCATCAGGATAAATTACTCCTTGAATACGCTGTAAAGGTTTTAGAAATGCACCATAAAGTTCCTGATAAATTTCCCGAATTACAGGGTCTTCATGATTGACACATTCTTCTAAAATTATTCGCATCTGAACCAGCATACTATCTCGTCCAGAGTCGGGCTTATTTTCTGTTGATTTTTTAGCCCAAGCTGCATCGACGAAGTAAACTGATACTGGGCATCCATTCCGCATCCCTCTACCAATTGTTTGCAGAATAGCTACCATTTGATTAGCCGTAAATGATTTGAATAGTTCAGGCCCCAAACGGCTTGCCATTAAGGGTTCACGTAACAATCTATTGGCAGTTAACCACAGGTTTTTTCTTGATTGCTGCCAAGCTGTTGCTATTGCATTCAAATCTTCTGTTTCGCTAAAAACTCGGCTATCAAATTCTTGTGTTGCTCGTCCTGCCAAACTGTACAAAAGCTGCATATCATTTTTGGTAGGGTGAGGACGAGTGAGGAAGTAAATCGAGCCAATTGCTGCATCTAATTTTCTTTCCCCTTTGGTGAAAACGATATTGACACCTCTACCAATTGCCAGCATAGGAAAAATTAAAATATGACAATTTTCATCATCTCCCAATGCTTCACATTGAGCAGAAGTGACGAAATCTTTTGGTTGTTCTCCGTCTCTCAGAGACTTCACAACTGCTTTTGTATGCCTACCAATTTGAGGATAATAGTCATTGATATATTTCTTAATATCACGAGCTTGCTCGTAACCATTAACAACTAAAGCTGCTTTGCGGCGTACACCACATTTGACATCAAATTTATCCATAGATTTGTAAATTTCAGGCTTAGTTCCTCCTACAAGAGCAGCCACCATCCGCAGAAGATTACGTTTTTGCAGGTCACCAGCACCGCTATATTTGAGGGGTTCATCACCACGTTCACTATCTGGATACCATTTGAAACGATAAATGCTAGGGTCTCTATTATCATCTGCTGGAAGCGGTTTTGCTTTTAGTAAATAATGGGGGCTGACGTTAATGTGGTAAGCGGGACTTGCTTGTAAAAATGATGTGGCTGACGTAATTAAAATGGCTGGACTTGCTTGTCCGTCATCTGCCTCTAACAACCGATGAAAACGGTGCATTAACATTCGAGGCGCACCTACAAATGTAATGTAAGATAATTCCACATTTCTGGCAGCAGTTCGCGTTGTTAATGCTTTGAAAAAATTATATTGCACACCAGAAAATGAACCTAAAATACTTTCTGAAATGAATTTTCTGAGTTCTGGTGATGCAGTTGATTCCATAATTGATTCACGAATGAAACCTTCTGCAAGCATTGTTCTTGTCCCTGGTACAATTCGCTGATAACCTAAAATTACGAATGTAACAGTTATAAGTAATTTAATTAAATCCTCGGCTTCTATGGTTAATTGATGATCCGGAAAACAGAGTTTGAAAAATAATTCAATAATTTCTTGGACAATTGCATCACGGTGCTTAATGAGATTTTCAGCTAGGTAACGGCGGAAATTACGAATGAGAGTTTTCCATTGCTGTTCCAAGGTTTCTCGGTTTATGTCTATAGTCTGAGACCAAAAATCTGCTTTAAAATCTTGAGGGTTCTTAACACCTGTACGATCATAAAAGGCGTTGTATGCTGCTTTTTCCCAAAATTCAGCTAACGCTCGACTTCTAGTAACTTCTCTTTTGACCTCTTGTTCATCAATTTCATCTTGTTTATTAGATTTGTTAATACTATTCAATAGTTCGCTAACAATCCGTAATACAGTTAGTAATTGATTTTCGTAGCGTTCTCTTACCCGCGACCCAGACATATTATGAACGGTGGTAATCAAAGAGGTATTATGATTGCCAAATTCTGCTAGGTCACGACTGTAAAGTTCTATATCTCGATCGAATAGTCGATAGTTTTCACCACGAGCAAAGCGGTTATGAATCTGTTCAAGAATTACTCTATGAATTGATCGCTCTGAGCCGGAAATACTTAAAGTTGCTGCCCCATATTCATCTAAGTATTTCTGCACCATGTCGCCTTCGTCGAAAACTACTACGTCGAAGGTACGGGCAATTAATTCAAAATATCGTATTTGTTCGTAAGTTGCATGAGGTGATATTTCAGTATCGAGCGATCGCACATGACCAACCCAAATATTCGCATCTAATAAATCTCGCTGTGCTTTATTACGACCGCACATTGTCCATAGGGGACACAGGCATTTCTTCATCTTTCCCTGTTTCCCTTCTCCTTGCAATATCTCGTTGCAAGGTGCGTAACCAAAGCCCCATTTAGACATATCCTCAGTTGAAAAGGCTGGTAGAACGCAGTTCATCCCAAAAACTTCTGCTTGTTCTAAGGTGTAAGCAAAACCACCATTATTTCCTGTAGCAGCGATCGCTTCTGCAATATTGTCTGCGTGGCGACGACGAGTTTCATCACCTTGACCGACAAGCATTCCCACCTTAACTTGATGAAATGCCAAATCAGCCATGTACTGTCTAGCAACTTCGATGGAGGGAAATACAAACATTGCTTTATAGTCATGTAGCCCCAACCAGACAGCTATCAACACAAGCAAGGTTGTTTTACCTGACCCTGGCAAACCAATTAAGTGCTTGATGTCCTCTAATTCCAACACATTATCTTCTTTCCGCAGTCCTTTGCCAGCCTCCGATACCATCAGGTCAAAGCGTTCAAAGCGTTTTGCCCAGTTACCAGGTCGTCGTTCAGGATCTTGTTTTTCACGCTCGTCCATCTCAATAGCCAGATCGCGCAGTTCTTTTAGAGGAATGCGAATCTTGCCTTTTGGTTTGCGGTTGAGGGAATGTGTGCGATGTGCAGCAATCGGGGCAGCGATCCGAGGGATGGGTAACTGCACGGCGGCTGACTCTTCACTTAACGCAACTGCCATCGCCTGACGAGGATCGGCAACTGTAAAACCATACGTCTGGTACGGCAAAGGGGTACTGAGAATTTGCCGCGCCTGTGTAATTGAGGAATCTTCTAAAGGGTCAGTCCTTTTAAAGTGAAGTGTTTCAATATCAATTTCATACGTCCCTTTAGTATTGTTGCAGTAATGATAATTGTTATAGAGAGCAATTCCGTGCTTAACTGATTGGTTTGTCACAAAAGCCAGTGACATCTGGCGCATATTGAAAATAGCTTGACGGGCTTGTGCAAATGCAGGTGCATTCAGAATGCTGGCCATGCCTGACATCACTAGTGGTGCATACTCCAGTGAATCAGTATTAATGAATTCCTTCATCAAGACGCAAAACCAGCAAATTCGCTCTGCACCTTTCCAAAAATCAGGTTTGGTTCGCATACGGCATCTTCTTTAAAAACTCAATGACGGAGGAAACTGACATAATTTCTAAACTGGTGGGATCGCCTTTTTTATCGAGTGTTGATTTCAGGGTAGAAATGTAACTTGGGTTATCCTCAATTAAGCGATCGCTCACAGCCAAAATCCGACGATGATAATAAATCAGCCCGCCAATACTACGATTGAGACGCAAAGCCAGAGTCACTGGACTTGTGTAGGACTTAGCATCAATTCCAATTGCTCGTTCATTAATCGCTATATCGCATAAATCCGACTCTGGATAAAGTTCAGTGTTGAGCTTATTTTGTCCGGCTATATCAAATATGGCTAATTCGTCAATTGCTGGGCCTGTCCAGTACATGAGAATTTGTGGCTTGGCAATTCGTAAAATATCTTTGTTGGGATCTAGTGTCTCAGATACTTTCGGCAATTCATGACCAATACACTGGCGAATGGGACAGCGCCCTTGTGCAAAGAGATTATTGTTAGGATGAGGTCGCATGAGCGTGCCACAGTATGCACAACGGTGTGCCAAACCATCAATTAGCCAAATATCCGGTACTAGGTCGAAAAATTTTTCAATTATTATTCCCTGTAAAGGAGTTAAGTCATTGTCAACCAAGTGATCAAATAGTTGGCGTTGTCCTATCAGGGAATACCTACCAAACAACTCTCGTAGCGCAGTGTAAGCCTTGTGCCGACGGCGACCACCCAACCGTTCAGTCGCATCGCATAACTCAGTATAAAGCCGATGTTCAATGACGTTATTTTCCCCAAAACCCCTACTGAGGTTGGCAATCTCTGCACAGTCTGAGGTGGGAACTCGTAAATCTGGATCGATGATGGTTGCGTTAGAAAAGCGAAAGTCTGATTGGTTAAAAATTTTTAACCCCCAACGATCAAAAGCAAGAGGGTAGCGCGCGTTATCCAAAACAGTGTGTACACAAGCCGCGCGATCGCTTTGTCCTTCTTCAATGTATAGACGACCCAATTTGCACATTGCTTGATAGAGTTCTGGCGGCAGCGTACTATCCTCTTGACGAACTATTTGTTTACCTGGCAGCACCCGTTCATATTGGCGAATAATTCCTTGGGCTAACAAAACTACAGCATCCTCAGCCAGATCCATTGCTGGGCGATGTCCAGTAGGCAAAGGTAAAGAGGTTGCTGAAATTGCAGGTAGCCATGTCGGATCTTGACCTTGAGCCTCTGCAATAATTTGCCTCTCTAAAACATCTTCACCAAAGGAAGGTAAAACTTGAGCGATCGCTGCAAGTGTCCAACCTTTCTTTAATAGTAAAATTGTTGCCAATCCCTCCAAAATCTGGCGAAATCCAAATTCTTGCCCTTTGGGTTGTGATAAAAGTTGTTTTGCTCTCCACGACCGAATGGTACGGAGGGCAGGTGATTCTATAGAGATTTTAAGGTATTTAATCTGGCGTTTTAGCTCCTTTGTCAGAGCCTCCGCAGTTCCCTGCCACTCACGCACATCCTCAAAATACATGGCTATGTATAATAAAAATTACATCTTAGTATGATTACACTAAATGATGTAAATAAAAATGTCAACTTTTTAATTACACTGCAAAACTACGCTGTACAGCGATTTTACTTACAACAAACTTTGGTTTTCTACGTATTTCCTAGATAACCTCAAGTTTTGAAATAGGCGATACCTACGGTAAGCTACGCTAACACACTTCGTAAAGCGATCGCAATTTGAGGATATCTTGCCATTCAAGATCAGTAAATAGTTGGGTAACTAGTTCTATGCCAAAGTACTGTTTTGCCGTCTCTGTCAATGTCTCCACAATCTTTGCAATCCAGCCATCCTCTTGTTGTGTATTGCAAAGTGAGGTATTCCACGGAGCAGGTTGTTCAAAGATTTCCTCAAATAAACTTTTGTCTGTAGATAAAATCATTGAGCCGTGTTGAAGAAGCGCATTTCTTCCCTTGCGTTGGGCACTACCAATGAATTTACTTCCATCGGCAGTAACTAAGTCAGCTGCTGTTGCTGTGTTGAAACAACTGGGATTGTGAATGTAACCCCTTCCAGCAGAACCATAATTTAACTCAATACCCAAGGTTTCCCAGCCTTGGATCAAAAAGTTACAGATTTTTTCATAAGTACCCCAGCTTTTTCCTGTACCAGCTGAGGTAATCAAGGCGTAGGTTAAGTTCCCTTGGTGGAGAACAGCTCTACCTCCCGTTGGGCGACGAACTAAATCAAGTCGCTGTTGTTGGTAAATCAGATTATGCCACTGGGCAGGCCATTGTTTTTGCAGATGTCCCAAGGAAAGAGCATAGGGATACCAGGTATAAAAACGCAGAGTAGATGGGTGCTGTCCCTTTTCACATTGGTTGAATAACCAAGCATCGATCGCCATTTGCACTGCTCCTGATGTCTTAAGCATGGGGATGAAACGCCAGGTTGATGGTGATTCGGTTGCTAGTTGTCCCATCTATTTTAGCTTCAATTCCATTATCCAAAATTTAAAATTCGCTGGTGAGAAAATCAAATAACTGATGCGCCATTTCTAATTTAGAACAAGGTGCGATCGCTAGCTGATTTCCTTGTTTATCTAAAAATATCGCTTGATTATTATCACTCCCAAAACCACTATCAGGTTGATCGATGGGATTGGCAACAATGACATCCAATTTTTTACTCTGTAATTTTTCTAATGCAAGATTGACAATATCCCCATTTTGTGCTGCAAAACCCATTAAGATTTGATGCGGCTGTTTATTTTGTGCTAATTGGGCAACTATATCGGGTACTGGTTCCAGGGGTAAAGCTTGGGGGAGCGATCGCTTGGGCAATTTCTCTGTACTATAATTTTTTGGCTTCACATCTGCCACAGCTGCTGACATGACAATGACATCAGCGTTGGGTAAATATTCCAGCATGGCGTGCTGCATTTGCTCGGCACTAATAATAGGAATTGCTTGCACTCCTAATGGTACATCCCAACTAGCTGGACCATGTACTAGGGTGACACTTGCCCCTCGGTGAAGTGCTGCTTGTGCTAAAGCTAATCCCATTTTACCTGTGGAAGGATTGCCAATAAATCTGGCTGGGTCAAGATACTCTCGTGTTCCCCCAGCACTAATTAATACTCGTTTACCAGCTAAATCTCGTTTACCTTGAGTGTGTAACAACGATTGAATGTGAGCCAAAATTTCTGGAGGTTCTGCTAGTCTACCAGCACCGATGCGATCGCACGCTAATAATCCTGATGCTGTATTCATTCCATGATATCGGCTATCTGTCAATAACTGTTGCCAATTTCGCTGCACTGATAGCTGTTCCCACATATCCGTATTCATTGCCGGTGCTAACACCACGGCACAAGTAGAAGCCAGCACGGTATTTGTGAGTAAATTATCCGCCATCCCGTAAGCTAACTTTGCTAATGTATTAGCTGTCAAGGGGGCAATTACCATGACATCTGCCCATTCACCCAACTCAATATGCAAAGGACGAGAGTGAGTTGGTTGCCAAAAATCATTATCTGTATAGGCCCGATGACGAGATAGGGTGGCTATTGTCAGAGGCGTGATAAATTCTTGCGCCGAACGGGTGAGGATGACTCGGACTTCCACCCCAGTTTTAAACAGCGTCGAAACCAATTCACAAATTTTGTAGGCGGCGATACCGCCACCTACACCAATTAGAACCCTATTCAATTTAAGATTTGGGATTTGGGATTTGGGATTTGGCATGGTAAAAAGTTAGGAGTGAGCAGTTACAAAAATTAGTACTAAATAGTTAGAAATTCTAACTCCTAACTCCTGTACAGACAAGGATTAATCGCGTCTCTACTAACTCTCAACTAAGCTTCATCATAGGGTTCCAAGTCTAAGAGGTAGATATAGGGTTCAACTAACTCTGGACGCTGAAATGCGATCGCTCGCAATAGATGCCAATCATTTAAACCCTCAAAAGCATTACTATAATTATCTAGCTCTAGACGTGTAGCCAGTTCTTCTACTTCTGCCACAGTCATGGCAGCAATTTCTTTCTTAGAAATGCTTAGAGTTGTCATAATGCTTGCCCCTCCCTTATCCAGCACTCGCCTTCAGCATGGGTTAAGTTGCGCTCTTTTGCAGCCACCCAATATATATTACTCATTAGAAGTCATTAATTTCGTGAAAATTGTCAGAATTTGTACCATAATTTATAAAAAATTCGTAATCCTGACTAAGCAATTGTATTTACAACGAAATTTCGTAGCACCTCTAACGTTTGTGGATTTATTTCATGCCCCATATCAAATTCGTGGTATTCTACCGCCACTTTTAGAGACTTTAGAGTTTCTCGTGCCTTCAAAGCAGCTTGTAGGGGCACAACTTCATCATATCTCCCGTGGCTGATTAAAGTCGGCGGAATCCCTTTTTGCTCTGCCGTTACTGCATCAGGATGTAAATACCCACTCATGACAGCTAAACCTGCTAGGGGCAATTTTGAGCCGACATCTAAAGTCATTGCCCCGCCTTGAGAAAATCCACTTAAAATGGTGCGTGACAAAGGTACGCCAGTGGTACTTTCTAAAGATTGCAAAAAATTTATTAGCAGTTGCCGACTTTCTGCCAATCCTTTATACATATTCTCCACCTGCAGGTCATACCATGCCCTCCCTACTGTGGAATAGGGATAAGGATAAGGTGCGTTGGGTAGTACAAACTGGTAATCGGGTAAGTTGAGCAAGGGTAACAAAGATGCTACATCCTCAGCATTAGCTCCCCAACCATGCAAAGTGACAATTAAGCCTGCGGGAGGTTGAGAACTTGCTGTAGAAACGTTAATAAATTGTAAAGACAGAGGTCTACTCCTTAAATCCTACTCTTTTAGTAGATCCTATCTCTTGAAGTAGCTCAGTATTAGGAAGCGGATGCCACTTCGACAGAGACACCTACCTTATTAGTGGCTAAACTTTTTACCAAGGTACTGGTTCACCAAGATGAAAAAAGCCACCACTCGGTCCATCGTCAGGGAGCATCGCTAACTTAACGCCCGTTTTTGCCCCTCCTGCGATATCCATCATTGCGCCTTCACCCCCCAATTCAGTTTTCACCCAACCTGGATGAGCGCTATTAATTTTCACAGCAGTATTGCGTAACTCATGGGCTAAATGGATGGTGAATGCGTTGACTGCTGCCTTAGAAGCATTGTAAGCAAATGGTTTAGAGTCATAAATTGGTGAACTTGGAGTAGCATGAAGTGTCAATGAGCCTTCAATACTAGACATATTGACAATTCGACCACTAGGACTGTTTAAAATTAACGGTAGCAGTACTTGAGTTAATTCCACCAAGCCAAAAAAGTTGGTGTTGAATGTCTGTCGAATAATGTTTATTGAAACAGAAGTGGCATTACTGATTAACCAATCGTCATCTAGAAACACACCTGCATTATTAATCAAGATATCCAGTTTACCAAAAGAGTCACTAATCTCTTGAAAAGCAGACTTAATTTGAGTACTGTCAGTTACGTCAAGAGCGATCGCTTCAGTTGAAACTCCTTCATCGTGCAAGTTACTGGCTGCCGTTTTTGCTGCTTCTAAATTCCGAGCTGCGATCAAAATCGTCAATCCATGTTGTCCGAGTTGACGACTCATCTCCAATCCTATACCCTTATTTGCCCCAGTAATCAAGGCTACTTTATTCTTGAGTTCGCTATTTACCATCGCTAGCCACTCCTATTGAATTGAGGATCTACGATGTATTTAAAAACACTATGTTTAAGCTTTGTTTAAATACTGGGTCAATCTTCTCATGAAGTTATAGGCAAGAAAACCTAGAAAAAAGGCTAGGTCTTAGCTAAAAGTGCGAGTCCGTTAGAACAAGCCGTCTGCTTCTGCCAGCAAACCTAGCAAATCGCATCGCTATATAATTCTTAGGTGTGCATAAACTATTTGTTATCTGCTTCATCTTCAAGCAGGATGGTGTTTAGCAGATTCAATTCACTGGATGCCATAAAATAGCGATCGTCAAAAACTGTTTCTAACTGTGTATAAATTCGTCGACCTGCTACAGCTACCCAAGGAAATTCTCGATACTGCGCCACTACAGGTATAATCAAGCCTTGAGGGTTTAGGGAGCGTCCTAAAGCATTTCTCCAAGTTAGGGGGTCTTCTAATTCCTGTTGGCGAATGTCATCTTCTGAGTGTTCATTCCAGAAGTGTGGATAGTCTAGAGGTAAGCCAACAACTATGTTTTGAGTTTTCAACGCCTGAAGTGTTGAGTATTCAAGAACAGATTCCTCCTGTTTCCGAATCAATAGTCTATGGAGTTCCTTCGCCGGACGTTTAAGCTTTGGTGGAAACTTGTTATCTTCGTAAATTCGTTGTAGTAGTGCTAAAAGATTACTGCTATTTTGTTGAATATAAGATTTCCATCCCTCAAAGCTAAATCTTTCCTCAGTTTGGCGATCGCTCCAATCTTCTATCCAGAAAGGGCCAATACAAGTTAATCCATCTGGTATTTGTAGCTCGTGGTTATCTAAAGATGGCAATAACCGACTCGACATTCTAGAAACAGTTTTCACTAACCCTTCCAGGGTTTGGTAATTCACATACGATTTGGCATTCCGATCTGATGCTTGTCCTGTCAAATTCAAGTGCTTAAAAATTTGTTCTGTTAATTTGGCTGCTTTGCTCGCAATAGCTTTTGCTTCTTGAGAGTTATTATCGCGGATAAAAACTTTGGTTTCATGGAGGAAATCTAAGACCTCATCAGACATTAATCTCAACAATTCCTCATCTCCAATTAATCCAACTGGGACAAATGCAATTCGCTTGTACTTGAGTCCAGCATCTCCTTTTATACGAGTGTGAATTGTAGAGCGCAGCATTACCAGCAAAGTCAATAAATCGCTTGACTGACGCAACCATAATCGTTTGCGGTCAATATCTTCTTCAATAATGAAATCATTGATCAGCATGACTAAGCGTCTATCTTTGTAATCTCCAGAAACTTCCATCCCGGTTTCTGGATCTGTATACATTCCTCGACCCCGGTAAATTAATTGCGCGACTTCCATTAAAGCGGCTTCAATATTAAATCGGGGAATTGCTGCAATAATCCAATCTGTTTTTGGGAAGGAAACACCTCTTGCGCCTGAAGAAGTCATCAAGAAAACTCGGATTTGATCGCGTCGTGGTTCTTTTACTAATTCCAATCGCTTATTAGCTGGTACGCTTTGATCCAAAACTGCTACCTGTCCCTTGTTTACCAGAGCATCTTTACCACTGGTCAATTTCTCCTGCAAGTGACGCAGGAAAGCTTTGTCCTGAGCAAAGAAAATTAGCTGCTCTGCTCCCTGTTGTAACCCGCGTTCGATTTCCAAGTAGGCATTCATTAGCAACTGGTCTTCTAATTGCTCTCGAATTGCTTGGCGAATTGTCTGTTTTGTCCCATCACTGGTTAATCCTGGTGTAACAGGAGACAGCCTAATACTATAGTCAATATCGAGTTTTCTGGCGGGGTAACTATTTGTCATGACGTGGAGCGTTGGGTGTCTTCTGGGGCCTACTTTGGTATAAGTGCCTGTCACCCGAAATGGTGCTTCACCTTGACTTTGACTAATTAACACCTTATCAGGGGCGCGATCGCCCGAACTTAGAAAACTATTCAACACAACTTCATTACTCAGTGAGGCATCGGCAACAATCAGAACAATCCTAAACGGAGATGGCGTTGTTTCAAACGGATCAATAAACTGCTGTTGCAGCCATTCTGCTAGCTTATGGACAAAGGGCGCTCCTGCCCCATCGCCAGCGAGTTCGTCTACCATGACGATAATAGTGGGAATTTTGGCGGCAAATGCTGAACGTTCATTTTTTCCCAAGGTAGTATTAGCTGGCTTTGCAAACAACTTGCTGAGGGCATCAACTGTAGTTGATTCGTTAAGCGTTCGATAACCTTGAATCGCAGCAGTTATTACTAGGCGATTAACTCGCGGATTAGCTTCTAGCAATTTTCGGGCAGAGGTTGCTAGGGTACGTAATACGCCAGGGCGATGGGGAGATTCTACGCTATCTTCTCGTTCATTGAGAGAACGTTTAAACCGAGTAGAGGCGACTACATTACAATCAATCTCCTGTTCTTGCTGTGGAGTGAGGAAGAGAATACTGCAATCAGGATGGCTGAGTCTTTCAAAGCCATCGACAACAACAGCACTATCAATACGGCGAAATTGAGATCCGTTTTGCTTAACTTGTTGCTCGTACCACTTAGGAGCTGAAACAATCAAATTGGCATTACTGGTGAGGGTCAATATCCCAGTAGCATTACCGTTGTTTCTGGCAATTTTGTCAGTAACATCCCGATTAATTACCACTCGTGGACTCAAATAAAGAAAGAAGAAGCCTTGAGACTGGTGCTGAAGAAATTGCATCACAGCAGTGGTTTTACCAATCCCAGGATTGCCCTCTAAAGCTATGACATTGATTCTACTTAGTTGAGCAGCATTCAGTCCTGCAACAACTGCTGCTTGGTGAACTTGTCGCAAAGGAATTTTTTCGTTGTCTGGATTTACCTGATTAAGAGCTTGTTCGATTTGTGATTCAGGATTTTCGCCAAAAAAGTCAAATAATGGTTCGTTTTTCTCAACAGCAGCGATCGCCTCAATCTTACTCACTTCATCCATTGGGTTGTAGAATCCCTTGACATTCTCCTGAAATAGAAAGTGAAGATACCCTCCTGGAGTTGGGTTCTCAGCAAGACGCTTTGCTTGTGTTTTGAAATCAGAGGGTAGCGATCGCACTAGCTTATTGAACACCAAACGAATCTCTGTCTCAAGTTCATCAGGTGCATCATCGCTTAGTTTGCGAGCTTGGCGATATGATTCTCCTAATGATTTCATCAGCTTGGCTCTAGGATCTGGTTCTGGTTCCATACCCAGAAAGTGAGCGGCAAGACTTTCAAGACCATTGGATGTTACAGCGATCGCTCTACCACTACAACTTCCTTTTAAGCGCTGATGCGAGTACAGCAGGCGAATCAAGCGCTCAGTGTAGGATGATGCCTGACAGAGCTTGAATAATGGTTTATCTTTACCGCTAAATGCTGATAGATGACTTTCCAGCTTTGATGAAGGTATAAACTCTTCACCCTCAACCTCTGCACAAACCCTAGAGAAGACACCCCGTGATTCAATGTAACGGTAATAGCGATTCATTTCCTCTCGGTGGGGGGCTTCAGTTCTAAAATCTGCTAGTTTTATCGGTGCGTTATACGAGAATTCCAGACAAAGAATTAAGTTATCGATTTTTTTGCGGTTGAGGTCTTTTGATCTGGAGAATAAACCTTTATCTGGTTTAGAAAGTATCAAATCCTCTGTTCGTTTACGGGAAATAGATTCGTCTGATAGCCATAAGATAAAATCAGCTCTGGCGGGTTGTCCTTGGTTTACTAAGTTCTCGTCTGGTTGTCCTGGTAAATTAAAAGCTGCTTGAAATGCTTTTGCTGTTTCTTCTTTTTCCTCATCGCGTTGCATTTCCTGTGTTGGCAGTGTCAATGGACACCAAATTGCTTCCAGCTTTGGTTTACGAATTCCACTGTGTTTGAGACACTCTCGCATTGTTGTCCAACCTAAACCATAACCGAGTACCAGCAGATGACGCAGCATCGTCTCTACCCATTCTTTTGTATTCGGATCTGTCAGCTTGAATACTTTTACCAGTTGGTGGTAGACATCTGCATTCTTCACGGATTGCCAAGGTTGCAGAACCGGATGATCGTCCAAGACCAACTTTTGCTGAATTAAGTGTTGCAGAACACCGCGTTTGACAGCAATTTCAAATACCTGCCCCCAAATGGAAGCCTGTTCTAAAAAAGACAAATCCATCAGTTCCTCCGGTGCAGAACTTGAGAAACGTGGGTGAGTAAGGCAGGATAATTGAGTAATACCTGTCCCTTGCGACGATTATGTAAGATTTTCACCTCTCCAGCCCCTTCTACTGTAGTGGGTGAAATCCAACTGAAGGGGTCAAGGACTGGAATAAGTTGACCTTTTTCAGCTTCGATAAAATGCAATCCCCGCAGTACAGCTATTAAGCAGGGATGAATAGGAGAATTATGTTCTGGATTTATCAAATGTTGACGAGCGCGTTCAGTCCAGTTGATATCGCGGACTTGTCCATCTGATACTAGAAAATAAATGCAAAAACCAGACTGTGGGCGCTGTGTTTCTTGAACAGCAAAAAGTGTGGCAAAAGTATAAACGGGAATCAAATCACGAAAGTATTCTCCGGTAACGGAGCGTTGGAAATATGTATGATCTCTAGCTTGTAAAATTTCAAATGCCGCCTCATTATAACCGCGCTTTTGCAAGCGGGTGGCAGGAAATACATCCCGCACCATTGAGTAAATGTTGAGATCGGGAAAAGTTTCAAAGACTTGTTCTAAAAATTCTTTAGGTATCAAAGAAGAATTGTAATCTGCGGCTCGATTAATTCGGCGATCGCCATAAGCATGAGCCAATAAAATAATGTGCTGACACCCTTGACCTTCTAAGTAATTAATTTCTTCTTGGAGTAAGCGTTGCTTTTTCAACCCTTTTGAAGAATCCAGCACATCAGACTGCATCCGCTCTCTTTTGAGTTCGTAACCTAAAAATGGTTGATTAACTGCTGTTGCAACGTAACTTTGAGTGAGAAAAAGATATCCTTTTTCACCTTTGTCCAAAAAAGTTTCTTCATCACAAGGACGGCTGGCATAAGAAATTAAACCAATCTTGGGTGCTGAATCAGCGCTTGGGGTGCTGATGAAGAGTGGAAATGCACTCAACAGAGCATTAAAAGTGCCGGATTTAGTAAATTTTGCCTTTTGGTCTTGTTGGGCAATATTTTCCAGAGTCAGCCCTTGCATTCTGATAGGAGTATCTTCAGCTAGTATTGCTTCTAAAGTTTGGGCTGCTGCATAAATATAAGCATCACCGCTACTATCATCACTTTGTTTGCCCAATTCTTGCAGCCTCAGCATTAAAGTTGTAAAGTCAACCAATTTGCCGTTATCACCTTGTTGCAATCGTTTGATGATCCGCCACAAACAGCAGTAAACTAGCACAGCAAAGGCAGTAACTACGGCTGCATGATACTGCTTACTTTCTTCAGAACCTTTTGTATCTGGTCGCCGCTTTACGGTGTCAACATCGTATTCCACTATAATTGCGGCTGATAATACCCATCTTGCTGCTTTAGAAGCATTTGGAGAATATTCATAAGTCCATTGACGGTTTTGATCCTTGCGAAAAGAACGAGGAACCCAACAAATTTGCAGGAGTCGCTCTGGTAATGAACGTTGTGCCTGCAATTTACTTGCTGTGCCTTTGGTTATTAAGTCATATTCCGAAAGTTCGGCAGTAACTTCAATTGAAAACAGTAATCCTGATGTGTCTGGTTGTTCGCAAATTTCAATATGTTTGAACCATTCCACCTGTTCGCGGGAACTTTGTTGTGGCCCTACAAGTAAATCTCTTACGCCTTCTTCTGCTCCTATTAGTCGCGTCCATTGAAAGATACCTCTTTTCACACAGATAAACTGTTGAGAGGAACGATGCTGAACTTGAGAAATTACTTTTTGACTCTTGTCACGGACTACGTTCATCAGTGCCGTTTTAATGGAATTCATTACTTTGGCGCGTTCCCGTAATTCCTGTAAAGTCTGGCTAATAGCTGCCTGTCTGCCCGATTTCAGAGTTTCAATGAGTTGAACCACTGTATTAGTTAGTGATTCTTGAGTTAGCGATTCTTCAGCATCTTTGGGAACAACAATAGCTAAAAAGATAAGTTCAGCTAAACGACGACAGATCAACCAAGGTTTTTGTAGGGAAGATTGATCGTTACTTAGTAAGGCTTCTTCAATTTGATCCAGTCGCACTTCAAAAGCGGGTTTGCCCAATTCTGGATTTTGTCCATTGACTCGAAAACGATAGCTTACCTCGCGGTCAACTTGATTTTTAGTCTTTTGCTCGAAGATTTGGGTTTTCCACTCAGGCCAAACAGGCAGACAAGAATAGAATATTACTTTGCTGAGTTCATCTGACAAATCAAATTCCACAGCACTACCGAAATGAGCAGTTAAATCAACGGTATAGCCGACTACTTTAGCGGATGTAACCAAAGTGAGTACTCGATTGACATATTCTGCTAAAAATTTGTATTCTGGTTCATCTTTTGATCTAGCATTGTCTGCGATCGCTTCCATAATCCGAAAGGTAATAGTCAATCGGACTCTAGACAATGCTTCATCGTCTAAAAAATTCAAAAAACGCTGGATTTGACTATATTCTCTATCTTTCTCTGCTTCCAAAGTTGCGATCGCTGAATCAATATCCTCTTCATCGCAGTCAAACTGATTTTCCAGATACTCGGCGACTGCACTACGCATTTGCTCAAAATAATCAGTTCCTTCTACCCGTTCACGTGCGGAAATAACTTTGGCAACAACTTTGTCAGACTTGCTAGGCTTGGTATCTCCTGCTTGAAATTTTATCGGTACGAGGTTAGCAGTGTTGGTTAGATTCTGAAACTTAGTACCTGCACGTATAGCAAGTTGTTTGAGTTGCTTATCAGGATCATTTAACAGCAATGTCAACAATGAACTATCGGAAGGCAATGCAGTTTCTAACGCTTGGTCGATAGCAGCAATTAATTTGTCTATTCCACCGGGTAACTTTGTTGCATTACCATCACTCAAACAGCCACCAATGCGTGACCTATTCCCAAATTCTGGCATTGACAAGTTTTGAATAAATCCACCGCCTCTAACTGGCTTAAAAGCTTCTTGGAAGTCAGGCTGTGTAAATAGCCGACGCAGAATGGCTGAAGTATTTATTCTCAGGCGTTTATTTTGTTTGTCATCAAATTCAAACAGCTGCATCCCTTTAGGGTTTGGCTGGTCGGTATTTGCCTGATTACTGCTAGGAGGAATAGCTTTAGTGAGTAACTCTATGAGTTTAGCAAAGTCAATAGACGGCTTTGGTGAACGTGCATCAACTTGAGCGCCAGTTTCTTTTGAAGGCATATTTTTTCCTTAATTTTCAGTCTTATGACTGCTTCATCTGCTTTAACTTCACTGTTTGGGCAGATGGATTCATCTCTTTTATTAGCTTATATGTGTCATATCTGTCAAGCTAGCCCAAGTTCACACTGAATAATAGTTATCTTCAAGTTCTTGCACAAGCAGTATCCAAACCATTATTTGCCAGTCTTATCAGTATTGAAGTAAACCAAGGCTTATGCAAAACTTGAGATCCTTTGCTTCACAACCTAACATCTGAGGAATTGATCAATGGCGCGTCTAGCCCTGCTGAGTGTATCTAACAAAACTGGTTTAATTGACTTAGCCCGTAGCTTGGTTGAAGAATTCGACTTTGATTTAATCAGCAGTGGGGGAACAGCCCAAGCACTCAAAGATGCGGGACTCCCAGTTACCAAAGTTGCAGATTACACAGGTTCTCCAGAAATTTTAGGTGGCCGAGTCAAAACGCTGCATCCCCGGATTCATGGCGGGATTTTGGCCCGGCGAGATGTTCCCCAAGATATTACAGATTTAGAAAATAACCGAATTCGCCCGATTGATTTAGTGGTGGTGAATTTATATCCTTTCGAGGAAACTATTGCTAAACAAGGGGTGACATTATCTCAAGCTGTTGAGCAAATTGATATCGGTGGTCCTGCTATGCTACGGGCATCATCGAAAAACTTCGCCCATCTGACAGTATTATCTGATCCGGCACAATATGAGGAGTATTTGCAAGAATTGCGGCAAAATAACGGCGAAGCCTCCTTAGAATTTCGGCAAAAGGCTGCTTTAAAAGGATTTTCGCACACTGCTAGTTATGATCAAGCGATCGCATCTTATCTCGCAGGAACACAGCAGCATACCCTTAGCGGCACACAATTGCAATCTCTGCGTTACGGCGAAAACCCCCATCAACCCGCCGCCTGGTATCAAACTGGTACTACCCCAACGGGATGGACAGCCGCTACAAAACTGCAAGGCAAAGAACTTAGTTACAATAACTTAGTTGATTTAGAAGCTGCACGCCGAATTATTGCTGAATTCACTGATACCCCAGCAGCAACGATTATCAAACACACAAATCCCTGTGGTACAGCACTGGGAAGCAGTATTTCTGAAGCTTACCAAAAAGCTTTCAATGCTGATTCTACTTCTGCCTTTGGTGGTATTGTCGCACTCAACCGTCCGATTGATGCGGCAACAGCTAGGGAGTTAATTAAAACATTTTTAGAATGTGTGGTAGCACCAAGTTGTGAAGCCGACGCCCAAGAAATCCTTGGCAAAAAATCTAACGTGCGGGTTTTAACTCTACCTGATTTGAGCAGTGGCCCTAAAGATACAGTGAAAGCGATCGCAGGTGGTTTCCTTGTCCAAGCTAGCGATGACGTGATTGCTGATACCAGTCAATGGCAAATAGTTACCGAACGTCAACCTACACCCGACGAATTAGCCGAATTGCTGTTTGCATGGAAAGTTTGCAAACATGTTAAATCTAATGCCATTGTTGTGACAAGCGATCGCACTACACTAGGAGTAGGTGCTGGTCAAATGAACCGCGTCGGCTCAGTTAAAATTGCCCTAGAACAAGCTGGGGAAAAAGCTAAAGGTGCAATTCTCGCCAGCGATGGATTCTTTCCCTTCGATGATTCTGTGAAAACAGCCGCAGCAGCAGGAATTACAGCCATTGTCCAACCAGGGGGAAGTGTACGCGATAAAGATTCTATCATTGCTGCTAACGAACTGGGTTTGGTAATGGTCTTAACTGGTTTACGTCACTTTTTACACTAAATTAATCACCGCAAGGTGTACAGTTTAGAAAGTGTCACACGAAATACTCGCTTTTTGATTTAATTAATGATATGTTTTAATCGTGTGTGAGGAGCAAGTTAAAAGTAAAAAGCGTTTGGGGTGGAAACACGGCAACACTCCCAAGCGCTTTTTAATTTGTCAGAAAGTGGGTTGCTTGTGCAATTTCAAAAGTGTCACACAACTTACTTGCTATTTGGTTGAAGTAATGATATGTTTTGTGTGTGTGAGGAGCAAGTTGAGAATAAAAAATGCCTGGGGTGGAAACACGGCAACACTCCCAGGCATTTTTTAATTTATATAGAAATATAAAAATTGGATTGTAGGTGCAGTTTTGAAAGTGTCACTCAATATACTCACCTTTTAATAGAAGCAGTGATATTATCTAATTGTGTGAGGAGCAAGTTAAAAATAAAAGGCGTTTGGGGTGGAAACACGGCAACACTCCCAAGCGCTTTTTAATTAGTATGCAGAGAAAAGTCCTTACAGATTCGCTGGAATTATTGAAATAATCACCTCAAGTCCAAAATCCAGTCAACCCCACTTACAATCAGAAATCTAGGTACAAATCAATCGGCTGACTCAACAAATTCAGTTCATCATCGAGATTGACCAATTATCGCACTACAATAACTGCTGTTCCCAGACTTACGTGATCGAATAATTCTTTCACATCGTTGTTGTACATCCGAATACAACCGTGTGAGGTAGCCTTACCAACTGAATCAGGATTAGGCGTACCGTGAAAGCCAACCCAATTTTTACCGTTTGTCCAAAATCCAATCCAGTATTTGCCAAGTGGGTTTTCAGGATTTCCTCCTGGGATAGCCTTACCTGTAAAAGGGTTTATCCAAATAGGGTTTTCAACATTGTACGGACTTATGCTACTAAGCAATTTTCTGAAATCTAGAAAAAGCTTTTTCTATTTTTCAACTACAACATATATTTTCAGCAAAAGTATCGAAATATATGTTGTTTATTAACTAACAAATTAACTAAAATAATTTCCTTGTTCTTCTGCCTTAAGTCTAATCTAATGTTAAATTAGCTCGTGATATTTTCAACAGTATTTGTTTAGTTTTTTAAATCAATCTAATACCTTAGATATAGTTTTAATATATTACTTTATTGAAAATATTAAAATTTTAAAGTGCATTAACATAAATTTGTAAATAACACAATTATTTATGGATATAGTTAAATTCACCTTGCTGTCACTCTGACTTGTCAGAGTATCTGGAAAATCTCTTTCCTTAAAGGAGAAAGACTTTAAATATTCCCCTTCCTGTGTCGGGAGGGGAATTAGGTTTTCGCTGGTTTTTCCAGATAGCGTGAAAAGTACAAGCATTTAACTCGTCATCCTCTACAACTAAAATTTTCACGTTAAAAGCTTTCCAAGTTAAAATGGATACAATAGGTAACAAGTAATAAACTTAAATTGCAAAATTAATTACAGTGCGTTTGAAGTAATTAAACCACACCATTCCCTACTCGTTATATTCTCTAACTGAGTAATTATCTTTCGAGCCATAAAACTCCCAATTCGCTACAACAGAAAAAATCTTCTGCTAAACCTGTGAAAAAACGAGTAACGCTTACCTTCCCGAAACGCGCCGTACAAATGCCAGTCACTTACGTACTGGCCAAAGAGTTCAACGTCGCCGCTAATATTATCCGTGCCCAAGTAGCCCCAAATCAAATTGGCAAACTGGTAGTGGAACTATCAGGAGATATCGATCAATTAGATGCAGCGATCGAGTGGATGCGATCGCGCCATGTTAATGTTTCTTATACCTTAGGCGAAATTGCGATCGACGAGGATGTGTGTGTCCACTGTGGATTGTGTACTGGGGTTTGTCCTACCGAAGCCCTCACCCTCCACCCAGAGACATACAAACTCACATTCACGCGATCGCGTTGTATCGTCTGCGAACAGTGTATCCCCACCTGTCCTGTACAAGCAATCTCCACTAACCTTTAATAATCCAAAATCTAAAATCGTTCGATGGTTCCTAAGCGAAGTCGTAAAGCCTGCGGCATAGCTACGCTTAGGGCGCAGCCTAAGAAGAGATGGACTGAGCGTAGCCGAAATCTAAAATCCCAAAATTCATATTATCCCAGCTTAAACACATCCGCTATTACACCACTATCACCCACCAATCTAGTTGTTGCTGGAGAGTCATAAACTACTAATAGCGAAGGTATACCAGCTACATCCTGAAAAAGCGTCATTCCTTCAGCATGGTCTTCCCGATTTCCATAGGGAATATCTTGTACAAAATCTGGATTGCTGAAGACATTTTCTCGCAAGTTAACACCATTTATCCAACGATAAACTTGCACCGGGCCATCTAAATCCATCGTTGGTCCAGCTAAAATCAACAAATCATTTCCATCTACACATAAATCTCGAATTCCCAAACCATTTAACCAGATAAAATGCTTTTTATATAACTCATTCGCTTCTCCAATTTGCCATAGTTTTAGAAATCCAGGACTAGAATCTTCTAACTCAATTTCCAGAATAACAGCCCAACCCCGCAATACAGGGCCACGCAAACCCAAAAAAATCCTGTTTTGATAAATGCCTATTCCTTCAATATCAAAGCCGTTATCTTTTCCTGCAATTCCAGCCCTGATAAATAAGCCTAAATGTGCGTCATCTGCTAAAGCTGTCATTAGCAAATTACCCTGGTTCGTCACCTCTAGTTTAGCAGCCTTCAATTCTATATTTGGATTTTGGGGGTGTGGGCAAGATGAGAATAACTTACCGTCTATCAAAGGAATCCTTCCTAAAAGGTAACGGTTGGGTTCTGATTCAATTTTGGTCAACCTTTTAAAGTTTTGTGAATCTGTTTTATCGGGTCTAGGTTTTTTACGTTTGTAACTATGAGAACCAACAAACCATAAGTAATAATCTGTGTAAGCAAGTCCTTCTATATCAATTTCTTGGTCTTCTGGCACAGGTAAATTGATAAATTCTGCTACCCGAAATTGTTGATGATCTGTAAATTTATCACTATTAACCAAAGAGAGACGTTCAATAGTTGAAGTTTCATCTGACCCCAGCCATAAATATTTATGGTGTGTTAGCAGCAACGCTGATAAGTCTTCCCTATGTTGTTTAAAATTATCTACAAAACTCAATAAAACTTGATTGAGAAAATTGGATTGTGACATGTTTTGATTTTAGAAGGATTAATGATGTTATCATAATAAATGATTTAAAATTATGCTAAATATTATTATAAGCTATTGTACATATAAAATTACGAAAGTTAAATTACTCTTTAGACCTCTGATAGATATTAGATATTTCTCTAATCTAAGAGGATGCAAGTATTAATGCTCATCAGCATACTTTATAATACTCATTGAACAAAAATATCAAAAGTAGATACAAATTTTTAACTAATGTTATTATTCAATAAACTTATGAGGTTATTGAATAATAACATCAATTATGAAACTAGCCACACAACCCACGGTAAAAACTCTAGGAGACTACGCCTACCAAGCAATTGAAAAACACTTTAAGAAAACCTTGAAGTGGGAAAAATCAGTAAAGAAAGATGAAGATCCAGAAGCATTGCACCAAATGCGAGTGGGAATGCGTCGCTTACGAACATCTGTAACTAGCTTTGGGCTAGCGGTAGATGTGCCAAAACCAGTCAACGATAAAAATATTGGTAAAATAGCCCGTCGTCTTGGTAGTCTAAGAGATTTAGACGTACTTAAAGAAAGTTTGGAAAACAATTACAAACCAAACTTACCCTGCAAAGAGCAAGAATCTCTACAAACAGCTTTCAACGCTTTAGCTAAACAACGTGAAGACGTACTATCAAATGTGCAGAAAACGTTAAAAGATGAATCTTACAAGTCTCTAAAAGATGCATTAGATAAATGGTTAGAGAAACCTAGTTATCAAGCGTTGGCATGTTTTGCCATTCAGCAGGTACTACCAGATTTACTTTTACCAGAAGTAAGTAGCTTTTTACTGCATCCGGGTTGGCTAGTTGGCACTCAATTTGTGGAATCAGAAGTGAAAATACAGAAAAACTGGAAACCAGAAAAGATAGAAAAACAATTGACAACAGAAGGTGAAATTCTTCACAGTTTGCGAAAAGAAGCTAAACGTCTACGCTACCAGATGGAGTTATTTTCTGAGTTATATGGCGACTCTTACGCAGCTTATCTTACAGAAGTCAAAAATATCCAAGAAATTTTGGGTACGATGCAAGATAGTGCAGTCTTAACTGACTGGCTTACAGATGTCTTCAAGTCAGAAATCCAAACTGAACTACCTACCCTTGCTACTTTGTTAACTCAAAATCGCTACCAGTCGTGGCAGAAGTGGCAACCCTTGCAAGAACGGTATCTGAAAGCTGAAACTAAGCATAGCTTTCATTTAACAATACTGCACCCGCTTTCAGGAGTAATAGTGAGCGGGTAAGGGTTGAGGGTCGCTCCTCGTTCCTCCCCTAAGAACTGTGCGTGACACGGCAATAAAGCGGGAGGATAATCCACACCGCTTTTTGCCTCATTAATGCAAGATTTAGTCTCGGTTATCACTTCGTACAACGGATTTATGGGTTGAGGAAAGCAGAACGTAAGACTGAGAAATTGATAATTTTGAATACTTCGACAAGCTCAGTACAAGTTTTGAATTTTGACTTTGGAGCGAAGCGACGTGACCATACCACCCGATAATTTGGAGATTAATGAAACGACTGCGGTACAATTTGCTCAATTGGTGCTGGATTGTATCGGGCGAGAGTATCCCAACAGTGGTCTGTATTGGGTTGATAGCGACGAGGATATAAAACCACCGCGTGAATTGACTCCTGCTTTTTATGGCTGCTTAGATTGGCATTCAGCCGTACATGGTCACTGGTTACTGGTACGTCTGATGCGTCACTTTCCTGAAGCCTCCTTCAATGCAGCCTCAAAGCAAGCACTTGAGCAAAGCCTAACACCTGAGAAAATTCAAGGAGAAATTGCCCATTTCCAACGGCTACCCTTTTTTGAATTTCCTTATGGTGTGGCATGGTTTCTACAACTGGCTGGGGAACTTCACGAGTGGAATCATGCTCAAGCCAAAGAATGGCGGGTTGTATTGGAACCGCTAGAAAAGTTGATTACAGGTAACTTACACCGTTGGATTGACGCACTCAAACTTCCCAATCGCACAGGGATGCATGGCCAAACAGCTTTTGCACTTGGTTTGATGCTGGATTGGGCACAAATTACCGAAAATGCTGAGTTTATTCAGTTAATAGAGAACAAGGCACGGCAAT
Source organism: Nostoc sp. (assembly GCF_036916735.1). Taxonomy (GTDB): domain Bacteria; phylum Cyanobacteriota; class Cyanobacteriia; order Cyanobacteriales; family Nostocaceae; genus Nostoc. The sequence continues at coordinate 52,875 of NZ_JBALFV010000013.1, forward strand.
TTTATCTCAGCGATCGCAATTATTCCTTACAATTCGAGCCGCTTGGCTACGATTTTCTCTCTCCTGGACTTGCTGAAGCAGACCTGATGCGGCGAGTTTTGCCAACAACAGCTTTCACTGACTGGCTGACCGATTTTCTTCCACAAATACCCATTGAAAATTCAGCAAATTGGTTACAACCACCCGAAGTAGATAATCCTAAAGATTATATGCAAGCCCACTTCTGGGGTCTTAATCTCAGTCGTGCTTGGATGCTTGAGGGGATCATTTCTGGATTGCCAAATAGCGATCGCCGCATAGAAACACTTCGCTCTGCTGCCCTTTACCATCGTCAGCATGGACTAGCAGATATTATAAGTGAACATTATGCAGCTAGTCACTGGGTAGGAACTTTTGCTGTTTACCTCCTAACAAATCGTGGCTTGCAAAGGCAAATTGTTTAAACAGCCTGGGCAATCTAAGCTTGACTTTATCCATTTTTTGGCAACTATCAATTTGACGCTGAAACCTTTGTGTTACGGTAGTTTTACTTTTTCGATATTATAGACAGTTGAGCCTTTTTACTCGGCAGTTGAGCCTTTTTACTCGGCAGTTGAGTCTTTTTACTCGACAGTTGAGCCTTTTTACTCGACAGTTGAGCCTTTTTACTCGACAGTTGAGCCTTTTTACTCGACAGTTGAGCCTTTTTACTCG
>NZ_JBALFV010000014.1:0-148237 GCF_036916735.1 Nostoc sp.
CCTGTTAGAGCAAGTTCTGACGGTGAATGAAGAATCCCCAGCCTTTACGACTAAGTGAGCGAAGCGAAACTTAGTCAGGCTGGGGAGTGTCAACCAGACTTTGACTTACACGACGAGCGATCGCTAGCAGCACATCAGCAATATCGACATCGGTCATTTCCAAGTCATCACTAGACTCAAAATAGACTACATGAAAACCTAACTTTTCTAGTTCTGCCTGTAACCGTAATAGTTCTGTCGATTTCCCACAACCAATATGTCCAGTAAATAAAGTGCAAGTGGGTTCATTCGGTTTAAAAAAAGTAATTTTCTGCTTCAGCCTGCCAAGAATATCACCACCCCGGACTGAGGAAAAATCTATATAATACTTGCCATCAGAGCTATTGCTGACAAACAGAGTTCTGCTGGGATCGCTAGCCTGATAAAATTCCCGTAAATCTATGGGCATAATGCTGGTAGTGCAATTATCTCGTATTGTCCTAGATATCCTTGTTCATAAGGATAAAGTTATTTACATCATTGCATCTCAATATTTCGGATAATTTTCTTTACTCTGTGATCTGTGCGCCTCTGCGGTAGCCTGCGGCAAGCCACTGCGCGTCTACGTTAAAGAAGAATAAAACCACAGAGGCGCAGAGGGCACAGAGAAATAAAATGTAACTAATATGAAGTGATGTGGAAAAACTTAGACTATTTTTTGATACTATTTAAGTCCGGACTCCTTAAATATTGATTGACGTATGAGCAAAGGTACCCTGTTTGACAAAGTTTGGGACTTACACACCGTTGGTACACTTCCCTCAGGGCTGACGCAACTATTTATCGGGCTTCATCTAATTCATGAAGTCACCAGTCCCCAAGCCTTTGCTATGTTACGCGAGAGGGATCTAAAAGTACTGTTTCCAGATCGGACTGTGGCCACAGTCGATCATATTGTGCCCACAGAAAATCAGGCGCGTCCCTTTGCCGATGACTTGGCAGAGGAAATGATTCAGGCGCTGGAAAATAACTGTCAAGAAAATGGCATTAATTTTTATAATATTGGTTCTGGCAGTCAGGGTATAGTTCACGTCATCGCTCCAGAACTTGGGCTGACCCAACCCGGAATGACGATCGCTTGTGGAGATAGTCACACATCAAGTCATGGCGCATTTGGTGCGATCGCATTTGGGATTGGTACTAGCCAAGTCCGGGATGTTCTCGCTTCCCAAACCCTCGCCCTCTCAAAACTGAAAGTCCGCAAAATCGCAGTTTACGGCACTCTCAACCCTGGTGTTTACGCCAAAGATGTAATTTTACATATCATCCGCTCACTTGGTGTTAAAGGTGGCGTGGGCTATGCTTACGAATTTGCCGGTACGACCTTTGAGCAAATGAATATGGAAGAGAGAATGACTGTCTGCAATATGGCGATCGAAGGTGGTGCTAGATGCGGCTACGTCAATCCTGATCAAGTTACCTACGATTACCTCAAAGGCAGAGATTTTGCACCCATTGATGCAGATTGGGATAAAGCAGTAGCTTGGTGGGAATCCATCAAGAGTGATACTGATGCCGAATACGATGATGTAGTGGTATTCGACGCAGCAGAAATTCCTCCTACCGTTACCTGGGGGATTACTCCTGGTCAAGGTATCGGTGTCAACCAGTCAGTACCTCAACCAGAAGAACTGCTGGAAGAAGACCGATTTATTGCCGAAGAAGCTTACCGCTACATGGATTTATATCCTGGTCAAGCAATCAAGGGTACAAAAATTGATGTCTGCTTTATTGGTAGTTGCACCAACGGCAGAATTAGTGATTTGCGAGAAGCGGCAAAAATCGCCAAAGGTCGCCACGTTGCAGAGGGAATCAAAGCCTTCGTTGTCCCTGGTTCGGAAAGGGTGAAGGAAGAGGCAGAAGCTGAAGGATTAGATAAAATCTTTCAAGAAGCCGGATTTGAGTGGCGCGAACCAGGATGTTCCATGTGCTTGGCGATGAACCCCGATAAGCTACAAGGAAGACAAATCAGCGCTTCTTCCTCCAACCGCAACTTTAAAGGAAGACAAGGTTCCTCTTCAGGTCGGACATTGTTAATGAGTCCGGCGATGGTCGCCACTGCTGCGATTAAAGGCGAAGTCTCTGATGTACGCGAGTTACTGTAACCCCATCTTGTGACAAAGAAAACTCTCTTAAACTTTCTTTCTTTCCTTTGCGTTCTTTGCGACGGCAGTCGCTACAACGGGGGGAACCCCCGCAACGCGCTGCCTCTTCTTTGCGGTTCGTTTCTTATATAAATCTATGGTGAGTGAAGTAAAAACAGTTTCAGGGCGCGGTATCCCCTTAGTGGGCAATGATATAGATACCGATCGCATTATTCCGGCGCGATATTTGAAAGCCGTTACCTTTGATGGGTTAGGCGAAGGCGCGTTTATCGATGACCGGACAGCACTTAAAGGCGAACATCCCTTCGATCAACCCCAGTACCAAGGCGCGAATATTTTAATAGTCAATCGTAACTTTGGCTGTGGCTCATCACGGGAACACGCACCCCAAGCGATCGCCAAATGGGGAATCCAAGCTTTAATCGGTGAAAGCTTTGCGGAAATCTTTTTTGGTAACTGTGTGGCAATGGGTATACCTTGTGTGACAGCTGATGCTGTTACTATTAAACAACTACAAGATTTAGTCGCTGCCAATCCTCAAGCTGCCGTAACAGTGAATTTGGAAACCTTGCAAGTGCAAATTGATGATTATATTGTTTCAGTTGCGATCGGTGAAGGTACAAGAAGCACATTTATTTCTGGAACTTGGGACGCTTGCGGTCAGTTAGTAGCTAACGCTGACCAAGTTCAGGCAACAGCTACAAAATTACCCTACGTCGGTTGGGGCAATTTAGCCGCGAGTTAATATTCTCTCGTTCCCTGGCTCTGCCGGAGAATGTTAATTTATAGATTTTACCTACTCTTATTTCAGATTTGGCATAGTAGACATATAGCTCAGTAATTCTAGACTATGCCATTAATAAACCCTCCTCTTACTAAAGAAGATTTTATTAACTCTCGCTGGCAGGACGTGATTAATAGTAGCGAGAGAAAAGAATGTAGTGCTTATAACAGAGTTTTCTGGAACAAGGCACGGGAAGCAAAAGAGGCAGGAAATGTTAGAGAACAGTATGTCTTTGAGATTTTGGCGTTCATAACCGATGCTGCAATCAAGCCAGAATCAACAGAGGAGTTTTTTGCTAAAGTTTTCCAAAATCTTACTGATGAACATTTAAATTTTCTTACTGAAATTGCTCCTGAAGTATCAAATCCAGAACTTCAAGCACGAATTGCGGACATTCTCTGGGTCAAAAAGGGCAATTATCAAATGTCACGGTTAGCTGTTACAGCCTACTTACAATCTGCCGCAGAATTAGAAGATCCTGAAAAATGGAGTCGGTGTTTCGAGAGGATTGAAAGAGCGCTTCGGCTAGCACGCAAAATTAATTATCAACCTGAATTAGTTGTTGCACATATAGAGGCAGTTCTTAATCGCTACAACGGAGAAGATCCACTGTGGTTGTCAGTAAAGCTTATGAAGCTTTTGCAAGAATACAAACTCGGTAATCCAACTAAATATGCTGCTCTGGCTGAGAAAGCAGCAATTATAGCAGAATCTTCCCAAGACTGGGATAAGGCAAGAAACTACTGGGAAATTAAAGCAGAATGGCATCGCATTGACAAAAATGCTGAACAGACACACGCAGCACGAATGCTTGCTGCCGAAACTTATGTAAAGGAAGCTAAAGATTCATTGACAAAACACCCTCAGCCTTATTCAAAGGCATCAGATGATTTACAAAAGGCGTTAGAAGCATTTGAAATATTAAAAAGCCAAGGTACAGAGGAAGGAAAAGCAGCAGCAAAAGCTAGATATGAGGAAGTTCGTAAGCTTCTACCAGAGTATCAAAAACAATCCTTGAATGAGTTAATAACAGTATCTTCTCAGTTTAATATCAGCGCTGAGGTAGAACTAGCTAGAACCTATGTTAAAGGCAAAAAATTTCAAGATGCAATATTTGCCTTAGTTCTTTTGGGAATTCCACCTAAAGTTTCATACCTTCAGCAGAGCGTGGAGAAGACACCTTTGTTGTTTCAGTTCATGCCAATAACAATTATGAATGAGATGAGTAAGGTTGTAGCCCGTCAATCTAGTAATTCAGATGAAGCAGAGAAAGCAATTCGTTTTGAGATGTACAGGAATGCAGTTCTCTATCACAAACTTTACGCCCAAGCTTACATTGAGCCAGCTAGGGATCAAATAAATCTGGAACATAGTGTAGAAGTAAAAGACTTATTTCCATTTGTTTCAAACAACCTCTTTGTACCTCCTGGGAGAGAATATCAGTTTGCAAAAGGGCTTTACGCTGGACTAATCGGAGACTTTTTCACATCCACTCATATTCTCATTCCTCAAATTGAAAATTCTATCCGTTATTTACTCCGAAGGCAGGGTGCGTTACCCTCAAAAATTGACATCAATAAGGGAATTGAAGATGAGCGTGATTTGAATACTACTCTTTTTCCCCGCAACTATCCACAAATAAACTCAATTTTTGATGAAGACACACTTTTTGATCTCCAAGGTTTGTTAATTGAGCGTTTTGGTTCAAATTTAAGAAATCGCATGGCTCACGGTTTAATTAATGATAGTGAGTTCAACAGCCCTATTATGTCTTACTTCTGGTGGGTCACATTACGGCTTTGTTGTTTGCCAATGTTGAAACATGAACAGCAGGTTGAAGAGTCCAATCCTTGGGTAAAATTTGATGGTATTTTCAAAGATGACCCGCTTTTTGATGATTTTGTAGAAGATATGGATGCAAATCGACGTGAATTAGATGCAGAGGTCGCTGCTTCTGAAGCTTCTTTAGAGGAGAATCAGTCAGCTTGAGCCAATATATCCTCGATACTGATCATGTTACTCTTTCTCAACATGGTAATTCTAAAATTATACAACGCGCTCAAGCTGTCGGAAGTTCCAACATATTTATTACAACAGTTACACTCGAAGAACAGTTGAAAGGTAGACTAGCTTCTATTAGCAAGTGTGCTACTAAACCAGAACTGCTAGTAGTTGCTTATCGAAATCTGCGAATAACTCAGATTTACTTTTGTAGTATGAATTTGCTAGATTTTGATGAGGCAGCATACAATTGCTACCAAAGTTTGCGCCAGCAAAAAATCCAGATAGGTACGCAAGACTTAAGAATTGCTGCGTAGGCGTAGCCAGCACTTCGACAAAGCTCAGTGACCACCGTAGGCATCGCTCTCGCCAAGGGAGCAATTCTTGTTACGCGTAATCACAAAGACTTTAGCAAAGTTCCTAATTTATCTCTTTAGGACTTACGCAAAAACCCTCTCAAACTCTCATTTCTCCGTGACCTCTGCGCCCTCTGTGGTTCGTTTTCCGTAACCTGTGCGTAAGTCCTACTCTTCAGGATTGGACTATGGAGGGATATTCTTAAAAGATGGACATCGCATACACAACAATAATTTATCTGCATACCCTGCGAAATATATAATATAAATTTCTTATCTAATAAAAATTAATATTTTGATTAAGTTGTGTTGATTTTACGCGAATAATTCTCAACTATTCCACTAATTTGTTATGTTTGAAGGCTTGACTAAAAACAGTCACTTTTGATATTCTCAAATGACTCGATAAAATTAGGGATAATTATAACTTTTTAAGGTAATTGCTCAGATTTTTGTTGCTACTTTGAAAAAAGTAGCCTTAGCGATCGCAATCTAATTTGTAACACTAAGATTTAACTTGTTACAGCTGGCTTGTAATCATACAACCATTTATAAAAATCTTCGTTGAGCGTCATTTGCCGTTGCTGTGTCTGTTCAGGAGATGTGAATGTGTCGTCATAGTAGCGCATCTCCCCCCAAGCACTGCGAGCTTGGATGATTTTTGTCCGCTCAATGCGACGCTGTTCGTAACTAGTTAAAGCTTCTTGAAGATTAGCTGACTGGGAAAAACACTCTTGCAGTTCGTATGCGTCTTCAAAAGTGGTATTAGCTCCCTGTGCCATAGCAGGTGCCATCGGATGGGCGGCATCACCTAAAAGAGTTACTCTGCCTTGGCTCCAATGGGTTAAGGGTGGGCGATCGCAAATCGGCCCCTCCCAAATTTGCTCGGCTGGTGTCGCTTCGACCATCGCCCGAAAGGATTCGTCCCAGTCGGCTAATTCATGGAGAATGCGAGATTTTACTTCCTCAGCACTGTGAGAAAGGGAATACTCAGGCGATAACTTCCGGCTAATCCAACTGGTATAGCCGCCACCCACATTGAGAATGTACATAAACTGTTTATTGCCTTTGACAAAAACTAGTTCATAGTCATTAAATAGCTCGTGGTGATATTTGATGACGGCACGCCAACACATACTACCGATATAATTAGGCTTACCCTCGCCAAATAAAGTTTCTCTAATTACAGAGTTGACGCCATCAGCCCCAATCAGCAAATCTGCATATACCGATTTTTCGCCATCAAAATGAATTTCCACACCGTTTTCATCTTGCTTAAAGCCGATGCAGTGATGATTGAGGTGAATGATGTCAGATGGCAATCTAGACGCTATAACTTGCTGCAAACGATACCACCAAACAGTCAACAACGGTTGTCCGTATTGCTCCAAGTATTTGGTTGCGTTAGTTCGGATTGTTTCTCCCTGAATATTCTTTAAAACTGTGTGGTGAACCTCACATCCTGAACTTTTGAGGGTTTCGACAATTCCCGGTGCGATCGCATCTAAAAAATTCAAGCCATTAGGAGCTAGTCCTAGTCCAGTTCCAGCCGGACGAAATTCTTGGGCTTTTTCATATACTTGAACGTCTATCCCTTGGCTTATCAGTGCTATTGCAGCAGCCAAACCGCCTGGGCCAGCACCGACAATAGCAACTTTCTCTACTATCGGTTTGGATAATTTTTGAGTTAGATTTGTGTTCATATTCTGAGGTTAATTCTATGAGTTAAAAATATCAGAATATTATATCAAATAAAAGATATAGATTGATGTTTTTATTATATTTGATGAGCTTGATGACAATTTATTATCTGAATTAAGCTCCGATGAAGTCTCTGAAATTATTGGAGTTTTACAGTTCTCAATGATTAAAAGGGTACGAGAGCTTTTTATACTTTTGGAACGTTTGTACAGGCAGAACGCCAACTTTTATAACCTGGAGAAAGCACTGATTATGATGGACAATATATTTTATATAATTCTTCAATAAGCGCATTTATACCAATTCTCTATAAGCTTGTACTAAATAATTACCTCTATCTTCCTTGGCGTTCTTGGCGGTTCGTTTTTCAAGATTAAGTGCATCTTCATGGAGAATTGGTATTAGACCAATATTATCATCGAAACTCGATTCAGATGACATAGTAAGTTTTCGTCGGGAGCAAAATACAATAACTCTTGGTACTGGATTTACAACTCTTGCTCTCACTGCTGAAGGCTAAAAACTAAAACTGGCGTAGGTTGGGGAGCCACTGCACCCTTGCGGTTTTCCCTATGAGCAACTCGCGTGCGAATTCTATTCGCCTTGGCTGTGCCTCTAGTACGTGGTCTATTTACCGAAAATAGCTGTAAAACATGATCAAAACGCCCAACTCATCATAATACAGGTGGGTTAGGCTAAACCCAAACCCTGAAGAGTTAGGAGGCTGGGACGAGATTCAGGCGAAATTATTTGATAAAGATGCAATTTATGACAAAATTCGAGCGAAAAAGTCAACTTAAGGTTAAAAGAGTGGTTAAAAACCGTGTCTAAACAGTCAAAACCCGCGCAGGCAGGTTTTAGTTTAAATTTAGGTTAATAAAAAATTATTTATTCTTAACCACTGTTTTATAATGCCCCTTAACTACAGCATCTTGCTCAAGTTATCGCAGATTAAGGGGAAAATTTGATGAACCAGGGGCAACGTACTCCGAAATCAAGAAGATATTTGACTGAATTAGTTCAGACATATATTATGAAAGCTTTGCACACTGCCAGACAGTGGCGCGTACAACTAATCCGATGGTTGTATAAGTATTCTTCGTGGGGTGTTGCGTCTCTATTCTTAGTCGGACTTAGCTTAAGTATCGTGATGGCTGCCTGCTCTCCACGTAATATTGATAATACTGGTAATGCTGGCGCAGCTTCCCAGAGTGATGTAACTCTAACGTTTGTTTCTTACTCGGTTACTAGTGCAGCATACCAGCAGATTATTCCCAAATTTATCGAACAGTGGAAGAAAGAACATAACCAAAACGTCACTTTCAATCAAAGCTATGATGGCTCAGGTTCCCAAACTCTTGCCGTGATTGACGGTAAAGAAGCTGATGTGATACACCTGTCACTTGCTCTTGATATTAATAAACTTGTTCAGGCAGGTTTTATTCAATCGGGATGGGAAAAAGAAGCACCTAATGATGCAATTGTGACCAAATCTGTAGACGCGATCGCTATCCGTGAAGGTAATCCCAAAAATATCAAAACTTGGGCAGATTTGGCACGAGATGGCGTAAATGTGATGATGCCTGACCCCAGAACCTCTGGCGGCGCTCGCTGGAATTTCCTTGGTCTGTGGGGTTCTGTGACAAAAACCGGCGGAAATGAAAATCAAGCAATGGACTTTATCTCCAAAGTTTATAATAATGCACCTTTGTTGCCCAAAACTGCTCGCAATGCCAGCGAAGTGTTCTTCAAAGATGGTCAAGGTGATGTTCTGCTCAACTATGAAAATGAGATGATTTTATCGGCACAAAATGGTGAAAAAGTTGCATTTGTTGTGCCTGATGTAAATATCTCCATCGACAATCCTGTTGCTGTTGTAGATAAAAATGTCGATAAACACGGAACTCGCCTGATTGCGGAAGCGTTTATCAAATTTCTTTACACCCCAGACTCGCAACGAGAGTTTAGCAAATTGGGATTTCGTCCTGTTGACTTGACGATCGCCAAAGAAACGGCAGCCAATTTTCCCAAAATTAAAACTATCTTCAAAGCTGAAGATTTAGGAGGCTGGGATGAAATTCAGAAGAAATTCTTTGATGAAGGTGCAATTTTTGACAAAATTCGAGCTAAAAAGTCTTAGAATTTTTGTTATTTAATCATCTTCTCTAAAGCGATTTGCAAATCTTTTGTCAAATCGCTCACACCTTGTCTAGCTGCATAGCGATCGCCTTGAGAATTTTTCCAGCGTTCGGTTACTGAAATTGGCTCTCCCACAGTGATTTGTGCCTCTCGCAAACCTAACCGAGGTCGCCCCGGAAGTGTTGTATCCTGAATTCTAGAAAGCATATCGAATACAAGCAAAGCTGTTTCTGCAAACCGTTCCGCCGTCGGTTGTTCTTGAATATAAGTAGCTGTGACTGCAACAAAACTTTCCACTATCCGCATGTGCCGCATTCGCAAGTCTGCTTCTTGGGCAATCCAGTCTGCCAAACCACGTTTAAAAGGTGGTAAAGCATTGATATCTGGCAAATCTTCCCGATAAATGTAATTCCAGCCAGCCTCTTCCAAGCGACGACAGCGATCGATAGAATTTCCCTGCGCTTGAACTCCAAAATATTGTTCGGCAACTTGTAAAGCCTTATCTAGTAGGCGATGAAGTCGGGCAACCAATACCTGATTAGGACTAGCAGATTCATCAGTTGAGATGGTTTTTGGGATATCTTGATGATAGAAGCGACGATAAAACTCTTCCATCTCGGTAATCAGATATTCAGCCAACCTACAGAGGCGTTGATAGTAAATTTCTTCGCTTTTACCCTGCTCAATTTCTATTGCTGCCAAGCCACTATCAGCTTCTAACTTACTCAGCAGCAAATCCAGTTTAGACCAAGGTGGCTCAACGTAGCGATACTGGATAGCGATCGGTACAATAATCACAGTCTCAGTCCGATTAGCTTTTTGCAAGTCTTCTACACACCAGAACCCCATTTGAGCAACACCAGGTTCTAAGGGGCTAACAATACCACTATGACCATTAGTACCGCCTTCTGGTGCGACTGCGATCGGTAGTTTGCCATTAGCAAACAACTCCCGTGCAGTTTGAATAGCTTGGCGATCTAGTCGCCTACCGCGATGAACCGGCACACCCCCCAACTGTGAAAACAACCAACCCAGCCACTTTCCAGCCCAAATCGTCATACCGCGATCGTAGAGAAAATAGCTGTGAACAAGGGATTGCAGTGTAATATCTTTTTGACGAGCAACCTGTGGCACAATGCGGGAAAGCAAATATTGCATACACAGAGGATCTTCCACCTCTGGATGGCGAAATGCCAGCAAAAAGCGAATTTTCCCAGCCTGAAATTGTTGATAAAGTTCAGCTAATACCTCAACATTCTTGGCTTCAACACGGATAATACCAGCCGTTAGCCAAGGTCGAGTGCGAAACCGTAGTGCGATCGGCAGTAACCACCGAAAAATCTGGAGTACCAGTGGGTTCAAACGTTGGGGAATGAATTTTAATGGTGGTTGAGTAGACTGAATCGATCTAGACAAGTCGCTCTCCAGATTATATTTTTAGCGATTGTACAACGTGGGGTCTTGGTTTTGCGTAAACTCAAAGAGAAGTCTATGCAACGGAAGCCACTTGCTGATAAAAATTAGTTTGGATGTTTAGGAAAATTTCGGAATAAATAGCCAAACACTGCTAAATTCAACACAAGAATCAATATTTTTATCAGAGAAATCCCCCGAATTAATTCATAAATTTCTGGTGGAATACTGATACCGACAAGTCCTAACACCAAGACATGTGCCCAACGCTTTTCGTACCATAAACCAATGGCTTCAATACTAGTAACAATAGCATAGACTCCTGTTCCAATACCGCTAAATGCCAAAGTTCGGGGATTTAAATTGAGAACTTTCTTTAAAAGCCAATCAATAATTATCGATTTACCTTCTAAAACATAATTTTCTGAAAACACCTGTAGAGCTTGATAATTTTTTAATGTCAATAATAAAGCGATCGAAGTAACCATAAGCAGCAAGGCGGTAAATGATTTGTAGAGAACAATTGCCACTAAACCCAATGGACGCTTTTTCAAACAACCTCCTAAGTAAATATAGTAATCCGATTTGATTTTTAAACTTCTTTGCGTGGTGCGCGAAGCGCTATAGGCAGGGAGTTGGCTTGCCGTGACTTGTCCTGAGCTTGTCCTGAGCTTGTCCTGAGCGTAGTCGAAGTAGCATAGCTCAACGGGAGTAGGGAATCAGCCTTTTCCAGCTGAGGGCAAGTTTTTTCAGGGCAATTAAATGCAATAAGTTAATGAGCATTTAAGTTGCATAAAACCAGGGCTAAGGCCCTTACTACAAGCGAATCAGTTTGGAAAAATGAATGGCGATTAGCTTACTAACTTCCCTCTGCCTTAACTTCTTGCCTACCAAGGCTAGCAAAAACCGCAAGCATTGCAAATTAAGATAAATTATATCGAATGGAGGTTAGCGGACTCGAACCGCTGACATCCTGCTTGCAAAGCAGGCGCTCTACCAACTGAGCTAAACCCCCATAAAATTAAAATAGTAGGTAAGTTTGGTTGTCGAAGTTATTGTAACTTATATTGTTCCATTACCAAAGGGATGAAGCCAGAAAATATCCAAGTTGTTGCAGCACTGTATAAATTCGTCAAGCTGCCAGATTTTGCCCAGAAACGAGATCCTTTGCTGTCTTACTGCCAAGCGCAAGATGTGAAGGGGACAATTTTGCTAGCACAAGAAGGCATTAACGGTACAATTGCCGGTTCGCGTCAGGCAATTGATTCTGTTCTTTGGTTTCTGCGTACTGACCTTCGTCTAGCAGACCTAGAATATAAAGAGTCCTATACCGAAACTTTGCCCTTTGAGCGGATGAAGGTGCGGTTAAAGCCTGAAATTGTTACTTTGGGATTGCCTGAAATTGACCCAAATGAACAAGTTGGCACTTATGTCAGTCCTCAGGAATGGAATGATTTGATTTGTAATCCAGAAGTAACCGTGATTGACACCCGAAATGATTATGAGGTGAATATCGGTACTTTCCAAGGAGCAGAAAATCCCCAAACTAGCTCATTCCGGGAATTCCCCGATTATGTGCTACGCCACCTCGACCCAACTAAACACAAAAAAGTTGCTCTGTTTTGTACAGGCGGCATTCGCTGTGAAAAAGCCTCATCCTTCATGCTTGCCCAAGGCTTTGCAGAAGTTTATCATCTCAAAGGCGGGATTCTCAAGTATTTAGAGGAAGTTCCAGCACAGGAAAGTTTATGGAAAGGGGAATGTTTTGTCTTTGACGATCGCGTAGCTGTCAGTCATGGGTTAGAGAAAGGAAGTTATGAGTTGTGCTTCTGTTGTGGATATCCGATTTCTGAGTCAGATAAGGTATCTCCAAAGTATGAACAAGGTATCTCCTGTCCCTATTGTTTTGATAGCCTCACCGAGGATAAAAGAGCGCGTCAGCAGGAAAAATGGCGGCACTACCAAACCCAAGTTCTTAATTTCAAAAATCGGAATGTGAGTTAATCACAAAAGCGAGTTTGAAATGCGATCATTCATGGTTCTTCAGTCAAGGATAATTCGGAATTTAAGGGTAAAATTACTGTGAATGTCGTACCGATTCCAATTTGACTTGTGACGCTGATTTGACCTCTGTGAGCATCAACGCACCTTTTAACGATTACTAATCCTAATCCTGTACCCTGAATTGATTGGACATTTGAGGCTCGATAGAATGACTCAAAAAGTCGCGCTTGGTCTGATTCGGGAATGCCTATACCTTGATCTTGAATATAAAAGATTGCTACTTTATTAATCGGGTCGCAGATTAAATCAAACTGAATCTTTCCACCTGTTGGAGAATATTTAACAGCGTTTGAAAGTAGGTTTTCAAACAGGTAATGTAAGAGTCCTTCATCCATTACAGCGTCGGTGCGATCGCTATGACAGGTAAAAACAATTTCATACACGCTACTTTCAACAATAGAAAAATCTTCAATTAACTCTCGACAAAATTTTTCTAAGTTAAGTGGCACAGGGTTGTATACGAGTTTTTCTGCTTCCGCTCGACCCATAAATAACACCTCTTCCATCAGTTTTTCTAGAGATTGCACAGCACCTTGAATTCGCTTTAAATAGATGGCTCTTTTTGCATCTGTCAAATTCGCTCCTTGCATTTCTATGAGTTCTACTGCTGTTTGAATAACAGTCAAGGGATTACGGAACTCATGAGATACGGTCGAGATAAATAAAGACTTGAGACGATTAAGTTCTTGCTCTTTCTGCAATGCTTGCTCTAGCAATTTTGTTTGGCGTCGTTCACTAAGATCCCAGAAAACAATTACTACACCATTTATCTGGTTAAATCGTCGCTTTAGTGGTGAAGCACTATCGCCAATTGGAACTCTTTTTCCGTCTCTTGTAATCAGAGATGTGAATTCCCCTAAATAAACAACCTGTTGCTCTTGCAACACTTTTGTTACCGGGTTTTCTAATGTAGTCCCTGTAACTTCATCGACAATATGAAAAATCTTCGCCGCTTCATTTCCTAAAGCATCTTTTTGCTGCCAGCCAGTCAGCGCTTCAGCTGCGGGATTCATGAATGTCATTATTCCCTGCTCATCTGTAGCGATTACGGCATCACTCATTGAATTTAAAAGGGTTGCTAACTGATCTCGATTTTCTCGCAGTTCACGCTCTAATTGGTGTTGTAGAAGACCGATTTCGATCGCTATTCTTAAATCTTTTATAGTAAAGGGTTTAACAATATATCCGAAAGGTTGAGTAATTTTGGCTCTTTCTAAAGTATGATCGTCACCATAAGCAGTTAAAAAAATTACAGGAACGTCTAACTGCTCACGAATCAGACTGGCAGTAGCAATACCGTCTATCTCACCTTTAAGAATAATATCCATTAATACTAGCTCTGGTTGAGTTTCCGATGCCTTGGCAATGGCAACTTTTCCAGATGAAGCTGTACCCGTAACAATGTATCCTAGTTGACTGAGTTGGCTGGCAATAGTTCTAGCCACAATCACTTCATCTTCAACGACTAAAATCCTAGCTTGACCCATTTGATATTTACTAATGCAAAGTTAACTGCGTAAATTGAATTTTGAATACTGTTCCATGATTGCGTTCTATAGTAATGTCACCTTCTAGTTGTTCTGTAACCAAGTCATATACTAACGACAGTCCCAAAGAATCAGTAGTTGTCCAATCTAAATTATCTGGTAAACCAATCCCATTATCTCGGATAGTCATCTCGATCCTATTACCAACATTACGTAAAGCAATACTGATTGTGCCTGCTTCTTGGTTAGGAAAAGCGTGCTTGAGAGCATTGGAGATTAATTCGTTAATAACTAATCCACAAGCAATAGCTTGGTCAACATTCAAACTCACTGAATCTATATCAGTTTCTAGACCAATTTTCCCAGGCCATATTTGATATGAAATTAGCAAGCTTGCTGCCAAATTCTCGATATAGTCAGCAACATCAATTTGCCCAATGTTAGCGGAAGTATATAAATTTTTATGAATTAGAGATATTGATTCAATTCGATTTTGACTTTCTCGAAGGACTTTGATGGCTTCTGGATCTTTGAGTGTTTGAGACTGAAGTTGTAATAAACTAGAGACAATTTGTAAATTATTTTTAACTCGATGATGAACTTCTTTTAATAGAACTTCTTTTTCAGCCAAGGCATTTTTTAACTTGACTTGAGCTTTTTGTCTTTGAACAAGTTCAGTTTGAGCTTGCTCAAGGATGCTGGATTGTTGAATGGCGATCGCTAATTGGACTGTCAGTTGATCGAGCAAATCTAATTGATTTTCTTCCCACTCGCGGTAATCAGAGCATTGGTGAGCAATCAGTAAACCCCAAAGGTGAGAGCCTGGGTTTTGAGAGCTTACTTCTAGTAAAATGGGCACGACTAAATTTGCTTTGACTTCAAACTGTTCTAACAAACGAATATGGCAATCACTTAATCCGGCTTCATAAATATTAGCGATCGCTCGTTTGCGTCTTTGATAATACTCCACTCCTGCGCCTGTTTGAAAACACGTATCATAAATCTGGACGTTCAAAGAAACTGTCCATCCAGGTTCCACCGATTCCGCTACAATCGTGCCGATCATCTCTGGGTTAAACTGATAAACTACCACTCGATCAACCCCAAGTAAATCTCGCACTTCTTGAACTGTTGCATTCAGAATATCTTGGAGATTTAATGATTGACGAATTCGTTGAGCAACGGTTCGCATCAATTGCTCCCGCTCGGCTTGAGCTTTTAGAGCCAGTTCAGTTCGCTTACGTTCTGTGATGTCTTGCCCAATACCGATAATTTGACCATTTGAAAGTTTAACATTAGTCCAAGATGTATCGAGTAAATTACCATTTTTCATCTGAGTTTTGAAATCTCTCCAATTGCTTTGTGCAGACTGAATAAAATTAATTACATACTGTCGATATTCAGGATTAGGATATAGCGCTTCTAGGACATTGGTAGCTTGGAAGCTTTGAAGTTTCCAGCCTAAAACACTTTCCCATTCTTGGTTCACCCATTGAAGTTTACCATTGGTATCAATTAGTGCAATCATCAACGGTATACTTTCAAAAACTATCTGCAAAAACTTATTTTGTTCTTGAAGTTTGGTTTCTAAGCCTTTGCGTTTTGTAATGTCACAAAAAACAGTTAAAATCGCTGCTTCATTATTAAAATTTAAATATTGCAGTGAAGCGATCGCCCAAAAATAAATCCCATCTGCTCTTTTTAATTGAAGTTCATAATTATGAATAAAGCCATATTGATTCAGGGCTTTTAACAGAAATTCTAAATCGGCTGATTTATGATATAAATCTAAAACTTTTCGATTAATTAAATCCTTTGGTAAAAATCGAAAAGTTTTAATTAACTCTGGATTAGCATATAAAATCAACCCGTCAGACACACGCGAAATAATAAAGGGAACAGGAATGGCTTCAGAAATGACTCGAAATCTAGCTTCACTTTCCTGAAGGGTTCTTGCTATTCGTTTGTGTTCTGTTATGTCTCGTATATTAACCAACCGAGCGTTATAACTGGCATAGTCTATTTTATGTGTGACAATTTCAACATCAATAATATCTCCGCATTTTCGCCGATGTTGCCATTGTCCAGCAAAATGTAAGTTAGAGTGCCTTTCTCTTAAATATTCTATGAAGATAGGCACATCTTCTGAAGGTCGAATGTCAGTTATTCGCATTTGCAAAAACTCTTCTCGTGAGTAGCCATAGTGGACAACAGCAGCTTCATTTACATCTAAAAATTGCAGATTATTCTGGTTATATACCCACATTGGATTAGGATTTTTAGAGAAAAGAAGATTAAAACTCCTTTGGCTATCATCAATAACTTTTTGCCGATGTAACTCTAAATATCTAATTACTTGCGCTGCTAACTGTTGTAAAGCTACTTGCTCTTTAACACTCAAATTTCGCGGAAAAAAATCAAGTACACAGAGACTACCTAATGCAAAGCCGCTTGAAGTAATTAGGGGAACACCTGCATAAAAGCGGAAATAATGATTTGATGTTACAAGGGGATTTGTCGCAAACCGTTCATCTGACAAAGTGTCCGAGATGATTAATATTTGATTTTGTAAGATAGTATAACTACCAAAGGAAATACTTCGAGGAACTTCTGATATAGTTACTCCGATTTTCGATTTGAACCATTCCCGCTCTGTATCAACTAAGCTAATAAGAGCGATTGGTGTTTCACAAAAGTTAGCAGCTAGTTGAGCTAGTTCATCAAAAATTTCTTCTGGTGGGGTATCTAAAATTTGATACTGATTCAGTACTTTTAAACGTTGGCTTTCATGCTCTGTAAATAGCATTATTGATTGTGATAAAAAATATTTTGTAGTACTAGATTTAATTTGCGAAAATTTTAAAATATAATTAATTATTTATAAATAATGTGAGTTTTGTAATTTATGAAATTTGCTGAAAATTTAAATGTATAATAGTTGATAATTTTCCATAAAAAAACTTAAGAACAACACCTATGCTTTTTGATAGTTAAGAATAAAAACAAGGGTCTGTACTTAAAGAGATTTGCCAAACAAGTATATATTGGTTCAATTTTCATCGGAATCTGGCAGTGTAAAGTATGTCTGATAGTTTACACTAAGTAAAGACCACTTGTAGATAGACGCAAAGAACATAGAAAAAACTCTCTGCACCTTTGCGCCTCTAGGATTTTTATCTTGGGCGTCCCAAAGTAGTAATGTATAGAACAGCTTCATCAGCAGGGATACCCAAAACTTCATTTACTTGGTCATCAAAAAAACCACCGATACCACTGACGCCTACATTCAGATGTATGGCTGCTAAATTCAAGCGTTGTCCTAAATGACCGGCATCCAGATGTAAGTAACGGTAAACGCGATCGCCATATTGGGCGATCGCAGCTTTCAAATCGGCTGTATGAAACAACACTGCTGCTGCATCCCGCCCTAATTCTTGCCCTAAACAGAGAAAATGTAACTCTCGCCGAAAGTTTTTAAAGCGAATTTGGCGTAATTCTTGGGCTTTGGGTGCGTAATAATAACAACCTGCCTCCAATCCTTTCACTCCGCAAACAGCAATAAATGTTTCTATTAAATTCAAATCAAAGTAATCTGGAGAAATATCTAAACTTTGGTCGATGTAATTTTGCGGTTGGTAAGTGAAATCGAGTAAACCTTTTAATTCATCGAAAGTTAAATCATCACCATTATAAGCGCGGGTAGAGCGTCGCTTATACATAGTGGTTTCTAATTCTGATAGCTTTTGTCCCCAGTTTATCGGTGCACTATTGGTAGGAATTTTCAAACAGAAAGGAAAGTTATATTTATCCTCTAAAGATTTTTCTTGTTTGATAGTTGGTAAATTAAGATTGCCAGTGACACCTGATGGAATCTGGGTGTGTCGATGAAAATATGTCAGCAATTCACCATCGGGGATTTGGGGATAACTGGTTTCGGTAGTGGAAGGAAAAGCAGTACATCCCAATGGTAAATTTTGATTCACATCTAACAAATCTGCCAGAGGTAAGACAGCGATCGCACCTTCTTGTTGCGGATCTATATAAAGCAGATCGTTTACCGATTCATCCACAAAACCGCCGATTAAGTGAGGGCGATAGTCAGTAATCGCACCAGCTAACTCGATATTGCCCAATAGGTGTCCCGCATCTAAAAAAATCCGCCGATAAGCCCGATCTTCATAGCGCCACGCAGAACGATAAAATACCGCAGTCACAATTATTGCTAATTGGGTATTTTCTAGAGAAGGATGCCAGAAACAAGCTGCTTGGAGATTTTGCCAAACATCACTTTCCCAATAATGCATGAGAGAATGAGTGCGACACTGGTAATTATATAGACCGGGTGGAAAGAATGCCGTACCACGGGAAACCACATACACTTCAGCCGGGTATAATCCGCCTGCACTGGGAGCAGCACGTAAATATACCGCGCTACCCATAGAAGGCATTCTCGCTGTTAATCCATAGCTACGAAACAGCAACCGTGAAAGTCTTTGCCACCATTGAGCATCTGAGTTATTAGCAAATCCCTCTGTTTTTTCTTGGATATAGGGTTTGAGATCAAAAGTAGAGCCAATTTTGTACTCTTTGAAAGGCACTGGCTGTTTAGCCCAGTCTAACTGGTGATTTTTGGAGGCGAGAGTCTCAGGATTGTATTTAGTCCGTTCGTGGTAATGCTGGGCAATTGATTGGTGTAATTCTGGCATAGTACTTTTAATATCCTTGGGGCATCCTTTTTTTGATCTTGGCATTCATTAGCCTCATTGTTTCGTGTCAATTCGTACAATCCTCATAGTCTACAAAGTGGTGATTGGTAACAACTGCATTGGGGAATGGAAAATGGGCATCTGGGCAAAAAGAATGTAGAGAAGTAGCACTGCTACCTCTCTACAAGGGTTCTGGATAATGCATATTTAATTTTTGGATATGTCTAATATTTTCACAACCGCCGAATTGCAATTTCCAACCCTTCACATACACCGCTAAGAAAATCTAAATTCAAAGTAGCGATCGCATCACTAGCTTTGTGATAATGTGGATTTCGCAAGAATGCCGTATCTGTCACCATCATTGCCGGATAGCCCAAATCCCAGAAAGGTGCATGATCGCTAAGTCTAGTTTGGGGAACTATTAAACCTCGATTCGGCACAGGTAGCCACTGACTAGGTACGCCAGCCTTGCGAATATTACGGCTCATGCCAATTAAATCAGGCAATGTCCGCAAATTACCAATTAAAGCAATAAAATCGCCTCTGTCTGGGTAGAAGCGTTCCAGAGGAGGGGGGTAACTTTGGGAACCAGGCACAGAATCAGTATAGCCCAGCATTTCTAGGGAGATCATTAAGCGTAGCTGTTGCTTTTGTTCGTGCAACAGCGCTGCATAATCAGCACTACCCAGTAAGCCGTATTCTTCCATATCGAAAGCAACTAGCCTTAAGGGATATCTTATCGCTTGGGCAGCAAACTTCCTGGCTAATTCCAGCAACACCGCCACACCGGTGGCATTATCATCAGCCGCTACTGTTCCCGGAACGCCATCATAATGAGCGCCAATTAAGATAGGTGGCAAATCCTTTTTTTGTCGTCGCCCTTGAGAGGGTAAATTTAATATCAAGTTATTACAAGCTTTTCCCCTGACTTCAAAGGTGTGGATTTCCACACTCCCCCATTGGGAAAATTGCTGGCGAATGTATTCTTGGACAAAAAAATGTCCAGCCGTTGCCATGTAAGGATCGCGTTCTCGCGCAATCTCAGTTAAGGAAGTTTGTAATCGCTCTGTTAAATTCAAATGGTTAAAATAGTTGCAATATTAAGATTTTCCGCCACTCAAAGAAGCAAGTATTATTAAGGTGCATTTACAAACTTGCAGATACAGTACATAGAAGTAGCTGGATAACAAGAATTGAGGCTGCTTGGACATACCAATCATCGTCAATGCTATCCTAGTCTTGCAACTATCTCCTCTAGCTGCACTTCTTAGCTTATTGCCTTAATGATCACTATTATACCATTGAGGTGTTTTCATCTACTAGCACAAAGCTAGAGGTAGTTCCGCCCAATCATAATAAATATATAAGACACTTTAGGAGAAGAGTAACGCATGGGCAAGGTAGTCGGCATCGACTTGGGTACAACCAACTCAGTAGTCGCCGTTATGGAGGGTGGCAAGCCGGTGGTGATTGCCAATGCAGAAGGAATGCGAATAACCCCCTCCGTAGTTGGCTTCAGCAAAGAAGGGGAAAGGGTGGTTGGGCAAATGGCACAGCGACAAACCGTCCTCAATCCCCAAAATACCTTTTTTGCAGTAAAACGCTTCATTGGGCGCAAATATGCCGAACTGAGTCCAGATTCCAAGCGTGTACCCTACACCATCCGCAAGGACGAAGTAGGCAATATTAAAATTGCCTGTCCCCGTCTCAATAAGGATTTCGCTCCAGAAGAAATTTCGGCAATGGTGCTGAAGAAATTGGCCGACGATGCTAGTCGCTATCTGGGTGAATCGGTAACAGGGGCAGTGATTACAGTACCCGCTTATTTTAACGATTCTCAACGCCAAGCAACCCGCGATGCTGGCAGAATTGCCGGTTTGGAGGTGCTACGGATTCTTAATGAACCAACTGCTGCATCTTTGGCTTATGGATTAGATCGGGGTGACACGGAAACTATCTTAGTCTTTGACTTGGGTGGTGGTACTTTTGACGTGTCGATTTTAGAAGTAGGCGATGGGATATTTGAAGTTAAAGCTACCAGTGGAGATACGCAACTTGGTGGTAACGACTTTGACAAAATAATAGTAGATTGGTTAGCAGAGCAATTTCTAGAAGCCGAAGGGGTAGATTTAAGACGCGAGAGACAATCTTTACAACGTCTGATGGAAGCGGCGGAAAAAGCCAAAATAGAGCTTTCTGCTGTCAGCATCACCGAAATTAACTTACCTTTTATTGCTGCCGATCAGGAAGGCCCCAAACATTTGGAAACTCGTCTAACGCGTTCTCAGTTTGAAGGCTTATGTGGTGATTTGGTAGGGCGATTGCGGACACCAGTAAAACGCGCCCTCAAAGATGCCGGACTCTCACCTAGAGACATAGAAGAAGTGGTGTTAGTTGGCGGTTCTACACGGATGCCAA
Organism: Nostoc sp.; assembly: GCF_036916735.1. Lineage (GTDB taxonomy): Bacteria > Cyanobacteriota > Cyanobacteriia > Cyanobacteriales > Nostocaceae > Nostoc. Next base: position 21,217 of record NZ_JBALFV010000014.1, read on the forward strand.
TGGTGAAGCAGCTAGTACGGGACTTAATTGGCATAGAACCTAACGAAAACGTCAACCCCGATGAAGTAGTGGGAGTGGGTGCAGCAATTCAAGCAGGTATTCTCGCGGGCGAACTCAAAGATGTGCTACTTTTGGATGTCACACCCCTTTCTATGGGGTTAGAAACCATCGGCGGCGTGATGAAAAAACTTATTCCCCGCAATACCACCATCCCAGTCCGCCGTTCTGATATTTTTTCCACATCGGAAAATAACCAGAATACTGTGGAAATCCACGTAGTCCAGGGCGAACGAGAAATGGCAGCAAACAATAAGTCTTTAGGGCGTTTCAAGCTGTATGGCATCCCGCCAGCGCCACGAGGAATTCCCCAAGTTCAGGTGTCATTTGATATTGATGCTAACGGTATTTTACAGGTAACAGCCCTAGATAGAACCACTGGGCGAGAGCAGAGTATCACCATTCAAGGCGCTTCTACCTTGAACGAGTCGGAAGTGAATCGGATGATTCAGGATGCTCAGAAATACGCCGATGTTGATCGCGAACGTAAAGAAAGGGTAGAAAAGCGGACTCGTTCTGAGGCGTTGATTTTCCAAGCAGAACGACAGCTTAGAGAAGTAGCACTAGAATTTGGTATGCAGTTTGCCCGCAGCCGCCGCCAAAGAATTGATAATATTTGCCGAGACTTAAAAGAGAGTCTTAAGGAAAATAGCGATCGCGGTATTGATCAAGCCTACGCCGATTTGCAAGATGCTCTCTATGAGCTAAATCGGGAAGTCAGGCAAACTTATGCTGAAGATGAAGATGACGACTTGTTTGGTACAATCCGTGACATCTTTACTGGTGATAAAGATAAAGAACGCGACTTTCCTAGAGATACATATCGAGAACGCGACTTATACAGTAAGGACTATGGCAGAGATTACGGTAAAGACTATGGCAGAGACTATAGCCGAGACAGTCGTTCTTCCTCCTATGAAAGCCGTCCGCCACGCAAATCCCGTCCCAGCTACCAAGATAACTGGGATGATGAAGAAGACAATGATTGGTTGTAATACTCTTAATAAAAGTGAGAAATCAGAAGTGAGGAGTGAGGAGTTACAAATTAAATCTTTTAACTCCTAACTCATAATTCCTAACTTCTAAGTGTTGTGTCTTAATTAATTCAAAATCTAAAATCTAAAATTTAAATAACTGAACTATGCAAAATTTGTCGAATTTCCGCGATTACTACGAAATTTTGGGAGTATCTAAAGACGCCTCTGGTGAGGAAATTAAAAAAGTTTATCGGCGGTTAGCAAGGCAATATCACCCCGATCTCAATCCGGGAAACAAAGAATCTGAAGAAAAATTTAAGGATATCGGCGAGGCTTATGAAGTCCTTTCAGACTCAGCCAAGCGATCGCAGTACGACCAGTTTAGCCGCTACTGGAAGCAAAAAGGCTTTGCAGGCAACCCTAAGACGCCAAAGGCTAAAACTTGGCAAAGTGGCGCTAGCGATCGCAACGCCAATCAGGACGTAGATCCAAGCCAATTCTCTGATTTTGAAAGCTTTATTAATCAAGTTATTGGTGTCAAAAATAAAAATGCGGCAAGTAAGTCTAATAATGGCAATAATAGCGATCCGTTTCGTTCCCCCAGAACAAAAGTTGCCTACACAGTTAGCACCCCACCTCGCACTACCCGTCGAGATATAGAAGCCAGATTAACGCTCCCACTAGAAAAAGCTTATCAAGGTGGTAATGAACGCATTCGTTTGGAAGATGGGCGATCGCTAGAAGTTAGTATGCCTCCAGGTATGGTAACAGGTCAAACCATCCGTTTGCGGAATCAAGGCGTTGGTGGTGGCGATTTATACTTGAAAATTACTGTTAATCCTCATCCATTATTTAAGCTAGATGGTTTAAATATCCTCTGCCAAGTACCTGTTACTCCCAGCGAGGCAGTTTTAGGAGGACAGGTAGAAGCACCAACTCTCGATGGCCCTGTAAAAATGACCATCCCTCAAGGAGTTAGGTCGGGTCAAAAATTCCGGCTAGGAAATAAAGGCTACCCTAGCGATGATGGTAAACGTGGCGATCAATTAGTAGAAATTCAAATAGTTACCCCGAAAAACATTAGTCAAGAAGAACGGGAACTGTACGAAAAGTTACGGCAAATTGAAATCTTTAAACCCCGTGCTGATTTACTGAGTTAAGGATAAGGGAGTATATCTCGATTATTTAATGAATCGATATTTACCCTGTATAAATTAATCAAATGAATAGTGAAATTTCCATCAAACGAATCTTAATTTTGGCAGCTAATCCAAAAGGGACAACATAACTGCGTTTAGACGAAAAATCTCGTGAAATTGAAGAAGGGCTACTGCGGTCAAAAGAGCGGAATAAATTTCAAATAAGAACCAAATGGGCAGTTCGTCCTGACGATCTTCGTCGGGCAATGTTAGACTTTGAACCGCAAATTGTTCATTTTTCCGGACATGGTGCAGGTGAGGGAGGATTAGCACTTGAAAACAATCAAGGAGAAGTACAGTTAGTTACAACTAGTTCTCTAGCAAACCTATTTAAGTTGTTTGCAAGTCGGGGAGTGCAGTGTGTTGTTCTAAATACTTGTTATTCAGAAGTCCAAGCAGAGGCTATTGCCCAGCACATAAGCTGTGTGGTGGGTATGAAAAAGGAAATTGGAGATAAAGCCGCCATCAAATTTACAGTAGACACAATTTACGACAAGATACCCAGTTTTGTTTACAGCCAGGAATAAATACTGATAGAACTGTACATGCTGTTAGTCAAGAAAAAATATTACTTTATGATGAATTAAAAAATGAGATGTATTCGTATATAGACAAAATAAGGGAATTATACGAGGCATATAGACACTTAGTAAAAAAATACTGATAATATAATCCATAGAATAAAACAGTATTATTTGATTTATTAGTACTGATTCAAAAGTTTTACCTTAACTAAAAACTAAAGCGGCGATTGTGGTTAAAATATATGAAAAACGTATAAGAAATCTCCAACTCTGCGATATTGTGGGTTTGAAATCAAATGTGGGAATAAAAGCGGTTAGCCTCTATGCCATTAGCAGGTTTACAATATTAGAAAAAACTTGATTGCAAGGTGACTCAAACAGCCGTGAATCACAACGGGGCAATGCCACAAAGCAGTAAACCAACTTATTACTCCCTGCTAGGACTGCATCCCTCGGCATCGGTAATCGACATTCGTCGTGCTTATAGGGAACTGAGCAAACGCTATCATCCTGATACTACAGATTTGCCTACTGCGATCGCCACTCCCAAATTTCAGCAAATCAACGAAGCCTACGCTACCCTTAGCCATCCAGAACGGCGCTTGGGCTACGATTTAAAAATTGGCTATTCTCGCTTTGCGGTGATTCAACCACCTCCTGACTTGAACCGTCCCGGATCGCGTTCTCATGACTGGTCAAAATCAGCTTACCTCGATCCTAGCGATCGCCCCCTCTCATCTGGCGAAATCTTTGCTCTATTTATACTGGTGTTAACATTTGTAGGTTGTCTAATACTAGCAGTTGCCATTGGTTTAACTCGTGGTGAGGCTGCTTTCCAAACGCCTTTGCTACAGCCAACTCCATCTGTACAACAGCAGATTACCCATCTATCTCAACTAATTAGTTTTATAGTAATTAAAAACTAAAAAATTTCCTAATCCAAAATTCAAAATCTCAAATCTAAAATTCCTATGCCTCTTCTTCCCTCTGATACCCCTCTATATAATCATCCCCTGCCACAAATTGAACAGTGGTTAAAAGACCAAGGCTGTCAACAAGACGACACACAGAGGCATTGCTGGCATGTACAGCGCTCTAGTTGGAAAGCTGAACTATGGCTCGATGTTGAGCAAATTGTAGTGCGATATGTCCAATCTGGAGAAAATGGGCAAGATATTCAACGTTCATTCAAGTATTCTCTCAGTCGGGATGATGTAGAACAAGCCGTGTTTTCTGGGCCATAAGGAAGTGCGAAGTACAATTTACTATAAATTTAGACTAATTCATAGGAAGTTTAGCTATTAGACAAAACTTCCTATATTTTTACTCTTATTATGGGGTTATTTTAGGGTCATACTATACTATAGACAATTTAGATAAAATTGAAATGAAAATAAAATTCTCAGATGGTAATATTTCCAACTTTTATTAACCTCAATATTATTATTAAAAACTACCAAGTTACTAGCTGTAGCGCTCAAAGAGGTCAGTTACTCCACCAAAGCAGTTAACCGCCCCGATACCCGCTAAGTTTACCGTGATCGCTATGGCTGCTGAATGGGATCGCTAGCCTTGTTTTCGCTCTCCATCAAGGACGTACCATTCTTCCAAAGTTCATACTCGCTAAGATCAATCTCCTCATTCCACACAATCCCATAACCCCCTGGCTCGACTTTAAAGTTCTTAAAAAAAGCGGGTTGTCGAAGTGGAGAAAACATTGGAGTATCTAATAGATGACGAACATCGTATTTTTTCACCTCTTGATTGGTAAATTCAATCACTAAAGTAGTATCATCCATTGCTTTGGCTTAATGAATTCGGGGATACTTCATACTGCTCCTAACTAAATTTACTTTAAAGGAGGTCGCTTACGAAACTCTTGGGTATTCCACATTTGTAACAGTTATTACTGGTATAAAGTTGCCCACTTTTGGACTAGCTTTTGTGCCCGATTTGGTAAATCTCCTTCAATGGTTTCAAGTGATTCAATGCTGACTAAGGCATTGTACTCGCCATAGATTGCATGAAAATGAGGTGGAGGGTGATCGCCAAAGAACACTTTAATCACAATTCCATAGAAGCGTGCAACCTCTGGCATAACAATATTTAACAAATACTGAACCGCTTGATTCTACCAAAATGCATAGTTTACCACCGCAGGCATCGCTCATTGTTTGAGGGCGATCGCCAATTTTGTAGCTTCGCTAACGCATCCTAAAGATTTAGTAAATGTACTATTTTACACTTTTCCAAATCGCCGCTCGCGTTGCTGGTAGGCACACAAGGCGCGATGAAACTCAGCTCGGTCAAAATCGGGCCAGAGGGCATCAGTAATGTAAATTTCTCCATAAGCCATCTGCCAGAGGAGAAAATTTGAGAGGCGCATTTCTCCACTGGTGCGGATTAACAAATCTGGGTCAATAATTCCGGCTGTGTACAAGTGGCTTTCAAATACTTGTTCATTAATTTCGTCGGGTTCTAGCAGACCTTGCTGGACTTGTTTTGCGATCGCCTGACAAGCTTGTAATATCTCCTGCCGTCCACCATAATTAGTTGCTACTGAAAACCGGATACCACCATTATCTTTGGTTGCTTCCACTGAACGAGATATTTCTTGTTGGAGCGATCGTGGGAGAGCCTGCAAATTTCCTACGAACTTAATTTGCACATTCTCTTCGACCATTTCTCGCAGTTCTTGGCGCAAAACTCTTTGAAACAAAGTCATTAAAAAATCCACCTCTTCCTGCGGTCTTTTCCAGTTCTCCGTTGAAAAAGCATAAGCCGTCAGCGCCTGAATTCCCCAATCCTGACAACAGCGAAGTAAATCCTTGAGAGTATCTACTCCGCGCTTATGGCCCATAATCCGAGGTAAACCCTGACGTTTAGCCCATCGACCATTACCATCCATAATCACCGCAACGTGCTGCGGCAATAGTTCTCGTTTTAAGTCAGTAGGCAAATCTTGCAGTTTAGTTTGTTGTGCTGTCATTTTTTATCTCGAGAAGCGGTCGATGGTAATCTGAGTAAACGTGAAACCAGTGCTAGTGTCTTCCCACCTATCTGATGAACAAAACTTAACAGACCAGGAGCTACAGCTTCCCTATCCACGATTGGGGACAAAAGAGCTTCTAATGACTCTTTCAGTTTCCTAATCGTCAGGGGTCTATTTAGGGTTCCCCGTTCCGCTAAGGAAATGGAACCCGTTTCTTCAGACACAACGACACAAATGCAATTTTCGACCCGCTCAGTAATTCCCATTGCCGCCCGGTGGCGTGTTCCCAACTGGCGCGAGGCTGTGCGTCCCGAAAGTGGTAAAATTATACCCGATGAGATGATCCGTGAGCCACGAATCAATGTAGCCCCATCGTGTAACAAAGTTTTTGGTTGAAAAATTGTCTGGATTAGTTCTTTAGAAACCTCCGCATTTAGCTTTACTCCTGGCACAGAAAAATCTCGCTCATCAATTGGTCCTGTGGTTTCCACAATTAGTAAAGCTCCAATGCGGTTTTTTGACAATTCTTTAACAGCCTCAACAATTTCATCAATTACACTATCAGATTTGGGGATTGCCAGCCGATCGGGTTGAAACAGTTGGCGGAATTCGCCACGTCCTAATTGCTCCAAAAACCGCCGAAACTCTGACTGTAAAGCAACTGCCATCGCTACAGCACAACCAATTACCAACTTTTCCAATACAAAACTTAGCAGAGGTAGTCCGAGTCTGCCACTTAGTGCAGAGGCTAGCATTAAGATAATGAATCCCCTCACCATCCACAATGTCCGGCGCTCACTAATAATGACTAGTATCATGTAGGTCAGCGCCAGCACTAACACAACATCCAGAGTCCCAAGTAGCAAGGACTGTGACCATCCCAGGTTTATCAGCCATTGCTTCCACCAATCTCTCATGACATCTGGATTACACTTTTGCCTCTAATTACATTTAGTCATTAGTCATTAGTAATTAGTTCCTGGCTAATGAACGCCACTTGCTTTAACGGGGGGAATTCCCCTCTGGGTTCGCCAGTCGCCTACGGCGGGAAACCCGCCTACAGCGCTGGACTCACTGCAACACAGTGGTTCCTAATGACCAAGGACAAATGACTATTTTTTTAGCCTTTCTGGTAGACGATCTTGTCGAATTAAATCTTGATAAGTTTCACGTTGCAAAATTAAATTTGCTTCGCCATTCGCCACAACAACTGCTGCCGGTCGGGGCAAACGGTTGTAGTTAGATGCCATACTGTAATTGTACGCACCAGTTCCCATAACTACGAGAATATCTCCTGGTTCAGTCTTTGGGAGTAGGGTATTGTGAATCAAAATATCTCCTGATTCACAATGTTTACCAGCAATTGTAACTGTTTGGGTTAAGGGTGAAGACATTTTATTGGCAACTACTGCCCGATAAACTGATTGGTAAGTAATCGGGCGGGGATTATCAGACATTCCCCCATTGATCGCTACGTAGGTACGAATTTCTGGGATAACTTTGGATGAACCAATAGTATAGGCGGTGACGCAAGCTGTGGCAATTAGCGATCGCCCTGGTTCACTCAGTAATTTCGGCAAAGGCAGATTTTCGGCTGCACAAGTTGCTTGAATTACTTCACAAATCGCCTTCACCCACTCTTCAATACTAGGGGGATCGTCTGATTCTGTGTACTTAATCCCTAAACCGCCACCAACATTTAACTCTGTAATATTTAAACCATACTTCCCAGCATCCCGCAGCCACTGCACCATGACAGCCGCCAAATCTTGATGCGGTTGGCGCTCAAAAATTTGGGAACCAATATGAGCGTGTACTCCTATGCAATTAAGGGCAGGTTGTTGACTGACAAAGGTAAAAACTTCATCTAAATCATTCGGATCAAAGCCGAATTTGCTATCTAAGTGTCCCGTCCGAATATATTCGTGGGTGTGACACTCTATACCGGGAGTTAACCGTAGCATGATGCGGATTGATTGACCAGGTTGGGCAATTTCCACAAGAGTACGCAACTCATACCAGTTATCCGCCACAAGGATAACACCAGACTTGATCGCTAAAATTAATTCTTCACGAGATTTATTATTTCCGTGAAGGTAAATTTTATTGGGACTAACACCCGCTTCTAAGGCTGTGTAAAGTTCTCCCCCAGAAACTACATCGATTCCCAGTCCTTCAGAGGCTGTGATCGCACAAACAGCTAAACAATTCCAAGCTTTTGAGGCGTACAATACTTGAGATTCGCCCTTGTAGTATTGCTTGAAAGCATCTCGGTATTGCTGACAAGCCGAACGTAGGGTTTCTTCATCTAAAATATATAAAGGTGAACCAAACTGCTTAACTAAGGTTGTGACATCACACCCACCAATTTCCAGGAGGTCATGATTATGAACTCTGGCAGTTAAGGGTAAAAGTTCCTGATTAGGTGATGGATTTGCCTTGGTGTCACGCTTTTGAGGTAAATATTGACTTCCAGAATGTTGAACCCCAGTGGGGTGAGTCGATACCATAACTATAAAAGTTTTCCTTGTTCAAATTAGGGGCTTTGAGTTCGTCTCCCGATTCCCAGTGTACAAAGGGTTTGTAACGTTATTCAATAAATGTGATCTCATTAGACTTAGAAATTAAATTACTGACATTAGAAAATCTCAGTGCTATTGTGGAACTCGATCAAGCCTGTTTTGGTGGACTTTGGACTCTGGAGGGCTACAAACGAGAATTGGATAGTCCCAATAGCGATATATTAGGCTTATTTTCCCCCTCCTCCAGCACCAGTTTGCTAGGAATCGGTTGCTTTTGGTCTATTTTAGAGGAAGCCCACATTACAATTTTGGCGGTTCATCCTCAATATCACCGTCAGGGTTTGGGTGCGGCTTTATTATATTCACTCATTAAGACAGCTTGTGATCGCAAAATGGAGCGAGCTACCCTCGAAGTTCGAGCTTCTAACTTGGCGGCAATATCTTTATATCAAAAATTTGGCTTCAAAACAGCTGGGCGGCGGCGACGTTACTACCAAGATAACGATGAAGATGCCCTGATCCTTTGGCTTCCAGATTTACAACACCCCAAATTTAAAGCAACTTTAGACCAATGGTATTCCATTGTCAGCGATCGCCTTGAAAAATTCTCTTGGCAGTTGCTTTTTAACTAATTCGTAATTCGTAATTATTAATTATGAATTATTTTAAGTGTTGGACATTATTAATTTTTTAGGACTTACGCAAACTCTACGATTCTTGGGGTTCTTCTCTAACGAGACGCTACGCGTTGGCAAAAGCCTCTCGTAGAGAAGGCAATTTGATAAATTAAGCTTTTTAGCACTTTTTGTGTAAGTCCTATTCTTAAATTATTGGGGCTTGCGAGCGGCTTCAGCAAAAAAATGTTACTTTGCTACACTTATTTTTATTTAAACATTTTATATAAAATTAAATTTAAATAAATAATATATATATTATTTATTTTTGCTTGACATTAAAAAAATATATATGTTAGATATAAGTGTTTGGGATTGAGTCAAGAAACCCTTAATCTAAGCAGTCAGCTATTTGTAATAAATCCCAAAAAGGCTGGTGAACTAAAGCTCCTCAGTATACTAGCCAGATAAGAGTAGTTAATAGTTAACAATTAGCCCATCAACCCAAGTCATAGGTTCAGGATGTCTATAATCTGTTATACAGGCATCCAAAAGCTTTGCCTGTGCTAAAATCAGCATACCGGCACGACCGCAGATGATGGGATAAAGCCATGTTTGAGCGCTTCACAGAAAAAGCCATTAAGGTAATCATGCTGGCCCAAGAAGAGGCCCGCCGTTTAGGTCACAACTTTGTCGGAACCGAGCAGATCCTCCTGGGTCTGATTGGCGAAGGCACAGGAGTGGCTGCCAAGGTGCTGAAATCAATGGGCGTCAATCTCAAAGATGCCCGAATTGAAGTTGAAAAAATTATAGGACGGGGATCAGGCTTTGTTGCCGTGGAAATTCCGTTTACGCCACGGGCGAAGCGAGTTTTAGAACTCTCCTTGGAAGAAGCACGCCAACTGGGGCACAACTACATTGGCACCGAGCATCTGCTGTTGGGCCTAATCCGCGAAGGGGAAGGCGTTGCAGCCAGGGTGCTAGAAAACCTCGGTGTGGATCTATCTAAGGTAAGAACCCAAGTCATTCGGATGTTGGGAGAAACTGCCGAAGTTTCACCAGGCGGTTCATCCGGGCGCACGAAAACCCCGACTCTGGATGAATTTGGCTCCAACCTCACCCAGATGGCAATGGATAATAAGCTCGATCCAGTGGTGGGACGCGCCAAAGAAATTGAGCGGGTGATTCAGATATTGGGTCGCCGAACTAAAAATAACCCAGTGCTAATTGGGGAACCAGGGGTTGGTAAAACAGCGATCGCTGAAGGTTTAGCTTCACGCATTGCCACAAAAGATGTCCCTGACATCCTGGAAGATAAACGCGTCGTCACCTTGGATATTGGTTTGCTCGTAGCAGGAACCAAGTACCGGGGTGAATTTGAAGAACGCTTGAAAAAAATCATGGATGAAATCCGCTCTGCGGGTAATGTCATTCTCGTGATTGATGAGGTACACACCTTAATTGGTGCGGGTGCAGCAGAAGGTGCGATTGACGCAGCGAATATCCTCAAGCCAGCTTTGGCCAGGGGTGAGTTGCAGTGCATCGGCGCTACAACCCTAGATGAATACCGGAAGCACATCGAGCGAGATGCAGCGCTAGAGCGACGTTTCCAACCAGTGATGGTTGGCGAACCTACAGTTGATGAAACAATTGAAATTTTATATGGTCTGCGCGAACGCTACGAGCAACACCATAAACTGAAAATCTCCGACGAAGCATTGGTGGCGGCGGCGAAATTGTCAGACCGTTACATTAGCGATCGCTACCTTCCAGATAAAGCCATCGACTTAGTTGATGAAGCTGGTTCTAGAGTGCGCTTGATTAACTCCCAACTACCACCCGCAGCCAAAGAGTTAGACAAAGAACTGCGTCAGATATTAAAAGAAAAAGATGACGCGGTGCGCTCTCAAGACTTTGACAAAGCTGGAGAATTGCGCGATCGCGAAATGGAAATCAAAGCCGAAATCCGGGCGATCGCTCAAAGCAAAACCAATGCAACTGGCTCTGAACATGAAGAACCCGTAGTTACAGAAGAAGACATTGCCCACATTGTCGCTTCCTGGACTGGGGTACCGGTGAACAAACTCACCGAATCTGAATCTGAAAAGCTGCTGCACATGGAAGACACCTTGCACCAACGTTTAATTGGTCAAGATGATGCTGTGAAAGCAGTTTCACGGGCAATTCGTCGCGCTCGTGTTGGTTTGAAAAATCCCAATCGACCCATAGCTAGCTTTGTCTTCTCTGGGCCCACTGGTGTAGGTAAAACCGAGTTGGCGAAGTCCTTAGCTGCTTACTTCTTCGGTTCGGAAGAAGCAATGATCCGCTTGGATATGTCGGAATACATGGAGCGTCACACCGTCAGCAAGCTGATTGGTTCGCCTCCTGGTTATGTTGGTTATAACGAAGGTGGTCAGCTGACCGAAGCCGTGCGGCGGCGTCCTTATACGGTGGTGTTGTTCGACGAAATCGAAAAAGCACACCCGGATGTATTCAATATGCTGCTGCAAATTTTGGAAGACGGTCGGTTAACCGATGCCAAAGGGCGCACGGTGGACTTCAAGAACACCTTGCTGATTTTAACTTCCAATATTGGTTCTAAGGTAATTGAAAAAGGTGGTAGCGGTATCGGCTTTGAATTTGCTGAAGATGTCACTGAGTCAGCTTACAACCGGATTCGCTCCTTGGTGAATGAAGAACTCAAGCAGTACTTCCGTCCAGAGTTCCTCAACCGACTCGATGAAATTATCGTCTTCCGTCAATTGAGCAAGCCTGAAGTGACACAAATCGCCGAAATTATGCTCAAGGAAGTATTTGGTCGTCTAACCGAAAAGGGTATCACCTTAGAAGTCAGCGATCGCTTCAAGGATCGTTTGATCCAAGAAGGTTACAGTCCCAGCTACGGCGCAAGACCATTACGTCGGGCAATTATGCGCCTGTTAGAAGATAGCCTAGCAGAAGAAATTTTGTCTGGTCGCATTAAGGATGGCGATACTGCCCTTGTTGATGTGGATGAAAATGGCGTTGTGCAAGTTAGTTCTCAACAGCGTCGGGAATTGTTACCCCAAGGTGTTGAGTAAGATTTAGGGTTTGGGATTTGAGTCTCAAATTAAAAATTGGAAAACGGTAGAGGGATTCAAACCTTTACCGTTTTTTTTGTTAATAATGGAAAACGGTAGAGGGATTCAAACCTTTACCGTTTTTTTTGTTAATAAAACTTCTTAAGGAACACTTGCGTTAGTCATGGGTGATTTACACAAGTGTCACAAACCCCGAATAAGGTCAGTAGCTACTCGTCAATTAGCCACCCACGCTCTATGCCGTGTTCAATTCCGCCAGTCCAATCCATTTTCAGATGCTTCCGCACTTTATGGAATAGATGTTGAACTACAACTGGGTTAATTGAATTTTTAATATATTTTTCTTCATACCTAAATTCTCGGTCAGTGTTTTTTTGCTGACGTAGTACGTAAATTTGATCAACTTTGTATTTCCGAAGATTAACATCACTGGTCAGCTTGATCCACTCCATAAGTACAACATATAAACTATTTGGATTTCTCGCCTTTAAGTCCTCTGCTGCTCGTGATGAACCTTCGAGCATAGTTTTATCGAGATATGTTTTACATTCAATTGCAACAACTGGAATATCGAAAATGTGCGTTTCGGTGTTTCCCGTAACTGTAACTTCAGAGTAGTTTTCCGGTTCCTCTTTAATAAGTGGGAGTATTTCACCAGGATTTTCATCTTTCTCTGGTGGTGTTGCTGCTTCAAATGATACTTGAATAGTCGCTCCAATTACAAAGTCATGATCTTTCTTTTCAATACGTGCATACGGTCGCTTCAGCATCTCAGAGTATTTTGGCGGCACAAAGAAAATATCTTTGAATGTATGTGATTTGCCGATGAGAGCATTTTCTCCAAAGTCTCTTACTAAATCTTTAAACAGATAGTAGAGAAATTCTTCCACCACGCTAGAGTGAAGGTTCGATCTAGAATCAAACTTCTCAGCATAGTGCTGCTGGTCTAAAAAGTCCTTATATTTTGATAGAAGTTCTACCCTAGTAGCAATAATTGCGTCATCTTGATCAGTAGGTGTTGATGTAGGGCCAACTAATTCGAGATTAGCTGAACGCCACTTATCATACTCAGTTCTAATCTCACTGAGATATTTTTTACTCTCAACATTTCTGTATTTTGTGCGGTGATTCTCCTTTTGTTCAAGATTAGAGCCGTGAACTAAAGGATTCCTATCGCTTTTGGGCATAGCTCTAATTTATCTTGAAGATGAAGTGCGATCGCTTTAGCAAGAATAGGTGGTACAGCATTACCTACCTGATTGTACTGGCAAAGAAACTTCTCGTCGAATCTCTCTTCTCGATGTAATAACTTGTGAGATACAACAGTTTTCTTCCCTAGAAAACGATAAGTGTCAGGAAAAGATTGAACACGTGCCCCTTCACGGGCTGTCAAATTGCGATGCTGGAAAGGATGAAGAAAATTGGCGTAAAACGAAGCGGCTATTGTATGTGATGGTTTATATGGATTTAAACGTCGGTTATTCTGGTCATAACTTATCTCAGATAACTCACCATTTCCACTACGGCGTCTAGCCCCATGTTCTTTTGGTGCGTTTGAACTTGATTCACCCCATTTAATATGTTTGAAGCGTTCTACAAGTCTCTGGGAATGATCCATTGCAACATGATTGTAAAGTGTTTGATTGCTATTCCTGATCCAGCTTTGATAGTTATTGAGAGATTCTGAAATATAAGGTTGTTCCTCTTCACCTTCATGTGCATTCAGTGGTGGTAAATCTGATATAGCATCCCACAAGCTGATGGCAGGAAGTAAATCCGTGCGGGTAAATATTGATAATTGAGAGCTATTTACATGCAATAAATCTAAGGAGTGTGTTTTTGGAGGAATACCTAATTCTTTTCCTGTTTTATTTCCAACAATAAAAATCCGCTCCCTAATTTGTGGCACACCATATTCGACAGCATTTAATGACCATACTTCTACAAAATATCCTAGATTCTCAAAAGTTTCTTTAATAATATTTATTACCTTTCTGCCTTCAATATTTTGGCGTGAAAGTAAACCTTTGACATTCTCCATTACAAAAGCTTTAGGTTCAAGGAAACATATCCACTCAGCAAAGTTAATAAATAAACTATTTCTAGGGTCTTTAGGATCTTTTTGTGCTGGTCCGGCAATACTAAAGCCTTGACATGGAGGCCCACCAATAATAATATCTGGCTTGAAGAGACATATATCCTTAACGGTACTTACAGTGTTTAAATCACGGATATCCTGTTGAATAACTGTCATATTAGGACAGTTGTAGCGCAGTGTATCACAAGCCCAGGCATCAATCTCAACGGATAAAGGAACAGAGAAACCTGCCATCTCGAAACCTAGACCAAAGCCGCCAGCCCCAGCAAACAAATCAATAGTGATAGGTTGTGCTGTTACCATAAACTCTTAATGTGGTTACTCATGTGGTTTACTTCTAAACACTCTAGAATGATACCCTTATAGGGCTTTGTCAACCTCTACACAGTTATTCTGGTAAAGCATGTAGCTATAAGTAATTTTTAGTATTTTTAAAGACAAACTGTGTGTATCTTCAATCAATCGACTGATTCTGAATCAGACCTGATATACCTTTAAAATGGGAAAATATCAAGAATCATTGGGAGGAATCAATCGTCATGAGTGTGATTGTTGCTAAGTGGACGATTGACGAATATCACCGCATGATTGATGCTGGCATTTTGAGCGATCGCCTTTTATAGGTAATTTCAGATATTATTCACCGATATAATCAGTAGGTAAATCAAGTAAATGTGACAGTTAAATTCCTTAGACCTTACTGCTTGCGATCAAATACAACAGCGCCATGCGAACGGCAACACCACTGGTAACTTGCGATTGAATAAGACTAAATTCTGGGTCATCCATCAATTCAGAACTAATTTCGACACCACGGTTAACTGGGCCTGGATGCAAAACTTTGACATTAGGTTTACAAAGTTGCAACTTTGTGCGGGTAATGCCAAATAATTGATGATATTCTCGCAAACTTGGCAGTAAATGAGCTGTCATACGTTCCTTTTGCAGGCGCAAAGTCATGACAAAATCGGCATTTTGCAAAGCTGGTTCTAGTTGCCAATGTAGAAATAGTTGGGGAGTGGGCTTGCCGTGACTTGTACTGAGCGTAGTCGAAGTAGCGTAATCGAACGGGAGTGGGCTTGCCGTGAGCGTAGCCGAACGGGACTGGGCTTGCCGTGAGTGTAGTCGAACGGGAGTGGGGGATGAGGAGATAACAAAATCCTGATTTCTGACTCCTGCCTCTTCCAAGATATACTCGGCAAATAATTTGGGTAAGAGGGTGGGTGGGGCTGCCAGATGCACTTCGGCACCACTGGCAATTAAACTCCAAATATTTGATCGCGCCACACGAGAATGGAGAATATCCCCAACAATGGCAATCTTTTTCCCCTTTAAAAGTTCTAGTCGGGGACTAGCTGGATCAATTAGAGTACAAATGGTAAATAAGTCTAGCAGTGCTTGGGAAGGATGCTCATGTTGACCATCACCAGCATTGAGGACGCTAACTCGTACACCTAAACGATCCATTTCAGCTGCGATCGCATTCGGTACTCCTGCCTCTCGATGGCGGACTACCATAATATCAGTTCCCATAGCCAAATAAGTTTTCGCCGTGTCGAGAATTGTTTCTCCCTTAGTCATAGAAGATGTGGCTGCGGCAAAGTTCAGTGTATCTGCACTTAAGCGTTTCGCGGCGAGTTCAAAACTGCTGCGAGTGCGGGTAGACGATTCAAAAAATAAATTCGCCACCACCTGTCCCTGCAAGGTTGGTACTTTCTTCGTCCGCCGCGATAGCACCTCTTGAAAACTGGCAGCAGTTTGCAAAACTGTATCGTATTCAGCCACCGTGAAGTCAGCTAGGGAAAGAATGTGATGACGATTCCAAGTGGTAGTAGGCATAGAATTTGGGGTGTGGGGAGAGACGCGATTAATCACGTCTGTATAAAGGAGTGGGGAGATGAGGGAGATGAAGGGACAATTGATGCCCAATGCCCCATGCCCAATGCCCAATCTTTTCAAGTTGGTAAATGGAAAACGTTTAAAGCTAGAGAAATTAGGCTGAGGAAGGTTAAAAACCCAATTGTATCTAGCATTGTAGTCACTAATGGGCCACTAACCAAAGCAGGGTCAAGCTTCAGCCGTGTCAAACCCATTGGCAGTAAAGTGCCGAGTGTAACAGCCACGATTGTATTAGTTGCCATTACTATTCCGGCAATTAAAGCCACCCATCGTTCTTGGGGTCGCGCCCAAATTAAGGAAAGCAAGAACATTGTTGCGGCTAAAGCTACGGCTGTACCTAAACCAGCTAGAATTTCCTTGCGGAGAATTTTTAAGGTATCTTTGGATGTTATTTCTCCTACTCCTAAGCCACGGATTGTCACCGTTAATGATTGAATCCCAACAGTACCACCAGTGTTAGAAAAAATCGGCATGATTACTGCTAGAACTGGCACTGCGGCAATTACAGATTGAAAAGGTGCGATCGCACTGGCTGCACCAATATATAGTGCCATGATGCCCAATAGCCAAGGTAAGCGGTTACGGATGGTAAGTAAGGGAGAAGATAAAGCTGCTTCATCACCACTGACACCCGCCAGTTTTTGGATATCTTCTGTAGCTTCCTCTTCTAAAATATCCATGACATCATCAATAGTGACAATGCCTACCAATCGGTCTTCTCGATCAACTACGGGGATAGCGATTAAGTCGTAGCGCTGCATGATTCGCGCCACTTCTTCTTGGGGAGTTTCGGTTCTAACTTTGATGACGCGATCGCTAGAAATATCCTTGATGAAAACATCGGGAAAGGTAAACAGCAATTGGCGCAATGAAACTACTCTCACCAGCGTCCGATTGTCATCTGTGACGTAGGCGTAGTAAATCGTCTCTTTGTCTTCATCCTGACGGCGGATCTTGCTTAAGGCTTCACCTACAGTTAATCCTTGGCGCAACCGGACATATTCGGTTGTCATCACCCGCCCAGCCGTGCCTTCTGGATAGCCGAGAATCGTTGCTGTTGCTTGCCTTTCTTCTGGACTCAGTTCTTGCAATAGCCGTTTGATTACCCCAGCAGGTAGTTCATCAAACAATTCTGCCCGTTCATCGGGACTCATGGCTTCTACAAGCTGCACTACCTGGACATCATGCAGAGAATTAATTAGTTCTTCTTGCACTTCTGTTGGCAGATATTCAAATACATCAATTGCCTGAGCTTTGTTGAGTAAACGGAATGCGATCGCGCGTTGTTTTTCAGGCAATTGTGTAATGTAGTCTCCCACATCCACAGGTTGCAAGCGATTTAAATCCCATTTCAACTGGTTTAAATCGGTAGTATCAGTCAGCAAATCACGAATATCTTGTGTCAGCATGATTATATCTCCTAAGTCTCCCCCGCGCTGGGAGACTTCCTCGCCAGATCAGAGGAGGTTGATACTGCCATCTGGTGGACTATTGCCCATAAAATTTCAACAAATCAATATCGATATCTAAAATTAAGGCATCGCTAGTCATCATCCTAACCCGGAATAGCGCTCTCCGGGAGATACTGAATATTATCACTTATTTATTGTAGTATTTGCTACTAATATTTAATTTAATTACCCCGAAACTTAGGTAATTTTTGTCTAGCTTAAAGTAGATTTTACTATTGCTATAAGCTATGTGTCTTGCCAATCAAAGATTTTTTTTGCAAACTTTATACAGTTAAAATATTTACAACATTAACAAGCAATATTTTATATCAAGCAACTTTATGCATAGTTATCTGGATGATGGAGAATCAGAAATACGTTAAGGTTTCACTTCATAGTTGCGATAAGGTGTTTGAGCTTTGGTGATCGCTTCTGATCTAATCCACTGTTGGCGGTCATTGGGCGTACAGGAAAGCGGGTGTAAAGCGATAGCACCCACGTCGGAAAACCAAACATCGGTAATAACCCTACATTTGCCAGATGTTCACTTAACTTATCTAGAGTCAAAGAGCTAATAGCTTTCAAGAAAAAACTGACAATAGATAGTTTCTAACCCTTAATTTATAATTATCATCCAATAGACCGCTTAAGCGTACCATCAGCGTATAGCTCCAATGGTACTAACTCAATTTTGCCGTTAACTTTAACTTGGGAGTAAACAACTTTTACCAAGGGAGCATGATTTTCGTTGTAACGCAGAGACATAATTAATTTCCTTTTCTACAAACTTTTCTTATGTTAAAAGGTTTTTATACCTATAATTTAGTCAAGATTTTTTTACCTAATGTTGCCTCTTTTGAAAGATTTTTGATCCTTCTTTAGAATTAACAGAAATCGTGTGAAGACAGGTATAAACTCTACATAAGTAGTGATGAAGATTTGAACAAATATCGTATTTTCGTTTGCGATCGCTAAAATTCAGTACCCAGAAGCGTATTAACAGGAGATAATAAAAAACTCACACACCCTTAGCTGTTGTCCCATCAACCATTACAGAACTTATTCTGGCTTGGTTTAGATAATTTGCTTCACAGCCATAGGGTCAAATTTTGCAAGTTGTTTTAAACCAAACCATGAAAACATCTACCAAATTGCTATCTCGCTTGGACTATTACTACCAGCAAATTAAAACGATCGTACTGACTCGCCAGAATCCGATTACTGGTTTGTTACCTGCGAGTACAGCGATTACAGCCCACGGCGATTATACTGATGCCTGGGTGCGAGACAATGTTTACAGCATTTTGGCAGTTTGGGGTTTAGGACTTGCATACCGCAAGATTGACGACGACGAAGGACGCACCTATGAACTAGAACACAGCGTCATCAAACTGATGCGAGGGTTGCTGTTTGCAATGATGCGACAGGCTCATAAAGTAGAGACATTTAAACATACTCAATCGCTACTGGATGGACTGCACGCCAAATATAATACCGCGACTGGTGACATTGTTGTTGGTGATGACAAATGGGGACATTTGCAACTTGATGCCACATCTATATTTTTGCTGATATTGGCGCAAATGACGGCAGCAGGATTGCAAATAATTTATACAATTGATGAAGTGAATTTCGTCCAAAATTTAGTTTATTATATTGGACGAGCTTACCGCACACCAGATTACGGCATTTGGGAACGTGGTAATAAAATTAATCGTGGTAGTGCTGAGTTAAATGCCAGTTCTGTAGGCATGGCAAAAGCTGCTTTAGAAGCTATCAATGGACTGGATTTGTTTGGTGTGCGTGGTAGTCAAGCATCGGTAATTCATGTGCTACCAGATGAAATTGCCCGTGCCCGAATTACTTTAGAATCACTATTACCGAGAGAATCTGGTTCCAAAGAAATTGATGCGGCGCTGTTAAGTATTATTAGTTATCCTGCCTTTGCGGTAGAAGATTTGGAGTTACGCGATCGCACTCTCAACGATATTATCAATAAACTCGCTGGTAAATACGGCTGCAAACGTTTTCTGCGCGATGGACACCAAACCATTTTAGAAGATCATCAGCGCTTGCACTACGAACCGTGGGAACTCAAGCAATTTGAGCATATTGAATGCGAATGGCCGTTATTTTTCACTTATTTAGTTCTAGATGGATTATTTCGTGGCGAACAAGAACAAGTTAAAAAATACCAAGAGCTTTTAGAATCATTACTCATAGAACAAGATGGTTTGCGTTTATTGCCAGAACTTTATTATGTTCTGGCAGAAAACATCGAAGCAGAAAAGTTATCACCCCAAACGCAACCACGTTTGCCCAATGAAAATATTCCTTTGGTATGGGCGCAGAGTTTATATTTTCTCGGTGAAATGTTGAGTGAAGGTTTAATAGCGGTTGGTGATATTGACCCTTTGGGAAGACATTTGTGTGTTGGCAAACAGCGTGAGGCATTGGTACAAATTGCCTTGTTAGCAGAAGATGAAGATTTACAGACGAAACTAGAAGTTCATGGAATTGAAGCGCAAACACCCGCCCAAGTAGAACCGATTCAAGTGAGAAAAGCTGGAGAATTTTCTGCTATTTATACCCAAATCGGACGTAACAATAAACTTGGTTTAACTGGGCGGCCAGTGCGGCGGCTGCGGAGTTTGACAACATCTAGAATCTTTCGGATTAGCGGTGAAACAATTGTATTTTTGCCTTCATTTTCAGATTCTCAACAGTTTTACTTAACCCTTGATTACCATTTTTTGCTGGATCAAATTAGAAGCGAACTAGCTTACATTCAAAAATATTGGAGTGATTTAGGACGTCCGACTCTGACTTTAATGTTAACGCACACCATGTTAGAAGCAGGTTCAAAAGCATTACTAGAACTGATGCAAGAACTCAAAGATGGTGTTTGTAACGGTGTGCGGGTAAAATTAGGGCGGCTAAATCAGCTAATGCTAACAGCAGGAATCCAAAGAATTGATTTTCTGCCAAATGCAGAATTTTCGCGATCGCCAGTCAAAAATGCCAGCCCACATTGCTATTATCTAGCTTATCATCCTGATAAAAACTGGCGTTTAGGACATACCCAAGAATTTCAAATGGAGTATGAAACTAACTTGGGATTATTACTTTCTTATTTGCGTTCATCAGAGAATATCTACGAGCAAATTGAGTTATTGCAAACTTTAACTCGCTTGCAGGGAATGAAATTTGATACTGGGTATGGTGGCCCAGGATATCCTGTCACCGTAGCCAATTTACTAGATGAAGTTTACACCAAAGCCGGAGATTTAGGCATTTGGGCAGTAGTGCGTCGGGCTGCGGGGTTACGGCAAATGGTTGATATTAGCCTATCAGATGCAGTCACGAGTATTTTAGTGCGAGGTAAGCAAATTGCTGTGGGTAAAGCTTACAGTGAAGCGTCCTTGATTAGCGTACCCATGTCTCACGATGAAATTGCCGATAAAATTAATCATTTTTGTCGTGAGGATATACGCGATCGCGTCCTCACTCAAGAGATTTTAATCTATATTGGCATTTTAATTCGCTCAGAACCCAAACTATTTCAGGGACTACTAACGCTGAGACTCGGCTATCTCATCTTATTAATCACCAGCGAACTAGCACGGGAACTGCATGTCACTCAAGATGAAGCTTACGATCGCTTAATGCAACTTTCTCCCTTTGAAGTTAAAGTGCGCTTGCGTCAGGTATTAACTGGATATACTGGCATGAGTAACTTGTTACGCCAGCAAGAATCACTGCACGTCAAACAAAAAGAAAGTGATATTGCTTGGGTAGTGTCACCAACAATAGGAGAAGGAATAGAAGTTCCACCAGGCGGTTGGCGACGGTTTCGCCAAGCCGAGGGTGCGACAGGGCGCGTACCAAAAGAATTTTTTAAGCAAGTTTGGCTATTAATGCAACATTGCAAAGGTTTAGTGATTGGCGATAAATTAGAGCGCCGCAATCGTTTAGATAGTGAGATAATGCTGTCGGAAATGACAGCAGGTGAAAGAAATTTTGCTCTGTTAGTTGAGCATTTGCTGAATAAAATCGAAGCTCCAGAATATCGCCAAGTTAATATTGAAGCATTAATCGAATTAGGAGCGATCGCTGCCAATAATCCCAAGCTGCAAATTGAAGAATATATTGTGTTGGATGTGTTGATTGGCCATGCAGTGCGATTGGCATGGCTGGAAAACCATACTCATCGCAGCGAACGATATGACGAGGATAAGGCGAGTGCGTGGCGATCGTTTTACAATACTTCTCCTAGAGATTGCGCTAGTTATATTTTGAAGGCATTTAGATTCTTGACAAAATTTGGTGAAGTGAGTGCAGCTTAATTAACACAGGTATATGCTGGATTACACTATGTTCACAAACCTAAAAAGGGGGGTTATAGCGATTCGCAATGACGCTCGTACCTCACTAACGCAATTTGCAATTAAGAAACTAAGATTTAGTAAGACTTTCATGGCTTCCATTTGTTGCCTTATTTTAAAGAATTGGTATTAAGGGTAGGGCGAACGCACGGGTTTTCTCCCGCATTTATCACAAGCTTTGCGATAGCTAAACTGTTACACACACAGGCATTGCCTATTTCGTAATGCTTTATCCAGACTAGGCTTCGAGCTTTTTTGCGGCTAATAATTTTAAGCTGTTGCGCCTACAAGTTGCACTATTTTCATTGTTAAAAAAAGAAAAAAGCTGCAAACCCTCTCCCTTGCTCCCAACAAGAACTGTCCCACTGCGGTCTCAATTTATTAACATCATCTTAACATCATCTTAAGTATATTTTCTTAGCATAGAAATATAAAAATAAGTCAATCCAAAGGTTGTTTTCAACTAATTAAATTTATCATAGAATTTTTTATATTAATTCTTTATGAAGATGCACAAAATATTAAACGAACCGCCAAGTACGCCTTCTCTGCAAAAAAACTTTGCTAACGCGTATCGTCTCGTTAAAGAAGAGCGTCAAGAATAGAGAGTTACTGATGTAATGCAGCTTGACATTAAATTGATATTAGTCATTCAACTAACCATAACTTAGGTTAAAGTATGCAATTAAGTATTTATTCTGATAAAAGTTATCTTCCTAAACAAATAGAGCCAGTTCCAATACTTTATCCTTTTTGGACAGAATTTATCCCTACTGAAAAATACTCTTGGTCTAGATTGTATAGCAAGTATATAGAGATAAGTAATTCTCTTTTTAAAATGACTTCGCTACAGGAAGCTGATTTAGTTGTCATGCCTATAAACTGGAGAGCGATCAGAGGAGAGAGTTGGAGAAGTAAAATTAATAAAGAAGCAGAAAGCATATCTATTGAATTTGCAGAAAAAGTAGCTAATAGCGGCAAAGAATTAGTTATTTTTTTTGCGGGTGATTGTTGCACTGAAGAAATTACTGTCAAGAATGCAACAGTATTTCGGATGGCAGTATATCGGTCGAAAAAGAGGCAAAATGATATTATTATGCCTTCTTTTACTGAAGATTTTGTTGAAGAATATTTAGGAGGTCAAATGTCTGTCAGGCATAAATCTGAGAAGCCTGTTGTTGGATTTTGTGGCCTAGCAATGACAGATTCATGGGAAAAGAAACTAAAAACGGTTTTATTTCATGGGGCAATGTTAACCAAATCATTAGAGTTTGGAGTCTCGCCTTATAAAGGACAAATTTTGCGTAGTCTAGCTCTGAAAGTACTTACAGAAAACCCCTCTTTAGTAAATACAAACTTCATCATCAGAGACCAATTAGCATTTTTAACTATACAAGATGTAAAGTCAAGACAGAAGGCTCGTGATGAATATGTGAAAAATATGGTTGATAGCGATTATATTTTGTGCTGTCGTGGTTCTGCAAACTATTCTATTCGACTATATGAAGTCCTCAGTTGTGGTCGTATTCCAATTTTTATTGATACAGACTGCGTTTTACCTGACGATTCTACAATTGATTGGAAAAAATATTGCGTATGGATAGATGAGAAAGAGATACCAAATATTGCAGAGAAAGTGGCTGAATTCCATAGCAATATTTCAGACCAAGAATTCTTAGATTTGCAGCATGAATGCCGAAAACTCTGGAAGAATAGGCTTTCTGCTGAAGGATTTTATACTAATTTTCATCATTATTTTTCCAAAAAATAATTAATCTAATACCTCTAGGAGACTCCCGCTATACACGAAGTGTATAACGGTTTTTTAATTGGTATGAAGCTAAACACAAAGGTGCTAAAGTAAACTTTAGCACCTTTGTGTTTAGCTTGAGGTAATTAGCTGCCCTTGAGTACAGTCTCTCCAGGGCCAGCAGTGACAATTATCAGATTTTGCGGCTTAATTAAATCTTCAATTGCCTGTTGCATTTGAGCCATTGTGACTGCTTGTATCCTCTGGGGAAAGTCTCGGATTTCTGATCGTGAAAGTCCTAAGACAGCATTATCTAAAATGATGCTTGATACATCACTAGGATTTGCTAAATCCACAGGATAACTATTAGTAATTGAGCGTTTTGCTGCGTTGAATTCAGCCTCAGTCACTCCTTGTTCGCGCAACTGTTTGAGTAAAGCGAGAGTGCTGGTGATCGCTTTTTGGGTATCAAGAGGAGCAGTCTGCATCTGAATCAAGAACGGGCCGGGATTGATTCCGGCAGCAAAACCACTATAGATACCGTAGGTTAGACCCTGGCGATCGCGCACTTCCGTACCTAAGCGACTCGCTAAGGTATCACCACCCAAAATTTGATTCAGTACTAGTGCTGCATAATAACGTGGGTCTTTCCGTGAGATACCGTTGTAGCCGATATAGGTAACAGCTTCAGACTTACCAGGTATCACTTTGTTTAAACGTGTCAAAGTTTCCGGCAATGACACGGATGGTATTTTGAGAACAGGTGGCTTACCTGTGGCTGACCATTTGCCAAATGCCTGATTGAGCAAAGCTTTTACCTTACCTGGATCAAAGTCTCCCACTAAGGCAATGGTTGTGCTATCTGGTCGGTAATGTGTCTGGTAGAAGCCAAGCAAATCATCACGAGTAATACTCTTTAAACTTTCAGCTGTGGGAAAGCTGTGGAATGGATGATTTTCTGGGTAAATTGCTTGCTGAAATACTTGTCTTCCTAAACCTCTGGGGTCATCTAGCTGGACTTTGAGACTTGTCAGTGCCCGTTGACGACTCAGTTCTAACTGGTCGGCTGGGAAAGTGGCGTTTTCTAATACATCTGCCAGAGTTTGAATCAATATCGGCAGGTTCGCTGAAAGTCCCTCACCGCTAACGTTAACTCCCTCGCGGGTGGCACCGAAGTTCAAATCGGCTCCTCGATCTTCTAAGGTTTTTGCTAGGGTAAGAGCATTTTTAGTCTGCGTTCCATTCATTAAGTTGGCCGCAGTCAAATTCGCTAATCCGGCTTTTTGGTTGCCGTCAAATTCACTACCTGCGTCAATTTGTCCACTCAGGTTAATAGTGGGGAGGTTGCGATCGCGCAAGAGCAAAACCCGCAAACCATTATTTAAGGTAAACTCTTCTGGTAATGATTGTTTGCTCGAATCTGTAGCTGATGTGGCAGGTGGCAGATATTTAGCCAGTTCTGCTGGATCTACAGGCTTACCAGGGCTGAAATTTTCTACTGTGCGACCAGAACCAGCGCTAGAAGTTCCTGGTTTACCATCTGGTTGAGTTGGTTCAAAGAAGCCGATGGTTTGTTTGGCTGGATTCAGGTAAGTTTTTGCTACTTTCTGTACTTGGGCTGGGGTGACTTTTGCGATCGCAGCCAAATACTGTTCAATAAAACGATAATCGCCGGCTACTGTTTGGTTATATCCCAGCTGGGTTGCCTGACTAGTAATGTCTTGGTTACCCAAGATATACGAGGCTTGCAGTTGCGTCTTCGCCCGGTTCAATTCTTCAGTAGTAACTGGCTGTTCTTGCAATTTTGCTAAAGATTCCTGAAGCACTTGGCCAATTTTCTCTAACTCTTGACCTGGAGCCGCCGTAGCATTAATTTCATACCAACCTGGTTCGATCAGTTCGGCAGCACTGCCATTCACTGAACTAGCGAGTCCAGATTCCACCAAAGCTTGGTAAAGCCTAGAGCTACGTCCGCCTGTAAGGATGGCATCCATCACATCAATTGCTGGGACATCAGGATGCTTGATATCTGGCAGAGGATACACTGCTTGCAGTAGTGCTGCACTTCCAGGTTGCTTGAGGACAATCGGTGCTTTTTTCGCAGCAGAGGTAGAAGCAGTCACCTGGGGGGAATTTTTAGCCACAGCCGTCTTGGCTCGTTTGGGCAACTTTCCATAAGTTTCTTTAACAACTTTCAGTACAGGTTCTGTAGCAAAATCCCCTGTAATCACCAATGTGGCATTTTCTGGGCTGTAGTAGGTTTGGTAATAATTCCGCACCTGCTCCACCGTGAATTTCTGTACATCTGCTTTTGTGCCTCCCACAGGTAAGCCATAGGCTCTATTAGGGAAAGCATCTTGCATCACTGCCCGACTCAGACGATAGCCTGGTGAATTTTCGTACCCCTGTAACTCGGAGATCACCACCCGCTTTTCACTTGTGAGTTGATCCGGCCCAACTAAAGAGTTTTCCATGCGATCAGCTTCCAGTGTCAACAATGCTTCGAGTTTGTCTCGTTGCACAGTGCCAAAATAAGCTGTTTCGTCATAACTAGTAAAAGCATTAAACTGGCTACCCAAGGCACTAAATAACCTGCCAAACTGCACAGGACGGTCAGTTGTACCCTTGAACATTAAATGTTCTAGCTGGTGAGAAATGCCATTCTGTCCCTTAACCTCATTACGTGAGCCAACTTTATACCAAACTTGTACGCTCACTACTGGAGCGGTATGGACTTCTTTAGTTAGCACTGTTAAGCCGTTGTCTAATACCGTTTTTTGTACCCCTTGGGTGAATGAAACAGCAGATACAGGTGCGACTGCTGTTGGTGTTGCACCATTGGTGAAATTGCCCGAAAAAGGCACAATACTTAGCAAAAGGCTAAGAAAAAAACCTACGAGTATATATGAACGTAGCTTCATAAGCAATGGGGTATGCAAAATTTCTAATTATAAAACAAAACCTTAGTATCGCCTTCTGGAAGTCAAAAGACTTACATTCTCGCCTTTTTTACCATTTTTAATGGTAGCTTTATTTCCGCTATCCCGTAATAGTCGGTTTTTTAGTTGACCTATTTGCAAGACATTTACGACCAATAGCCTACAAAAAGGGTATAAAAATCCCTTTTTTTATTCCTTGCCACTTATTCTCTATTTTCAAGATAAATGTAGCTTTATATACTATTACAATTTATTATAATTATGTTAATAACAATTACAATGTGTTTTATTTGAAAAGTTTTGCGGAATATCCACTTTTAAGATTGGTTCCATTCCTTGTCATCCCATCAGGGTAGATATCTTCGGCAAACAATTTTAGATTTCAGATTTTGGATTGCCGATGGCGCAGCGTAAAACCTTTTCTTATATGAGACGCGAACGCAAACAGCATAACTTTGCTTAGAGCGAGTTTGCGTATCTTTATAAGGATCTTGCTACGCGCAGCGTTTTGTAGAGAGTGCCTTTTGGATTTGTTCTGCCCACAAAGGGCGGGGAATGAACCGAAATCATTTTTAATCTAAAATCTAAAATCTGAAATTGGCACGGTCAGACTAGCAATAACTTATTGAAATATGCAAACAAGAAACTTAATTACATCATTGACATTAGGTATAACCTTAGCCGCAATCCCTGTATTACAATCTCATGCCCAAGTCGTAAGAACACCGAACTTGTATAATTTTACAGGGTATAATTCAAATGGCAATAAAGTCAGTGTTAATTACTCAACGTCAAGCTTTACTGGTAAGCCCCTTTTCAACTATCAAGAGCAGAAACAGACATTAAACTTTACGGGAGATGAGATCCGTACTGTAGATACGGAAATCGGTACGCTAGTAACTGTGACTATTAAAAAGACAGTAGATGCTGGCAACACCACATTTACCTTGCTCATACCTCGTGTAAACCTTGGAAATAACAACGGAGCAAAAGTTGAAACTAAAGGAATCACCACAAAAAACCGCTTTTCTGTAATTTCTCAATTCAACCAGGGGCAGCAACAAACTTATACAACAATCCAGCTCAAGGGGACAGCCCAAGCTGTCGCCTTTTAAGCACAAGAGGGATATATAAAAAACTCCATACCACTTGCTCTCTGGAGTTTTTGGGCATGGGAAATAGGGCACTTGTACTGAGCGACTCGTGCCAAGCAAAGCCGAGGTAAGTTGAAGTATGGGGCATGGGCAAGAAACTACCAATGCCCTGTTTGTTTGGCCCAAGCGACGGGGGGAACAACCTCATCCACCCACGGAATGCGTAGCAAGACCAAGTCTGGGGATAGAGTTTCCCGTCGCTTTCAATAAATTAAACTTCTTGCTTAGATGGAGGAAAGCAATAAGGGTGGAGATAAATAATTGTTTCTCTCCACCCTTATTGCTTAACCTGATTCCCTTTTAATTTGGTATCTGGGTGATCACATCTTTTGATCAATGACTTATTACAACAAATTTTTTAACTTGTAATTTTTACGAGCGATCGCTTTTACATAATTATTTAATGCTTAGTACAGCTGTGCCTAAATTCATAGCGAATTGACTAGAGTAAATTGTTGATGGTAAAGTGAGGAGCATACGTAGACTATCCCTCAAGCATTCGGTAGTATGGCTGGATCTTAAATTTTCGACTATTTTAATCAACATAAGGCATTTGCAAGTATATCTGCGGTTCTAGCAGTACCAGCAATCACAACAATTAATCTTCCAGCATTAACGCCAGAAAACACATCCTTAAAAATACATTCATTTACAACATAACCTGCCAAACTTTCGGCGATGGGGCTAAAACTTCAGTAAACAACCCTTAGATACGAGCGTAGAACTTCGTAGCTATCTTCTGCCAGCGTTGTATTACGCACAGTCAATTACCGAAGCGTTCAGCTTTTTGTCCCACAGAGGGACGATGTGTCCGATGGTCACTGAGCGGCTGGTGAGCGGAGTCGAACCATGTCGAAGTGCGGGCTATTCGGCGTCGCAACAAGCTTTATTTAGCGCAGCTTCAAAAAGCAACGTTATGATAATTAATCGTCTAATAATAGATAAGTTGGCACAAATAAACCTCAATAGTACGGAGACGATTAATCGCCTCTGTAGAGCAGTCAAAAATCATTGAACTATAGACTTTGGGCTATAAACTCTTGAAAGTAGACTTTAGGTGTTGCACCAACCAAAATCAGCCGTTGTACAAATTTCCATAAGGATAATTGAAGTGACTAAGACTAACTCAGACTTTCTTACCTCCACCGATCCAGCGATCGCGGAGTTAATCAACGACGAACTACAGCGTCAACGAGATCACTTGGAGTTGATTGCTAGCGAAAACTTTACCTCTGCTGCTGTACTGGCGGCTCAAGGTTCAGTACTGACAAATAAATATGCCGAGGGATTACCTGGTAAACGCTACTATGGCGGTTGTGAGTATATCGACAAAATCGAGCAACTAGCGATCAATCGTGCTAAACAGATATTTGGTGCTGCTCATGCGAATGTGCAACCTCATTCTGGTGCACAAGCCAATTTTGCAGTGTTCCTGTCGCTGTTGGAACCAGGAGACAAAATTATGGGGATGGATTTGTCTCATGGGGGACATCTCACCCACGGTTCACCTGTAAATGTCTCAGGTAAGTGGTTCCAAGTTAGCCACTACGGCGTCAGCCAACAAACAGAACAACTTGACTACGATCAAATTCGGGAGCTGGCGCTGAGGGAGCGTCCTAAGCTCTTGATTTGTGGTTATTCAGCTTATCCTCGTATAATTGATTTTGAAAAGTTCCGTAGTATTGCTGATGAAATCGGCGCTTACTTACTTGCCGATATTGCCCATATTGCTGGTTTAGTTGCTAGTGGTCTTCATCCCGATCCCATTCCTCATTGTCATGTAGTGACAACAACTACACATAAGACTCTACGCGGCCCTAGAGGTGGTTTAATTTTGACCAGCGACGCAGAACTAGGTAAAAAGCTAGATAAATCTGTTTTTCCTGGCAGCCAAGGTGGGCCATTGGAACACGTTATTGCTGGTAAGGCAGTAGCTTTTGGAGAAGCCCTAAAGCCTGAGTTTAAAACCTATTCTGCCCAAGTGATTGAAAATGCTCGTGCTTTGGCAGATCAATTAGAAAACCGGGGTTTAAAGCTAGTCTCAAATGGCACTGATAACCATTTAATCCTCGTGGATTTACGCTCTGTCGGTCTAACTGGTAAACAGGCAGATCAGCTAGTTAGTACCGTGAATATTACTGCTAATAAAAATACTATTCCCTTTGATCCGCAATCCCCATTTGTTACCAGTGGTTTAAGGTTAGGTTCGCCTGCAATGACCACGCGAGGTTTAGGAGAAGCAGAATTTACCGAGATTGCAAATATTATTAGCGATCGCCTGCTTTCTCCAGATTCCGACGTAGTAACCCAAGATTGTCGGCAACGGGTAGCAGTATTGTGCGATCGCTTCCCCTTATATCCTCACCTGGAAATTCCTGTACCAGCATTAGCCTGAGATGATAATTAGTTAGGAGTTAAGAGTTAAGAGTGATGAGTTTTAAGTTTTGAACTCCTAACTCCTAACTTCTAACTCCTAACTCCTAACTTCTAACTCTTAACTATTCCTTCCAATGAGTGCAGAAATTATTTGTGTTGGTACAGAATTGCTACTAGGAGATATCCTCAACGGCAATGCTCAATTTTTGGCGCAACAATTAGCGCAACTCGGAATTCCCCACTACTATCAAACAGTGGTTGGGGATAATCCAGAACGGTTGAAGCAAGTTATAGAAATTGCTATTTCCAGAGCGCAAATTCTCATTTTCACTGGTGGACTCGGCCCAACACCAGATGACCTCACCTGCGAAACGATCGCCAATTTTTTTAAAGTCCCGTTGGTAGAACGCTCTGACATCATTGAAGACATAACCCAGAAATTCGCGCAACGTGGTCGGGTTATGTCATCAAGTAACCGCAAGCAGGCTTTAATTCCCCAAGGTGCAGAAATTCTCCCAAACCCCACTGGAACAGCACCCGGTATCATTTGGCAACCCCGTCCTGAAATCACGATTTTTACCTTTCCCGGTGTTCCTAGTGAAATGCACCTGATGTGGGAAGAAACAGCCGTCCTATTTCTCAAAAGTCAAGGTTGGGGTAAAGAAATTATTTACAGCCGGAGTCTAAAGTTTTGGGGTATTGGTGAATCGGCTTTAGCCGAAAAAGTTGCATCCTATTTGAAGTTGCCAAATCCCACAGTGGCCCCTTATGCAGGTAAGGGGGAAGTAAGATTGCGAGTTTCTGCTAAAGCAACTTCAGAAGCAGCAGCAGAAGCCTTAATTGCGCCCATTGAGAAACAACTTACAGAAATTGCCGGACTGGATTTTTACGGGATTAATAATGATACTCTTGCTTCCGTAGTTGGTCAGTTGTTGCGGGCATTAAAAGAAACGCTTTCGGTGGCAGAATCTTGTACTGGTGGTGGTTTAGGGCAAATGTTGACTGAGATTTCTGGAAGTTCTGATTACTTTTGGGGTGGAGTAATTTCTTATGACAATTCGGTGAAGGTTGGGCTGCTAGGGGTTAACCCAGAAGATTTAGATAAATTTGGGGCGGTAAGTGCTACTGTTGCACAGCAAATGGCAATTGGAGTCAAAACCCGCCTTGCAACAACTTGGGGATTAAGTATTACTGGTATTGCTGGCCCAACTGGAGGGACGGATACTAAACCAGTGGGTTTAGTTTACGTTGGTTTGGCTGGGCCAAAAGATGAAGTGACAAGTTTTGAATATCAGTTTGGTACAGTACGAGGACGCGCTCTAATTCGTCATGTTAGCGCAAATGCAGCGTTGGATAATCTGCGGCGGAAGTTGTTGACGAGGTAGGAGATATGTTATTTTTGTCATACAAATTGTATGACAAACGAACCTAACAATGCGAATTAATGCGCGATTAGATGAAGAGTATGCTAACAAACTAGCTTACATTCAACAGCAGACTAATCAGGCAGTAACAGATGTGATTAAGTCTGCTATTGAATTGTATTACCAGCAGCTTCAACAGGAGCAAAAGAACGCGTTGTTCATGCTGACCCAAACAGGTTTTATTGGTTGTGGTCATACAGATTCGGATTTGTCTGTAAATTACAAATTAATTTTGAGAGATAGCTTGAAAGCTAAGTATGATTATCGTTGATACTGGCTTTTGGTTAGCCTTAGCAAATCGAAATGACTTGTACCACACTCAAGCAATAACAGTACTTGCCAATGTCAACGAACCTCTGATTACGACTTGGATTGTTGTTACAGAAACTTGCTATCTACTGCTAACAAAGATGGGAAACCACGCAAAATTAAGTTTCATTAATAACTTATTTTTAAGGGTATTTACGGCTTTTGATTTGCAAACCCATCATGGTAAGCGCATTTGTGAACTGATGGAAAAATATGGGAACTTACCAATGGATCTTGCCGATGCTTCCTTAGTAGTTTTGGCAGAACATCTGAGGCATGGAAGAATTTTGTCTATAGATTTCAGAGATTTTAATGCTTACCGTTGGAAAAATCAGTATCCGTTTGAAAATCTGATGGTATGTTAAAAAACTCAATTATGAATTATGCAGCTATGAGCAAAATTCCCATTCTTCAATCAAATCACTCATATACTTTTAGAAGCTATTTTGAGATGTCATTTGAGCCAGAAGATATACTGGCTGAATTTGGCTATTCTTTAAAACGTTCCTCTCTTAATCTACAAAAATCCAGCATTGAATTAGACAGACTCGCAAATCTCAAATCTAGAATTGAAGAGAGTTTACCATATATTAGTTTGACTAGTGAGGCAGCCCGTAGAGAGTTACTAATTGCGCCAATTTTATTGGATGTTGTTCATTACACTCAGGCTCAACTTAGAATCGAATATCCTCTTATAGTTACAGAACAGTTAAAAGGTTCCCTTGACTATTATCTTCATGCAGACCGTAAGCTTTTAGTTGTAGAAGCTAAAAATGCTGATCTGGCAAGGGGTTTTACTCAGCTTGCGGTAGAACTGATTGCTATTGATGCGTGGACTGACTCTCAAGAGGTAAATTTACAAGGGGCTGTTTCTACAGGGGATATTTGGCAATTTGGTCTATTGAATCGAGAAACTAAACAAATAACTCAAGACCTGAATTTATATCGTGTTCCTGCTGATATAGAAGACTTGCTTCGGATTTTGGTGGCGATACTCGGTTGCTGAGAAATATAGCGATGTATAATCACAAGCTGCTTTGCATCTACACGCTTTTGATTTTGTGATGATAAAGTGTATAAATGTCGAAAAAACGTAAATTGTTAAAGAAAGTTATTTCTAGCTCTAAAAATATTCAATTTAATGAACTGGTGACTTTGGTTGAGGCTTTTGGATTTTCTCTATCACGGGTTAATGGCAGTCACCACATATTTACTAATCCAGATATTCCTGAGCTTGTTAACCTGCAAAATCGAAAGGGCTTGGATGTTCTTGCTGTAACTTTCTCACAGCAGCCTCAGCTTTCACTAAATCAACCTGTTCAATTAAAGGATTTAACCAATCTTTATTTAGAGATTTTATTGCTACTTGCAATTGGGGATTATTGCCAACAATTGCTAGTGCTTGCCCTGCTATTTATGTTGCCTGAAAAGCTGCGCCACCAATCGGACCGCCAATATCTACAGCCGCTCCTGCAACAGCTTGCCCAGCTTGAACAGCAGCACTGCCAACTACTTCGGCTGTTCCTGCTACTGTTTCAAATAATAAATTCCAAAAAGATGGTTCTTTTACAGTTAATTTATTATCTGTTTTGCTTTTATTAATCGCAATTGAAGTTGAATATTCAATATTTATTTTAGATGTTAATACATGTGAATTTACTAGTGCTTCTATCTCAATTTCC
Organism: Nostoc sp.; assembly: GCF_036916735.1. Lineage (GTDB taxonomy): Bacteria > Cyanobacteriota > Cyanobacteriia > Cyanobacteriales > Nostocaceae > Nostoc. Next base: position 54,649 of record NZ_JBALFV010000014.1, read on the forward strand.
TGTTACCAATCTGGAAAATCCTCGCCTGTTACTCTACTGTAGATTTTGACATTTTTAAAAGATTGGATGCTTAAATTAATTAATCCATCACAAATAAGTGGGACTACCAACTGTTGTACTGGAACTTCAAATGATTCCAGCATTTTCTGTAGACAATTTTGTTTTAAACTAGTTTTTGGCGTAACTTTGGGTAAATTTAACCACTGACTTACTAGAGTGTTAATCGCATTTGTATCACCCTGCTTGGCATGTTCTAGAATGTTTAGCTGTATCATAATTACTATTGGTGAGAATCTTACCGATAACCTAGTTTAATTATTCCCATCACTAGCTTTAAAGTAACATCTGATACAGCGACCTTGTAACCATCAGCCATCCTATACCTACCCATCAGCACAATTAATCACGGGATCGCTTGCTGTATTCTTCACAGTTTGTTACAAAAGTACAAAGAACTTCTAGAGACCCAAAACCACATGTTCGGCGGACTTACTGGTTTACAAGATCCTAAAGGTACAGATTGGGGAGAGCGGATGCTCAACACGGTCGCTAGCCAAACGATTCGCCACCTGTTTAGCCAAAGCGAGTCAGTAGAAGTCTTTGTGCGCTGCTACCCCTCCAGCAAGCTTTTGCAAGGCAGCATTGATAGCTTCAAGATGAGCGGTCGTGGCTTGGTGATTCGGAAAGATTTCGCGGTAGAGGAGATGTCTTTTGAAACTGATGCGGTTGCCATTGACTTTGGCTCGGTTTTAAGTGGCAAACTCAGTCTTAAGCAACCTACTCAAGCGATCGCCCAAGTAATCTTATCAGAAGCAGGCATCAATCAAGCCTTTAATGCGGAACTGGTGAAAAAGCGCCTGCTTAACCTTACCGTACCTTCACTGACAGAATTATCTGGTGGTGAACCAGTTTCCTTTACGGAAGTACAGGTACAGCTATTGCCAGAGAGTCGCTTACAGCTTCTAGCAAAAGCAGATTTAAACAATGGCGAACTTGTTCCCCTGAACATGAGCCTAACTCTAGGTATCCAAAGGCGGCGGCGAGTTTCCTTCAAAGATCCAAAAATTGAACTTGACCAAGTGCCAGAAGCACAACGCGAAATCTCGCAAACCTTAAGCGTGGCGCTAGTAGAAATTTTAGATAATATGGTCGATTTGGATCGTTTTGACCTTGATGGAGTGAAAATGCGACTTAACCGATTAGAAACTGAAGGTAAAAAACTTATTTTCAGTGGATATGCTGAAATTGAACGTATTCCACGTAGTTCTTGATAAAAAATTATCATGTAAGTCAAGCGTATTAAAATACCGCCTAGAATTATCTAGGCGGTACTGTAAATCTTTAAGTTTTGAACGGAGTTAAGGATAAGCGATAACTCCTAACTCCTGTACAGACGCAATTAATCGCGTCTGTCCTAAATCTCTATCTTCCAACGCCTACATATTGGAATCCAGCCCGAATCATTACTTCAGGGTCGAGGAAGTTACGACCATCGATAATAACGGGGTGGGCCATCAATTTTGCCATCTTCACATAGTCGAGAGTGCTGAACTGCTGCCATTCGGTGACGAGTACCAACGCATCGCAGCCATCAGCTAATCTTTCGGCATCGGTTTCTACTAGCACACCAGAAAGCCCATGACGTAAACCTGTTTGGGAAACAATGGGGTCAAAGGCTTTAACTTTGGCTCCTAGTCGATTTAGCTGCTCAATTAGGTTGAGGGCTGGGGCGTCGCGCAAGTCGTCGGTATCGGGCTTGAAGGTCAGTCCGAGTAGTCCAACTGTTTTGCCTTTAAGAATTTTCAAAACTTTTTGGAGTTTTTCTAAAGCAATCATTCGCTGGCGTTCGTTGACACTGACAGCAGCTTTGAGTAATTGGGCTTCATAGCCATAATCATCAGCAGTGTGAACTAGAGCGGAGACATCTTTGGGAAAACAAGAACCACCCCAACCAATACCAGCTTGTAAAAATTTGTTACCAATACGGGAGTCTAGACCGATACCTTTAGCTACTTGGGTGACATCAGCACCGACGCGATCGCAAATATTAGCAACTTCGTTAATAAAACTAATCTTAGTGGCTAAAAAAGCATTAGCGGCGTATTTAATCATTTCCGCCGAACTCAGGTCTGTTGCCAGAATTGGCACAGGGGGTAAAGAGTGATCCTCAGCGTACTTGCGTTCTACAATTGGGGCATAGAGTTGTCGCATTAAGGCTACTGCTCTTTGACTATTACCTCCTAGTACAATGCGATCAGGGTTGAAGGTGTCGTACACTGCCGAACCTTCACGCAAAAACTCTGGATTGCTGATTACATCAAACTCGGCAGCAAACTCAGGTAGTTTACCATCGCTCGGAACCCCACCTGCGGGTACTAATGCTTTCTGCCGTTCAGCAATACCATCTAGAACAAGCATCCGTACCCAATCACCTGAGCCAATGGGCACTGTAGATTTATTCACTATGACTTTATAACCACCATTGAGATTTTCTCCAATCCCACGGGCTACAGCTTCAACATAACGAGTATCACTTTCACCAGTGGGTAAAGGTGGCGTTCCTACAGCAATAAACAGAACTTCTCCGTGGCCAACTCCAGCAGCAAGATCGCTAGTAAAATGAATTTTCTCTGCTTGAATTGCAGATTGCATAATTTCTGAGAGTCCCGGCTCAAAAATTGGAGACTGCCCAGACTTCATTAACTTAACTTTTTCTTCATTGTTGTCTACGCAAATTACATCATGCCCAATATGAGCCAAGCAAGCACCTGTAACTAAACCAACGTAACCAGTACCAATCACGCAAACACGCATTTTTTAACTCCTCACTTTTCTTGGGGTTAGTTTTCTAAAAGAAGTATCAATATTACACTGAAACACTGGCAGTCAACTCAGCCACTAAGCACACCAGCTACCGATAGGGTGAGCTTGCATGAAATTTAAAGCAACGCTACGCGCTACTCAGGTGGTTGAATTATTTACATCGCTTTGAATGCGATCGCGAAAATCTTCTATTGTTAGTTTTAACCCCTCTTGCAGAGCAATAGTCGGTTCCCAATTTAACCAAGTTTTTGCCTTTGTAATATCAGGTTGGCGGCGCCGGGGATCGTCCGAAGGTAGTGGCTCGAATTTGATCTGCGCGTCTGGATTAATCATATTTTGCACTGCTTGTGCCAATTGTAAAATAGTATATTCACCAGGATTACCCAGGTTTACTGGGCCTATGTAGTCGCTATTCATTAGGCGGATGAATCCTTCGACTAAATCAGAAACATAGCAGAAACTACGAGTTTGCGAACCATCACCGTAAACGGTTAAAGGATTACCCCGTAAGGCTTGAACTATAAAGTTGCTCACCACCCGGCCATCGTTTTCTAACATTCTCGGACCGTAGGTGTTAAATATCCGAACAACTCGAATATCAACTTTATTTTGCCTATAATAATCAAATGCTAGAGTCTCAGCAATTCTTTTACCTTCGTCGTAGCATGAACGTATCCCAATAGGATTAACGCTACCCCGATACTCTTCAGTTTGGGGATGAATTTCTGGATCACCGTATACTTCACTAGTTGAAGCCAAGAAAAACCTAGCTTTCACACGTTTAGCTAGCCCCAACATATTGAGTGTTCCCATCACGTTAGTTTTAACGGTTTTAACTGGGTTGTACTGGTAATGTACTGGTGAAGCAGGACAAGCTAAATGATAAATTTGATCCACTTCTAACCGAATTGGTTCGGTAATATCGTGGCGGATCAGTTCAAAGTACGGATGATCTAACCATTTCAGGATGTTCCGTTTGTGACCAGTGTAAAAATTATCCAAGCATATTACTTCATGCCCATCGGTCATTAGTCGGTCGATGAGATGGGAACCAATAAACCCAGCACCACCCGTCACCAAAATTCTCATAGTTTCCCAGTTATTTACAAATATTTTCAGTAGCTATTGCACTCACTTTTAGATTACCCAGGTTGGGGACAAAAATACAAAACGAGAAAAAGAATAAAGTTCAATCAAAAAGCGTTGTTGAATTTACGTATTTTTCTCCGGTTATATTTTTGTTATTTTTTACTTGCTTCTTTAATAATTTAACTAGTAAAATAACAAAATTTGTCAGTCTTCCACCTAAAGTTCATCAAATCTTCAACAATATAAAGTGTTTTACGGTTACCAATGTTTTCAGTTGGATGCAAGAATAAGTTCACACTTTCCCCATTTCAAGGTCTTACAATTACTTATGTTTTTGCAATAGTCAAGTTTTTTTATTTACCAACATTCTGCTTTGTATTATAAGTGCAGAGACTTATATTATTTCAGGATATTCTTGTATCAATAAAATACATAGGTTTGTAGGGGCATACAAATGTGCGCCCCTACAGATGATTCATTGAAAGCAACGGGAAACTCAATTTTTTTGAGTGGATGGACGAGGTTATTCTCCCCGTCACTTGGGGCATAGCGCATTGGTAACTTCTTCCCTATGCCCCATTTCCCCTGCCCAAAACTCCATCTTGCAAGTGGCGTGGAGTTTTTCATTTGTTGCAAAGTTTGTTGTCAATGCGACCCCTCCAATAGACTACACCAACACAGCCTAAGTCCATGTGAGTGGACTAAACTCTGCCTCATATCATACAGCAGAGGTAATGCTAGTAACCGTTTTAGACATAACTAAATTTGTGGTTTGAGTGCGTTGCGGTTCTCCAAGCATGACAATGGAGCAGGTGAGTTGTCTGGCTAACTGAGTTGTGACATCGCTAATGGCTAATCCTCCAGGGCTGGTACGATTACGTATAAAAGGTAAAACTACTAGATCATATAATCGTGCTGCCTGCAAAATTGCTTGGGCAACATTCTCATGAGCAATAATTTGAATTTCTGGAGCATTGGTCAAAGCTAATTTAGATACCAATATGGAGAGATGCGATCGCCTCCAAGCAATTTTACTAGAACTAGTGCGGCGATCGCACACATTTAATACAGTAATATGGCTCTGATTTGCCTCTGCTAGCATCTGGGCAAATTGTACAGGCTGTAATGTCGGCGCTGTTAAGTTTTCTACTGGTACTAAGATGCGCTGAATTTTTTTCGGTGATTCTACTAGACGTGTTACTGCTACTGGACAATGAGATGCCCAAAGCACACCATCAATCACATTCCCAAATAAACGCGCTCGTAACCCAGTCCGTTTACCCCAACCCATAACGATTAAATTAGCCTTTTGTTCACGAGCAGCTCTGCTAATTCCTTGAGCAAAGGCATCATCAATCCGCAGCATTGGTTCTGCGGCTACGCCCAATCCTCGACTGTGTACCGTAGCTTTTGTTAATAATTGCTCACTCCGTTGTAGAGACGCTTCTAACTGTGGGGCATCCATTTGAGCGGTAGCGTTAGCGATCGCAAACGGTATAATTTTTCCTTTACACTGACGCGCTAATAACGCCGCCATTTCAATCAAATACTGCTCAGTGTGGGGATTATAGATAGGTACGATGATAGTAAAAGCACTGTCTGTTTTTGGTGCGTTTTGGTCAGGTTGGGGTGGTGTTGGATCTTCGGCGGGTGAGGAATTCAAACCAACAGCTATTTTACTAGTGATCAACGGTCCCAAGGTTGATGTGACAACCATTAAAACAATCACGCTGTGTAATAATTCTACTGGCAGCAACTCAGCTCGGTATCCCACTAACGTTGCTGCTAACGTTGTAGTAACCTGGGGAAGTGATAGCGACCAGATGGTTAGCATTTCTTGCCAGTTATAGCGGTAAACCAGTTTTGTGAACAAAGCTGCAATCAACTTACTGGCAATCAAACCGACTATCATCAACAGCGTTAACTTGAGCGTGTCTACATTGTTCACAAAGGCGGGTAGATTGATCGTTAAGCCAAGGTCAACAAAGAAAATGGGAATGAATATCACACTGCCAATAAATACCACCTTTTGTTTGACAGGGCCTTCCCCTACAGCTTCATTTACCGCCAAACCCGCTAAAAATGCACCAACAATTTTCTCTATCCCAATCAATTGAGCGCCTACAGCTGCCAGAAACACAGAAATCAACACAAACAAAAACTTGTTTCCTTCGTCGTCTCCAGATCGTTTGAAAAATTCTTTGCCTGCCCAATCAAAGCCTGTCACAACAGCAACAGAGTAAATAATTAACCAACCCGACAAGGTGAATAGTTTCGCAAAGCTGAATGCTCCAGTATGAACAATGCCTACACAAACGGCTAAGATAAGTACTGCGCCAACATCTGTAAAAATCTTAGCTCCAATCGTAACCGTAACAGCTTCGTTATTAATTACTCCCAAACGGCTGATTATGGGATATGCCAAAAGAGTATAGGAAGCGAATAAAGAACCTACTAATATTGAAATATTCCAGCCATAGCCTAAAATCAGCCCTACTAAGGTTACCATCACCAGGGGTAAACTGAAAGTTAAACTAGCAAACCCGAAGGCACGACTTTTTTGCCGACGAAACTGTTCTAGATCAACTTCTAGCCCTGTGATAAACAGCAAGTAAATTAAGCCAATGTCTGATAGCAGGTTAATCATCGGCGAGTCCGACTGAAATAGATTCCAGCCTGAAGGGCCCAGTACTAGCCCTGAGAAAACCAAACCCACTAATCCTGGTAATCTTAGCCGCTCAAACATGATGGGTATAACTAAGATAACCACCAGCAAAATAGCAAAGGGAACAATTGGTTCCTTGCCAAGAACTTGGGAAGTTGGTTCCAGAGCAAGAACTTGTGATATGAGTTCCATGATGTAGGAATTGAAGGGGCTGTGGTAAAACCGCGATTATCTTGGGGGCGATCGCTTTGGGACTTCCAAATAAAAAAATATCCCATCGTTTTAGAGGCAGGGGGCAGGGGGAGGGAAAGTCCTAGTGAAGTCCAGAAATTGGATAATTTATTTTTTGGAGTTCCCTTAATCGATATAAATAGAGAAGCCACCTGAGGAAAAATCAAATAAATAAATATATTAACTTACACTAACTAGGCAATTGTCTTAGAACTAACTACCTACGGATGGATTTGACTCAAAATGAACCGCAAGCGATCATAGTCGTCTTTAAGTAGCACACTTAAGCTACGTCCAGCTTTAATTAGCCATTCTCGGTCAGCTTTACGTAACTGGTATATATCTCGAATGGCAGCTGCGGCCAAAGACTCTACTGGCGCACCGTTAATACAAAGAAGTGTCCGCAAAAAATCTAGTTCTTCAGTAAATTTAATGATTGCTTCTGGTTCACACCTATAAACAGCTTGATGAATTTGCGGGGGACGAGGTGGTAGATACTGATATATTCTTTGGTTATAACCTTGATTCTGGGAAGATTGTTCAAATCCCACGATCGCAGATCGAAATTCTGTTCTAAGCATGGCAAATATCTGGGGTTGTTCTTCGCGTAAGTCTTGCAATGACAACCCCAAAGCTCTAGCCCGATGTACGGAATCTATGGGCATAGTTGTGGCATAATATACCACAGCATAAACTTGATTCCCTGATTCTTCATCTACAGAACAGACCCAGCTACCAAAGGGTGGCATGGAGGGAAAGCTCATATCTTCAGGTTCCAAACACTGAGCTAAAAACTCGGTACTAGTAGTTTCAATCACCTCCGCAATGTGGTTGGGATGGCGATCGCCAGTAGCAAACTGTGGTAGGGGGAGGCGCATGGGAGTGCTGAGTTAGGAGTTAAGAGTTAGGAGTGATGAGTTAAGAGTTAAGAGTGATAAGTTGAAGAATCATATATTCTTAACTCTTAACTAATCTCACTCTTAACTAATCTCACTCCTAACTCCTAACTAAATATTATTTGGCTTTTTTACGTCCGGCTGTAGTTTCTACAAGTTCCAACTCGCTCAGGCGAAAGGTAACTAATTTATCCCAGTTACCACCTTCAAATAATACGGCTACTTTGCCATCGGTCAGTCGTTGTACGAGTCCTTCGTAGCGATAATAGGTATCTGCGGGATTGTTGACGCGAACAGTTGCTCCAGGCAGAATCATGTTTTTAGCCTCGCTTGTTTCCTTTTAATAGCTTAATACTTCTTATTAGTCATTTGTCTTTGGGGAAGTCTAAATGACAAATGACCAATGACGAATCAATAATACTTCTGCCTTTGGCGAAAATTTGCTACCGATTCTACTATTCCCAAGGAAATGAAGTTAGTCAGCATAGCAGAACGCCCGTAACTCATCCAAGGTAAGGGAATTCCTGCCACAGGCGCTAAACCAACTGTCATGCCAACATTGACAATCAACTGAAATACAATCATGGAAAAAACGCCAATAGCCAACAAGGAACCAAAGTTATCTTTGGCAGTTTGGGCAATATGCAGTAGACGGAAGCAAATTAAGCAGAAGGCAAACAGCACTACCAAACAACCAACAAAACCGAACTCTTCCCCTACTGCGGAAAAAATAAAGTCTGTATGCTGTTCAGGTACGAAATTCAGTTGCGTCATTGGCCCCTTGAACAGACCCCATCCCCAAATTTCGCCAGCACCAATAGCAATACGAGATTGGATTAAGTGATATCCAGCACCAAGTGGATCGTGATCTGGGTTCATGAATACAGTTAGTCGGTCTTTTTGATACTTTTTCAAAACATGGTTCCAAGCAAAGACTCCTAATTCACCACCCAGTATATTGAGAGTCCACGCACCGATAGCACTCAAACTAAATCGAAGCCAGGGAAGAGTTTGCCAGCCCACAATAGCCATCGCAAATGACCAAACTATTCCTAATGGGCCAAAAGATAGTTCTTTGAATAAAACTATTGGCTCTGATAAAGGCCAAGATATACTAAACAAAATAGCGCCAACTACAGGAGAAATCATCAGAATTAACCAGCCTGGGTTAGCATTTGCCCAGTAAAGCATTCCTAAGACGATCGCACCAAATACCAGTGATGTTGCTAAATCTGGCTGCAAAAATACTAATCCCCAAGGTATAGCGGTGATTACCAGAACGCGGAAAACACCTTCAAGGGTAGAAGCAGTACGCCTGTGTAGTAAAGCTGCTAAGGTGATGATCATGCCGATTTTGGCAAATTCTGAGGGTTGCACGTTAAAGCCGGCAATACTAATCCACCGTTGCGCCCCTTTGGCGCTAGTACCAGCGATCATAACGGCGATTAAGCTGAAGTTCGTTAGTGCATAAGTTACCCAGTGCCACTGCATCAAGAGTTCATAACGGATGCGAGCTAAAAACAGGGCTATAAGCACGCCGATACCTGCTACCATCCAGTGCCACCACCAGTCAGTTACTGGCTGCTTCAGTTCCGTACTGAGAATCATGACACCACCAAAGATACTGACAGCAATCGGCAAACAAAATAGTAGCCAATCTACATTCTGCCAAGGCTTAACCCAAGACTTCCAGCGAATTTTGGGGAGCGATCTTTTTAATAACATTGTGTAAGTTTAGACTTTAGCTTTAATTGTTGGGAATTGGGAATTGGGCATGGGGCATGGGGCATTGGGCATTGGTTATTTCCCCTCTACTTCCCCTGCTTGCCTTACTCCCTTCCCTTATCCCCAATCCCCGGCCCTAGTATTCCCAGGACATAGCCTAGGAAGCTGATAGAAATTAAAATTAATTATGTTAGGGCAGCAACTGATACTTTACCAGCAATGGTAAGAGCGATCGCTGTTAATGCTTTTGCTGAAGCTGAATCTGGATCGCCAACAACTATTGGCACACCACTGTCACCACCAACTCGTGTGGAAATCTCTAGCGGTACGCACCCTAATAATGGCACTCCCAATTCGGCAGCTGTTTTTGAGCCACCACCAGAACCAAATATGTCATACTGCTTATCCGGTTGATCAGGAGGTATAAAATAGCTCATATTTTCCACAATCCCCAATACCGGAACATTCATCTGCTGGAACATCCGCAATCCCTTACGAGAATCTAACAGGGCTACAGTTTGCGGTGTAGTAACAATTATTGCACCTGCCATTGGTACTGCTTGGGTTAAAGTTAACTGAGCATCTCCGGTTCCCGGTGGCATATCTACAATCAAATAGTCCAGTTCTCCCCATTGCACTTGATAGAGAAACTGGCGAATTACACCATTGAGCATAGGCCCCCGCCAAATTACTGGCTGATCTCGGTCAATCAAAAAGCCCATTGAAACTAATTTGACACCGTGATTAAAAGCAGGTTCCAGGATGTCACCTGTTTCACTGAAACGCACAGTAATCTGGGCATCAGCCAGCCCCATCATGGTGGGATCATTGGGGCCATAAATATCAGCATCTAGCAAGCCGACTTTCGCCCCAGTTTGAGCTAGAGCCACTGCTACATTTACCGCCACCGTACTTTTACCAACGCCACCTTTACCACTAGAAACAGCAATGATATTTTTCACCCCAGAAATGCCAGTGCGTTGGCTTAACCCCCCGGAGGCATCGGGTAAACTTTTTTGCTGCGGTGTTTCTGCTGTTACTTCTATGCTGACATCTGTAACACCTGGAAGTTTTTTGACCGCTTTCTGACAGTCTTCAACAATAAATTCACGTAAAGGACAGGCAGGAGTGGTTAACACCAAAGTGAAACTAACCTTGCCACCGTCAATTTTCACGTTGCGAATCATATTCAATTCAACCAGACTTTTGCGGAGTTCTGGGTCTTCTACTGGTCGCAACACTTCTAAGACAGAGCGAGAATCGAGGACATCGTACATAAAAATTCAAAATTCAAAATGAATAAATACACCTGTGGCAAACATCTTAGCTATTAACTGAATGCTTTCTTAAGTAAGTTCAGCTTAGTGTTTTCACTGTCAATGCCGTAATAAAACTTAGCAAATTGAATTATTACCTAATAGAATCTTAACTTTCTTTGAGCATAAGGCACTTGTACTGAGCGAAGTCGAAGTATTGAGCATTAGTCATTTGTCATTTGTTATTCTCCTTGTCCCCCAATCACCAGTCCCTGATCCCCAAGACTTAAAAATCCAAACAACTGTCATTAAGGGATTTTTTCTTACCAGACACCGTTGGTAATGCTGTCTTTTCTACTGCCTCTATTAAAGACCGTGCTACGCGGTCTGTATAAGGACGGGATAAAGACCAAATTAGGGGCGATAACCAACCCCGTAGTGTTACAGAATAAGACAAATAAGTACCACAAACTGTTGACTCTACTTGATAAGTCACCCGTTCCTCTATCCCAGGAATCGCCAGCACTCTGATACTCAGCATCTCTCTGTGATTAACGCGCTCTACAAAAATTCGGATGGGAATCGGCCAAAAGCGTGTTACAGCATGATAAATCAATCCTGGCTTGGGTACTAATCCGTAGGGTACATTAGTACTCTTAAGTAGTGGATGCCAGGAAACATCAGTTAAATCAGCTACTTTTTGCCACAGCTCATCTACAGAAGCAGAACTTATCTCTCGATATGTCCGCACCAGAGAAGCGCAAAACCGACGACGTTTGCGGTGGATGAATTTGGATAACAAACCTTGCATTTTCCTAATCCTCCTCGCTAGACACTTTCTGGTAACTTTGGTATTGTGGGCAACTACGCTCAAACCTTAATAGGACTTACGCAAAACTATACGCACTCAGGGGCAACTCATGAATTGCCCCTAAGAAAATCATTCTTTTCTACTATTGTTTGCCTAAGTCCTGCCTAAATTAAAACTTTCTCAGAAATTCCCTAAACATAGCAAGCCTGTATTGGGTACAGACGCTAACAGATAACATAAGCAATATGGCAAAGAAGTTTTGAGCAGACCAGTTAAACCCTTGATAATTCAAGGTTACGACTAAAGTCTAGTGTTTATACCAAAATGTTCCAATTAAGAATTTCAAAAAAAACTTAGTCAATATACAAGCCTATACGCATTTGAGGGAAAATAACTCTAGTGATGCCCATCAATCGTATAAATGCTTAACCACTAAGAAAAAGCGGGTTGGGCAGATAGAGTTTGATTTTTGGTGCGTGTTTCCCCCAAATTTTAAGATAAGAAATTTGTGGCTTTCTGGAAATTGTAATTTTTTAGGTTCGGGAATCTATGTTGATCAACTCGCAAACACCAACTACATCAGCAGAATCATCCAAGTCTTTGCCAGGGACTGACGCTCAGACTAGAGTCAGTCAGTTTATGAAACAACTGCAAGACGAAATTACCGAATCATTGGCAAAACTAGATGGTGTGGCTAAATTTAATCAAGATAGTTGGGAACGCCCAGAAGGAGGCGGAGGGCGATCGCGTATTCTCCGTGATGGTGCAGTCTTTGAACAAGCAGGTGTAGGTTTTTCGGAAGTTTGGGGAGATCATTTACCCCCCTCAATTTTAACCCAACGCCCTGAAGCCGCAGGGCATGGTTTTTATGCCACAGGCACTTCACTGGTATTACATCCTCACAATCCTTACGTACCAACAGTTCATCTAAATTATCGCTACTTTGAAGCAGGGCCAGTCTGGTGGTTTGGTGGTGGTATTGACTTGACACCTTATTACCCCTTTGCTGAAGATGCGGCACATTTACATAAAACGTTAAAACAGGCTTGTGACAAACATCACCCAGAGTATTACTCAGTGTTTAAGCGGTGGTGTGATGAATATTTTTACCTGAAGCATCGTGATGAGACACGGGGTGTAGGTGGTTTGTTTTTTGATTACCAAGATGGTCAAGGTGCTTTATATCGCGGGCCAAATCCCAATGGGAAAGCGGCTATTTATAGCAACCAGGTGGGAACACCAGCAACCCGCAATTGGGAAGATTTGTTTGCCTTTGTGCAGGACTGTGGTAAGGCATTTTTACCAGCCTACGTACCAATTGTAGAACGGCGACACGGAATAGAATATGGCGATCGCCAACGGAATTTTCAACTTTACCGCCGGGGACGGTATGTAGAATTTAACCTGGTTTATGACCGAGGTACCATTTTTGGTCTACAAACCAACGGACGCACCGAATCAATTCTCATGTCCCTACCACCCTTAGTGCGCTGGGAATACGGCTATCAACCGGAACCCAATACACCGGAAGCCGAGTTGTATGAAACTTTCCTTAAGCCTCAAGATTGGATCAACTGGACACCCAAATAGTGCTGAGTGCTGTTAGCGATAGCAAGGCGTTTGCCCGTGCTGAGTTAGGAGTCAGGAGTTAAGAATCAGGAGTTATAATAATTATCCTGATCTTCCCCGACTCCCTCATCTCCCTCATCTCTCCCACTCCCCACTATTTTGCTGAGTATAAACTACTAAAGTTAAGCACTTAGCAAAAAAAGGTGACAATTTTAGCTATAGCTTGTTAATCTCAAGTGGCAGTATTAGAAAATTCTGTAACTAGTTAATCTTTAGAAAAATGTCACGGGGAAGGCTTTAATGATTCATATAGACCAAAAAACTTATACAACCCAAGACGGAAACACCGTTATTGTCCTGACCCCAGCAGGTCGCCTAGATATCACCACTGCTTGGCAATTTCGGCTGAAGTTACAGGAGTGTATTTCTAAACTCAGCCGCCACGTAGTTGTAAATCTGGCTCAAGTAAATTTTATTGATAGTTCTGGTCTTACATCTTTGGTTGCTGGGATGCGTGATGCTGATAAAGTTAAGGGCAGTTTCCGCATCTGCAATGTACATCCAGAAGCCAAACTCGTGTTTGAAGTGACGATGATGGATACTGTCTTTGAAATCTTTGAAACGGAAGAAGAAGCTTTAGAAGGTGTACCTCGTAGCATTGCTAGCTAAAAAAGAGTTAGGAGTAGAGACGCGATTAATCGTGTCTGTACAGGAGAGACGCGATTAATCGTGTCTGTACAGGAGTTAATTCAAAATTCATAATTCATAGCTCACGAATTATAACTTTATGTTATGGAATACTGATTTCGCTTGGTGTAGCGATAAGGCCCCATAATCGCTCCCCAAGTTGCTTTTCCAGTTGCTGGATTGATTCCTTTGTCGTAGCTGTGGAATTCTAAAGCAGTAGTTTCAAAACCCAAGGAAACGTTGATACTATTACCAAGATAAGTAAAACTGCAACTAGTCTCTGGTAATGAGGTAGCGGTAAACTTATAGTGATCGCCAGCTAGAGTTTCCTGGGTAACTGTTAGGATACAACCTGGTAGTAAATCTAATTGTTCTGATGTCAGTGTGTTAAGGAGAGCCGGATTATTGCCTGCACCTCTTAATGCGTCTGGATCTTGAGGCATGTAGTATTGTACTTCAAAATATCTGTTATTGCTGCCCTGGCGCAACCGCATAATTCGCTGGCGGTAAGGTTTATCTAAGTTAACAACGTTAGCCTGTTCGGCAAACAGGGTGATGCTATCTTCTGTGAACAGATTAATTGGTCTTTGCCACAGCCGGAGGTGGACATACCAAATTGGTTCTTTTATAGCTTGTTCCTGATTATCAAATTCACCAGCTAGATAGTTACCTAAAGCAATTAACTGTGGCGAGAAGTTCATAAATGTGATAAACAAATCATTAAGGATAAATATTTTTGGCTAGTTTTTTAGAAGAAATGGTCTTAATCCCCTATGGCTACTAGCTTATAAAATACTTTTGATTTGTCTACATTGTAAATGAAACCATCACCAGCTAAAAGCTCAACTTGGCAAAGTAGCCTTTAAGCGAGAAAATAAAGATACGTCGCCCTTAACATTTTCTTTGTGAATAACGTCCGTACTGTCTCTGATACAAAACGAACTTTTTACAATCTTCATACCCGCCCGATTAACACTATTTATCGTCGGGTAGTAGAAGAATTGATGGTGGAAATGCATCTGCTATCAGTAAATATCGATTTTAGCTACAATCCAATTTATGCCTTGGGCGTCGTCACTACTTTTGACCGCTTCATGCAAGGCTATCAACCAGAACAGGATCAAGAATCAATTTTTAACGCCCTATGTCGGGCTATGGAACAAGATCCGCAACGCTATCGACAGGATGCTGAAAGATTGCAAGCTGTAGCTAAAGGTTTGCCAGTTAAAGATTTAATTGGGTGGCTAGGCCAAACTACTTTTTTAGATCGAGATAGTGACTTGCAAGCACAGCTGCAAGCGATCGCCAACAATCCTAAGTTTAAATACAACCGTTTGTTCGCAATTGGTGTATTTTCGTTATTGGAACAGTCAGATCCTGAATTAGTCAAAGATGAGAAGCAACTAACGGAGGCGCTCAAAGCGATCGCTGCTGGCTTACACCTTTCTGATGACAAACTCAACAAGGATTTGGAGCTATATCGTTCTAACCTAGAGAAGATGGCGCAAGCGCTGGTGGTGATGGCAGATATGCTCTTAGCTGATCGCAAAAAACGAGAACAACGTAAACAACAATCAAGTACCCCCGTTGCTCCCCCAAGTTCCAACGAATAGTTAGGAGATGGAAGTGAAGAGTGATAAATTATGAGTTAAGAGTTGTTAATAACTCCTAACTCATCACTCTTGCACAAACGCGATTAATCGCGTCTCTACTCCTAATTTTTGATTTTAGACGCCCAATAATTTGTAGATTAAGCTGTTAATTATAGTCAGTGCAAACGCCCCAATAACGGCACTCCAAATACCGTAACGCAAGCGAAAACCTTCTACTAACCAAGCAGCAATATTAAAACAAACCACCGCAATCATAAATGTGAAAATGCTGGATAGCAAGTCGAGTGTGAGTAAATTTGGTACTGCAAAAATGAGGCTTAAAATCGGTCTGACTATTGCCGTCACGATACCAAGCACTGCGGCAGAAAGGAAGGCTTTACCAGGAGTATCAATTTCAACTCCTAAAGGTAATTTACTAATTATCAACAGGCTAATAGCTGTTACTAACCAAACAATTAAAAGCGTCATAATATTCATGCCACAACCCTTGAAACGTGAATGGCAATTGGTGATAAATTACTTCACTTTCTCAGTGGAAAAATTTTTAAAGCTCAACCAATTATCTATAAATTAGCAGTAAATTTTTTTATAACGGAATTTTATTTTAGATATCTTTAGGTTTAAGAAAAGTTTGAAAGGAAGCAGGGGAGACAGGGGGACAAGGGGACAAGGTGACAAGGGTACAAAAGTTAGAACTCAAAACTTGCTACATGTCCTCTTCTCAATGCCCCATGCCAAATACTTCGGCAACTCTTGGAGACGCTACGCGTTAGCGGAGCTTTCGCTTTAGCGATACGCTCAGTACAAGTGCCCCATGCCCCTATCTCATCTTTTAAGACTAGGTTGGGTTTTTTTGGGTGCTACAGGCGCTTGGGATGCTGGTGGGTTGGAAATACCAGGATTAATAGGACTGATACCTTGTCCACTTGGATGCTGACTTATGCCAGGAAGAGGTACAGAATTAGGTGCTAAGGGGAATTTCGGGGTAAGATTCCCTTCGCGATTGATGCCTGGAACTGGTACGGTGGGTATTGGTGTTGCACCAGGATCGATTGGGAAAGAGGGGATATTAGGCTGGTTAAGTGAGTTTATGGGTGATTGAGATGGACCAGGAATAATTCCTAAAGAAACGCGATCGCCTCCTACTTGCCGTAGCAAATCCAATGTTTCAATCACATCATTGTAAGTTGCTGTCCGCGAAGCATTCAGCACTACAACGGCACTAGGGTTTGCTTGGAGATACTGTTTTAACCTCGCTCCCAAATCATCCCGTTGTACAGGCTGTTTTTCTATGTAAGTATTACCAACAGCATCGATAGTTACAATTAAACTTCCACTCTGTGATGTTATTCCAGATACTGAACTGGTGCTGGCTTTGGGCAAATCAACATTTATTGCCTGTTGTCGGGTAAATTGTAATGCCGCTAATAAAAAAAACGTCAATATACAAAAAACAACATCAATTAAAGGGATGATTTGAATTTGGACTTCATCAATTGGGGTATGTAGATTAACTTTCATTTTCTCAATTTAAACGCCTGCTTCGGGGGTTGAATTCTTAACTAATTAGATACGTTCGGGGGTTCAGGAGGTTCAGGTAACCTAGTCTTCCCTGGCTTGCGGGGTGGAGTGAAATTTTCTGGCACAATTGCTGATGTACTATTGCTAAAATCAGGGGGGGACTGGCGATAGAGCAATTCCATCTCATTCCCAGCCTTCCGAAAAACTTTGACTTGGTTAACTACAAAACTTTGAAATAGGCGATAAAATACCAAACTAATAATAGCTATTATTAGCCCAGTTGCCGTACTAATCAAGGATTCACCAATACCAGTAGTTACTCCGGCAGTCGATTCAGTTCCCAAATCGCCAATCCGAATTGATCGCAGGGAGCGGATTAGACCCAAAACCGTGCCCAACAATCCCAGCAGAGGCGCAAGGGCAATTACAGCTTCTAAAAGTTTTTCGCCACGTCGCATTCCAGCCAACTCATCTTCGGCTGTAGCCTCAAGTGCTAGTCGAAAGGTTTCTGCATCAGTTTTTGGAAAACGTAAGGGAGCATAGAGAAAACGCCCGACAGGCTGATAACTTGCTTGTCTTGCAATGTCAGCAGCTTCTTGCCAATTATTTTGGGCAGCATCCAGGATGCGATCGACTATTTGCTTTTCGTGAGTCAAAATTCGCAACCAAAACCACAAACGCTCAAAAACCACACTCAAAGACAGAATCGATAAAACAAGCATTGGCCACATCGCTGGCCCGCCCTTATAAAATAAATCTAAAATATCCACTGTTTAAGTTTCCTCCCTCCATGACTAAAGCAAATGTGCTAAGGCATTTTAATTCTAGAGATTAATGCAAAATGAGGGACTTCCAAAATATAAATTTATTGGAAACCTAAAAAGACAGTGTAAGATGGGGTCTTGGACTTAAACTGGTGGACAGATTTGCTGCTGGGTTGCCATAATCTCAAATTAATACAATCACTGTCTAATTTGTCAAACCCTTGCGGTATTAAATTTTTTATGCAGAATTATAGAATAGGTTTTGCTCACAGATTATAAGTAGCGTCTTCCAGAATAACTAGGGCGGTTATTCGCACCGGAAATTTTTAGAATAATTTGTCAAAATAAAAGATAACTGGAGGTTCAAAATATGAAATTTTCAATTGAATCACTTTACACTTGGTATCGTAGTGTACTTCGTAATCCCAAGTACCGTTGGTGGGTAATTTTAGGAACATTAGTTTATTTGGCTAGCCCATTTGATATTCTTCCAGATTTTATACCCGTTGTGGGACAGATTGATGATGTTTTCCTTTTAACTCTGCTAGTTTCTGAGATGTCTGGGCTAGTAATTGAGGGCTGGAAAGCTCGTAAGGGTGATGTAGCTACTGAAGCACCTAATACTACTGAGGCTTCTACTTCTACTACAAGCACCATTGATGTTGATGCTGTCTCAGTTAAGTAGTTTTGCTAACAAACAAAATTTAATTTAACAAACCCCTTGCTTTTGCTGTCTGTTTACAACGGTACTTCTGAAGTAGGGGATATTTTTATAAAAAGAACAAAATACACCCCATTCGCCAGCAGTATCTTCAATAAGTCGGGGATCTTTTTTCTCAAGAATTAATCTACTGATGGATTTTCAGCAAATCTGCCTAGCAAACCCAGGATTTGTAAATTAGAGTTTTGCTGTTTAATAATAAAACATCGATTTCTTTAATCTCTTCTACAACTTTTTTTGATGCCTTAACTTCTCCGTAATTTTTTAGTAATTCTTCTAGATAGTCTTTGGCGAATTTGTCATGTATAAAGCGCATCATTCAATTTGAATATTAGTCAGATTATTGAACACATATAATCCAATACGGTTCAGATAAGTCCAAAACCCTTATGTAGAGACGCGATTTATCGCGTCTTCAAAGACCAATTATCTACACCATTAGTCCTTAACTGAACCATATTGACATATAAATAGGACTTACGCATATCTCTCAAACACTGATTTATCCGTGTCCTCAGCGCCTCTGCAGTTCGTTATTCCATAACTCGTGCGTAAGTCCTAATAAATATAGGAAAGCTGCGCGTATTCTTGAAGAAAGAAAAGATCCGAGATATCAGGAAGTACAGCAGATTATTGCAAAAGCCAAAAAATCAATAATTGAGCTTATGGAAATAATGTGGTACGTTACACTGCATTAACGCACCCTACAAATAAATCAACCTTTAAACTTCAACATTCAAAGTACGCACCAAAAAAGCCCATTTGTCTGCGGCTTCTTCAATAATCTTAGCTGTGGGTTTACCCGCACCATGTCCTGCTTTAGTCTCAATTCTAATTAGCGTTGGCGCATTACCTGCATGAGCCTCTTGTAAAGCTGCGGCAAATTTGAAACTATGAGCAGGGACTACGCGATCGTCATGATCGGCTGTGGTAATTAAGGTTGCTGGATAAGCTGTATCTGATTTGATGTTGTGTAGTGGCGAATAAGCGTACAGCACTGGAAACTCTTCTAAATTATCTGCTGAACCATATTCGGAAGTCCAAGCCCAACCGATGGTAAATTTGTGGAAGCGCAACATATCCATGACGCCGACTGCTGGTAAAGCTGCACCAAATAAATCGGGACGTTGCGTTATACAAGCACCCACTAATAAACCGCCGTTACTACCACCTGCGATCGCCAGCTTCTCAGTATTAGTATACTTATTAGCAATTAACCACTCAGCAGCGCCAATAAAGTCATCAAAGACATTCTGCTTTTTATTCTTCATTCCTGCTTGATGCCATTCTTCACCGTATTCTCCACCACCGCGTATATTAGGCATAGCATAGACACCACCCATCTCCATCCACACCAAAAGACTCACAGAAAAACCAGGTGTCATTGAGGCATTAAAACCACCATAGGCATAGAGATAAGTCGGGTTATTTCCATCTAACTTAATGTCCTTTTTATGAGTGATAAACATTGGTACTCTAGTACCATCTTTGCTGTGATAAAAGACTTGTTTAGTCTCGTAATCATCAGGATTAAAATCTACTTGTGGTTGGCGGAAAATGGTACTTTTACCAGTTACCATATCGTAGCGATAGATAGTTCCTGGTATGGTGAAACTGGTGAAAATATAAAAAGTTTCGCTATCATGACGCTTTCCTCCAAAACCTCCGGCTGAACCAAGTCCAGGTAATTCTACCTCACGAATAAACGTACCTTTGAGGTCAAATATTTTAATTTGGCTACGAGCATCTTTTAAGTAATCAGCAACAAATTGGTTATTGAGTATGCCTACACTTTCCAATGTTTCTGCTGATTGGGAAATGATTTCTCGCCAGTTTTCTGGTGCAGGCTTTTTGATGTCAATTGCAATAACTCTTCCCCGTGGTGCATTTAAATCCGTGCGGAAATAAAAGACGCTATCATCATTGTCGATAAAGCTGTAATCTGCCTCAAATTGGTTAATTAATTCTGCAACTTCAGCTTTAGGATTAGTCAAATCTTTAAAAAAAACCAAATTTTTTGAGTCAGTGCCTAGCCAAATTGAAATTATTAAATAACCTCCATCTTCAGTAACACCGCCACTAAAACCCCATTCCTTTTGGTCAGCACGATGGTAAATTAATACATCTTCTGATTGGGATTTACCTAGTTGATGATAGTAGAGCTTTTGATAATAGTTAACATCTTCTAATTGAGTTTTTTCATTCGGTTCATCATAGCGACTGTAGAAGAAACCTTGATTATCATGTGTCCACGATGCGCCAGAAAATTTAATCCATTTCAGGTGGTCTTGGAGGTCTTCGCCAGTTTCGACATCGCGTACTTTCCATTCTTGCCAATCAGAACCTGAGGCAGATAAACCGTATGCTAAAAGTTTACCATCCTCGCTAATAGACAATCCTGAAAGAGCAACAGTACCATCTTCTGAAAGTTTATTGGGGTTGAGTAAAACTTTGGGTTGGTCGTCGAGGGTTTTTAGGGTGTAAAGAACATTTTGGTTTTGCAGTCCATCATTTTTGAAATAAAAGTAGCGCTCACCTTCTTTAAAAGGGATGCCATATTTTTCATAATCCCAAAGTTTGGTGAGGCGTTGTTTAATTTTTTCCCTGGTAGGAATTTCCTTCAAGTAGCCAAAAGTAACTTGATTTTGTGCCTCAATCCAAGCTTTTGTTTCTTCCGAATCAGGATCTTCTAACCAACGGTAAGGATCTGCGACTAAAGTACCGTGGTAGTCATCTACTTGATTGCTTTTGTAGCTTGATGGGTAGGTGAGGGGTTTTTTAGAGGACGGCATAATCTCAGGTCAAAAGTGCTTCTTTATATACTACAAAGATAGACCCAAGACTTGGAGCATATACTGACTAAACCTGCGGGAAAATTCCAATTTAGGATTTACGTATTGACAGGAAATACCAAATATATCAAATTTTGAAAAATCACATCTGTCGTAGGGGTAAAGCGCATTGCTAAACCCCTACAGCGTGGGTCTATAGCAGCATTTAGTTGACTACTTGCCACCAACCGAAGGCTGGACCGATAAAACGGATAGTTGCCCATGCTACAACCATAAGAACAATGCCTATCCAGGCACCACGACTTGTCCAATTGACAAATAATTCGGCTTGAGTTTTTGTGATGGGAAGCCAAGGCAAGATGCGAGTATCTTGACCGTATGTTTCCCCTAGTGCGGTTTTACGACGCTTTGCTTCACCCATAATCAGCAACTCAAATTTTACTTAGGTTTTATCTAAATTTATCTTGCCAAAAATCATGGCTACAGAGAGGCATTGAATCGCATCACCTGCATAAACTGATAATAGTGCTTGCTTTTAGACGATCGCCCTTTGGTTGACAAAATTTAAATTGGGGATAGGGCATTGGGCATGGGCACTTGTACTGCCCTTCTCTTCTTAGGCTGCGCCCTAAGCGTAGCCTAAGAAGAGAAGGGCGTAGTCGAAGTAAGTCGAGGTAGCGACTTGTACTGAGCGACTTGTGCCGAGCATCTCGACTTCGCTCAATGGAACCGGAGCCGAGGTAAGTTGAAGTATTGGGCACTGGTAATTGAACTTTAAGCAGAATTTTCTTCATCGCTATTAGAAAACAAACTGGGGTCGAGATAGTTAATGCGTGCCAGAGGACTTAAGGCAGCGAGAATTTGAGCGCCGTAGCTGCGATTAACTACACGACTATCAAGTAAAGCAACAATACCTTGACTTTCTCTTACTGGAGCGATCGCTCTTTGTAATTCATTTAAAGCTGCTGGCAACAAATATAAACGAAACCAATCTTGGTGCGATCGCTTATAACGAGCTACCCTACTAGCTACTAGTGGATTTTCTAAAGATGGTAAAGGTAAAGTAGCAATAATTAACAGATGAGGTGCTGGCAAGACTCGCTGATGTTCTCGCCAAAATTCCCAACCGCTAATCAAAATACCATTTTCATCTAAACAAGTTTTTTCTACTTGCACCCGCGAACCAAATTCTGAAGCCAGAATTGTCGCAACTTGAGACTTGAGTGGCACATCCCCCACTAAGACAACCGTTAATCCTGGTGCTGTAGCACTTAGACAAACCAGTGTGCGGACTTTGTGAATAAATGCCGCTTGAAATTCTGGCGTGTTAGGTAGGGGCAATTTATAGGGTACATATAGTTGAATTGCTTCTGCTTGATCTGCAGAGAACTTCAGGCAAGTTAAATCGTCCAAACCAAGGCGCTGTCGGAAAAGAGGAGCCTCAGTTTCCGGTTCGATGGCGCTGCCAATTAAAACTACTGGTTGTCGCTGCCATAAGGGTGAGAGGATTTCCCCTAATTCCATTGGCGCATAGTGCAAAGAAAATAAACCTTGTCGATGAGCAATTGTCACCCAGAAGAGGGCAGGGGGGGCAGAGGGAGCAAGGGAGGCAAAGGTTTGAAATTGTTGCCAGAATTGTTTCCAAGGTTCTGGCAGTGCTTGTACTGACTCTAAAGCAGAATAAAGACGGCTTAAAATTTCTATTTCTGGCTGAGAAATTAGGTAGCACTGATATGGATTGGCTGGATGCTGAAAAAGTTCATGTGTCAGTTGTATCTGTGCTTCACGAATTGCCTCAGCTTGATTTGGGCAAGCCAGCATAAGTTGCTCCCAATCATGGGGTTGAATATCTTGGGTAAGTTGATCACGCACCCAATCTTCTAGATCATCTACCCCATCAATAATTGTGGGGATACCTTGGGGAAAGCTATCGCCACCAGCAAATTGTCCTTTTAACCAAGCTTCTGGCGAGGTCAACAGTAGCCCTTGGAACTGGGCACCAGGCCAAGCATCACCTGTCCTAATAGCTTTGTTAGCTGGTAGCCACTGCTGTAGACGGGGAATTTCCACTCGCAGCAGAAGTTGCTGCACTGATTCTTGAGCAACAATAATTACAGGGCCATGCCACATCAGGGCTGATGCTACAAAACTAGTACGATATCGCCCTTGATAGCCACAAACCGCCCCCACTTGGATTAGGGCACTACGTCCCAATCGCAAGGCGCGTGCTACCAAACGTGCCATCGTCAAATGATGGGGCCAGGAAGGGAACCCTGCCTGCGATCGCAAAAAGTTATGTAGTGAAAAATGAACTTCTGCCTCAATCACACGCTTTTAATTCCATACAAAGTGACTTTTACTTCCAATTGCCCCATTTCTATTATGTTGTCATTTGTCATTTGTCCTTTGTCCTTTGTCCTTTGCTAATGACTAATCACCAATGATTAATCACCAATACTTCGACTACGCTCAGTACAAGTGACCAATGACCAATGACTAATCACCAATACTCTGAATTATGCCAACTTACACAGGAATTTCCAGCGAAGCTTTCAGGCATCCACTAGATCGCCAAGCCGAGCAAGCTTTACGAAATTTACCAGGATTTGATTTAATCGCTCGTAAATTTGTGGAATTTATCTACGAACGCCCTCAGTTAGTCTATCTAATGGGTAACACCATCCAAGTCGGGCCGCGTCAATATTCCACTATTTACCAGATGTTTCGGGAATGCGTCCGAGATTTGGATATTTACCCAGAACCGACACTGTTTGTCTCGCAAAATCCCCAAGCAAATAGCTATGCGCTGGGGCAAGAGAATCCTTACATAGTCATAAATACAGGGATACTAGACTTACTCGACGAAGCCGAGATTCGAGCGGTGCTAGCCCATGAACTGGGGCATATTAAATGTGGTCATACTATTTTAATTCAAATGGCGATGTGGGCAATGAGTGCTGCTTCTGCCTTGGGAGAATTGACCTTCGGCATCGGTAATATTGTCACGCAAGGCTTGATTTACGCCTTTTTTGAGTGGCGGCAAAAAGCTGAGTTATCGTCAGATCGCGCTGCACTACTAGTGATGGATGACTTGAATCCGGTGATGTCAACGATGATGAAACTCTCTGGCGGTAGTAATAAATATGCCAACGAATGTAGCTTACAAGAGTTTATCAAGCAGTCAGAAAATTATCAGACACTGGATGAAGATGGACTAAATCAGTTGTATAAATTTTTGCTTTATAATGGCGCTCAGGGTACCCTATTAAGCCATCCTTTTCCAGTTGAACGCTTGCATTACTTACGGGCGTGGGCAGTATCTGAAGAATACCAGCAAATTCGCCGAGGAAATTATCAGCGATCGCCTGCTTCAGGATCAGTAAATGTTGCAGCAGAATCTTCTGCAAATGAAACAGAAACTTTACGCCGTCAAATTGAAGAATTACAAAGGGAAATCGACAGAATGAAAAGGTCTGAGTAATTTTGAGTGCTGAGTTAAGTTATCTATAGTGTGTTAGATTTGCCTAATGCACTATATAATATATATCTTTTTTAAGATTGAATTTTAGTTTGGATTTTAGCAAAATAATTCAGTTAAGTTTGCCATTATAGTTTTTTAGATTCCCTTAAAGCGGATAATATTTTCTAGCTGAACTACCATCCTCTCGGGGATGGATAAATTCAAGATTCAAAATTAAGGCTTGAAAATTGCTTAACTATATCTCAGCATTAAATTAGATGTAGGCATTTCTGAATATGGCAATTCACTTGACAAAACGCCTTTCTGTATTCGCTGCTATTCTAGCTCTTGTCCTTTCCATGCCGGGAATTGCCTTAGCTGCACCCGTTCAAATCCATACTAATTCTAGTGTTATTTTTCCCCAAACTACCAAAACTACAAGCTACTCCACCTCGTCGGAGATTAATCTGACTCCCTTACAACGCCAAGAACTCCAGGCTGTGCGTCAGAGAAGAAACAGGGAAATTGAAGCAGTATTAAACACATTGCAACGTGCCCAACTTAATCATAATCTCCGGGCTGGTAATAATATCAATCAAGCTTTAGAAAAACTGCATTTGCAACCAGAACAGCAAGATTTTGTCAAGGCAATCATGCAATTTACTAACTTGAAAATGAAGGCTATTTCATCTAGGCATTCGCTAAAAATAGGACAGAAATAAAGGTTTGACTTCTAGAAAAAAATTTTGAACTTTTGTCAAAGAAGATATCAATAATATTTTCTCTGTTAGCCTTTTGGATAAAATGCGGTCAGGCGATCGCACTTTTTACTTAAAAAATTTCATACTCAAATTCTATTACCTAACTTATGGAAACAGTTGACTAATCTGGACTTCAATTTCTGGAATGCAATCAAAGATAAAGTTGCATCCTCCGGCAAAATAAATTCAAGATTGTAGCCTTCCAAGCCCGGTTCGCAAAAAACATAAACCTGATGCTGATTCACATCCAAAATCCAGTAATCAGCAATTCCTGCCTTAGCATATAAAGGTGCTTTCTGTTTCCGATCCGTGTCTAGCGTTGTATCTGCTACCTCAATCAATAAAAAGATTTCATTGGGTGCAGGATGATGATCAATGTACTTTCGCGCATCAATGCGGACAACAGCAATATCGGGTTCAGGTTCCGAGTATTGGCTTAACTGAATGGGATTTTGTACCCGAACTAAGGCAACTTCTGCTAGCGATGCCTGTGGCAGGCTGCGCCAACGCTTGAGATAATCAGACGCACACAGCGTTGTCGCTGCATGGGGGGGATTTTTGGCACTCATGGGGATAACTTGCCCATCTATGAGTTCTACGCGTTCATCGGCTGTGATAACACCCGTCTCAAGCATCCGGTGATATTCATCTACATTCCACAAGCGCACTCTAGATTATGTCATTGTATTTGGTTTGGCGATATTATCATCTGCAAAGTGCAAATATCTCTTACTCTCAACTTTTGCAGCATCTATAATTAATCTTGCCCCCTGAAAGTTCGTTACCATGTCGGAAGAAGATATCCGGGCCGCCAGGCTGGAGAAAGTAGAACAACTCAAGCAGCTAGGGACTAATCCCTACGTTTATCGTTGGGAATCTACCCATCATGCAGCGCAGTTGCAAGAAAAGTTTGCCGATTTAGCCAGTGGTGAAGAAGTTGATTTAGAAGTTGCGATCGCTGGACGCATTATGGCGCGTCGCGTTTTTGGTAAACTGGCTTTCTTTACTTTACAAGATGAAACTGGCACAATTCAGCTTTATTTGGATAAAAATCGTATCCAAGAAAGCATGGCAGATATTGATGCTGATGCCTTCAATCACTTAAAACAACTCACAGATGCAGGCGACATTTTGGGAGTTAAAGGTACTATTAAACGGACTGAAAAGGGCGAGTTATCTGTCTACGTTAAACAATATACTATCCTCACTAAATCCCTGTTGCCCCTACCCGACAAGTGGCATGGATTAACGGATGTTGCCAAGCGCTACCGTCAGCGCTACGTTGACTTGATTGTTAACCCCCAAGTGCGGCAAACTTTCCGCCGTCGCGCCCAAATTACTGCTGGTATTCGCCGTTATTTGGAAGAACGAGATTTTCTGGAAATTGAAACGCCAGTTTTGCAAAGTGAAGCTGGAGGTGCAGATGCACGTCCATTTATTACTTACCACAACACTTTAGAAATGGAGTTGTATCTGCGAATTGCCACAGAACTTCATCTCAAGCGGTTGATTGTGGGTGGTTTTGAAAAGGTGTTTGAATTGGGGCGGATTTTCCGTAATGAGGGAATTTCGACTCGCCACAATCCCGAATTTACGACGATTGAAATTTACCAAGCTTACGCCGATTACAACGATATGATGGCGCTGACAGAAGGGATTATTACCACTGTCGCCCAAGAGGTACTCGGCACATTGCAAATCACCTACCAAGGGGAACCTATAGATTTAACACCACCTTGGCGGCAAGTTACAATGCACGATTTAGTTAAAGAATTTACAGGTTTGGATTTCAATTCTTTCCAAACTTTGGAAGAAGCAACAACAGCAAGTAAAAATGCTAGTATTCCTGGTGTAGATGAAGCCAAATCAATTGGTAAATTACTAAATTTAGCTTTTGAAGAAAAGGTAGAAGCTAATTTAATTCAACCTACCTTTGTAATTGATTATCCTGTAGAAATTTCGCCTTTAGCAAAACCTCACCGTTCTCAACCTGGTTTGGTGGAAAGATTTGAGTTATTTATAGTAGGGCGAGAAACTGCGAACAGCTTCTCAGAACTTACCGATCCCGTCGATCAAAGAGAACGCTTAGAAGCCCAAGCTGAAAGAAAAGCTGCTGGTGACTTAGAAGCCCAAGGTGTAGATGAAGACTTTTTAACAGCCCTTGAATACGGTATGCCCCCTACAGGTGGTTTAGGGATTGGGATTGATCGGTTAGTAATGTTATTAACTGATTGTGCCAGTATTCGAGACGTAATTGCCTTTCCGTTACTTAAGCCTGAAGGCAGCGTTATTAAGCAATTTAGCTATGAGCCAAAAACTCAAACACTGACTATTGAATTTGATAGTGGAAGTGTTTATGAGTATTTCAAAGTACCTCTAAGTGTCAAGGATGACTTAGACAATGCAGCATCTAAAGGTCAATACTTTAACAAGTTTATTAAAGGGAAATTTAAGTTTGAACAATTGAGTTGAGCTAGTAAGTGCCATTCAACAGTTGGGTGTGGACGCTTCTCGTTTGTATGCAATACACTCTGACCGAAGAACCAGGGGGGAAGGGAGCAGGGAGCTTGATCGGAACATGGGTATCAAGCCCTGTCATAAAGGACGATTGATAAGCGGGCAAAGTACAAGCTCAGTCAAGCGTCTTCCCCCTGCTAGAAACCTCCTTGCTCAAGAGCCTTCGGCAGTCACTTCTCTTTAAACCTCTCTTCTTTTAGGCTACGGTGTACACACAAGTTGAAAAAGTTCGATGCAACAAAGGTGCAGGTCAATGCAACAAAAGTGACTGAAATCAAGGTTTTTTTGTAAAAGTCTTATACAGATGAGATGCAATACGCTTGGGTTAAGAATTTATTTCTTCTCTCTGCGTCCTTGGCGTTCTTCTCTAACGAGACGCTGCGCGAAGGCGGTTCGTTAAAAAAATTCACTTTCACTAAGAGTTTTAGCCTTAACTGAACCGTATTGGATCAAAATGTGTACATCTTTTCCACGGTCATAAGCTTTTACTTAGCAAAACCCGATGATGACTTTGGATAATCAATTGTAGAGCGATGCCTACGGTGGTCACTGAGCCTGTCGAAGTGCAGCAAGCTAGGCTTCACCTACTATAAAAAATATTGGGTAGTGCGCTATAACGGCAAGCTACGCACCACCCAACCTAAAATAATCTAAAATCTAACGACTAATTCGCTACTTCAGCCACCTCAATCACACGCCCTTCATAGTCCTTAACCAAAAAATTCAGGGGCTTCTGGTTGCGAATCTTGAATTTCAAACCGCGCACTTCTACTCGCATTAAAATCATTTCTAGGCAGTCATGATCAAAACAAACGTGGCGTTGCTGATTTTTAGTACCTAAACTCGCCCCAGTAATCACATGTAACTGGGTGTTTTTCTTCAATTGATACCACAGCCCATCGTTGGCATTGTTCATCATTTTGCTAGACAAGCTCGGTCCAGTAGACATATATAGTGGATCAATGCCAGTAGCGCCGATAGTTTGTTCGTAATTGTAGTAGTAGTGCAATGGCACCTCAGCTGCTGGCAAATCTAGCAGCCCTTCATACAACTGTCGGGCAATCTCCAAATCCGACACCATTACAGTGTGTACTTTTGGAGCACTGGTGAGGAACATCCACATTGCCCCAGCGTAAGCTGCTAGCAGCATCACCATAATCCCTTGAGTGGAGAACAGGCTATCTAACGGCAGGGAAGGCAGAAAGGAGCCTAAGGTAAGGGGACTGAGGAGGAACGATATCACACTAACTGCTATAACCATGAACAAATAAGGATTCTATAAGGGAGTCGATTTTATGATGTCGATTAAGACTAAATATTAAGTCTTTGTTTCTAGTTTATCAATATTCAACTAGTCTGAGTTGGGGCTACAAATTGGGCAACACCAAGATATTATGCGATTAACTACGGGAGTGCAATTCCTAAAACTATTTTAACAACTACCCATCGAAAGGCTTATGCAAATTCCTCATTTTCCAGAAGCTAATCATCCCCTGGTGAAGTCGCTGTTCCATCACAGTGACAATGAACTACTAACTCTGTTTCAGAGTAATCCAGATGCTGGAAAGTATTTCACGGTGATTTTTTGCCGCTATAGTCCCATAGTGTATACCTTAATTCGCCATTCGGCGCGATCGCCTGTGCAGGCAGATTATCTGTTTGCCGTTACCTGGCGACATATCTACTACGAACTTGGTGGACTAAATTTAATCGACTCCGAATCAGGTAAGGAAGCTTTAACCATGCAAAATTGGTTAATTAATATGACAGCTTTTTGTATTAACGAAATTAAAGTACCACCCACAGAAGCAATTCATTATTCTCTGCAAGCGACTTCGCCACCACTATGGTGCTATGTACAACAGGCGTTAGACCAACTACCACCTGTTTTGCGATTAATCGTGTTAATGGTTCAAACTTTCCACTGGAGCGAAACTAGAATCGCTGCCTATCTGCAAGCCGAAGGAGAAGCGATCGCTCCTAACGAAGTAGCCAATTTTCTCCAAGAAGGCTATCGTATGCTAGAGGACAAATTACCCACAGATATCCGCTCTATATACTTCGGGGAAGATATAGCGCAATCATAACTTAAGTGTAAATGCGTATATTGATTGTCTAAAATTAAAAAATAAAACTTTTTCTTAGACTTTCTACTAAAACCCGCAACTTTAGGGGTAATTTTTATGAAACAACGGCTTGTATTTCCCAGGCAAAAGGTAGGCTTAATTTGTGTAGGTGCGATTTCTTGTCCCCAAATACTTTTACCGAGCTTTTTACTGTTTACTTTTTTGCTGAGTCCCGTAGCTGCGGGTGTGGTTGATATTACGCAACAACTCCACCGCCCTCTAAATAGTTCCGTTGGGCGACAATCAAGAGATGAAGCAGATAGCTTGCTGAGTATCGGTGAAAAACAATATGCTTCAGGATATGCTAATCAAACAATTACATCTTGTTTGCAGGCACTGGAACTATATCATGTAATTGGCGACCTGAAAGCACAAGGTCTAGCTTACAATTTACTTGCTAAGGCTTATGTGCAGCTTGGTAGTTTAAAAGAGGCGGAGAATGCTTTAAGAAGAGGATTAGCGTAGGCGTAGCCCGCCGCCGCAGGCATCGCTCGTGATACTAAAGATTTCCAATCTCAAATTTTTGTGCTAAATAATATCGGTACATTTTTCTTGCAACAAAGAGAATTTGCTGTTGCTGGCAAAACTATTGAAGATGCACTTGCAATTGCTCACGGTGTCAAAAACATTAAAGGACAAGGACTATCTTTAAGTAATTTAGGTTTGGTAACTGCCAGGTTAGGAGATTATAACAAGGCAATTAAATTGTATGAAAATGCTTTAATTTTCCGCCGTCAGACTGGTGATGCCATCGGTGAGGCAAATACCTTAAATAATTTAGGAGATGCCTACCTAGCATCTGGAAATTATCAGGATACCATCGGCACTTATGGGGCGGCAATGCAGATAGCGAAAACCAACCGCGATCACACTAATCAATTACGGGCAATTGACGGTTTAGTTACTGCTCACACTGCTGTCGGACGTTATGAACGTGCTTTTGATTTACTAAAGCAACGTTTAGTGATCGCTAAAGAATTGCAAAATTTACGAGAAGAATTAAAATCTTTTGAATCTTACGCTCAGTTATACAAACAACAAGGTAATTACCTAACTGCCCAAAATTTTTACGAAAGGGCAATTATACTGGCACGGACATTGGAAGACAGCAAGCAAGAAGTGCAATTGCTGAACCAATTAACTAAAATGTTTCAACGGTGAATAGAAGTTTTGAGTTAGGAGTTATAAGTTAGTAATTCTTTTGTAGGGTGGTTATGGCTTTAACTTAACGCCCTACCATATAACTAATAATTAACTCCTCACTCTTCACTCCTAACTATTTCTAATTCAAGAACACTGAACCGTTTCGTTCAATTCTCATAGCACTTCTACCCTGTGTTGCATTCGTGGCTTCGTTAAATCTAACTTCCAAG
Organism: Nostoc sp.; assembly: GCF_036916735.1. Lineage (GTDB taxonomy): Bacteria > Cyanobacteriota > Cyanobacteriia > Cyanobacteriales > Nostocaceae > Nostoc. The sequence continues at coordinate 86,049 of NZ_JBALFV010000014.1, forward strand.
CTTCCTGATTCTGAAGAGGGTTGTGGAGTTACTATCAACTGTCCACCATCTTCTCGTTCAAATGTCACTGTTACTGGTGCGTTTAGAGCTTGCAATGTTACATTTGACTTACCAGCTAGCGATCGCGGTGCTGTATCACCAATTACTTGGTAGGTTACCTTAGCCGCAGTGTCATTTACCAACGTAACATTAACTTTACCATTTGCTAGTGCGATCGTAGTGCTGGGGGTTTGCCGTGGTTGTAGTTGTTGTTGATCAGTAGAAACCGTCCCTGTTGCAGGCTGTTGAGTTTGATCGGCAGAAACTGGGCTTTGTGAGCTAACATTTGGTACTGGAGCTTCACCACCGACACTCAATTTTGTTTGCTCTTGTGATGGGGTAACAGGTACACGAAGAAGCCCTTGAGCAGCTAGTCTTTGAGTTAGCGCATTAGGAGGACATCCCTGTGGCACCACAACCTGACTATTATGTGGTTCTTCGTAAAAAATTCTAGGACAAGGGTTAACCTTGGGAGTAGATTGTTGTGGTACTGATTGTTGTGCTAGTGCTTGAGGAATTGCTGGTAGAGTGATTAAAAATCCACCGCATATAGCACCAAATAACTCAGCAGACTTGCGAAAATTTTGAAACTTGATATTCATTCTTAACTCCTGATACAATTTAATTTGTCTTTATTCAAAAGAAAAGTTTCTTAAACAGCAAATTTAATTAGCAGTTAATATATGCAATTTGAATGTATAACAGCTTACTAATTACTCAGATAAAATATCAATAATATTATATTAGTAAGCAATTAAATTGCTAAATATTGCAACTGTTACTATATAAATTAGTAAATAAATTCACTTGTCTGCCTCTATCACAGGAAACAAATATTTATTGCCGAATTAAGACTCAAGATTTATTGGTAACGTGACAGTGAATGTAGTGCCAATGCCTTGAGTGCTTTCAACTTGAATATGACCCTGGTGATGTTCGACAATAGCTTGAGCGATCGCTAATCCCAATCCTGAACCAGTAGCACTAGCTGTAGCTGTATTCGCAGTTGTATGAGTCCGTGCCGGGTCTACCCGATAAAAGCGGTCAAATAAGCGTGGTAGTGCTTCTGCTGGAATTCCAACACCGGTATCACTCACTTTAACTTGCAACTGGGCGCTGGTATAACGTAGTCCAGAAACGCGATTTATTCCCTCTATCCGCGCCAATTCCACTTTCACCCGTCCACCTGCTGGAGTGTAATGCAAAGCGTTAGCAATTAAATTTGTGAACAGCCGCACCAGTTGATCCCAATTACCCACAAAGGTAAACCAATTTTCCAGTAATTCCGGGCTAGTTTCATAGGCGGGAGGGTCAACTAAGTCTAGAGAAAGAGCGATTTTTTTCTTAGGGACTAACAATTGTTGTTCTTCAACCACTTCCATCAGCAACGCATCTAGCGGACAAGGTGAAAAAGTATCTTTGCTAATACCACTATCCTGTCGTGCTAAAAACAGTAAGTCATTAACTAACTTACCCAAACGCTGCGTTAACCGTTCCACCACCTTTAATTGTTGGCGATACTGTAAAGAATTAGTCGTTTCTGTCTCTGCTAAATCCAAGTCAGTAAGGGCGACTTGCACATTTGTTTGAATCAAAGTAATGGGACTTCTAAGTTCATGGGAAGCATCAGCAGTAAATTGTTTGAGGCGTTGGTAAGATTCACCTACAGGTTCCATCGCTTTACCTGAAAGAAACCAGCCACTTGCGCCCACAGAAATCAGCATTAACCCAATACCTAGCGCCAAATCAAAAATTAACTGGCGACTAGGTTTAGTTACTTCAAACCAGGGATGACTAACACGCAGATATCCTAATACTTGCCGCCCTACTTCCACCCGTTGGGTAATTTGCCGTAATAACAGTGGGGAGTGGGCTTGCCGTGAGCGTAGTCCAACGGGAGTGGGCTTGCCGTGACTTGTACTGAGTTCAGCCCGAGCAAAGCCGAGGGGCGTAGTCGGAGTAGCGTAGTCGAACGGGAGTGGGGAGTTAGGAGTAATGAGTTTATCATCTTTGCCTTTTTCTTTCTCTGCCTTGACTACGCGCACAGTTTCACCAGTGCGGTTGGCATGAATGGGAATATTTAGGGGTTCGGATAGCGTTGACCAAAGTAATTCACCAGTCGGACTAAACCATTCTAGGTCGATGTGGTCATCTTCTACGGTGTCGGTATTGTCATGAAAACTGGCTTCTACATTAATGCGAAATTTATCTGCATCAGCATTAATTGGCTCAAATATAAGCTTAGATGCACAGGGGCTTGTTGTGAGACAACGCTCCACTATTTCTACTACATGGCTAAGGGTATCGTCAATCCGCTCAATCAGTGTACTGCGGACGTATAAATAAACGCCACTGGCAAACAGTAGTAGTAATACAGCAGTGACAGCAGTATACCAAAGGGCGAGACGGCGACGAGTAGCTTGAAACATATTGCAATGCCGCGAAAAATGCTTTGGGTAAACGAGTTAGCAAAGAAAAAAACAGATATGGTATTATCGATTATTTTCCTTGAAATACTTTTAATCAGCATATAACCGAAAAATTTTTATCCTAAAATTCTCTAAAAAAATAATTTACTTTTTTAACAAAAACTATCAATAAATTAAGTATTTTTACGCATGCATCATCTTTTACCTAAGAGTTAAATTCTATTTGCAGTGAAGTTTGAAGGATAAATGCAAAAGAACATTAAAATTTTCATAGCAACATATAATACATAACTCTTTTGTGGATGAATTTATAAAGTTGTAACAAAATTACAATTGGCTACAAAAAGTTTGAGCAGCTTCGTAATGGCAATAACTTTCCTCATCTAGTACTTATTTTTCGCTAAAATGAACCAAATTAACTGCTAATGAAAGACTAGGAAGATTCAGCAGTGTATTTAAAACTTAAACACTAGACTCAAATTTATGCATTTATCTGTTTACATAGGTGCAACAAATATCAGGATTTGAAATATTTCACATCAACTAATTCATATACAGCCACTTAAATTACGACATAAAAACCATACTTGTGAAAGGGTGCATCATCACGACACAGTTTAACAATTTGCCAGAAGTAACAAAAATTTTGTGGTTGATTAATAGCAATAAACTTGTGTTAGTTGCAAAGCTATAAGTAATTTGCAGCCAATACAATTGTTTGTTTTATATAAAATAATAGACAACTTATGCCAACTTATTCAGGATTTCCTGATCCAGGAAGTACAACAGCCACAGCTTTAAATACTACATCTGCATCTTATATTGGTGGCTCTCTCACTAGCACATCTAATATATTTCAAGACTCTCTGAGCAACTCTGATAGAAACGATTACTATAAATTTACTCTTAATAGTTCTAGTATAGTTACCTTAAGCCTCACTGGATTAGCGGCAAATAGTGATGCCAATTTAATCTTGACAGACAATACTGGTGCAACTATAACTGCTCCTAACTTGTCTGGGAATGCATCAGAAAATATACGTTTTACCCTCAATAACCAACCTTCCAACACTTACTATGCCCGGATTTATTTAGTTACTGGGACAGTTAGCACAACTTATAATCTCACTATGTCAGCCGAAGCCATTCAAGATAGTGGCATCGCTGACGATACAATTACACTAGCAAATACTAACAGAGATATTAGTGCAAGTGTCAATGCCGGCAGCTACAGCGCAACTGATTTTGTTGCAAGCACAGGTAAAGGGAACATTACCGACCCTAGCGACTACTACAAATTTACCTTAAATAACAACGGTACTATTGGTATTAACCTCAATCCTTCAACTGGTAATGCTGATATACAGTTGTTGAATAGCTCTGGACAGTCTCTTCAACCTGCCGCCACTAGTACTCAAACAGGTACAAACCTAGATTCTATAAGTCGTTCTCTCGCCGCAGGTACTTATTATGTCCAAGTCTATGCAAACGCAGACTCGACTAATTATAATTTGCAGGTTAATTTTACCGCAGATCCAGTAGATCAAGGAGGAAACACTCTAGCAACTGCTACTACTATCAATCTTCCTGCCACTATCTCAGATATAGTCAGCACTGTTGATACTCAAGACTATTACAAATTCACTCTAACCTCAACTGCCTTAGTTGATGTTAAATTTACATCACTCTCAGCAGACGCTAATTTAACACTGCAAAATCAAAACGGTAGTAATATTGTAACTACTAGCCAGTCAGGAACAACCCTAGATGAAATTCGCCGCAGCTTAAATCCTGGTATTTATAACATCTTAGTAACTCCTGGTGCTGGTACAACAACAGCTAACTATACTCTGAGTGTAGTTGCCCAAACTATAGGCGCAGACCAAGCTGGTAACAGTCAAGGAGCAGCCCAGAATTTAGGTATTTTAAATAGTTCTATTTCCCGCAGTGAGTTTGTAGGCAATATAGATACTAATGATTACTATAAGTTCAATCTTAATAGCACCAGTTCCTTTAACCTCACCCTTTCTGGTTTGAGTGACAATGCTGATGTGCAACTAATTAGGGGTAGCAATGGTCAAACAATACCATATACTAACCAAACGGGGAGTACTAATGAAACCATCACCAATCTTCCTCTGAGTGCAGGTACATACTACATTCGCATCTACCCCTCTGGTTCAGCCGAAACTTTCTACAACTTGGACATCACGGCGCAGCCACAAGCACAACAACTGGAAATTAATCCAGGCTCTGGCAGTTCTAACCCTAAAAACTTAACTGTTTGGGGCAATACTTTGTACTTTACTGCCAATGATGGTACTACGGGTATTCAACTGTGGAAGAGTGATGGAACTACAAACACTCGCATCACTAATAATAGTGGTTTCAACCCTGATGCTCTAATAGTCTTCAATAACAAGTTATACTTCACTGCTACTGACAGCACCTATGGTACAGAACTTTGGCAATACGATGGCACCTCTGTAACTAGGATTAGTGATATTAATCTGAATATTGACAGTTCTTACCCCAGCAATTTTACAGTTGTTGGTAACAAACTTTTCTTTACAGCAGTTGATAGCAGCAATACCAGAAAACTTTGGGTTTATAACAGCACAAGCGTCAGTTTAGTAGACATTAACCCCGGTTTTAGTAGTTCTCAATCACCCACTTTCACTGCTTTTAACAGCAAGCTATTTTTCACAGCCAAAAATAACACTCAGCTTTGGTCAACTGATGGAACTATAGGCGGTACGCAAGTTATCAGTGTTGGAGGAACTACTCAATCATATCCTGCAAACTTTAGGGTGGTTGATAGTACACTATACTTCACTGCCAGCAATGCTACAAGCGGTTATGAGGTCTGGAAATACCAAAGTGGTACAACAGCTAGCTTGCTGAAAGATATTACACCTGGGAACAATGGGTTCGCGCCGACATATTTGACAGCCGTTGGTAACACTTTGTACTTTGTCACAGATAGCAATAATGACTTTAACTTGGAACTGTGGAAGAGTGATGGCACAGCTAACGGAACTGTCATCATCAAAACTGATGGGCAAGCACCCAATGTTGGTTTAGGGTTTTTCTTTCTAACTGCTGTTGGTAATATTCTCTACTTTGTTGGCAACGACCCAGTAACTGGTCTAGAATTGTGGCGAACTGATGGCACAGATGCCAACACACTATTAGTAAAAGATATTTGGACTGGCACAAATGCAAGCAGCCAGCCCAATAACAGTATTCCCACTAGTCTCGTTAATTTCAATAGCACCCTGGCTTTTGCAGCTTCTGATGGCAGCAACAGGGAGGTGTGGTTCAGTGACGGCACAACTGCCAATTCTCGCAAGGTTAGCAACATTAACGCTACAGGAAATGCTAACCCTGACAGGCTGACTGTCGTTGGTACACAGCTGTTCTTCACCGCCAACAACGGGACTAACGGTACAGAATTGTACGTGCTTTGAATAGGAGGTGATTGTTAAGAACAAAGTCGATATAAGAATAAGCCAAATTTAACTGGTTGCAGTTTCACTAAAATTTCAGCCATTTGTAAACAAACTATCGAGTCCACGAGATTTACTAACGGTCAACACAAACAACAGAGAGATATTTTTCAATATGAAGAACAAATTTTTAGCTCTTACTGCTTTTGTTAGTGCTGTTTTAGGTGGTGCGATTCTTTCTGCCCCTGCTAGCGCTCAGATTGCTCAAGGTTCAGGTCCGACTAGCACAATTAATGTTACTGTCAGTGTGCCTGAGATTCTCTACTTGAGAACTATCACAACTGCCAATGTAGCCATTACTCCAGGTGATTTAGTTGGTACATCAGGAGCAGCAGGGTTAACTGCAGTTAGTGGTAGTACTCCCCCCGTTTATATAGGCAGTGGCACATCTTCTGGTGCTACTGTTGATTCTACATCCCCCTTCTCAGTGGGCGCAACACCTGTAACCAAAACGATTACTGGTGCCTACGTTGTTTTTTCTAACAGTCCCACAGGAACTTATCAAGTAGCCATTACACCTAGTACTTTTACCGAATCAGGCGGTAATTCTCTTGCCGTTACTGTTGGTGCTAGTGATGTTAGTAACGCTGCAATAACTGCTGAAGGCTTAAGTAGTGCTACTGCAAAGGATATTGTTCTAGATATCCCGTTAAGCGCTACTGCACCGGCAGGAAGCTACACAGGTACTCTGGCAGTTGAAGCTTTCAGACCTAACTAACCTTTCTCTGGATAACAGTGGGAGGAGTAATCTGACTCAAACCTGACAAGCAAAAGACAGATTGCTCTCTTACTGCTGATGTAATTCCATAAACTGGTTAACTTCGTGAATATCTCCTCAATTCCCTAGAATCTTGGGAGATATTCTCCATATTAAATCTATTAGCAACAAAGTTCAGTAAAGATTTGATCTGTATACATGACTTGAATGTGAATAACTTAGCAATATGTCATGGCATCTAACTAAGAGTTACAAACGTTACCTACTCAACTCCATAGCTGTCAGTATAGCTATGTTAGCGTGTTCACAAACACCGAGTGCGGCACAATTAATCCCCACCATTCAACCCACAGAGATTTACCAGTTAGCTACTCCCCAAAGACTCAAAATTCCTCCCATCACACAGTCAGAAATTTCTGTGGCTACTAAAAGTGAGTCAGTTACTAATCCAGGAGACTTATTGGCACCTCCCCAATTTAATACTTTGATTGTTCGGGAATTTCCTAATATTTGGCAGATGCGTATTCCTACAAACCAAGTGAATTTACTTTATGCCACTTATGAGATAAAAGCCGAAAATGGTAGAAACGATGCAATTAGCAGTGAACAGCGTTCTAATTCTGCGGTTCAAATTGTTATAGAGCCGTTACCCATCATAGAAATTTCTCGTGATTCCAATACTAATACAGCTTTGGTACAAGGGGGATTCCGATTAAAAATGGACGTTTCTGGTACTCAAGTTGCAGGTCAATATACCGGGGAATTGTCAGTAATAGTAAATAGCCGTTAATTGCTGTAATTAGATGAAGAAAATAATTGCTTTATGGTGTGTTTTAGAATGAAGAATTTAATCCCTATGTTGCCAAGATCAATAAATATTGCCTTGGGTGTAATGGGAGCATTAGCTCTAAGTATGCCTCCTGCAATGGCAGTTAATATTGGTGTAAGCCCACCCAGATTTCACATAGATATGAACAGCAACAAAACACGCTCTCAAGCTATTCGTGTTTTCAACCTTGATTCTCAACCAGTTGAGCTTAAGGTTTATGTGCAATCGTGGGCAATGGACGAGGAAAATAAAATACGAATACTTCCTCCCAAAGAGCAATCTTTAGAGCAGTGGATTATTTTTACTCCTTCTAGATTTATAATTCCACCTGGTGGCTCACAGACTGTTCGTTTTGCCATTCGTCCTAGAGTTAAGCCTCAATCAGGTGAACATAGGGCAGTACTTTATTTTGAAGAAATACCCCGGACAGCTACACGAAATAAAGGTATAACTTTAATTGGCAAATTAGGAGTTGCAATATATGGTTATGTAGGAGATATCAAGAGAATTGGTGTATTAAATTCTGTGAGTGTCAAGCCTAAATCTAATGCTCTCAATGCCGTCTTTGATATTTATAGCCAAGGTAATGCATCTGTTAATATGCAAGGTCAATATGCTATTTGGCCAGCTGCTAAATATCCAGGTGCTGAGGTGACAAAACCCATAGCTCATTTAGAAAAGCCAGAGGTAAAAATTTCTGAGCCTTTAGTGGATGCAGGATTTTTACCTACAACACTAATTTTGCCTGATAGCCGTCGTCAAATTTTACTACCAATCACTAAAAAGTTACCCCCTGGTAGCTACGTTTTGGATATCAATGGGGAACTAAATGGTGTAGTGATTAAAAAAGGCATACCTTTTACAGTGCCCATTAATGCTCCATTAGCTAATAATATCAACACTCAAACTCAGCCTGCTTCTCAAAAATTAAGAAATCCTCTCAAAAATCTTCAGCATCGCAGATAAACTATTCCACATTTAAATTACGTTAATTGGTCTAGGTAAGATACTCATTCCACACGTTTGATGAAATTTAAATGTGCAAAATTAATGTGTTTTAGCTTTTGGGTTTACAAAAGCTGAAATTTTGCTAACCAAGTTTATTTATATTCCCAGGAATGATTTGTAGCCAGGAAGTTTCTTGGGCTACCCATACAAATTTGTGTACTTCAGTTTATGCCCAACCAACCTTCAGCATTTCCCCCACCAATTACAATTATACAGTCAGAGAATGGTTCTTGTAAAACGCAGTTAGATACCCGCGTTAGTCAAGAACATAAAGCATTTCCTGGAGCAATTGCAACTCTTTCACCACCAGAAATATTACCACCTGAGTTTTCCACGGATAAATCACAGCATTCTTGCAAGATAGATAATGAAAACACTATTTATTTCTCAGGGCATTTGAAAAACCTTTCTCCTTCAAGGAGAAAGGCTTTGAATTCTCTCCCTTCCCTAAAAGTAAATGGGGTTAGGCGGTTAGGTTCTTCATTGACTTTTCCACATAATGTGACAAGTCAGGGAAACATTACAGCTAGTAACATAACTAGTGAAAATGCTCTAGATTCTGACACCAAACAACTTAGTCAACAGGTTATCGCTCAAAGTATCACACCATCAGCAGGTTCCCAAAATTCAACTATTAGTGACATAAAAAATCCTCTAATAAATATCACAGATGCTTCTCATAATAATGATGTAAAAAATACGCTTTTTCCTGATAATGAACAAAAGGTTAACAATGTAGTTACTTCAGATTATTTTAGCAGTGATGCTTTAAAAACTTCAACAGGTAAGAATAGTACGACTCAAAATACTCCGATTAATAATATATTGGCTGAAGGTAAAAACTTATTAGTGGGAGTATTCATTAATGGACAGGAAGTTGGTAGCTTAGAAGTTATTCCAGAGGGAAAAAGCTTATTAATTCCACTGTCTGATTTTGCCCAGATTGCTGGATTTACGGTTGAAAAGATTGATGTCGGCAAAACCCACCTTAAAACACCTTTAGGTGAGGTAACTATTACAGATTCAGATTTAAAAAAAATTAATGGTATCACTTATATTAGTGATACCTTGTTGAAAGAAAAATTACTTACTGAGATAGAGCTTAAAACTTCAGATTTAGCCTTGAATGTTGATTTACCTTGGCGCAGAGGTAGTCGAGAATCGAGAAATCAGGCAATTGACCTCAAGCCTGAAGTTAGACCTCCTAGCAGTGGTTTATCTAATTTCCGGCAAGAGTTAAATTATTACAGTAATTCTGGTAATACAAATTGGCGTACTTCTTCTCTTTTGGGTGGGCGTTTGGCAGGTGGTGCGTGGCGGTTACGTTTAGAGAATGATTTTGTTAACTCGCCTCAACTAAGTGAATATTTTTACTTTAAACGTTCAGGGCGAATGCTTTATCAAATAGGTCGCCAACAAATTGGGTTAAATCCTTTAGCTACTAATCTCAATTTGACAGGAGCACAGATTGGTTATACTAATTTACCTGCCGACAGGTTTAATCCAAGTTATAGTGCTAATGAGCTTCTACCAAGACGTTCCCAACCTATACAAACATTTCGTGGTGTAGTTCCCCCAGCTAGTTTTGTTCAGTTAAGAGTTAGTGGCGTTGTGGTTGCTCAACAGCAGGTAGGACTAAGTGGAGAATACCAATTTGCAGATGTCAATTTGCCTACTGGTCAAAGTAATGATATTGAACTGTTTGTATTTGACCGCAATAATTTCAGCGTACCTACAGAAATTCGTTCTTTGAGACTCAATGCTTCAGATTTATTGTTACCAGCAGGCGGTAATGTGCAGCTAGCCGGTGTAGGATTAACTGGTAACTATATCCAAAATAATTTATTGGATGATTTTCCTTCGACTCAATCAGGGCAGTTCGCGGGATTTTATCAGATACGCCAGGGTATTTCTGATAATTTAACGTTGGAAAGCTCTGTACAATTATTACCTGATACTACACAAGCACAGGCAGGTTTTGCTTGGCGTTTGGCAAGTCCTATAATTTTATCAGCAAATGTCGGTAGTTCTAGCGGTGAATTAGGTTATGCGGCTAATTTGGATATTCAGTTGGATCGTTGGCAAGTTTTAGGAGTTTCTGAATTATATCCAACAGGCTATTTTAGCAGCAATGGTCAATCACGCGATCGCAAGAATAATGCTCTAGATGTCAGATATAAATTCAGTAATAACTTTAATCTAGGCTTGATTGCCCGCAGTTACCAAAACCAAAGTGATTCAAGTACTTACATTCTGCCGACTTTTTCATTCCGCGCATTGTCTAACTTATCTTTTAGAGGTACACCAGATTATTTTGGCAACTACTCATTGAATGCCTTTTATCAACCAACAAGAAATAGCAGATTAGCTTTTAACTCTTTTGGTAACGTCTATACAACAGACTTTGGCTATAACCTAACCCGTGATTATCTACTATCCTTCGGGACTGAATCTGGTGGTGATTTAGCGACTCGTTACACTTTAGGACTGAATTATAGCTCTCCTAGCCTTTATGGTCTAAGTTGGCGCTTAGGATTAGGATATAGAGATGGAGAAATTGGGCCGGTTGTTGGTGCTAGTATGCGGATATTACCAGGATTATTCGCCTTAATTGATTATCAAGGTATCCCCTCTAGATATAAAAGTGTTATTGGTGGCATTGGGGATGATCGCCTGACCATATCCTTAGTATCAGATTTATCATTTGCTGGCGGTAAAGTGTTACCGGCTGAATATAGCTCAGTTGGCAAAGACAGAGGAGCGATCGCTGGACGAATGGTTGTTCAAGGTAGTAGGAAGGGTGCAGACCTTGGTGGCAGTACTATCAATGTTTACGATAATCGTGGTCGCAGTGTCGGTACAGCTAAAATAGACGCTCAAGGTAATTTCTTTGTCGGTAACTTGCGAGAAGGTGTCTATGTAATTGCACTAGATCCAGACGAGTTACCAATTGAAGTTGCTGTGCAGAAAACTTCTATAGTTGCGGAAGTAGCAGGTGCAGCTGTGACTCAATTAGATTTCCCTGTTAGATTAGAATATGGTGTGGCAGGCAAAATTACTGATGTGTCAGGTCAGCCAATACCAAACGTGGAAGTACAACTAGTTGATGCTCAAGGCAAACCAGTAGTATCATCTATAACTGATCAATTTGGTCTTTACCGTCTAGACGCTGTTCCCGTTGGTAACTATACATTGCACGTTCCTGTTCAAGATGGCATCGCCAGCAGCAATACTTTACCGAAGTTAGAAGTAGCAATTAGTAAAGAGTTTGTCTACGATCAAAATCTGCAATTACCGATTACCGCAGCAGCTAAGGAGACTCAGGAGAAAAAACAAACTTATGACAAATAAGTTTTTAAGATTTTTATAAAAGCGACAATTAGGGACAAACCGCTTCACTTGGATGCCCGATTTAATTTATTATGTTTATTGTTCTCCATCTATATGGGCTACATCTGGCTACCCTAAGATCGTTATGGCAAAATCGAAAAAAAGCGCCAATCCCATCAATTTAAACGATCCACAATATTATCTTAACCGAGAGTTAAGCTGGCTAGAATTTAATAGCAGGGTATTACATGAAGCCTGTGATGATCGCACGCCCCTTCTCGAACGCCTGAAGTTTTTAGGAATCTTCAACTCTAATTTGGATGAGTTTTTCATGGTGCGCGTTGCTGGTTTAAAGCAACAAGTAGAAGCGAAAGTTAGCCTGTTAACTCCTGATGGTCGGACACCACAACAACAGCTAGACGATATTAGGTCTACCCTGATTCCTCTTGTAAAGAAAGAGCATCAACATTTTGAGCAAGTACTTCGTCCCCTATTAGCAAATCATGGGATCCATATCCTAGATTACATAGATTTAAATCAAAAACAACGGACTCATCTCAACAGTTATTTTGAGGAACAAGTCTTTCCAGTTTTAACTCCTTTGGCTGTTGATCCTAGTCATCCCTTTCCTTTTATTTCTAATCTCAGTCTGAATCTGGCTGTTGTGGTCAAAAACCCAGACACCGAAGAAGAATTCTTTGCCAGAGTTAAAGTCCCCAATCTGCTACCACGATTTTTAGCAATACCGCCAGAATTGGGAGATCAGAACAACGATAAACCTGCCCACTGGACTGGAGTACCTTTAGAACAAGCGATCGCTCATAACTTGGAATCTCTATTTCCAGGGATGAACATTCAAGAATATCATCCGTTCCGCATTACCCGTGATGCCGATTTGGTCTTAGAAGAAGATGAAGCAGATGACTTATTGTTAGCTATCGAACAGGAATTGCGAAAACGGCGCTTGGGTGGAAGTCCAGTCCGGCTAGAAATTCAATCCCAGACTCCTGAAATAGTGCGATCGCGATTATTGCATGATTTGGAATTAACAGAAAGCGATCTCTACGAAGTAGACGGCCTTTTGGGACTGCGGGATTTGATGTATTTTATGTCCTTGCCATTGCCGGAACTCAAAGATCCACCACGCCAATCTGTTGTACCATTACGCTTACAAAGACTGAGGGAACCAAGTTTAAACCCAGACACACTGGAGACAGACGAAGGAAAAGACTTTTTTGCTGTGATTCGGGAAAAGGATTTGTTAGTACACCATCCCTATCAATCCTTTTCGGCTACAGTGGTGCGTTTTATTACCCATGCTGCCTACGATCCGAATGTGTTAGCCATCAAGATGACCCTTTACCGGACTTCTGGCGACTCGCCCATCGTTAACGCCTTAATTGCTGCCGCCGAAAATGGCAAACAGATATCTGTACTGGTGGAATTAAAGGCACGATTTGATGAGGAGAATAATATTTACTGGGCAAAACGACTAGAAAGAGTGGGGGTTCATGTTGTCTATGGTTTAGTGGGGCTGAAAACCCACAGTAAAACCGTCATGGTGGTACGGCGCGAAAAAGACCGGATACGTAGGTATGTGCATATTGGCACTGGTAACTATAACTCCAAAACGGCACGGCTATATACAGATTTGGGATTGTTCAGTTGCCGTGAAGAATTAGGTGCTGACATCACAGATTTATTTAATTTCTTGACAGGCTACTCACGACAAAAGTCTTATCGAGAATTGCTGGTTGCGCCTGTGAATATGCGCGATCGCTTTTTGGCACTAATTCGCCGCGAAATCGAAAATGTTCAAAATGGATTTTCTGGACGCATTGTTGCCAAAATGAATTCCCTAGTCGATCCAGAAATTATTGCCACTTTATATGAAGCTTCCCGCGCCGGAGTGCAAATCGACTTAATTATCAGGGGTGTTTGTTGTTTGCGTCCAGGACTTAAAGACATTAGTGAAAATATTCGCATAATTAGCATTGTCGGTCGCTTTTTAGAACACTCTCGGATTTATTATTTTCATAACAATACACAGGAGGAAATCTATATCGGCAGTGCCGACTGGATGCGCCGCAATCTAGATCGCCGAGTTGAAGTAATTACCCCAGTAAAAGACCCTGATATTGCCAAAGATTTGCAAGAAATTATGGGAATTATGCTCGCAGATAATCGCCAAGCGTGGGAATTACAAGCTGATGGTACTTACGTTCAACGGCGTCCATACAATGATTCTCCAGAAGCTAATTCGCAAAAAATTCTCATGAGTATGGCATTACGCTCAACTGGTGTAGCCTCAAACCTGATTGATTAAAAAATAAGTTACTTCTACCTTGACAACTAACTCAACTTAGTTTGTTGGACTTACGCAGGGACTACGTTTACGTCATTACGAGCAAAGCAAAGTAATCGCAAAAGCTCAGTTTTTCGTCACGAGTGCGTAAGTCCTATTTTTTAGAAAACTTGACTTTTTGGAAGTTATCTAAGTTGTTTGTCATGGGTTGACACAAGTTATTCAACCATAGGATAGAGTTAGTGCTGGCATTTGTTCCCATAGACTAGAGAAGCTGTTCTGAAATAATTTCGTCTTTTCCTTAAATGTTAATGTTATCCTGTGAGCTTTCTACCTTGCGTCTTTTAGTAGTTGATGACCACGAACTGACTCGTTTAACCTTACAATTAATTTTTTCTTGCCAGGAAAATATTCAAGTAGTAGGTTTAGCCAGTAATGGTGAAGAAGCTATAGAAATGGTTAAACATTGCCATCCTGACGTAATTGTTTTAGATTTACAGATGCCAGTCATGGATGGCTGGAGCGCGTCTAATCACATTAAAGCTATATCTCCGAACACCCAAATACTTGCTTACTCCTCAGTGGAAGACCTAAATTTTCACGGGACAAAAGCAACGTCAAGCTTTGATAAAGTTTGCAAGAAAGATATACCTACAAGCGAACTTATTGCATTAGTTAGGCAGTTAGGTCAGCGTAGAGGAGATGGTTCAGTTGTAGGATAAATTATACAGCTATATTGCTTCGCTAACTCACACTTAGTTGAATTATGAGGATTTTAAAACATGATACTACTGAGAAGCGTCGGTTTAACCTGAAGTTGACGGTTAAACCGACGCAATTTTTGATAGTTTCTACTCTACCGGAATGGTGCGTCTAAATTCATCAATTAATTCATCCAGTTCTTCCAAAGCCTGATTTACATCAACTCTCAAAGTTCCCAAATTTGGTTGCTCCAGTAGACCTAATAGGTACTCGCGTTTGCTTTGAACTGCGACAATTCGTTCTTTTATAGTCTGTAAATCCATTATTTTTTTCCTATCTTTAACTACCTTTGAATTTAAAGTTAACTCAAAATCCAACATTCTGGGGCAATAATACGCCCTTACTAGTTTACTACACTAACTTTGTGGCTTAGAAATCCGTGTTCTTGCGTCTACGGAAATTTTTATATAAATAAAGGTAAAACCCCTTGACTTCTTACCGTGTCAGTCTTAACTTAGCAATTTCGAGTTGGTTGAATATTACTGTCTAAGAATGATATTCTTTCCTAATTAGTTATTCATAGCCGATGATAATAAAACTGGGGTATTCAGACTTTATACTAATTTAAGCTCATGCTACGCCAAATTTCTTTAGGAACACTCGGTTTAACTATCGGCAGCATATTAACCATCATGGGTTTCGTCGCCTATGGTGCTGATAATGCCACATTAAATCTTGTCGGATTTTTTTACGGGATTCCTTTATTGTTGGGAGGATTGGCGCTGAAAGCTAACGAACTCAAGCCAGTACCCTTTACCCAAACTACGTCACCGTCAGTATTGATATTGCGAGAACAGCAAGCAACTGATACTCAAAATAAAATTCGCAAAGACATCACCCGATATTGTTACGGTCAAGATGCTCATCTAGATACAACACTGTCTTTTCTGGGTTTGAGTCCCTCAGACCAGGAACGACCAACAGTAACAGGCTTGCGAGAAACAGAAGTCAATGGCAGCTATGCCCTAATTTTAGAATTTAATTCACCCCTAATACCAATTGATGTCTGGCAAAAAAAGCAGGAAAAAATGATCAACTATTTTGGCCCTGGATTGGAGGTTGAAATAATGCAGCCATCTGAAAATACAATTGAGCTAGCACTGATCAATACTCAAAAAGAGTCACTAGTCAGTAGTCAATAGTCAAGAACAAAAATTATCGTTACCCAAACTCGATTCTTTTATGTAGCAATCCTGAATTAAACGCGCAGCTCACCGACTTATCAAAGAAGTTAAGGAGCTGCCAATACGGTTAGGATAGCAGGGGGAGCAGGGGAGAAAAGAGGGTATTGTTGAGTAATTCTTTTTTCACCATGTTTCCAATACTGCGTAAGAGGTTGTTTTAAAAGTGTTTCGCTGTAATTTTGGGCACTTTTAGATCCCCCCTAACTCCCCTTAAAAAGGGAGGAACTGGAATTAAAATCTCCCTTTATAAGGGAGATTTAGAGGGATCTAAAACTTTTAATACTGAGAAGAGGACTTTTCAAACATCCTCTAAGTTAAGCCTAAAAAATAACTTCAATGTAGGTTGGGTTGAGGCACAAAATTCAACATTTTCAGGACTGTGTTGGGTTTTGTTTTGTTTAAACCAACTTATAAATCTACTATCTGTTATGCTACTTCTTAATCGCTAACCAAAATGTTACTTTTCTAAACGAACTGCATACCACTGCAAATATTGCCCAGGAGCAATATCTAATTCGCAAGTGGTGTCAAGTAAATATTGTGCTTGAGCATCGGTGGTATCAAACTTTTGCAAATCAGGTGGCAAATCTTGAATTACGAGTTGTTGGAGAGTGGTCTTGAGCTTTTCTAATAACTCTAATTGTGTCAAAAATTGTTCTGGTTGATTTGTCTCTAAAACAACAAAGTTATCTTGCTGATACATTAATGAGTCTGGCATTTTGAAGATTTAGTAAGTGGAAATAGATTTTGATTTTTGGATTAAAGAAAGATAGCAATTTTATAGATTAATTATGAATTGATTTTTAAATTAAATAATTGAATAAATATTAATTTGCCATATTTAAAATATATAGAATTTTAGCTAATAAGTTGGTGCAGTTTAGAATAAATAACTAGATTTTTATTTAACTAAAATATATTGGGATTAAGTAATTATTTTATTAATCCAAAGTTAATCTACAAAAAAGTTTTGTGCAAATGTAAATTCATATTCTATGTAATTATACTATACATCTGTAGCCCTTGTCGAATAGACTAAATAAATTTGAGTCCAGTGATATTAATATTTAGTCTTAACTATCTTCTGATCTTACTTGTGATTTTTGCTTTGCGCTGTATTGTTGGGTTTCAACACTTACAGAACTAAAGAAATAAGGTGTGCATTTGCAATTTTTTAAAAAATTGCAATTTGACTTTAACAATGGGGAAATATAAAAGTAAGATTTCCTCCTCTAACCATAGGCGAACAAAAAGGTAAGAATTGCCTTCGTGTGCCAATTATAGATTAGTCTATGCAACTTAGTTATCTACCGCTTGCTTGGCTCAGTAACCTTGAGCAGTCTATTGTCAAAAAACAGTTGATTATGAAGCCAGACACACCTTTGCCGCACATCCTGGCATTGATGAAAAGAGCGATCGCCCTCATGCGATTGAGTTGCACAGCCTTTTTCAGGATAGTTCTGCAAGTGGAAGGCAACTCATGTCAGGCATAACTCCATTTTCTGTTTCTAAGCAACCACCACTGATTCTAGTAGCTGATGATGACAAGACCATCCGAGTATTGTTGCGTAAAGCTATGGAACAAGAAGGTTATCGAGTGGTTGACGTTAATGATGGTAAGCAATGTTTAGATGCTTACGAGACTATCAAACCAGATATAGTTTTGCTAGATGCTGTAATGCCTGTGATGGATGGTTTTACCTGCTGTAAGCATTTGCTCCAGATTGCTAGGAATAATTTAATTTCAGCCCTTGCAACCTTTGATACTGACCCAACCCTTAATAATAAGGTGATCTCCAAAATATGGGAGCGCACTCCTATATTGATGATCACATGCTTGGATGATGAAGAATCTGTAGACCGTGCTTTTGAAGCAGGGGCAACTGATTATGTAACTAAGCCAATTCACTGGCCTGTATTGCGCCAGCGATTGCGTCGCCTGTTACAGCAAGCGCAAGTATACAAACAGTTAGAGGCGGCAAACCAAGCTTTGCATCACCTCGCCAATGTAGATGGCTTAACTGAGTTGGCAAATCGTCGCCGTTTTGACGATTATCTCAATACTCAGTGGATTAATCTGGCACAAGAGGAATCTCCCCTGTCAATGATTTTATGTGATATCGACTATTTTAAATTTTATAACGATAAATATGGTCATCCTGCTGGAGATGTCTGTTTACATAAGGTAGGTGCTTTATTAAGTCTCAAGGCGCAAAAACATCAGGATTTAGTAGCGCGTTATGGTGGTGAAGAATTTGCTGTGATTATGCCATACACCCCTGCATCTGGCGCAGTTCACGTTGCCGAAGCGATACAAGCGGGAATCAAAGATTTGCGAATTGTTCACGATGGGTCTGCGGTGAGTCAGCATGTCACCCTAAGTATGGGAGTGGCTACTGTTGTGCCCACTTGGGAATCCTCTCCTTCAGATTTGATTGTGCGGGCAGATAAAGCACTCTACCAAGCAAAAACTGGGGGGCGCGATCGCTTTGTCTCAAGTTCTTAATTGTCATTTGTCATTTGTCATTTGTCATTTGTGAATGCCCAATCTCTAGGAAGGATAAACTGGTAGTGTGAAGTGGAACCATGCTCCGTTATTGGGGGCAGAGTCTACCCAAATTTGACCATAATGTGCCAGGATAATGCGTTGGCATAAACAAAGACCAATTCCGTAACCTTCTGTACCTTCATCCCGTTGCAAGCGGAAGTGATTTTCAAAGATGCGATCGCGATTCTCTACAGGAATACCAGGTCCAGTATCGCCGATACTAAATTGAACTTTTTGGGTAGTGCGATGCAATCCGGTAATACTAATCTTGCCACCTTGTGGGGTATATTTGATGGCATTATCCAACAGATTCACTAGCACTTGGCGGATGCGTTCTGGGTCAGCATATACATAAGGCAAATCATTAGGAATATCTGTTTCTACCTCTTGGGATTTGGCGGTGTAGCGATCGCCCAATTCTTCTAGTACATCTAAGCACAGTTTCCTTAGCTGTACTTTTTGTGGTAAAATCGGAAACTCTGTATCTTTGCCACGACCTACCTGTAAAAGGTCGGCAATCATCCGGTCAATGACCTTAGTTTGATTGCGGGCTTGTTTTAATAAATGCGCCGTCATGGATGGCTTGAGGCGCTGGAATTGCCCTGTCTCTAAATTGTAATTAGATTGAAGAGTTTCGATGGCGAGCGCGGCAGCAGTTAGCGGATTGCGGAGATCGTGCACCAGCATAGCAATCACCCGATCTTTAAACTGTAGCTGCTCTTGGAGGTTATCTTTTTCCTGTTTCAAGCGAAAAATTTCGTCTGAGAGTCGAATTAGTTCTGCCGAAACAGCAACTGAATGGATAGTGGATTTGAGTAATGTCGCCCTAGAATTGTCGTCTATACGTTCTTGTAAGTCTTCCTGTACTTTTAAGTAAGCGTCTACAGCAGTTTGCCAGCGAGGCCACCAGTTTTTTAATTGCGCTATGATATTACTCCCAGCCAGAACCTGTCGTGGTTCGGGATGGATTTTGATTAAAGCTGGCGTTGCTATCAATTTAAAGTGTTCTGCTAAGTAAGGTTGTTGTCCAACATCGATAGTTTCAACTTCAAAACTATACTCAGCCTGCAATTCTTTTAAGTAAGCACGGATTCGCTGCACTTGTTGTCGGGACTTGGGTCGTCCATCGACAAATAGTAGCAGCTGGAGTGGAGCCTCAGAATAAATAGGCTGATCCTGGGAAACTTGCATGTAATCGTGTTTCAGCACTGGTAACAACCCGGCGACGCTTTACAGAAAGTAAAATAGACTGACGGTTGTCGATGGTCGTTGTTTTTTCTTCAATTTAATATCTATTTTAGATTCTTAATACTCCGATCAGTTCTGCGTTTTTGACATCAGATATATTATTTTCAGCCTTTTGCCCCGTTTTAGTTAACTTCATCTCCAAGAAACACCCAAGTCCCTTGAATATAAGTCTTAATTTGCCCTAAAGCAAAAATTTTCGCCAGAGTTAGCAAGTGAAAAGTTTAACACTGTGTCAATTCGAGTACTTGCTTTGAGCAAGTAATCACCGAAGTAAACGTAGATGCTAATTGTATCTAATCTATCAGGAAGTTGTTAACTGTTCAGACCAAGTTTATAGAGGGCTTTCTCAACCGTCAGTGCATCCGATGAAGTGTTTTTTTTGCCTCTACCCAATCTTAGTAATGATTGGGAAAACAGTCACAGCTAACTATGTAGTGTCTCTATAACTTGCGAACCACACCGTCTGCCTAGCCTTTCGAAAAGAACCCCTATAGCAGAAGAACAGGGGATGGATTGCCAAAGAGAAAACTTTGGATAACATAAGTGCGATCGCTCTTTTAGAGAAAGCACTCACTGCTTTCGAAGCTGCCAAGAAACTCTTGACAATAGCACAAGTACCACTTTCCCCAGAAAATAAATCTAGAGATACTAGAGAAACTGTTGCGACACTTGACTGCTTTGCCTATTATCACTTTGGTCCCCAAGAACCACAAACTTACGCTAAGTTCCTGAAATTGCTTAATAGTGGCATTTTCCACCTATTGCCTTATTTAGCTTACCATCGTCAGATGAATAATTTCCAGAATCGATTGTCAGCCGACGTTAGCAAACTTTATCCATTTCCCTCCTTGAGTGAGGCTAAAGGGGGCTTTAGTCCTAGTTTATCACTTCAGGATTGAAACGCTTGAAACTCACTAAAATCCCTATTGGGGATTGAAATTAGGACTATGTTAAAAACCACAAACCTGAAAAATATCTCCAAAAAATTCGCTATAGCCAGAAATTCTGCTTCTCTCAAAGAAAATGAGGCAATGAGAGCTATTGCATATAGCATGGATTTACTACTCGCTGGTTTATATATGGTTACTTGGTTTTAGTTTACGCATTGGTGGGAGCGTACCAGATGATATTCCCTATAAATATCTTGGTAAAATTCACAACTTAACTGGAATTGCTTTAGTATTACCAGGATATAGAATTTTTACAACTTACCAGGGTAGTTATGACCCTCAACAGACATCAGATACAGGGACTAACAGCTTTTAATTGTACGGTTCTTGACTCAAATACTTTTGAAACCTTATTTTTAAAATTTAAATGACTATTCAAGAAATTTATTGTGATGAGTCTGGATTCACAGGCAATAATCTTTTGGATAAAGATAATCCTTATTTTGCATATACTACTGTTGCTATTAGTTATGAAAAAGCTAAAGATTTCGTTAGACAAATAATTAAAGATAATAAGATTCAAAATGAATTAAAATTTAGCAGTCTTATTAAAAATAGTAAAGGTAAACAAATAATCACACAAATTCTTTCTACATTTCACGACAATACTAAAATTAGTATATATCATAAAAAATATAGTTTAGCCTGTAAATTTTTTGAATATATTTTTGAACCTATCATATCAAGTAACAATAAGTTATTTTATGAACTTAAATTTCACAAATTTATTAGCAATATTTTATACTTTGAATTTGAGCATTTAAATAAATATGCAGAGGAAATTTTTGAAGACTTTTATAAATTTATACTCAATAAAAATGATGATTTATTTTATAGGTTTAGTTCTATAAAGCTAGATGTAATTTCACCATATCTTAAAGCTTAAAGCAATTAAAGATTTTTGTTTTTTTAATAGAGATATAGTTAAAAAAGAATTAGAATCTTTAAAAGGTTCTGGAGTAGAAAAATGGGTTTTAGATGCTAGTAACAGTGCGCTTCATCTTCTTTTAGCTCAATGGGGACTTGAATATAAACAGCTAAAAGTTTTTTGCGATAGGTCTAAACCTTTGCAAGAACAATCTATTTTTTTTAATCCCATGATTAATAATGAAAACCAAGTGTTCTACGAGCTTAACAATCAAGCAACTCCTATAAGTTATAATTTAGCAAATAACATTGAATTTGTTGATTCTCGGCAATTTCACGGAATACAATTAGCAGATATATTTTCAGGAGTTTCTACATTTATACTAAAAGAAAATCAAAAAGGTAAATACGCAAATTACCCAAAAGAATGGAGTAACTATCTATCTAAATCCGTAATAGCTACTATATCTGTATTCCCGGAAGTAGACTTTTTAAAAGCAGAACAACTATCATTTCAAATAAATGCTCTAATACTAGAAGAATTAGTTCGTCGAAGTGCCAAAAAAATCCCTTGATTAGAAAATATATCAAAATATATAATATTAGTAGACCATTATTTACGCTTGAATTTGTTTGAGCAAAAAAATATTTAGATTTATGTCTATCAGTAACTGATTTGTTTCTACAAAAATTCAGTAAACTAAAAAGTTTTTCCAAAGAGCGAACGTTAGGATTTTTTTAGTCTGTGATACTTTCACCACCAAAATCAATTAGCCATCTCCTATAACTGATTCCACTTCTGGAGACAGCAAATATGTGTCTTTAGATGTTAAGGCAGGCAAGTACACTGTAAATTGAGTCCCTCTGCCTGCCTGACTGTAAACATTAACAAAACCACCGTGATTCTTAATAATACCCAACGCTGTGGAGAGTCCTAAACCTGTACCTTTGCCTACCTCTTTTGTGGTGAAAAATGGTTCAAAAATCCGTTGCTGAACTTCCGACGACATCCCCACACCAGTATCCGTCACTACGATCGCAATATAAGAACCCACTTTCGCATCAATATTTATCTGGGCAGAATGTTCACCAATTACCAGATTTTCCGCCGCAATCCTCAATATACCACCATTGGGCATGGCATCACGGGCGTTGACTACTAAATTCATCAGAATCTGATGTATTTGAGTTGAGTCTCCACGCACATACCACAGATTTTTAGGGATATCTGCCTGACAGATAATAGATTTGGGGAATGTTTGAGTGATAATTTGTTCAAGTTCTGCCATCAAAGGCTGAATTTGGACAATTGTCTGTTTACCTTCATTACCCTGTGCAAAAGATAACACTTGCTTGAGCAAATTAGCGCCGCGTTTAACATTATTTTCTAGAGTTTGCAGTATTTGCTGACTCTGCGAATCGGGCAATTTCTTCTGCAATAGTTGAACTGACATTAAAATTGGAGATAGTATATTGTTCAGGTCATGGACGATACCGCCAGCTAAGGTGCCGATACTTTCCAAACGTTGCGATCGCAGAAGTTGAGCTTCCAGTTGTTTCTGCTGCGTAATCTCGGTGTTTACACTCAAAATGGATTTGGGTTGTCCATTATCATCCCGGATAAGTATCCACCGACTTTCAACGATAATTACTTTGCCTTCCCTTGTCAGTTGATGCAACTCACCCCGCCACTCACCCGTATTCATCACTCTCAAATAAGCATTTTCTAGCTGTGGTGAAATGTCTTTATACAAAAGTTGCAAAACATTCTTACCGACAACTTCCGCAGTCTTCCAGCCGTACAAACGTTCAGCACCTTGATTCCAAAACAAGATTTGGTTGTGGACATTTCGCACCAAAATTGCATCACTTGATACATCCAGCAGCAACCCTTGTTCACGGATTTTCTGTTCTGCCTGTTTTTGCTGGGTTATATCTCGCATCAGTGCCAAATAGATGAATGTACCATCCAATTCGTTACGCAGTGGTACGGCATGAGTTTCCATGTAGCGGCGAGTACCTTTAAATCCCATGATTTCAAACTCCAGAGTTCCCTTGTTACCTTTGCAGACATTTTGATGCAAGTCGGTAAAAGCTACTCTATACTCTGGTACAATTAGGGCATCAATTGGTTTACCAATTAATACATCGGCACTTTCCACTTCCATCATTGCCAACCCTTCTGCATTAATTTCTAAAAGGGTGCCATCCCCGGCAATTAACTTGATGCATTCTGGTTCTGCATCTATCATGGCTCGTAAACGATTTTCGCTTTGCCCTAGGGCTAGTTCTGTCTGCTGAAGTTGCCTAATATAACGCCACAACAAGTCATACAGCAGCGCCACCAGCACCAAATCCACAATAGCAGCGATAAAAAATGTGACTATCGCCTTTTGGGAACTTGCTTGCAACTGCTGCATTTCCTGCTGTAATAAATTTTGCTCTACCTCTAAAAAGTCGTGAAGAAGCTGTTGGATTTCTTTGCTGGTTTGCTTATTTTTGTCAGATAAGATTCGCTGCCGAACTGCTTCAAATCCCTGGTTTTGTCTGAGATAAATTTCTTGTCGCAGCATTTTGAGCCTGTTGGTAATTTTCAGCTCCAGCAAATAAATCCACTGCCGCTTTTGATGACTATCAGCAGTTAACTTACTAATAATCTGAATATTGCTATTAGTTTTTTGATAAGCTGCAAGATAGGTTTGTAAATCATCTGTCTCTGCTGTAATTAGGTAATTACGTTGTGCAGTTTCAGTATCTTTGAGTGCAGATTGGATACTTTCAACTTGAGTAACCACTTTATATGAAGATGTCACCAATTGCTGGTTGTGAATCAGCTTAAGAGTGTTGCTATATGAGACTACAGCATTAGTAAATACAAGTGTCAATGCTAGGATGAATATTGTTTTCAGCTTTTGGACTCGATACCATTTTTTGATCATGCGATCGCCTTTTCTGCCGCAGATGCCCTCCATCAGTTAAAATTAAAGATTAAAAACAAATACTGAGAATATTTTAAATATTTTGATAACACGGGTAGCAAAATACAATCTGTTATAGTTGTAAGTGTCTAGGTTTTTTGGAATGATTATTTATACATGATAGACACAAAGAAATCCGCTAATTTTTAATATAAATTCATTTTGATCTGTAGTGTTACCAATGCAGTTCGGATCAGATAATTTGCCTATCTATAATATTTGTATATACGTTGCAATGTAACATATTTTATTGAAAATTTTAATTAACCCCAAAATTACAGGGATTTCCTGATTGGTACTAATTCCCCACTCAGGTAGGCAAAGGTGGGTCAATTATCGGCTACCCAGTATCTCCCGGTTTTGCAGCCTAGTTATTCACGATAGCACAGATTAGCATTTTTCTTATTCGTGCAACAAAGCTATTTCTTGTAAAAAAATATTGTATCACTGTTAACAATAGATACTATATTAAAAATCAATATTTATTAAAAATAAATATCCCTGGTAGGGGGATTGTTATACATCAAATATTATGTTTTTAATTACTTATTACCTGATTTAAGACAATTTAGATGTTTACCAAAATTTGGAAACAATTTCTATTAGCAGTGGCAGTTTCACCTTTAATTATTCAGCCCGCCTCAGCACACATTATCTGGTTTGACTACAAAAGCGGAGAATATAATCTCTTATTTGGTCATCCAGAAGAAGGTCCAGAAACTTACCAAACATCTAAATTTAAGCAAGCTACTGCTTATAATGCTATCAGGCAGGAAGTTCTATTTAATATTAACCAGAAAGAAGATGGTTTGTCTCTCACTCCTAATAGTGAAATTGCAGCCTTAACTGGATTTTTTGATAATGGCTATTATGCTAAGATATCCGACGATGAATATCGCAGTATTTCCGAGCAGGAAATTGGGCAATATCAAGATGTAGGCCATTATCTGAAATATACAAAAGCTCTTTATGATTGGTCTGAGACTTTGGCTGAACCATTCAATTTACCATTAGAAATCGTATCCTTGCAGAATCCTCTTGCAGTCAAAGCAGGAGATAACTTAAAAGTTAAAGTTCTTTACGAAGGAAAACAAATTCCAGATGTTACAGTAGAATACTTGGGTAAAAAAATAACCGGAGATCAAGACGGTATCTTCTCCATTCCTATTGGTGAGGGAGGATTACAACAAGTTGAAGCTAGTTATACGGTTGAGTCGGCTACAAAACCTAAAGTTTCTTACGAAACTAGCTTGACAGCGCAAAAAATTACTGTTCCCGAACCATCGGCATTAATTGGTCTTGGGGTCGTAGGATTATTAACATTACGCAAGAAAAAGTTTTTAATTTTAACTTAGCGGTAAAAGTCAGATTTTAGATGCGTTTGCCCTGCTTATCCTCCAATGTACAGATGTGCGCTTCTACTGCAATAAGCTTGACATGATTCCAGTAATATGTTAATAATTATAGTTTGTGGAAACTTTACTTCTTAATATAAGCTCTTGGCTAACGTCATTGTCATAGGTGCCCAATGGGGCGATGAAGGAAAAGGTAAAATAACTGACTTACTCAGCCGTTCTGCAGATGTTGTGGTTCGTTACCAGGGGGGTGTCAATGCTGGACACACGATCGTAGTTAAAGGTCAAACCTTTAAGCTACACTTGATTCCCTCTGGTATTTTATATCCAAATACCGATTGCATTATCGGCTGTGGAACAGTCATTGATCCACAGATTTTGATTGCAGAACTCGACCAATTAAAAGAACTAAATATTTCCACTGACCACCTGCTGATATCTGAGACAGCCCACGTAACGATGCCCTATCATCGCTTGATTGACCAGGCATCAGAAGAACGACGAGGAAGCCATAAGATCGGCACAACAGGTCGGGGCATTGGGCCGACTTATGCTGATAAATCTGAACGTACAGGTATTCGGGTTTTAGACTTGATGAACCCAGATGGCCTACGTGAGCAGTTGGAGTGGACGATTAATTATAAAAACGTCATTTTAGAAAAGCTTTACAACTTGCCGCCTCTGAATCCACAAGAGGTGATTGAGGAGTATTTGGGATATGCAGAACGGTTGCGTCCTTACGTTATTGATACATCGTTAAAAATATACGATGCGATTGGGCGACGGCGGAATATTTTGTTTGAAGGCGCACAAGGTACGCTCTTGGACTTAGATCATGGGACTTATCCTTATGTCACCTCCTCTAATCCTGTGGCTGGGGGGGCTTGCGTTGGTACAGGGGTAGGGCCGACAATGATTGACCGGGTAATTGGAGTGTCGAAAGCTTATACGACACGAGTAGGAGAAGGGCCATTTCCCACAGAATTGGATGGAGAGTTGGGAGAATTGTTGTGCGATCGCGGTGCAGAATTTGGCACAACTACCGGACGCAAACGGCGCTGCGGCTGGTTTGATGCCGTTATCGGTCGTTACGCCGTGCGGATTAACGGCATGGATTGTATGGCGCTCACCAAACTGGATGTTCTAGATGAATTAGAGTCAATTCAAGTTTGTGTAGCATACAACATAGATGGTCAACGCAGCGAACACTTCCCCACAAGTTCTCGTCAATTTGCCAGATGTCGCCCTATCTACAAAACCTTACCAGGATGGAAAGTGTCAACAACCCACTGCCGTACCCTGGAAGACTTGCCATCGCAAGCACTGGACTATCTAAAATTCCTCGCTGAATTAATGGAAGTCCCGATCGCGATCGTCTCACTAGGAGCAAGCCGCGATCAAACAATAATCGTAGAAGACCCTATCCACGGGCCCAAACGTGCTTTATTGCAGGCTGACGGCACACCTGCTACCCTGCTAAGTGCTTAGTTAAGAGTCAGAGTTAAGAGTCAAGAGTTAAGAGTCAAGAGTCAAGAGTGAAAAATGAGTAATTAAATCAAAACTCCTAACTCCTAACTCCTAACTCCTAACTCCTAACTCCTAACTCCTAACTCCTAACTCCTAACTCCTAACTCTAATTAACAACTAACAAATTCTATGGCTATTACAGTCGAATCTCAAAAACGTCCAGAAGGCAGCAAGCCAAGAGCTTTGCGCCGTTCTGGACTGATACCTGCCAATTTGTATGGTCATAAAGGTACAGAGTCCATTTCTTTGACCATTGATGCTAAAACTGTTGAGCGCTTGCTCAAAAGAGTTTCAGTCAACAATACATTGATTGAGTTAAACGTTACTGATGTACCTTGGCGCGGCAAAGCCTTGCTACGGGAACTTCAAATCCATCCAGCAAAGGGTACACCTTACCATCTCAGCTTTTTCGCAGTTGCAGGTCACGGCGACACAACTGTAGAAGTACCACTGCGTTTTCTGGGAAATGCTGTTGGTGTTAAACAAGAAGGAGGTTTTTTAGACACTGTTATCACTGAGTTGCAAGTGAGCTGTGCGCCGGAAAACATTCCTGAAATAATTGAAATTGATGTCTCTAACCTGAAAATCGGAGATAGCTTACGTATTCATGAGCTAGTCTTGCCTCAAGGTCTTACAGTTATTGGTGATACGGAGCGAGTCGTAGTTAGCGTTTCGCAGCCACAAATCAGTGCTGCTGCTGAGGATGAGGCCGAGGCAGAGAGTGAAACAGCCTCTGAAGCTACGTAAAGTGTGTAATAATTTTTGATGATAGCCAGGGGGAAACTCCTGGTTTTTTTGTATTTAAACCGCAGAGGCGCAGAGAGCGCAGAGGACAGAGATGACAGAAGCGACTCTTCCAGCTTTTATTGAGCAAATGTTGCAACCTGGATTTTATCCCCATCCGGTAACAGAACCTATTCAACTAATTCAAACCCACATTTCTTATGTGCTGCTGACTGGGGATTACGCCTATAAACTAAAAAAACCGATGAATTTTGGTTTTTTAGACTTTTCCACCTTAAAGAAGCGACAACATTTTTCTCAGGAAGAGTTGCGGTTGAATCAACGGGGAGCAGGTGAACTGTATTTAGAAGTTTTGCCCATAACTTTAGTAGGAGAGCAATACCAGTTAGGAGGAATTGACGAGCCTGTAGAATATGTGCTAAAGATGCGTCAGTTTCCCCAAGAGTCCCTATTAAGTACACTTTTTGAACAGGGTAAGTTGAATGAGACACACCTAGAGGAGCTGGGACGAGTGGTGGCTCAATATCATGCCGAAGCACAGACGAATGATTATATTCGCAGTTTTGGTGAAGTCCCAAAAGTCAGAGCTGCCTTTGACGAGAATTATCAGCAAACTGAAAAGTATATTGGTGGCCCCCAGACTCAGGTGCAATTTACAGAAACAAAACAATATACAGATAACTTTTTTGCACAACGTCTAGAATTATTTGTTAGCAGAATTCACAACAACTATATTCGTGAATGTCATGGGGATTTACACCTGAGAAATATTGCGTTGTGGCACGATAAAATCTTGCTGTTCGATTGCATTGAGTTTAATGAGCCGTTTCGCTTTGTCGATGTGATGTACGATGTAGCATTTACGGTGATGGATTTGGAAGCGCGGCAACGCAAAGACTTGGGTAATGCGTTTTTGAATTCATACATTGAGCAAACTGGAGACTGGGAAGGCTTACAAGTACTACCCTTGTATTTAAGCCGTCAGGCTTATGTTCGGGCAAAGGTAACTTCATTTTTGCTAGACGATCCGAGTGTACCCTCGACAGTAAAGGAAGAAGCGACAAAAACTGCTGCTGAGTATTACAAGCAGGCTTGGGACTACACTAAACCAAAGCGGGGAGAACTAATTTTGATGTCGGGATTGTCGGGTTCTGGTAAAAGTACCACAGCAAGGCATTTAGCCCGTCAACTAGCAGCCATTCACCTGCGTTCTGATGCGGTGCGAAAACATTTAGGGGGAATTCCTCTGTGGGAAAAAGGTGGCGATGATTTGTATACCCCTGAGATGACCAAAAAAACTTACTCACGGCTGTTGGAATTGGGAATTATCTTGGCTCAACAAGGTTTTTCGGTGATTTTAGATGCCAAGTACGATCGCCAGCAGTTGCGGCAAGAAGCGATCGCTCAAGCTACAAAACACCAACTTTCTCTTCAGATTATCCAATGTACAGCACCCCTTGAAGTTATAAAAGAGCGTCTGAACAACCGCACTGGTGATATCGCTGATGCCACTGCCGATTTATTAGACTCACAAATCAAACAAGCTGAACCTTTCACTGAAGAAGAACAACCTTACGTAAAGATTTTGGATACAACTCTACCACAGCAGGCATAATTAAAATAACTCGTAATACTCGCCTCTGGCGAGAAGCAAGCTACGTAATTCGTAATTCCTAATTCGTAATCTGTAATTCGTAATTGAATCTAAAATTAGGAATTACGAATTAGTAATTAATAGCCTTTTTTTACTCTATGGCAGACAAAAAGAACGACCTTTTCAGTATTTCTCCCAGCTTCTTTTCTCAGTTGTTATTTGGGGCATTTTTAATATTTATATTAATAATGACCGGTTCCACACCAGCCCTGAGCATCTTCTTAGGTATCATGGGCGGTTTCATCCTCAGCTGGATCACAAATGTAACTGATAATAGCCCCCACCCGCCAACTGTAGCTTCCTCTGATGGTGTCGATACAGGGCTGAAATATTGGTTATTTTTCATGCTTGGCTTTGTATATTTGGGATATCCAGCACCCATGAGTATCTTGCTAGGTGGAATAGGTGCTTTAGCTGGAGGCTGGATTACTGCTTGGTGGGGAAGTAAGGAAGAAACTAGAACTCAATTGCAAGTTGAAGAATTAGAAGAGGGCGAAATTGAACCAACGAATGACAGGATCAACAAACGGCAAACAAGAAGAAGCGCCCGCCGTTACCGTCGCGCCCCTGGAAGTAGTATCGATTTCAGGTTTTGGAGAAAATAGTAATTTGGGAATGGGGCATTAGAAATTCGGCATTGGGCATTGGGCAATAATCGTTCTCTTCCCCTGCTTCCCCCATTCCCCATTCCCCATTCCCCATTCCCCTCCATGTTTTTATATCTCTCCAAATTACTGCCACTATTTTTTTATCCACTAGGATTAGCCTGCGTGAGTTTGGTAGTAGCATTAATCACGTTGTGGAAACGACCACGCACTGCGGCGATCACAATTGCTTTTGCTTTGACTTTATTGCTATTTTGTAGTAATGCTTGGATTGCTAAATTATTAGTGCGATCGCTAGAATGGCAAAATCTTCCACTCGCCCAAACACCAGTTGCAGATGCGATTGTGGTTTTGGGTGGCGCAACCAAATCAGCTTTTTTCCCAAGACCTACTGTCGATTTGAGTGAAGCAGGTGATCGCGTGATTTATGCCGCACAACTGTATCGCCAAAAAAGAGCGCCTATAATCATTCTTAGCGGCGGGCGCATTGATTGGCGTGGCAAAGGTTCACCAGAGTCGGCAGATATGGCAACAATACTCGCATCTATTGGTATTCCATCTGAGGCAATTATCCAAGAACCTGAATCTTTAAACACTTATCAAAATGCTGTAAATGTCCGTAAAATTTTGGAGTCTCGTGGCATTTATAAAGTATTATTAGTTACTTCAGCAATGCACATGCCGCGAGCGGTTAAGATTTTCCAACGTCAAGGAATTAATGTTATTCCTACACCTACTGACTTTCTTGTTAGTGAGGGTGAACTGCAAGAACTCGGCAACACTCCCAAAGCCGCTATACTTAATTTATTACCTGATACCGACAACTTGCACCAATTTACCAGCGCTTTAAAAGAGTACATTGGTTCTTTAGTTTATCGTTTACGCGGTTGGCTTTAATCAAGTTAGGAGTTATGAGTTAAGAGTTAATTATGAGTTGTTAATGATGAAATGTAGTAATTGCCTAAACTTCTAACTCCCAACTCCTAACTCCTAACTTTATAAACTTTATGTCTAAAAATTTGCCTTATATTATACCATCCCCTCAACCCCAAGTTGAGGAAACATTTGCCACTTACCAAACAACTCATCAGTTTTACCATGAAGTTCATTCACGGTCAGAGTTTCAGCGTTATTGTGAGTGGTATCATACTACAGCAGAACAGAACCGCCAAGAGCTTAAAAAAATGCGCGGCGAACTGAATATTTTTCAGTGGTTTCGCCGCCAGTAAGTGATTTAGATGACTTCTAACTCATTTTCGCGTAAATGGGCTTTAAATTTTTTACTAAACTGGACTACAATCGGCAAATTAGCGCTTACGGGTCTGTCTCGCCATTGCGTGGTAATACCTACTACATCGCCTTCAGTGCCTTTGATGTCAAAAGGCTGATTCCGATGTTCAGGATGATGATACACTACTACCGAATCTTTAACGCGGACGCGATCGCCAACTTTCATAACAACATTTACACCTAGCATTTTCTTTTCCACAAGTATCTGCTACAAAATATATGATTAAATCGCTTAGAATTTGACTTAATCAGCTATTTCTTGACGCTTCATCGGGGTGCAACGGCACATTTAACCCTCTGCGTCCAGGCACGTCTTAGCAATCCGTGCGTACTTTTTTTAGTTTTTTGCCGCGTTAATACCTATCGCCCTTACCCTCTGTGTTTACCCCAAAAGTAGGGAAATGAAAGGAAATAAGCCGATATCAGATGTGCTTACTACTGTGACAAGATATCTAACCCTTTTATCTTCACTCTAGGATGTTCCCCAGGTCAACTCTCTTACCAATTTTCCTGCATAGCAGACGCGCCGTTATTATCGAATGCACTCTAACCTCACTTCTATTCCTCTCCGAAGCGGCCACGGTGGTGTTCACAAGTCTTCTAGAGTTACCCCACAAACTTCGCTCTCCCCAACACCTGATAAATTGGGGAAAAAACTTTCAAAGTCCGTGCGCTCAAAGAACACGCAGAGATTGTAATAGGCAAAGACAAATCTCCGTGTTATGTTCATTTTTCACCAATAATTTGTATCTTTAGATAGATACGTACAGAATCTGGAGAGATCAATATCATCTACGACAGACTACGCTTACACAAAAACTTTACTTTGCACCTTATAAAGTTAACTATAACTTTAGCAGAATTACACTTAGCCTATTGACACTACTTATATATTCATCAGAGTATCTAAGTGTTTTAAAAAATATCAAAGTATTTTAAAGATTTCAAAGTCAAGTCCTTTGACTAAATGATACCCAAAGACTGCTACTAACATAATTCCTAATTGAATTTCTTAATTACGAATTACGAATTATGATTTGTAGCCCAATTTTAGAGGGTAGCAATAGCGATCGCATTATCTACGATACTGTAAATAAGCGGTTATTCTACAAACCCAAAGCCTACCTGGTTGTGGAAGTAGCAGTCAATTGGCAGTTCTTAAATAGTGCAAGTCATCGAAGGGGACAACGGGAAACTCTATCCCCTTGTCTTCCCCTCCACTTGTCCCTTGTCTCTTCATTGACACCAATGTATATCTGTGCGCCCCTACTTGGAACACGGAACTTCAAGCCTAGAACCTTAAAGCCCACTCCCTGACCAACAACAAATAAACATAAGAGAAAACCATGGCTAATTCATTCTTCAATCTCAGTGACCTGAATGGCACGAATGGCTTTAAAATTAACGGCATAGCACCAGATGACTTCTCAGGCGGCTCAGTCAGCAATGCAGGGGACATCAACAACGATGGCATTGATGACCTAATTATTGGGGCAGTATTTGCCGACCCCAACGGCAACTCTGGGGCTGGGCAAAGCTATGTAGTGTTTGGGAGGACGAATCTGGGCAGTCGCGGCACCGGCACCTTCAACCTCTCTAATTTGAATGGCACTAATGGCTTTTTCATTAACGGCATTGCAGCAAATAACTACTCAGGCAACTCAGTCAACAATGCAGGGGACATCAACAACGATGGTATTGACGACCTGATTATTGGGGCAAGTGGCTCTGTTGCTGGGCAAAGCTATGTAGTGTTTGGGGGCAAGAATCTGGGCAGTGGCGGCAGCCTCAACCTCTCTGATTTGAATGGCACTAATGGCTTTATAATTAACGGCATTGTAGCAAATAATGCAGGGGACATCAACGGTGATGGCATTGACGACCTGATTATTGGCGCAAATGGTGCCGACCCCAACGGCAACTCTGGTGCTGGGCAAAGCTATGTAGTGTTTGGGGGGACGAATCTGGGCAGTGGCGGCAGCCTCAACCTCTCTGATTTGAATGGCACTAATGGCTTTATAATTAACGGCATTGCAGCAGGTGACTTTTCAGACAACTCAGTTAGCAATGCAGGGGACATCAACAACGATGGCATTGACGACCTGATTATTGGGGCAAGTGCTGCCTCCCCCAACGGCAACTCTGATGCTGGGCAAAGCTATGTAGTGTTTGGGGGGACAAATCTGGGCAGTGACGGCAGCCTCAACCTCTCTGATTTGAATGGCACTAATGGCTTTATAATTAACGGTATTGCAGCAAATGACGACTCAGGCTACTCAGTCAGCAATGCGGGGGACATCAACAACGATGGCATTGACGACCTGATTATTGGGGCAAGAGGTGCCTCCCCCAACGGTATCACTCAAGCCCGGGCAAAGCTACGTAGTGTTTGGGGGCAAGAATCTGGGCAGTGGCGGCACCCTCAATCTCTCTGATTTGAATGGCACTAATGGCTTTATAATTAACGGCATTGCAAAAGATGACGAATCAGGCACCTCAGTTAGCAATGCGGGGGACATCAACAACGATGGCATTGACGACCTGATTATTGGGGCGCCTAATGCCTCCGCCAACGGCAAAGATGATGCTGGGCAAAGCTATGTAGTGTTTGGGGGGAGGAATCTGGGCAGTGGCGGCACCCTCAACCTCTCTGATTTGAATGGCACTAATGGCTTTTTTATTAACGGTATTGCAGAAAATGACATATCAGGCAGCTCAGTCAGCAATGCTGGGGACATCAACAACGATGGCATTGACGACCTGATTATTGGCGCAGTATTTGCCGACCCCAACCGCAACACTGAGGCTGGGCAAAGCTATGTGGTGTTTGGGGGAAGGAATATTGCTAGTAGCAACACCTCTGTCAACCTGACTGGAACTGCTGGTGCAGATAACTTATTTGGTTCACTTAGCAACAATATCATCGATGGGTTAACTGGTGACGATACCCTAACAGGCAACGGCGGTCAAGATAAATTTTTTATTCGCTTTGGCGATGGCAATGACACCATCACCGATTTTGGTGGCGTTGGCAAAGGTACAAATCCTTCAGCAGAAGTCATTGCAAATGTTGACACCTTGGAATTTAGAGGTTCGGGTTTGACTGCCCAAAATCTGCAATTAACTCAAAATGGTAATAACTTAGAAGTTACCTTTGAAAATGTGGCGTCTACCAAAGTCACTCTGCAAAACTTCAAATTAGAAAACCTCGATAATCTGCCTGCTTCTGGAGCAAGCCCTGCGATTGGCAATATCCTGTTTGATGGGCAAAGCAACATTGCCGATAGCTTTAATGTAATTAATGCCAACTCTACTCAAGCTAGCATTTTCAACAAAAATACTGTCACCTTCCTCAATGACTTAAACAATAACATTGCAGGTTTTGACAATTCCAATGATGTGATTAATGGTCAAGGGGGTAAAGATATTATTAATGCCTTCAGTGGCAATGACCTGTTGCGGGGCGGGTCAGGCGATGATATTCTCATCGGTGGAGAGGGCAATGATACTCTTGTGGGTGGATTTGGCAATGATACTCTCATTGGTGGTGTAGGTTCTGACAGATTCCTTTACAACACCGATGCTGCTTTTGCCCTGAGTGGTGTTGGTGTAGATGCGATCGCTGATTTCAACAGTTGTGAAGCTGATAAGATTATCTTAGATAAAACTACTTTTAGTGCTATTACTTCAACTCCAGGAACAGGTTTTAGCAATGCCAACGATTTTAAAATCACTTCTTCAGCAGCGACCAGCACAGCGAAAATTATCTACGACGCTGTAAGTGGGCAGTTATTCTACAACCAAAATGGCAGTGCAGCAGGTTTTGGTAGCGGCGGTCTATTTGCAACTCTCACTGGTTCGCCAACTCTGAGTGGATCAGATTTTGTCGTCCAAGCTTAATATCATATAGATGTTATGTGTGTCAATATCAGTAGGGTAAAATCACTGTGCTACCCTAGTACCATCTGTTCCATTTGTATGAAAACAGCTATTACATAAGCGATGTCTACGACGGGCTATTCGGCGTCGCAACATCCAATTGCAATTCTTTTTGTAAAGTATTGTATACCAGCAAGCCAAACAAAAATGATCCTAGTTAATCCCTAAGCAATTGGATGCGACGCCGAACACCCCATCATAGACATCGCATCAAATATATATACTCAAATTTATTTTGTAGGTTTCCAAGAGCAAAAATGTTAGTGGTGATAATTCCTCTTTTTAATATCCAACTGCCTAAAATCAACGTATTTCTATTCTCTAGCAATGACAATATCGTTAGATTTAATCACTGCATAAGCTTCTTTTCCCTCAGATAGTTCTAACTCTTCTGCGGAAGCTCTAGTGATAATTGAGGTTAATTCTACTTTATGAATAATCTCTAGAGTTACCTCACTATTAACTGCTCCATAGACAACTCGTTTAACGATACCTTTAAGAATATTACGAGAACTAACTTTTAGTGATTTCTTTTGAATACTACTTTCTATGTCAGGTTTTTCAGTGTAGTATATATCTTCCTGTTTTTCCTGATGAATAGGTGGTGATATCGGTGCTGATGAGGGCTGATTAAGGCTACGCACGAGTTCTCGCAGAATCTCAGTCTTAGTGCGTTGAGACTGTTCGCAGAACTCCTCTAGAATCTTACGCTCGTCCTCTGAGGTTTGAAATGTGACCCATCCTTGTTCTTTTCTTGGCATAATATTATCAATTTTGGTTATTCTTGCTATGATTCTACCAAGTCTCAATTCGATATGTTATTTTAAGAAAAATATTTTTCTAGAAGGATATTCTCTATTTTTATAGAAAATTCATTAACTAATTCCATATATTGAACTACATAAATATTTTTTTTAGGGACAAAACAATTTGTTACTTAATCAGGACTTACGCCAAATATCTCTCAAACTCTTATTTATCCTTGTCCTCTGAACCTGTGCGGTATCTTCCCTTATCTACGAAAGGCTGCGCCTACGGGACGCTTTGCGAACAGGAAGCCACTTCTTTAAGAGACGCTTTGCGAACGTTTATACGTTATTCCATAACTCGTGCGTAAGTCCTATTAATATTAAGTGAGATTGCTAATTTTATACCAAATAAGTTGGTATAAAATTTATACTGGCTTAATTTTGAATCAAAATTATGATTATCTGCAAGCTTTTCTGTCGTGATATCCTCACTAATCAAGGCTACATCTTGCAATCTAAATAGGAAGATTAAAGATGTCCAAACTATTGCACTCTAAAGCAAAGTTAAAAATATTTAAATAAAAACCAGATAATCATTCCAGTTCCCAGTACACAAATAATTCCAGCCAAACCAGCTAGGGGTTTTTTATTCTTACCTGTGAACCAGTCAGAGACTTTACCTGTATAAGTAATTAGTTCTGCTGTGTCTATGGTAGCGATCGCCCATATCCATCCCGCGTGCAGTCCCCAAGCTAAACCCAAATTGTTGCGATCGGCAAACCTTGCTAACACCAGCACCATTCCCATCAGCCACAATCCAAGGAGTTGAGGTGCGGTTTCACGTTGCTCCCAAACCAAATGTAGCAAGGCAAAAATCAAGCTAGAAATTGCTGCTGCTACCCAAACTGGATAATCCTCTGCTAATTCAGTAAACAAGAAACCGCGAAAAACTAACTCTTCTATCCCACCGACTAATAACGCTATCAAGAAAATCGGTAGCAAGATGGGTAGTAGTAACTTGAAATTCGTCTTTTCAAAACAACACCAGCCTAACCCGAATTGCCCACTAAATACAATAGCTAGGCTCACCACTCCCAAAGCAAAACCTAGTGTTAAAGAACCAAGAGTTGAAAGATTCCCAATCAAGCCGTAGTCGGAAAAAGATTTATTGGTAAGCCAACTAACTCCCCACAGAATTAGGGGAGCTAATAGGTAGAGTGACATTAATAACGGTATCTTTTGCTCTGGCTGTAAAGGTTTAGAGGGTTGCCACTTGAGCAATATTGCTGATACTGTTGCCATTGGCAACCAGCAAACTATCCAGAAAATAAAAAATGCCATCACTATAACTAGTGCTGGTGTATTTTCCATAAACGCCAATAAAGCGTTGACACAAGACTTAAAGTAAGTTATGAAACTAAACAAAAAAAACACGATAGACTTCTTGCACTATAGATTTCTTGCTGATTAATCAAGACTCTACTAAAATTGGTGACTTCTGCAAGGGGTCTAATCGTATTTTTTACTTATGACAAAATTTTATAAATAGAGCTACTAGTACCGCAAGGCAGAAGTCAAAAGTCAAAAAGCTTTAATTTGAGCTTTATGGTGAGCTTTATGGTTGTAATGAAATAGTAGGTTTATTTCCGCCGACCTGTACTAGTTTCCTGTCAGGGTAAGGACAAGTTACCATCACCTCAAACTTATCCTTACCATCAGCAAATTTACTCTTCGTCTTCCAAATCTTCGTCCGATTCGTCGGAGTCTATATCTTGTGAGCCTAGTTTTTTGTCACTTTCACCCAGTTGAATCAGGTGAATATGTTTGTATCCCAACCTAATTTCAAACTCATCTCCAGCCTTTAAGCCCATTGCTTTGGTATATGTGGCACCAATCACAATCTGACCATTTTGATGGACACTAACACGATATGTCGGTTCACGACCACGACCATCTTTAGGTGCTTCTGGACTTAGAGGAATACCTCTAGCCGAGAGCAAAGCGTCATAAAAATCAGTGAGATTGACACGAACCTGGTTATTCTTAGTAACAGTGTAATAGCCGCACTGTTTAGCTCTTTCTCGGCGTGGTAAAGTGGAAAGTTCTTTTACTTTAGCAAGTAGTGCTTTTCCGGTTAATGGCGCGGTTGCAGTTTCAGTCATTATGCTCAAATTTTCCTTACTTTCTCCAAACTGAAAAACGATGTAGTCTCATGCTAATTTGGCTTTTTAGCATTTGCATAGAGCTACTTAGGACTCTAGTGTAACGGGTCAATTTCTGCCGATAGAAGCCAAAATGACTTCTATATATGGTTGTCCACAACCAATTGGAGGTCATAGTTGCCATAGAAATTAATTTTGCTGATTTCACGGCACTTTTAACCATTATTCGCCATCAGAAATGAAATTATTTTCTCTTTTGGCGCTACTGTAGCGGTCTAACTTTCAGCTACCTTTACAAATTGGGTTGATTCTACTCCTCATAAGTCGTAGATCCCAAAAAATACAGGTTTTCCACTTCTAGTGCCTGCCCTTCTGCACAATGAGTAAGTAGAGTTTTTTCTACTCATCCTCTCAAGCTTAGGACAGCATAGTATTTCAATAGAGTCCTACAGGCTTATGCCTTTTTGTTTTGCCAGTAGAGACGCGAATTTTCTTGTCTCTATATTACGATTCAACAAAGCAGTAGTAGCCGCGCTGATACGGCTATTGATTCTGTTTTGTGTCTTCGTAATTTTATATTAAATACTAGCATGGACTAATAATAGCAAAATAGTTGTTTAATTTTGAATTAAAGTTGCTAGTAAATTTTTATTTTAATTCCTGGACTGAAAGCTTGGAAAAAGCAGTGAGTATTTTCCTAACCCTTTATTGCAAGGGTAAGTATTGCCCTATGCCTTTTATAAAAATATATCTAATTTAGACAAGCCGTTTTGACCAATGTGTTAAATTCAAGATTTTCTTGATTGAGAGGAAGTAAAATCTAAAAGTCTCGTGCATCCGGGATTCCCGGTACAATAACTTTTATTTTAAAGTGTTGAGGATTTTTCATTGGTTTATTATTGTAAGCTCAAAAGCACTCAGAGAATTTTGTACGTCTGTCTATGGGAAGAATAAATCTCTTAACATTTGTTATCGCTTGATTGCCAGTACTATATATTGAACATACCCTTTTACACTTCTATATAATCAAAAAATTCCGTCAAGTGGTAGCTTCTGCTGGATTTTCTAGTTAGTTGCTCTGACTCAAGTTGACATCAACAGATGTCGCTAACCTGACATGCATTTAATTAGGATACGATCGCTAGGGCAGAGATGAAGGTAAAATTCTGTTTCCTTTACATTCCTAAACAGGTAAATTCAATGCAAAGCTATAATTACATTTTTGGCGTTTTATCTGAAAATTTGACACAAATCTTGCCTACAGCACTGCTATAAGTGAAGTTTGAATGGTTATCGTTAAACTAGAATCAGCCACTCTTTCATGGTCAGCCTATTAACACCAGGCTTTGAATGAAGATCAAAAAAGTATAGCTCACTTTTCGCAACTACCTGCCTTGAATCATTATTTTTAAGGCTGGTAAAACAATTTTCAAATATTGGTTAGTGGTCATGGAAGTTATTTTTAAGGTCATTCGACAGCAACAAAATTCCTCCCCAGTGGTGCAAACCTACCTTGTAGAAGCAGAACCAGGTAATACAATCCTGGATTGCCTCAATCATATTAAGTGGGAGCAAGATGGAACGTTGGCGTTTCGCAAAAATTGCCGTAATACAATTTGTGGTAGCTGTGCTATGCGAATTAATGGGCGTTCGGCTTTAGCTTGTAAGGAAAATGTTGGCAGTGAACTTGTCAGATTACAACAAATACCATCATCCCAAAGTAAAGTAAATCCCATTCTCGAAATCACGATCGCTCCTCTAGGGAATATGCCTGTGATTAAAGATTTGGTTGTAGATATGAGCAGCTTCTGGAATAATCTAGAAGCTGTTGCTCCTTATGTGAGTACAGCAGCACGACAAGTACCAGAAAGAGAGTTTTTGCAAACACCACAAGAGCGATCGCGCCTCGATCAAACTGGCAACTGTATTATGTGTGGTGCATGTTACTCTGAATGCAATGCCCGTGAAGTTGATCCAAACTTTGTTGGCCCCCATGCCCTTGCCAAAGCTTACCGGATGGTAGCAGACTCCCGCGATAGCGACACCGAAAATCGTTTAGCAAGCTACAACGAAGGTACTAAAGGTATATGGGGTTGTACCCGTTGTTTATACTGCGATTCAGTTTGTCCAATGGAAGTTGCACCATTAGAACAAATCACCAAAATTAAGCAAGAAATTCTCACCCATAAACAAGCAAGTGATAGTCGCTCAATTCGTCACCGGAAAGTATTAGTAGATTTAGTTAAAGAAGGTGGTTGGATTGATGAACGTCAATTTGGTTTACAAGTTGTCGGTAATTACTTTAAAGATTTAAAAGGATTACTCAGTCTTGCACCCCTCGGTTTAAAGATGATTCTTCGGGGTAAATTTCCTTTATTTTTTGAACCTTCTCAAGGGACAGAACAAGTGCGATCGCTCATTGAATCTGTGCAACAAGAATTAGGGAGTAGGCAGTAGGGGGACAAGGTGACAACAGGTGAGAACTTGCAACAAGTCTTTCCCCTTGTCCCCAATTCTCCTTGTCCCCAAGTCCTCTTTCCTATCCCCGCTCCCCATTCTTCAACGTGGTTCTTGAGGTATATTTAACGGTTGTCCATAACGGTCATATACTAAAATATCCCACTGACCATTGTTACTCGATTCAAAAGCAATCCTACTACCATCAGCGCTAATTGTAGGGTTACGGACTTCAGATTGTAGGTTATTAGTCAAATTTCGTGATTGGCGTGTTTCCCTGTCGTAAAGAAAAATAGCCGATCGCCCCTGACGGCTAGCACCAAACACAACATAACGACCATCTTGGGAAACGCTAGGATGAGTTGCGATCACATCAAAGGAATTTAAACCTGGTAAATCAACCAAATCACGAGTCACTGTATCAAACATATAAACATCTTGGCTACCCCGTCGGTCAGTAATAAAAACAATGTATCTCCCAGAAATTTGCGGATTTAATTCCGACGCTAAACTATTGAGACTCCGCCCCCCTGGATCAAAGGGATAACTCAAAAGGCGAGGGTAGCCAAAACACCCAGTCAATAAACTTAGGCATAAAAATGCAGGTATAAAAGAAACACATTTCATATAATTAGTCATTAGTCATTAGTCATTAGTCTCATAACTCCTGTAGAGACGCGATTAATCGCGTCTCTACTCCTAACTCCTACGGAGGTGAACCTACGGTTGCACCGTTGGGAATATCTAACTCAATATTTGGCCCCCGGTCTAGGACTTCAATATCCCACTGACCACGGCTGGCGGTTTCAAAGACAACATAACGTCCATCGGGGCTGATATTTGGTTTTCTGACCCAGCCGCGATAGGTTGGTGTGACGATTTGCGACTGTTGTGTAGCGCGATCGTAAAGCGCCACTACTGGTCTACCTTGGTCGCTAGTAAGATAAGCAATATAACGCCCGGTATAGCTCAAGCTAGGACTTTCGGCAATTGTCTCTGCTCGGTTTATGCCCGGTGTACTAATAAACAGTTGCCTCTCCAAATCGAAAACTAGTAGCTGCTGATTACCATTCCGATTAGATACAAACGCTAATAAACGCCCATTTCCACTCAAAGCAGGTTGCTCCTCGGTGTAGCGACTGTTGAGGGAAGTAGGTCCTATAGAAATATTGTTATAACCACAAGATGCAAGCAAACTGGTTAAACCAAAAACCAGGCTCCAATGAATTGGTCTTTGGAGCCAAAATGTAGGCGTAAATTTTTCCACCTCAACTGTTTTCCGTCGCCTTTAAACCTACTTCTGTGCAAACTGTTTTAAACATCCTCATCAAAATCGGTCGAATTATCTCGCCGCTCACTTGGCATTTCAACCGGGTTGTATGGCACATAATCAGTTGGGATCGCCTCATCATCTTCGCGTGGTCTTCGAGAAACCGAGTCAGTGGCTGGACGACGCCTTCTTGGTCTGGGAGCCACATCATCTTCCCGGCTTTCTGGACGCGCAGACCCGTTATTATTACGCCGAGAAGGTTTTCTGACTTCCCCTCCCAAACTTTCCCAATCATCAACTTGCCTAGATGAAGAACCCCAATTTTCCTCTTCAGAACTTTCAGAAGGGCGATTCACAGGACGGCCAGAAGTCCGCCGCCGCGTTCTATCTGCTGGAGCCTGTCTTTCACTGCTGCTGTTACGGCGTTCTGAACGACGGGGGGGTTGTTCCTCATAGTAGTCATCACGAGTTGAAATCTC
Source organism: Nostoc sp. (assembly GCF_036916735.1). GTDB lineage: Bacteria > Cyanobacteriota > Cyanobacteriia > Cyanobacteriales > Nostocaceae > Nostoc. The sequence continues at coordinate 128,984 of NZ_JBALFV010000014.1, forward strand.
ATCCCTGCTACCCCGAATTCGGGCACGCACGGGGCGTTCTTCCTCGTCTTCATAAGGCAATGGATCTAAGTCTGCATCCATTTCAGCTTGATACTTTCTGCGATTCTTGTAGGAATAGTTTCCGCTTACCTCTCGCTCATCATCCACAATTGGAGTGTTGCGCTTTGCTTGTTGCGTAGCTATACTCCGTAGACGAATACTTTCAACTGCAAAAAATACGGTTGTGCCAACTAATAGCAGTTGACCAAATTGTAGAATCGGGTCTAAGCGCCATCCTTGAAACACGAGAATGAAGCCGCAGAGCAAACCGACTGCCGCAAAAAAGATATCTTGATCTCGTGACAATTCTGGACGCACAGTGCGGAGAAAATACAGTGCTGCCCCAGCCACAGCCAGGAAAATTCCTAGAATACTGGCTGAGTTTGCCCCAAAATTTACCTGAGCTAGAAAACTGGCTGAGTTCAGCCCAAAATTTATCATTGCTGTTTTCCCAATATCAAATCTATGTTAGCGAGTCACAATTAAAATCACTACTGTAATTAGTCACGATATAGTGAAGCTTCAAAGCTTCTGGCAAAGAAGCTTTGAAGCTGTTCACCGAAAAATAAAAAGACCTATGTTTGTCAGCTACAACTGCCACTAGCGGCAAACACTGATGCTTTTAGTGCAATCATAAATAGCTGACAGACAATCGGTTATAAGAGTTAAATTAACTCTCACAAGCATTATGAACGCTGAATTTTATCTTTTTGGCTAATGAAAATTAGACCAACTGTAGCGGGGATTACAACAATTGCAGTACCCCATAGCAGACTCCAAAGAAAATTTGCTAAAGAAGGCGTCATACTTCTAAACCTTTTTTTACACACTTCATCCTAATTTTAATAGTGTATTACTTTCTTGAGAAGCCTCTAACTCTGAACTGTCAAACTTGGTAACTGCTGTGAGAGAGTTTGCTTTTGTATTCCAGAAGGAAGTGGCAACATTTGGTTAAAATGATGATGAGAGTGCTTTACAAAGCTTCAAATTTTGTGGCGTTAGCGAAGCGCGGCTTGCCGTTGGCCTAAGTTTTTCTTTCTTTGCGATAGATAGTACCTTAAACTGATGACTGGTGTTGACCTGACTGCTTGGATTCTGGGCCCTATATTAGGACTGATGACATTTTTATTTATATTTCGGATCATTCTCACTTGGTATCCGCAAGTGGATCTGAATCGTTTGCCCTTTAATTTAATAGCTTGGCCCACCGAACCATTTTTAATTCCATTGCGAAAACTGGTGCAACCTATAGGCGGAGTCGATATTACACCTATTATTTGGGTTGGTATCTTCAGTCTGGTGCGAGAAATATTACTAGGTCAGCAAGGATTACTGACAATGCTAGCTCGTGTGAATTAGGCATGGGGCATTGGGAAAACTCTTCCTTCCCTAGTCCCCAATCCCCAGCGCTGCAATGAGTTTCGACTCCGCAAAAATCGAGCGAAGTCGAGATTCAACTACCGCCAGTCGTTGTGTCCCCAGTCCCTTACCCGTTCATCTCTTGGACAAAACTTGTATAGACATTACCCTGCAAAAATTGTGGAGTTTCCATAATTCTTTGATGAAACCCAATGGTGGTAGGTAGTCCAGTGATGGCACATTCCCTGAGTGCGCGTTTCATCCGGTTAATAGCAGTAGGTCGATCTGGGGCCCAAACAATTAACTTGCCGATCAAAGAATCGTAGTAAGGCGGGATTTGGTAATCTGTGTAAACGTGGGAATCAATGCGAACACCAGGGCCTCCAGGGGGAAGATAGCCACTTATTCGTCCAGGAGAGGGGCGAAAGTCGTGATCTGGGTCTTCAGCGTTGATCCGACACTCGATCGCATGACCCCGCAAGACTACTTGCTCTTGCGTTAGCTTAAGTCTTTCGCCTTGGGCAATCCGAATTTGTTCGACAACTAAATCTACCCCAGTAATCATCTCTGTTACAGGATGTTCTACTTGAATCCGAGTGTTCATTTCCATAAAGTAGAATTTACCCGATCTGTCCAAGAGAAACTCGATAGTACCCGCCCCACTGTAATTAATGAATTGGGCAGCTTTGACAGCAGCTTGTCCCATTTTCTCACGCAGGTCTTTGTCGAGAGCCGGACTGGGTGCTTCTTCTAGTAGCTTTTGATTCCGGCGCTGAATTGAGCAATCCCGTTCGCCCAAGTGGATGACATTACCGTAGTTATCCGCCAAAATTTGAAATTCGATGTGGCGGGGACGTTCAATAAATTTTTCGATGTAAACGCCAGAATTACCAAAAGCTGCTCCTGCTTCCCCTTGGGCTGCTAAGAAAAGTTTGACAAATTCATCTTCAGAACGCACCAGGCGCATACCCCGTCCACCACCACCGGCTGTGGCTTTGATCATCACTGGATAGCCGATATCCTTGGCGAATTTTAATCCTTCTTCCTCAGATTCTACCAACCCCTCACTACCTGGTACTGTCGGGACTCCAGCTTTTTGCATGGTTTCTTTGGCAGTGGATTTATCCCCCATCAGCTTTATCGCTTCTGGAGTTGGGCCGATAAAAGCAATATGATGGTCGGCACATATTTCTGCAAATCGGGCATTTTCTGCCAAAAAGCCATAACCTGGATGAATAGCAGTTGCATTGCGTGTCAATGCGGCAGCAATAATATTGGGAATATTCAAATAACTTTTACCGCTAGCAGGTTCGCCAATGCAAACCGCTTCATCAGCAAGCTGGACGTGGAGAGCATTCCGGTCAACGGTGGAATGAACCGCGACTGTCGCAATCCCCATTTCTTCACAGGCGCGGAGAATGCGAAGGGCGATTTCTCCCCGATTGGCAATTAATATTTTGTCAAACTTCATTTTTTAGTTTCGATATCATTACCAGTAGATTGACATTTTCTCTGATCCAACTTGAAACTACGCTTTCGCATTATTATTTCAAATTATCACAGGAGATTCGCCACCCTGATTCTAAGCAAACTCGCATATTACAGACTTGCTGTTTCTACGGGTCTTACCAGACTAACAACGTTGCTGCTGTAAGTCTTGCCTAGCTTACTAAACTGGGCTTTTGCGACGCCGATAGCGAACGCGACTGCGTCTCTAAGAGTTGGCTTTACGCTACGCTATCGAGCGTCATAGCCCGCATTTCTCTACGAAACGCTCTTGCTAGCTTGCTTAAGAGCAGGGGTACGACATGGTTCGACTGCGCTCACCAGCCGCTCAGTGACCATCGTAGACATCACCACCAAAAAGGGTGGGTACGCGATCGCACCACACCTTCCGCAGTCGCTCTACCCTTTTTAATATCACTTGTGCAGATGCTAGATTTCTGTCAGTCTGATACAGCCTTGAGGAAATTTATATTTTTGAGAAATATAACTTTAGATATCACCTTACTATAATTATTTTTTTATGCTATAGTTTAAGTTTAGACAAACCGTGCGGATGTGGCGGAATTGGTATACGCGCACGCTTGAGGTGCGTGTGGGCAATGCCCTTGCGAGTTCGAGTCTCGCCATCCGCATATTTAGTTAATTAGTCAAGGGTCAATAGTCAAAGGTGAATAGGCCTTAGACTATTGACCCTTAAATCTTGGTAGAGTTAAGGTTTTTTATGCTTTTATAGAGATACGTGAAGTTTTGTAAAAAGCATTGAGTATTACTTTTACGCCGACAAACAACTTAACACTGCCAGCAGCTTGGCATCGCCTCACTCCGATTTGGCAAGGAGGAGAGGAAATAATTCAAAAAAGTTTACCTCATACTCAGCTAGCACCGGCTTGGCAGCTAATGCTTTTGGGTGACGGCTCTCCAACACGTCACCTAGAATTGCTTACAGGTGAGCCTGTAGAAGTAGATGTGATTGATATGTCATTGATTGGCATGGACTTGGATGGCGCTCCTGATTTAATCCAAGCTGTTCCAGGGCCGCGACTACGGCGACAAGTGTGGCTGCGGACTGCTTCTGGTCAGCGATTAGCTTATGCTACCTCGTGGTGGGAAGCTAGTCATGTAGATGAGTATTTGCAAAATCGTTCATTACCAATTTGGGCAAGTTTAGCTCGTCTCCGCACAGAGCTATATCGGGATGTTCGAGGAATTTACTATGGTGACTCATCGGCGCTAGAGTCTGGTTTTGATGTAACTGGGCCTTTTTGGGGTCGCCATTACTTGTTTTGGCATCATGGACAGCCACTAACCTTAATTTATGAAGTTTTTTCACCTTATTTAACTAAATATTTGGGAGCTATGCAATTGAAATAATTCGTAATACTCGCCTCCGGTGAGAAGCAAGCTACGTAATGACGCTCCTGCATCGCTACCGCTACGCTAACGTAATTCGTAATGACGCTCTCTACGAGACGCTAAAAGCAAACGCAAACTCGCTAACGTCATTAAGTTTTACGATGCGGATTTATACCTCCCCACAAAACTTACCGCTTGTTAAAAGCGGGGGACTTAAACCCCTAGAATTTGTTAAGCTAATAAGTTTCCGGTGATGGTTTGTCGTTGTTGTGCGATCGCATCCTCTTTAAAATAGAGTCATTCCCCCAGTTCACCATGATTCCACTCAAAAGCCAACTCACCCTCGAAGAATTTCTCGCACTTCCCGAAGGAGATATTACCTACGAACTCATTGATGGAGAAGCTGTTCCCAAATTCAAAAACGATAACGCCAGAACAACGAAAAAAATTTCCGCCACTTGTACCCGACTTTTTGATTGAACTGCGTTCAAAGACAGATCGCCTTACACCAATTCAAGAGAAAATGCAGGAATATATTAAAAATGGTCTGCGCTTAGGTTGGCTGATTAATCCTCAAGATCGCCAAGTTGAAATTTACCGACTTTTGAAAGCTGTAGAAATTATATAAATGCCAGCGATTGTTTCTGGAGAAGATATATTACCAGGATTTGAGTTGCAAGTATAGGAAAGTTGCAAATTACATGTAAATAAATCTTTAAACAAGCCAGAATTTCCTAATGATGTTAGTAAGAAAGACACAAGGAAAGGTTTAATGAATACTGTTGTGCTAAATCTAGAACCAATTGCTCATTTAACTGATGAGCAATTTTATCAATTGTGTATTGCTAATCGTGATTTAAGCCTGGAAATGAATGCAGCTGGAGAATTAATAATTGTGCCACCAGTAGGAGGAGAAAGCGGAAATCAAGAAGCTGGACTAATCGCTGATTTAGAAATTTGGAATCGCCAAGCTAAATTAGGCAAAGTTTTTAGTTCTTCAACTATCTTTATACTTCCCAACGGTGCAAAACGTTCTCCTGATGCTGCTTGGGTAAAATTGGAGCGGTGGGAAGCTTTAACGCCAGAACAACGAAAAAAATTTCCGCCATTTGTACCCGACTTTTTGATTGAACTGCGTTCGGAGACAGATCGCCTTGCACCAATTCAAGAGAAAATGCAGGAATATATTAAAAATGGTCTGCGCTTAGGTTGGCTGATTAATCCTCAAGATCGCCAAGTTGAAATTTACCGACTTTTGAAAACTGTAGAAATTATACAAATGCCAGCGATTGTTTCTGGAGAAGATATACTACCTGGATTTGAGTTGCAAGTATAGGTAGACGATAAGTCTGACGGTATAGCTTTGATTACCGTACTGTCTCAAAAAATACTGTACTTGTGATGTGGTGCGATCGCCTATCGCTACCAAGCAAAGCCAAGTAACTGAAATTGAGTTGCAGTTTTGTGCAATTAACTACATTCTCAAATTGCTTAGAATCACAGATTTACTTGCGAAAACTTTCCAACTGAGACATTAATTTTAGGGAAACGTCCTACGAAATTCAACAAAGCGTGTTAAAAATGGTAACTGAACTAAAAACACAGCTTTTGAAAGAGTAGGGAAGGTTGATTACTGAAGTATCATCAACATCTAGAGTGGAAAAATTTAATATAATTAGCTGTTCTAAAGAATGGTTAAACCTGTTGGTGTACTTGACTAATCAAGCAAGTAATAAGTTTGCAAGTATAAGGTATAGGTTTCAATGGCACCGCCTCTTGTGTCTGTTCCGATGAAGAAAAATAAGAAACCGTCTCTGGTGCTGACGCTCTCGGCTGCTGGGCTATTGATTGGTGTGGGTAGTGTAGCATACTGGTTGTTAAGTCAGAGACAACACTCTTCTAGCGATTTGCTCGTAGGTGCAAATATTATTCCTGGTGATGCGCTGTTTGCGGTTTCTCTGACAACAGATCCTCAGCAGTGGCAGAAATTGCGGCAGTTTGGCACAAAAGAAACCCAAGCAGAACTGGACAGAAATTTAGTAGAATTGCGCGATCGCTTTCTCACTAATAATGGTTATGACTTCCAGAAAGATATCGCTCCTTGGGTAGGTAATGAGGTTACAATCGCAATTCTTGCCCCAGCAATAACGAGTAAAGCTGCACCCAAACCAGTTACCACCAATGAAGATGCTGCAAGCGTTCAGCAGTCGATGGTAATGGTATTGCCAGTGAAAAATCCAGAAATCGCCAAAAACATTTTGGCACAACCCAAAACCCTTAAACAAGGTAAATGGATTGACCGTATTTATCAAGGAATCGCCATTAAACAAAGTGAGGGACAAGCAGGAGAAAACTTCTCAGCAGCATTACTAGATGGGCGTTTTTTAGTTATAACTGATAGTCCCAAAGCCACAGAACGAGCAATTGACGCTTACAAAAATCAAACATCCCTCGCCACAACAGGGGGCTTTGCTGAGAATTTCCCAAAAATTGCCGACTACCAACCCTTTGGCCAGTTTTACGTAAATGTGCCAACAGCAGCCAAAATAGCCGCAGCTTCTCCGAATCGCCCTTTACCTGCTCAAGTTTTGGCTCAACTGCAAAATAATCAAGGTTTAGCGGGGACAATGACTTTAGAGGCAGAAGGAATCCGCTTCAAGGGCGTTTCTTGGTTAAACCCTAATAGTCAACGGGTGCTGGCAGTAGAAAACAAAGCTGGGCAAATGCAAAGCCGCGTACCAGCAGAAACCTTAATGATGCTTTCGGGGGGAAACTTACAAAGGTTATGGGGAGATTACGTTTTAACATCTCAAGGAAATCCCCTCTCGCCGATCGCACCAGAACAACTTAGAAGTGGTATAAAATCTCTTACCACTCTCGATTTAGATAAGGATTTGCTCAGTTGGATGAAAGGCGAGTTTTCCTTATCAGTGATTCCTACTACTCCAAAAGAAGGTTCACCAAATGATTTTCGTGCGGGTTTAGTCTTCATGGTACAGGCAACTGATCGCCAATCAGCTGAAACATCCATAAAACAGCTCGATGACGTGATCAGAGATCAATACCAGTTCCAAGTCCAACCTGCGAAAGTTGCAGGACAACCTGTTGTTAACTGGGTTTCACCCTATGGTACTTTAACTGCCACCCACGGATGGTTAGATGGAGATGTCGCCTTTCTAGTAGTAGGCGCTCCTATTACTGATAAAATTCTTCCCAAACCTAACAATACACTAGCTAGCACGATCCCCTTCCAACAAACAGTTCCTATAGAACCAAATCCGACAAATGGTCAATTTTTTCTAGATGTGGAACGAACTGTGAAAAATTTCGTTTTACCAACTCTAATTCCCAATCAACAAGCTTTGCTTGATGCAACACGCTCAATTGGGATGACATCCGCCGTCAGCGACAGTCGCAGTAACCTTTACGACATTTTTATAGCACTTAAAAAAGTTAGGAACACAACTCCCTTGCCTAGCCCATAAAGTAATAAGAGCAGTTCTGCTACACCATCTACGACTTCTCTATAACAGCAATTAGAAAAGTTAGGAGTTAGGAGTTAGGAGTCAGGAGTTAGAAGTTAGGAGTTAGGAGTTGTACTAATTCTCAAAAATCTTGCCATACAACAATCTTCACGTCTGGTGTGTCTTTACCTCAGAGCAATATCATCTGTAGTAACCTTAAAAGGAAATGGTATTAAAAATTATTAACTTCTAACTCATAACTCATAACTCCTAACTCCTAACTCCTAACTTTCCCCTGTCCCATGACCCTCTAAGCATATAGGATCAGAACAGTCAGAATCGATATTTTCAATCATTCACGGAGAGAAGACTTTATGAATTTGGTTGTACTCCAAAACTGGCTGGACAATGCCTCTTTTGCCATCTTATTCCTAACAATGCTGGTCTATTGGGGAGGAGCGGCTTTTCCGAATCTGCCTTATCTAGCCGCTTTGGGGACAGCTGGGATGGCGATCGCAAATTTGTGTATAGCAACTCTATTAGGGGCAAGATGGATCGAAGCTGGTTACTTTCCCTTAAGTAACCTCTATGAATCCCTATTTTTCTTAACTTGGGGGATTACCACCGTTCATCTAATTGCCGAAAGTAGTAGCCGTAGCCGCTTAGTAGGAGTTGTTACAGCTCCTGTGGCAATGGCGATTGTCGCTTTTGCTACTATGACACTACCATCGCAGATGCAAGCGTCAGAACCCTTAGTACCTGCCTTGAAGTCAAATTGGCTGATGATGCATGTCAGCGTCATGATGTTGAGTTATTCTGCTTTGATGGTAGGTGCGTTATTAGCGATCGCTTTTTTAGTTGTGACTCGCGGTCAAAACATCCAACTACAAGGTAGTTCAGTAGGTAATGGTGGCTATCGCAGCAACGGCTACCGCTTAAACAAAGCAGCTGATCTAATTCCTCAACCATCAGCCCCTTCTGCCGAAAATAACGGCTTTGCTCGTTTTGAAACTACTAGCAACGGCAACGGTAACGGTAACACCGCAGTTTTGGGTTTAGTTACAACAACCCCAATCCAAAATCCAAAATCCGAAATCCAAAATTCTGAACCCCTTTCACCCCAGCGCCTTAGCCTTGCCGAAACCCTCGACAACATCAGCTATCGCATCATCGGGCTAGGATTTCCCCTGCTGACAATTGGCATCATTGCTGGCGGCGTTTGGGCTAACGAAGCTTGGGGTTCCTACTGGAGTTGGGACCCCAAAGAAACTTGGGCATTAATTACCTGGTTAGTGTTCGCTGCCTATCTCCACGCCCGAATCACTCGCGGTTGGCAAGGGCGTCGTCCCGCGATTTTAGCCGCCACTGGTTTTGTTGTTGTTTGGGTTTGCTATCTCGGTGTGAATCTTTTAGGTAAAGGTTTGCATTCTTACGGTTGGTTCTTTTAGTAACCTCACCCCTAACCCCTCTTTGTTAGCGGCTATGGTGTACACACAAGCGAGCGAATTACCCAAAATAAAAGAAAAACCTCACCCTGTCTTATCGGACATCTTTCTCCTTATTAAGGTTTAGTGTAGCAAAACCTTTCTTGAGGTATCTTAAGGGCTGGGTGAAAATCTGAAATTGCATCACCAAAGACTTGTGTATACACCGTAGGCGTTAGCGAAGAGGGAGAAAGGAATAGATTTAAATTTACTATTATTTATCTCTTAGGAATTATTTCGGATGAACTGCTAAATCTGTGGAAAATATAGATTTAGTGACAGGAGATTTTTATGGAAGATGGATTCGAGAGACTAAATCATGATGAAGTTGTGTCTATAGAACCAGACACTTTTAATAAATTAAATATTGCTAAAACTTTTAAAGTACGTGATTTGATTACAGCAATTAAGGAATATATTGGAGCAGATGAAACAGATGAAGTAAATTTGTATACTCAAGGATTAAATTGTGAGGTTTTGCAATTCAGTACTCAGGGATGGAAAAAAGGAAAAGTTAGACTTGCTTTAGAATTTTGTCCTGAGGGTTCTGAATCACCACTTGATGAAATTTTTCAAAGACTCAAACAAGTGGAAAATTAATATCCAATGAGTAAAAGAACCCCGACTTCTTAAAGAAGTTGGAGTTCTGACCCTCTCGAAGTTTGCAAATAAAATAGGATGTGCTGAATTACTATCAAAATTCATTAATAAAATAAAGATGCACTAATAACTGAGGAAGAGTAAACCCATCATGCTAGAGTACAATCCATTAGCTTGTTTGCCCTCATCTGAGGAACTGCCAGACTCTGATGATACGCCAGTGGATAATGAATTACAAGATTTAATTCCGGGTTTACTCAAAGCACTTCTGGCGATCGCTTGGCCAGAACGCATGGATTGGTACTTTGGTGTAGATATGGGTATTTATTACGACCCAGATTTACCAGCAATAGTCCCAGATGGATTTTTGAGTTTGGGCGTAGAGCGATTTTATGATGAAAACCTCCGTCCCAGTTATGTGCTTTGGGAAGAGAATAAATTACCGATATTAGTGTTGGAGGTAGTATCTAAAACATACCGTGGTGAGTACTCGACCAAAAAAGCAGAGTATGCAAGATTGGGAATTTTGTATTATGTAGTTTACAACCCATTTCGTCGCCGCAAGCCACGTTTAGAAGTTTCTAAATTAGTTAACAATGTTTATGAATTACATAATGATAATCCAGTTTGGTTGCCAGAAATAGGTTTAGGAATTGGCATCGAACGAGGAACTTATTTAGGCATACCACGGGAATGGATGTATTGGTATAACCAGCAAGGGGAAAAGCTTTTAACACCAGAAGAAGACGCAAAACTCGCTAAACAAGAAACCCAACAAGCAAAACAAGAAGCGCAGCAAGCAAAACAAGAAGCGCAGCAAGCACAGCAAGAAGCTCAACAAGCACAACGACGTGCTGAATTATTAGCACAACAGTTGCGATCGCTTGGCATAGATCCTGATTCTCTCATTTAAATTACTATCAAAATTCATTAATAAAATAAAGATGTACTAATAACTGAGGAAGAGTAAACCCATCATGCTAGAGTACAATCCATTAGCTTGTTTGCCCTCATCTGAGGAACTGCCAGACTCTGATGATACGCCAGTGGATAATGAATTACAAGATTTAATTCCGGGTTTACTCAAAGCACTTCTGGCGATCGCTTGGCCAGAACGCATGGATTGGTACTTTGGTGTAGATATGGGTATTTATTACGACCCAGATTTACCAGCAATAGTCCCAGATGGATTTTTGAGTTTGGGCGTAGAGCGATTTTATGATGAAAACCTCCGTCCCAGTTATGTGCTTTGGGAAGAAAGGAGAGTACCAATATTAGCACTAGAAGTAGTATCTCAAAAGTATCGTGGTGAGTACTCTACTAAAAAAACAGAGTATGCCAAATTAGGGATTTTATATTATGTAGTCTACAATCCGAATCGTCGCCGAAAGCCACGGTTAGAAATATACAAATTAATTAATGGTGGTTACACTTCGTTAGAAGATGATAATCCCCTTTGGCTACCAGAGATTGGTTTAGGAATTGGCATGGAACGGGGAACTTATCTAGGCATTCCTCGCCAGTGGTTGTATTGGTATAACCAGCAAGGGGAAAAGCTTTTAACACCCGAGGAAAACGCAAAACTCGCTCAACAGAAAACCCGGCAAGCAGAACAAAAAGCTCAACAAGCAGAGCAAAAAGCTCAACAAGCAGAACAAAAAGCTCAACAAGCAGAACAAAAAGCTCAACAAGCAGAACGACGTGCTGAATTATTAGCACAACAGTTGCGATCGCTCGGCATAGATCCTGATTCTCTATCCTGAATTGCTATCAAAATTCATTAATGAAATAAAGCATAACAATTGCGATCGCTTGGCATAGATCCTGATTCTCTCATTTAAATTGCTATCAAAATTCATTTATAAAATAAAGATGTACTAATAACTGAGGAAGAGTAAACCCATCATGCTAAAGTACGATCCATTAGCTTGTTTGCCCTCATCTGAGGAACTGCCAGACTCTGACGATACCCCAGTGGATAACGAATTACAAAATATAATTCCAGGTTTACTCAAAGTTATCTTAGCGATGGTTTGGGCAGAACGCATGGATTGGTTTTTTGGTATAGATATGGGGATTTATCACGATCCAGATTTAGCAGCGATAGTCCCAGATGGATTTTTGAGTCTGGGCGTAGAGCGATTTTACGATCAAAACCTCCGCCTCAGTTATGTGCTTTGGGAAGAGAAGAGAGTACCGATATTAGCGCTGGAGGTAGTGTCTCAGACATATCGCGGTGAGTACTCAACCAAGAAAGCAGAGTATGCAAGATTGGGGATTTTATATTATGTGGTTTACAATCCATTTCGTCGCCGGAAGCCACGTTTAGAAGTTTACAAATTAGTTAATAATGTTTATGAACTTCAAGATGGTAATCCTGTTTGGCTACCAGAGATTGGTTTAGGAATTGGCATGGAACAGGGAACTTATCTAGGCATTGGGCGCGAGTGGTTGTATTGGTATAACCAGCAAGGACAAAGGTTTTTAACACCAGAAGAAGACAAAAAACTTGCTCAACAACAAACACAGCAAGCACAGCAAGAAGCTCAACAAGCACGACGACGTGCTGAATTATTAGCAGAACAGTTGCGATCGCTCGGTGTAGATCCAGATTCTCTCTCCTGAATGGCTATCAAAATTCATTAATGAAATAAAGCATAACAATTGCGATCGCTCGGTGTAGATCCTGATTTAATCTAAAAACGGCGAGACGCCCATCCTACAATAAATATTAGGAGATTTTATTACTTGGAAATTCCTAAAAACTTGTCCACGAGTATTAAACACTCGTTAACGGAGTTCAGAGGTGGATGAATCCAGTTCAAATACTCATTAACGGAGTTCAGAGGTGGATGAATCCAGTTCAAACACTCGTTAACGGAGTTCAGAGGTGGATGAATCCAGTTCAAATACTCATTAACGGAGTTCAGAGGTGGATGAATCCAGTTCAAACACTCGTTAACGGAGTTCAGAGGTGGATGAATCCAGTTCAAACACTCGTTAACGGAGTTCAGAGGTGGATTAATCTAGTTCAAACACTCATTCACAAGTATAAAAGACTCATTACAGTATTTTCATTTACTTAAATCACACTCTCGCCTTCCTCTCTGCGCCTCTGCGCCTTTGCGTGAGATAAAAATCTTTCATTAATTACGAATTACGAATTACGCATTACGCATTACACTATCAAGACTTGCACTCACACTTTCAGCATCCGGTGACTTCAATCGCTGCAAAATCTCTAAAGCTGGTTGCAAATAGGATATAGCTTTGGTGTATTCACCCTGTTGTTCTGCCAAATCTCCTAACCACCACAGAGTCATTGCTTGACTTCGGACATCACCAATGCGTTGAGTTATTTCCAAAGACTGATTGAAAAGTGTGATCGCTTCATCCACTTCCCCTTTGTCGGCGTAGATAATTGCCAATTGGTGCAACGTCGCCGCTTTGCCTTGGACATTTCCAATGCGTTCATTTATTTCTAAAGATTGATTGTAGAGTGCGATCGCTTCATCCACTTCTCCTTTGTCGGTGTGGAGAATTGCCAGTTGGTGCAACGTCGCCGCTTTGCCTTCGATATTACCAATGCTTTCATCAATTTCAAGGACTTGATTGTAGAGTGCGATCGCTTCATCCACTTCCCCTTTGTTGGCGTAGATACGTCCTAGTTCGTGCAACGTCGCCGCTTTGCCTTCGATATTACCAATGCGTTCTTTTATTTCTAAAGACTGATTGAAAAGTGCGATTGCTTCATCCACTTCCCCTTTGTTGGCGTAGATACGTCCTAGTTCGTGCAACGTCGCCGCTTTGCCTTCGATATTACCAATGCGTTCATTTATTTCCAAAGACTGATTGAAAAGTGCGCTCGCTTCATCCACATCCCCTTTGTTGGCGTAGATAATTCCCAATTGGTTCAACGTCGCCGCTTTGCCTTGGACATTTCCAATGCGTTCATTAATTTCCAAAGACTGATTGTAGAGTGCGATCGCTTTATCCACTTCCCCTTTTTTAGCGTAGATACGTCCCAGTCCGTACAACGTCGCCGCTTTGCCTTCGATATTACCAATGCGTTCTTTTATTTCCAAAGATTGATTGAAAAGTGCGAGCGCTTCATCCACATCCCCTTTGTTAGCGTAGATGCTTGCTAGATTGCCCAACGTCGCCGCTTTGCCTTGGACATCTCCAATGCGTTCTCTTATTTCTAAAGACTGATTGTAGAGTGCGAGCGCTTCATCCACTTCCCCTTTGTTGGCGTAGATATTTCCCAATTGGTTCAACGTCGCCGCTTTGATTTGGACATCTCCAATGCGTTCATCGATTTCCAAAGACTGATTGTAGAGTGCCAGCGCTTCATCCACTTCCCCTTTGTTGGCGTAGAGAGTAGCCAATTCGTGCAACGTCGCCGCTTTGCCTTGGAGATTATCAATGCGTTCTTCTATTGACAAAGACTGATTGTAGAGTGCGAGCGCTTCATCCACTTCCCCTTTGTTGGCGTAGATACGTGCCAGTTGGTGCAACGTCGCCGCTTTGCCTTGGACATCACCAATGCGTTCTCTTATTAACAAAGACCGATTGTAGAGTGCGATCGCCTCATCTACTTCCCCTATGTCGATTTTTAGTATGCCAAAATAATAATAAATTAATGCTAATTCGTGTTCATCTTCTTTTGGACAAAGCTTTAAAGCTTGTTGATAATAATTCAGTGCTTGTTCAATCTCACCGAGTTGGTGTTCACAAAAAGCCATTTTTCGGAGAACACGATAGTCTTCAGCAATTTCTATGGTTGATTTGCATAGATTTACCGCTTCTCGAAATCGACTTTGATTCTGTAAGTGTTCCGCCAATGAACTAGCTATCTTTGCCGCAATTTCTCCATCCTTCCCCAAGAACGCTAAACGATGAATTTCTAACGCTAGTGCTTCCGTAGAACTTTCCGCTCCTTCCCACCACAGACGATACAAAATTTGTGCAGCTTGTTTATACAACTCTTCACCCTTGGGGTTTTCTGGAAACTCTAGCAACGGTGACAAAATCCGGGGAACACGATACAACCTCTTTGTATTGTTGGTGAGGGTAACTTCCAACAAACCCAAAATTTCAGCACGTTGAATATGATCCCAACTTGAGATATCCTCACAAATCGGGTCAATAGCAGCTAGAGGAACAGGTAACTCATACACCAACAACTTCCCCAGCATTTGACGCAAAGCAGGAGTTTGCTGCTTCAGCAATACCTGTGCCAAAATATCCTCACGAAATTCCTTTTCCTTATCTGCCATCTTTTGCAGAATCATCTCAACTCCCCTCTCCGCTTCTGGCGACTTCGGGGAATTTTGCAAAATCTTATCTAACCATTCCAACAGCCGAGGATTTCCATCTGCTGCTTTTTTGGCACGTTCCGGCAAATCTGGCTGAAATTGCCAACTGCCATTAAACGAATCCAGACGATTATACTTTTTAATTAAATCTGCCCCAGCCAAAGCACCCAGAGGTTCGCGGTACAGACGATGATTCAGTTCTGCCAGTGTGAAATCGTAGCGACAGGTAATAATTACCTTGTGGGGAAGTTGGGAATTTTGCATCGCCTTCAGCAACGCCAGCAGTACATCCACAACTTGTGGTTGCAAGACATAAACCCCATTTCGTAATTCCAAATTAGCCTCAAAGTCATCCAGCACAAAGACAAAGCGCTGTTCTTTGGTATTGAGTCCTTCAGTGAAAAACTTGGTGAGGCGCTGCATCAACGGTAACTTGCCATTGAGAATTTCATGCCCCCTTTCCAAGGTACATTGTTCAGCAAGGGTTTTGAGCAGTTTGTCTTCATCCAGTTGCCGAAAGTTCACCAGCCTGTGATAGCCAACCATCCTTTCTAGAAGTCGCGCCGTCACAGTACTCTTACCCACACCCCCCAGTCCGTGAATTAGTACCCCTAATGAAGTGCGAATTGCTTTGAGACAACGTTGCAAAGTCCGCCGTCTCCCAACGAACTCAGAGGGTTTCGCCACCCGCACCTGTTGGGTATCGGGATCTAAAAACTGTTCATAAGCAGGTTCCGGCGCTGAGAGTGGCAAATCTCCCAACACTTCCACGAACGCACCGGGACATTCTCCCTGCACATATAACCGCAACAAATGCCAGTCACGCACATTCTGTTGAAACAACTGCTGGTAAGTGCTAGCGAGTGCTTCAGCTAATTGATATCCAGCTGCCAATTTGCCGTAGAGGTGCGCGGCGGCGGCTGTAGCTGTCCGATCTTCCACAGGCCGCCCCCAACTTAAAACAGCCCTCGCCCCTTGGGCAATTAGTGCCTCAGCCATTGAAGGGACAGCCCCTTTATCTGCTGCTTGTCCAGTGCGACACCCAGATAAAAACACCAATTTGGGAAAGCGAAACCGGAAGACTTCCGCCAGTTCTGCGGCTGTGGTTTCGTGGCGTTCCCCAATTTCCGTCTCAGTAATAAAGTAAGGCGTGTAAGGTGCTTCATCTTTAATTGAGGCGTGTCCTGTGAGGTGAAACACATCAAAGTCATTAAAATAGCGACTCCACACCTTACCCAACTCGCTAATGCAACCGCTTTCTTCCACCCGCAAATCTACAGCAAAATCTCGTGTATCAGCCAGAATTCTCGCTTCTTCCTGTTCAAACTCTAACTTTGGTTGCACATCTTCCGGGTCGGTTGCCATAAACAATACTCGCAATTGTCGTGCTTCCACAGAAAACCCATCCGTTTCTTTCTCAATCCAACGCAGAGGTAACACCACTGGATTAACGCGCTTCACTAAAAAATCCTCACCATCATGCAGCACTTCCCAAGGTAGATGTGCCAGTTGTTTATCAGTATCAATGGCAATTACCAACCCTTCACCGCGACAGTCATCAATTCCCCGACTCAACCACCGTCCATCTCCATCCAACCAAAAAAATAACTGCTGCCCGATTCCTGATAAATTGGGCAGCAGTTTATAGTAATCTCGTTCACCTTGCTTGAGAAAATCAGCGATTTCTGCCAATTTCAGGCGACGTGATTCATAGTGATTTTTTTGAGGTAGCCAATATCTGAGTTCAACTGTTTCCTGCGTACTTTCCCGAAGTTGAATGCGGATAGTTTGCACTTTACTTGCTGATAGATTTGAGGATTTCCGTGATTTCCTCTATGGTAGCTTCTTCGAGTAAAATCCTGTTTCCAGTATCAGGGTCAAAAATTTCCACATCAAATTGCTTTCCTGGATGAGATTTATGCCATTCTTGATACCATTTGCGGATTTGTTCAGCTAAAGCCACAGCACCACCCACAATGCCAATAATAGTAGCAACAGCCGCCAAAGTTCCCTCTCTTTGCCTCGGTACTTCATAGCTTCCCGATATTCCCGGAATTTCTAGCAAAGCCTCGGCTGCTGCTGGTGCGCCTTCACCCTCAATACCGACTTGAATTTTTGCCATTAAATCACCTACAAATTTATGCAAGATTCTGTATATTATGCGTTGAATTGACGATAAGGTTCATGCACAGACACAGAGAGGATTGCAAAATTATTTACTTTGTGTTTTTAGCTGTTCCACATTTAACTTGTATAATTAAAGCGCTCATGTTGCCCACTTGACAAGACTTTGATTAAATTTAGGTATGCAAACTAGATGTGGATAGCTTGCCAATTGTCTAAAATAAAGCAACAGACACAAACCTGGAAACCCAGATTGAATCTGACTTTCAAAAAGTATGCATTACATTAGCAATGTAGGAGCGTCATTATCAATTACAAATTACTTTAAGTCCTTTTTTAGCAGGTGAACAATATAGTCACCTCAACAAACTGGGATGATGATTATGTTGACAAGCTAGATGAATATCAGCGACTCGGTATCTCTGAGTATCGGATTGTAGATTATTTAGCGATCGCTAGTCGCGCTTATCTCGGTAATCCTAAACTCCCCACGATTTTCGTTTACCAATTGGTTGAGGATCAATACCAAGTTCAAAAGTTTACGGGCAATGACCGTATTATTTCTACTACTTTCCCCGAACTGGTGTTAACTGTTAAAAAAGTTGTAGCTGCAAGTCAAATCCAAAAACTATAAGAAGTTCTAAAAATAGTGTGGACTCCCCTACATGCAAAAATCCATCGCACCATCCGATCGCGTCACTTATTTGAACGCAACCAGCGTCTATTAATCGCTGTCTCTGGCGGACAAGATTCTCTGTGTTTAATAAAATTACTTTTAGATTTACAATCCAAATGGGGATGGCATTTAGGTATTGCTCACTGCGATCATCGCTGGCGTTGTGACTCCGAAGCTAATGCTTATCATGTCGAAAATTTAGCTAAAACTTGGGGTATATCCTTTTATTTAGAAACAGCGAACGAACCTATAAATAGTGAAGCTGCTGCACGCGATTGGCGATATCAAGCTTTAAGTGCGATCGCCAAAGCAAATAATTATCAATATATAGTTACAGGACACACCGCCAGCGATCGCGCCGAAACTCTCCTCTACAACTTAATTCGCGGTACTGGTGCTGATGGCTTACAAGCCCTAACTTGGCAACGCCCCCTAACTACAGGCATTATGCTAGTGCGTCCCCTTTTAGAAATTACTCGCACACAAACAGAGCAATTTTGTCAAGAATTTAGATTGCCAATTTGGGAAGATTCTACCAATCAAGATTTACAATATGCCCGCAACCGCATTCGCCAAGAATTGTTACCATACTTGCGAGAAAATTTCAATCCCCAAGTAGAATCAGCCTTGGCTCAAACAGCAGAACTTCTCCAAGCAGAAGTGGAATATTTAGAAAAAGCTGCCCAGCAATTGCGAGATGGGGCATTAGGGAAGCAGTGCGCCCTTGCAGTTTCCCAACTTGAAGCAGCCGCCGTCATTGAGCATGAAGAAAATTTCCTTACTATTCTTCCCTTAAGGTTAAATCGTCGAGTATTGCAAAAAGCACCATTGGCGTTGCAACGTCGCGTGATGCGCCAGGTATTGCAGCAAATATTGACTGATGCACCTAGTTTTGAACACATCGAAAAATTAACGGCTTTAATTATAGCGCCCAACCGATCACAAACCGATCCATTTCCTGGTGGTGCGATCGCTCAAGTAGAAGGCGACTGGATCTGTTTTAAATAGTTATTTAAAGTCTTTTTGTGATCAGGGACGAGTTTATTTTCCTATGGTGTTCCCTGGTCTTCCCATACCCATTGACTACCGTTATAAAACTTGTCATATAAATGACCGTTACTTCCTACTACAAAAGTCGAAATTCGATCCAGTGTAGGCTGGTAGACTACACCAGGTGAGTTGATTGCTCTCGTCCTGGATGGTCTGATTACTGTTGCGCTGGGTGGTGTTCCCTGTTCTTCCCATACCCATTGACTACCGTTATAAAACTTGTCATATAAATGACCGTTACTTCCTACTACAAAAGTCGAAATTCGATCCAGTGTAGGCTG
>NZ_JBALFV010000015.1:0-22770 GCF_036916735.1 Nostoc sp.
ACTAATTTCAGCCATCCCCTCTGAGTACGCCACTTTCTTATAGTACATAAATACTATAAAGTAGTGATCGCACTGTGCCAGTTGCGTAAGTCCTGAGTTGGAGCAGTTATTAAGGTCAGACGATGAAGACCTCACTCATGAAGTTGACCAAGCCTGTGACATTTCAGATTTACAGAAGAATGTCTAAAAGGAATATGGTCAAGTAGTAACAGGCTTACCCTGAATCCCCTAAAACTTTTCTGGCGGCAATTATCATAACACAGCATAAAGCAAGTCTAGATTCAAGGTTTTTAACAATTTAAAAAAGAAGTTTAGGCGATCAAACTTATTATTTAATAATACTTTTAACCTACATTCCGCACCCAAGACTGGCATACAGAGAAAACAGTAAATAAATCCAAAAAGTTTATAAAAATTAAGACTATGCATTTACATAAGTAAAGCGAGCAGTAAGAATTAAAGTAAAAGTCAAAAAATAAATAAAATCAGCAATCCAGAAGGATGAGGATTGAGCCGTATAGGCGGTTTAGCCCATTATTAAAAAAGTGCTGTTTATTACTGGCAGCAAACGAATCATTCCAAGATGCAGAAAAAGACCTCAAGGTAATGACCAGGATAGAAGTAAGCCATAGCACCTATCATTGTCAAGTCCAGAAGGTGGATACATCTCCACCGAATGTCAGACAGAAATTAACACAGGTGTGCGTATTTAAACGGCTTCATCGCATCCACTTTTGGATAAGTAAATAAATCACACAAACTCTCTTCCTCTTATACTTCGCAATGAACCCTCGCGAATAGTTTTGTGTGCCTGTGTATGCCATTCACCAAGAGCCAACGATGCTGAACAAGACAAAATCGCTCGATTTGAGGCTAAATCGGCGATATAGTTCTATTCCCAAACGAGATGCAAGTTTCTTAGTGATTTTAATCTTACCAACACAACTCCTTAAACTCCTTTGTTGTGAAGTCTTGTCTCCGACAAAAAAAGGCAATTTTCGGACTGATATGTTCCAGAACTTAATCGCGAACGGCTGTTTCTATGCCTGGAGGAATTACAACAAAAATCAAAAGCCTACTTGTAATTACTGATAATTATTATCAGTAAGGTAAGAGGTGGTTGCCTATGTCTTCCACCTCCTACCAGTTTAAGTTTTCAGACAAAACTTTGCACTCTGTAGTGAAAATAGGCAAATTTGTACATTAACTTTCTTAATGGGCAATATCTCGTTTGCTAAAATTTGAATGTAACAATTTGTAAAGAATCGTGTAAAATCTCCTTAATTCGCCTGAAAAACATATAGCAGATTAAACAGAGGAGTTTGAAAGTATATATAAAACCCGTTGCAGAACCGCCTTGGAAGGGCTGGGTGGTTTAGCGGCATTGATTATATTTGTGTAAAACATGATGAAATTAGGCTTAATTACAAGCAATGGTTTTTGGGTGATCAGGCAAAGCTTTCAATCATGACTAATTCCACCTTTAATCAGATTAGCAGCATGGATACATTAGACAAGCAACTGGAACAGCTTGTTGTAGAAACCTGTTACCATCCACGCTTAAGCCTAGAACGTCAAAAAGGACTCAATGAAATTATTTGGAGGATTCAACAATCAGGTAAACTCCTATCTAGAGTGGGAGTGCCTGACTACGAAGATGCAATCCAGCAAACCTGGCTGTACTTCTGCCGCAATTTGTGTGAAGCCACAACAGGCGATGCTTACAATCCAGAACGGGCAAGCGTCATCACATGGCTAAACGCTTATTTCAAACACAGACTTCAGGACATCCGCATCAAAGCAGCGTCAAATGCGATCGCCGCTTACACTTACTTATCCGATTTTGATGAATCACTAGATCCCGTAAATAACATACCTGCACCACCAGCTCCACCACCTATTTTGGAAGACATTCTGGAATGGGTTGAGTTTGAGGGCAGTTTACTGCGTAGCATTCACCTGCGCGATCGCCCAGACATTAACTGTCAAGTCTTGATTCAACGCCGTCTACCTCCTGAAACAACTTGGGAGGAATTAGCTAAAGAATTTAGAGTAGGAATTTCCTCTCTGAGCACATTCTACCAACGAGAATGCTTTCCGCGTCTGCTAAATTTCGGCAAATCACAGGGTTACCTAGAATCTTAAAAATTTATAAATTCAGACTTCACATTCAGTATGTCCAATGAATTAAGGCAAATTGTCTCAGCGCCGCAGGATCACCTAACAAGAAACTTTTACCAGGAAGTTCAGGCGCGTGAAGCTTGGTTCTATTATTGTCTGTGGTATCACACAACATCTGTGAGCCATCAGGAAGAACTACGGCGGATGCGGGGCGAACTTAATATTATGGGTTGGTTTAATCGCTACTGCGCTCCAATATCTAACTACATGGCTGTTTTTTTGCTAATAAGTTTAGGAGGTGGATGTATGTATGGTTTCTTTACTGGGTTCAAAGGTGATCTTAATCAAAACAACTTCTCCCCGTCTTCTTTGCCTCCAACTTACTACACACAACAGCCCTACACCCAATATCAAAACCACCTCTTTTGTCTAGCCCATGAGAAACCTGGTTTTAAGGTAAAGAGTCCAAATGCTTTCTCTCTTCATGGGTTACACAGTTGGGATTTGCGCTTTTTTAGCTTTTATTCTCCTTAAACCCTATATTCTTCCATGACTTCGACAAACGCTAAAGACATTACGATCTCTATTCCCCTTTCTCAGCTAGAGCGTCGAACAGCACAGCAATTTGCCCATGAGCAACCTACACTGGAAAAGGCGGTGCGAGTATACATGAATACTTTAGCAGTGCTAGCAGTGCGTAAATACTTGGAAATACTCGATATTCCCACTGAGCTAGAAGCTAGCTATAGCTGGAATCCTGTTGGGCGACTGTGTTCTGATGTTGCTGACTTGAAAGTAACCGAAATTGGACACTTAGAGTGTCGCCCGATTGAAAATTGCAAACGCACCTGTTACATTCCGCCTGATACTTGGTCAGACCGGATTGGTTATGTTGTTGTACTCTTGAATAAGACTTGCCTTGAAGCAACAGTCTTGGGTTTTGTACCAACAATATCACAGCAACTACTTCCTATCGAACAGTTGCAACCACTAGAAACATTACTCATCCGCTTGCATCAAAAAAATATCAGATTAGTGCGATTAAGTCAATGGTTTGACAACGTTTTTGAGGCAGGTTGGCAAACATTTGCAGAACTTTTGGGCAACACAAATACTGACTTAGCTTTAGGATTTCGCACTCTTTCGGTTAGAGGAGTTGACCTAGACGACTCCAAAACCCTTAGGCAAATGGTTGAGCAATTATATGTCAGTCAGAATCGCACCCTTGAAAACGAGGACCTTACTACAGCTTTAATTCACCTGCTAAATGATACAGAGGATGAAGAAGTTCGTTGGACAACAGCAGAGCTTCTGTGGGTGTTCGCTCCTCACCATCCTGCAGCAGGCATGAGGAGAGTGATGGATTTGGGGATGCAGTTTGCGGGTCACGCTGTTGCCCTGATGGTAGCAATTTTGCCCAACAAAGAACAGCGAGTAGCGGTTCTCCTGCGGTTGTACCCAATGGGTAGTGAACGTTATCTACCAGCAGGTCTGCAACTTACTGGACTAGATAAATCTGGCACTGTCTTTTTAGACACACAAGCCAGAAAACGAGATAACTATATTCAGATCAAATTCTCTGCTGAATTTGGGGAAGGATTTAGCATCAGAATATCGCTGGATAATGCTAGCCTCACAGAAAACTTTATCATTTAATTTGGAATTAAGCCAAGGGACTGATCGTGGGTAAGCTAGTTGTCTTCAAAATTGGAGAGGGTAATTTTGAGCAGGGATTCCCAGTCATGCTTCAGATTGGAGAAGAAGGTCAACAGAGTGTCACAGAAATTGCAGGCAGGTTACCCCCAGCCCCGGAAATTCCTGACCTTTATCACCGTTGGCAAACAGCTTACTATAGTTTGGGAGGAATGCGAATAGAGGTTCCCCCCCAAATCACGAACGTTTCCCATGTGGACGAGTCTGAGTATGCCGCTTGTGCACTTCAAGCTAGATTGCACGAATGGCTCAACCAAACACCTATTCGAGATTTGCGAGAACAGGTACAGGAAGAAATCAGACAAGATCAGCCTGCGCGGGTTATCCTGCAAACTCAGGATATGCTACTTGCCAAGCTGCCCTGGCATTTGTGGAATTTATTTGAGCGCCGCCCCAAGGCGGAAATGGCGCTTAGTGCTAAGTATGCCCCACCTGCTAAACCTCTAAGATATCCGGTGAGAATCTTGGCAATCTTAGGTAGTAGCTTAGGCATTAATGTTCAGCAAGACCGAGCGCTACTAGAGCAGTTACCAAGAGCAAAAATTACCCTGCTTTCAAAACCTCGACGACAGGAACTTTCAGAGCAACTGTGGAACCAACCTTGGGACATTCTCTATTTTGCGGGTCACAGTTCTACTCAAGAAGGGAAGGGACAAATTCAGATCAACGACACTGAGAGTCTACCGCTTGACGAGGTGCGATATGCATTGACATGTGCCGTGCAAAATGGTTTGAAGCTAGCCATTTTCAACTCTTGTGATGGGCTAGGGTTAGCACGCTCCTTGGCAGATTTGCAAATTCCTCAGGTGATTGTGATGCGGGAGCCTGTACCTGATGCGGTGGCGCAGGCATTTTTGCGGTACTTTCTCAAGACGTTTTCCCAAGGTGAATCGTTTTTCCTGTCGGTGCGAAAAGCACGCGAACAGTTGCAGGGAATGGAAGGAGACTTTCCGTGTGCATCTTGGTTACCGATAATTTATCAAAATCCCGCTGAAAAAGATGCGAATTTCCGCTGGCCCAAGTCATATAAAATGCCTTTAGTCATATTAATGCTTGCAGGTTTAGGAATTGTAGGGGTATTGGCGATCGCATGGCTGTTTCTCAAACCACACCGCACTAGCTTAGGAGAGCAGATTTTAGTACATGGAGTTACAAATGCCGATAAGGAAGCAGGAGCTAAAGAATTTCGTGCCCATAATTTTGTAACTGCAAAGAATAATTTTCACAAGTCACTACAACAAAATCGCAACGATCCAGAAGCGTTGATTTACTGGAATAATGCCAAAGTTGGTAATGGCAGTGCGTTCAAAATTGCCGTCAGTGTTCCGATTGGCAGTAATCCCAATGTGGCACAGGAGATTTTACGGGGAGTGGCTCAGGCGCAGGATGAGGTAAATCGCAACGGTGGCATCAAAGGCAAGCCGTTGCTCTTGGAGATTGCTAATGATGAAAATAGTCCTGATGTCAGCAGGGGACTTGCACATGAGTTTGTCGAGGACAGTCAGATTCTGGCAGTGATTGGACATAACGCCAGTGATGTTTCCGTTGCTAGTGCCAAAGAGTACCAAGGGAAGTTGGTGATGATCTCACCAACCAGTTTTGCCAAGAGTTTGACAGAAATTGGCGATCAAAAAAGTGACAACTATATATTCCGCACGGTTCCCGACATTCGTCTTGTGGCAGATACCCTTTCTAATTACGCCATTAACAAGGCGCACAAAAAACGAATTGCCATGTGTTCGGATTTCAAAGCAGTAGATAATAAGTCGTTCAGGACTGAGTTCACCTTCTCCATTGAACAGAATGGTGGCAGGTTCATCCCTATCCCCTGTGATTTTTCGGCTCCTGATTTCAACGCCGATGCAGTGATAGCTCAAATCAAGAAAGAAAGTGTAGATGGCTTACTACTTGCCCCCCATGTTGACAAAATTGACCTTGCCCTAGCAGTGGCACATGCTAATAAAAGGCAACTAACCTTATTTGGCAGTCCCACCTTTTACACAGCCCAAACGCTCTTGTCTGGAAAAGCAGATGTTAACGGTATGGCACTGGCAGTGCCTTGGCATACCTCCTCATCGTGTAGCGATCGCTTTACTAACAATGCCACAAAACTGTGGGGTGGAGGAACGACTACTGTCACTTGGCGCACTGCTACGGCTTACGATGCCACACTTGTGATTGTTGATGGGTTAAAAAAGAGTGATGGCACACGAACAGGATTACAAAAAGTTTTGTACAGATACTGGTTTGAAATGAGTGGGGCAACAGGAAAGGTGCGATTTTTACCTTCTGGCGATCGTAGTGGCGGTACATCCTTACTAGTCAAGGTTCAACCTAACACTCAATCTGCCACAGGCTACGATTTTGTCTTGGTGGATAAGAATATCAAGAGTAAGTTTACCTCTTGTAAAGGTGTATCTAGTCACTAAGTAATTAACAAACGTGCGATTAAAATATAAGGTACCTGTATTGAACGTTTTGAATAAACAATCTAGTTTTTTAAGAAAATGGGTTTTATGTCTCAATACACTTTGCCAAAATAATAGTTTACAAAAACTTTGGCTTCCACTGGCAAAATGACCCATAGATGAGCGTTTAGCTTGCAAGGTAGCTCGGATTCTCAAACCCTTTATACGAATGGCAATACGTTAAAAAACCTTAAAGGAATTTTTAAGACTTATTGTTTTTGCTGAACCTTAGAGAAAAGGGAGTTAATAAGCTAATGAGCATTTAAGTTGCATAAAAGCAGGGCTAAAGCCCTTACTACAAGTGAATCATTCTCGAAAAATAAATGACAATTATTACATCAACTCATCCTCGTAAATTGGCAAAGGTATTGATACAGAACACCACCATCCAAAGGACTAAATCACTGTGAAAATCAAACAACTAATTAGAGAAGCACTGAGCCTACTCAATAATGTGATCGCCTACTACGTTAGTCAAAACATAGCAGCAATTTCTCGCCAAAAAGCACTGCTGGAAAGTAACGATTCTTCATTTAATTTAAAAAAGTATGTCTCGGCAAACCTCTGTAACATCCAACAAAATGCATATATTCACAATCATATTATCACTGGTTGGAATGGGATGGATAATAAAGTTTACGAATATAGCGAGAACATCAGCTTTGAAGTGATATGGCAAGGACATAAATTTGATGTACTCTTAATCAGTTGGCGAACTTTGCTGAACTCAGCCTTCTTTAGTTCGATAAAAATTTGTAAATTTCTTGATTTTTTTTATTAGTAATCTTGAATGCCAACTAGATAATAGAGATATAGCTCAAAACGAGTTTAAAGTCATAATAAAAATAAAACTAGTTTTGAGTGAAAAAATGAATTGATTAACTGAATGATTGTAGCTAATATTTTTGCTTAAAAAAATATTTCTGGTTTTAGTCGTGCATCTTTAAAAACAGAAACCATTGAATTTTCAAGGATAAATAACCATGTTTTTGAGTAACTAATGGTAAGTAAGAACTCAATCAGATTCAATTGCAGTACATCCGAGTAAGCAGTATGCATTACCCCTCAAACCCTTATAACCAAAACAATGCCATATGACAACACCTATAATTACACAAACTTGCTGTGTGGGTTTTTTAAGTTTATCGGTTATCACTCTCTCCTCTCCTAGTTTAGCTGTAAGTGTGCAGCAAGTACCAAATCCACGACAAGTTAACAGTGGTTGGGTGACCGATATGGCTAATGTCCTTAGTCCTTCAACTGAAGCTGAACTCAATAAGCTGATTTCAAACCTCGAAGCAAAAAATGGCAGTGAAATTGCTGTTGTAACTGTACCTGAGACTTCCCCTGCTAAAACTCCCAAGCAGTTTGCAACGGCTTTATTCAAGCATTGGAAAATAGGCAAAGCCGAGCGAAATAACGGAGTGTTGTTGTTGATTTCCAAAGGTGATCGCCGCGTAGAGATTGAAACTGGCTACGGTCTCAAAAAGATTTTGCCTGATGCGAGTGTTGGCAACATTATCCAACACAATATAACACCGCGACTCAAACAAGGTGACTATGATGGCGGGACGTTGGCTGGAATTAAGGCACTGGTAACAGCATTGAATGGTGTTGCTCATAGTTTTAATATCCCAACATCAAATAAGATCAGAAAGACACCGAAAGATAGCTCTAATCAACCTAGGTTACCATTCGTATTAGGGGAACTTGTAATACTAGGGAGTCTCTTCATTCAAAGACAGTAAACTCTTAAAAAGAAGTAGAGTGATATGAAAAATATACTGTTAGTGCTGATATTTGTTGGGTTTGCGATCTTAATTGCTAGTGCAATTTTTAGCAGAAGATCCCGTCGTCGTTCTAGTTGGCATGATGGAAGCAGCGACAACTACATCCAAACCAGTAACACCTCCAGTAATGATTACAGTAGCAACGCTGGCAATGTTTACGACAGTGGCAGTTCTAGCGGTGACTATAGTGGTAGCGCAGGTAGTGAAGGCAGTAGTAGTAGTTTCGGTGGTGGTGATAGCGGTGGCAGCGGTGCAGGCGGCAGCTTTGGCGGTGACAGCGGCAGTAGTAGCGGCTGTGACAGCAGTAGTTCGAGTAGTAGCGGCGGTGACTGTTCTAGCAGTGGATCGGGCGCGGGCGGCAGTTATTGACGGACTGGAGTTCAGGGCAAACGCATTTAAATTACTGTTGATCACGACCAATCTGAAAAATCAACGAAAAAATCAGCGTTTCTCGTTTGATTTGTTTTTCAAGCCCAAAGCGAGGCCTGCGGTAGTCACTGAGCTTTGTCGAAGTGCGGGCTACGCCAACGCCTAAATCTCTGTCAATAAGCAGCAATTAATGCGACTATTTTCCAGCTTATTGATAATTAAAGAGTCTTGTTGACATGTAATGCCTGAAGTGGGAACTTTTTTATCACAACAGTCGCGGGCACAGCAGCAGGACACCGTTGCACCCTCAAAAGCATTCTGGGAGAATTACCCTTAACAAGTCAGCAAGCCCAAAGATTAGAGGTGCGCTCTCTCATAGCTTGCACCTAAGCGAATAAACCCGTAAATAGATAAACAAAGAGCGCAAAATATAATAGGAAAACAAGAATGCTAGTTAAAGCTTATGGAGTAATTAATAAGACTATTTTAATACGTAATACTGGGTAGATAATTTTCAGAACGACAAGATGCTCAAATGACGCACAAAGCGTCATTTGAGATGCGATGGCGTACCCGCCCGCCGGAGGCGATAAGCAAAGCTTAAGCCTTCGGCTATCGCAAATGTTCGATTTGCCTAGACAGCTAAAAACATGAGAGAAAAGGCGTGAAATGTATTCGGAAGTTAGCAATACAATGCTTGCCCACGCCCAAGAGCTAGTTTACAGCTTGAAAGAGTTGATGCCCACCTGACTTTTCACGGGATGTGGAAAAGGGGATTGGTTCGCGATAAACTATCGCGAACCAATCCGTTGAACTTAAGATGATTTGCGCCCTCTAATATAAGGTGCTTATAGTGTCGTATTTTGGAGTGCAAATGAAACTATTAGAAGCAAACCCGTACTGCAATTATGATTTTAGTGACAAACGTCTGACCAACAGAGAAGTGTTAATTGCGGAGGTTTTATACGTCAGAGATTAGCTTTAGCTGAAGCTCCTCGTCAACAAAAACTTCGTCTTCATCGTAATCCAGTTAGCACAATACAAGCTTTGGTTAATCAACATTAGGAACTTCTTACTATGCTTGAGTTTCAAACTCTTAAATACTGATTAGACAGTCCGAGATTCTAACCTCTCACCGATGCTCTAAATCAGTGACTAAAGACAAAAGACTATTGACTTCTCTAGAGATTCGTATTCACACAGAAATAATCTCTAACAATCAATTTACTATCTGCATTGCCGACAACGGTGAAGCAATGGAAAAGTCTGTTCAAAAACTTCTATTTGACCCCTTTTTTACCACCAAGCCTGTTGGTAAAGGTACAGGAATGGGACTTTCTATCAGCTACCAAATTGTTACCCAAAGACATGGCGGTTCTTTAAAATTTATTGCCCAAGCAGGACAAGGCACTGAGTTCATAGTTACCATTCCTCTGATCCAAGAATGTTAAAGTTCCATATTATCAAAACAGCAATATTGGTGCAAAGTTAGAAATGCCTTCAGGGCAAACGCATCTAAATATTGACAAAGTGGTAGATAATATGTATGTAAAGTAGTACAAAATAACTAAATGAGGACTGAGGGAGCGATCGCGTTCAGATCAGCCACTGTTTGCTGTGGAAGTTGCAGTGACGCAGCTTTGATATTCTCACGCAGATGCTCAACCGATGACGTGCCGGGAATCAGCAAAATATTGGGGGAGCGCTGAAGCAACCATGCCAGCGCTACTTGCATCGGTGTTGCGTCTAAAGACTTAGCGGCGCTTTCAAGTACCGAAGATTGTAGCGGCGTGAACCCACCCAGCGGGAAGAACGGCACATAAGCAATTCCCTGCTTCGCTAGGTCGTCAATGAAAGCGTCATCTTCCCGGTGTGCCACGTTGTACTGGTTCTGCACACAGACAATCTCCGTGATCGTTTGTGCCTCTGCGAACTGTGTAGGTGTGACATTGCTCAAACCGAGGTGACGAATTAATCCCTGCTCTTTAAGTTCAGCTAAGGTCGTTAGCGGCTCTGCAAGAGAACCCTCCGATAGCCCGTGACCATCACCCATCAAGCGGAGATTGACAACATCAATCGCATCGAGTCCGAGGTTACGCAGGTTGTCGTGAATCGCTTCGGTCAGCTCCTGCTGCGACATCGCAAGAACCCATGATCCATCTTCAGGACGACGCGCCCCAACCTTGGTCACAATCACCAAATTTTCCGGGTAGGGATGCAGCGCTTGTCGGATAATCTGATTTGTGATGTGAGGTCCGTAGAAGTCGCTCGTATCGATATGATTAATGCCAAGCGCGATCGCTTCGCGCAAAACAGCAACAGCTGCATCTACATCTCGCGGCGCACCCCATACATTCGGACCCGCGAGTTGCATGGCACCATAACCTATGCGCTTCACTGTTACTGAAGTGTTCGGCAGCGTAAAATTGCCACCAAGGTTCGTTTGCTCAGACATATAGCTACTTTTTCCAAGAATTTTTTAGTAATTTAACGAAAGCAATTACCAGAGTCTATTTCTCATTGATGTCGCTGCGTGCGCTCTAAGCCCTCTCCTGTTGAGTGATATTATGTCCTGTTAAAGACTTATCATTTAGAGGGTAGGGGAACAGGGGCAGGGGGAAAGAGACTTTTGGGATTATTGCACAGATACAGTAATCACAAGTGATTAGTCGGACATGAGATGATAGATTCCCAGCGCCGATCATTGTTCGTTGCAGCTCGCGAACATTTGCTCATAATCACCGTTCCTTTCAGCAAATCGATATGCTTTGGAACGATTAACAAGGATTTCGCCCTGGGGTGGGTTTGGAGTGCTGAGAATCTGCATCACTTCAGCAATAAAGTCAGCGAGTGGCATTGCGGCAGGATCATTTGCCTGACTAGGACCGCCAAGCTCCGTCTGTACATAGGGTGGGGCGAGTTCAAGAACCTCCACGGAGGTTTTTTGAAGCTGAACGCGGAGCGACTGCAACCACGAGTGCAGAAAAGCCTTGCTCGCGCAATAGGTTGGGAATCCACTCATTGGAACGAAAGCCAAGCCAGAGGTGGTGGTGATAATCGTTGAATTCGGCTGCTGTTTGAGAGTCGGGAGGAGTGCCGCAGTGAGGTGAAGCACACCGACAATGTTAGTCTGAATCATAGACTGGATCACGGAGAGATTGATCGAGTCTGAGGTGAGGTCTTCGGTTTTAGAGATTCCGGCATTGTTGATCAGAACATTGAGTTTAGGGAACTGCTCTTGAATGCGGGACGCAAAGGCTTCGATGTCCGCGGGGTCTTGAACGTCAAGTTGAATCCCGTGTATACCGGAGTGAGCGGCGGTGATTTCGTCGAGGAGATGTTGACGACGACCCGCAATGATGACTTGATTACCGCGTTGATAGAAAGCCTCGGCAAGCGCACGACCGATGCCGCTTGTGCCGCCAGTGATCAGGATGGTGTTGTCAGTGAGATTCATCGGTATTTTTCCTACAAAAATGTCGAAATGAAGAATGTGAGAGTTTGTTGAGAGTAACGTTGTTGCAAAAGCTGGAAATTCAATCAGCGCTTATTCGCCACTCACACGCAGTACGATTTTACCCAGATAGTGTTGTTTCATCGCGTCCTGCGCTTGTGCAGCCTCTTCCAGCCCAAATGTCTGCGCGATGTGAACTTGAAACTCACCCATATCAATCAATCGGTTGAGTTGGTCTAACAAAGTCGGATCGGCATTTGCCTTCTTGAGTTCCACCCCGTCGGGCGCTTTGGGTTCGGGCACGCCGTTAGGAAAGGAGATGATCCCGCCCTGACGCACCAAACTCAGCGTGGATTGAACGGTGTCGCTGCTCACCAGAACCAGCGCAGCATCGAAGCCGTCGGGTGCAAAAGCGCGGGCGCGTTGTGCAACGTCGTCGGCACGTCCATCTACCGCTTCGTCGGCACCCAATTGCTTGGCCAGATCTATGCCGTCCGCGCCCGATGCGATCGCGAAAACGTTCGCACCCATGCGTTTAGCCAGTTGCAGAGCAACGTGACCCACGCCACCGCTGGCGCCCCACAGCATCAATTTGGTTTCGTTGCCCGTCCCTAGCGCTTGCAAATTACTGAGTGCCGTCAGACCAGCAATGGGTAGTCCACCCGCCATCAACATATCGAGACCATCAGGCATCGGCGCAACAGTTTTCTCGGAGACGACGACGTATTGGGCATAGCTGCCGCCCTTATCGTTCATAAAGTTGTGAACATAAACGCGATCGCCAACAGCAAATCGTTCCACACCGTCGCCAATCGCAGCGATCGTGCCCGCACACTCGCCACCCAGCACACGCGGAAAGTGAACTTCGTTATATGGCAAATCGCCTTTTTGCTCTATTTCATCCCAGATGCCAACTCCAGCAGTCTCGATGCGAATCAGAACTTCGCCCACATCTACCGTAGGCACGGGTAAGGTATGCAACGTCAGCTTGGCAGAACGACCGAACTCGTCCACAGCCATTGCTTTCATTCGTTGGGGAATATTTTGCATAAATAGGTTCTCCTGCTGATTGCTTCAGTTGTTATTGAGGAATTCAAAAGTATAAAACTGCTGACAAAGTTTGTTTAGACGGATTGCCGTTTCCTCCAAGAATTTTTTAATCGTTTCAGCAAATAAATGCGGCATCGTTCTTCGGACTCTTTAGGGTCTCCCTTGAGATGCTTTCATCCTATTCATTCGATCCAGCGTTTCCAATGCCTAAAACTCTTCGATCCTTGCCTAATTCTCCAGCATGGTTCGCTTGAAGACATTCTATAATCGTGTAGGGCATTGAATGAGTCGAGGCTTTACGATGACAATCGAAATCCGCAATTCTGAGGTTGTTGCAGATCGGTGCCAAGCGCTGGCGGCATTAGTGGCACGGCACACCGAACCCAATGGTAACCTTGTCTATCCAACTGCGATCGCACCATTGAGCTTTTTACGAGCCGATGTGTCATCTGCCGTCATTTACCAGGATTATGAACCGCGTCTGGCCATTCTCGTTCAAGGCAAGAAAGAAATTGTGCTGGGAGAGGAAACGTATCCGTATGAGATAGGGCAATGTCTTGTTGTCTCAGTTAATCTCCCCATCGGTGGGTGTATTGTTGAGGCGACAACTGATCAGCCATATTTAGGATTAAAGCTGACCCTAGATCCAATGCAACTTTGTGAAATGGCTGCTCAAATGAATTTTAGTTCAGCGAAGAAAGAGAACTCCGTTCTAGGCTTATTTGTGAGCAATGTTGATGCTACGCTGCTCGACTGTGCCCTTCGCCTCACTAAGCTCTTAGATGCGCCACAGGATATTCCCATGCTGGCACCGATGATCATTCGGGAAATCTACTACCGTCTGCTGATGGGGGAACAAAGCGAAGCCATGCGTCAAATTGCTACATCTGGCAGCAGTATGCAGCGAATTGCTGAAGCGATCAAACTGATCAAGTCTAAGTTTACTCAGCCGATGCGAGTCGAGGACTTAGCAAAGCAGGTCAGGATGTCTACTTCGTCGTTTCATCAGCACTTCAAGCAAGTGACCTCAATGAGTCCACTTCAATATCAAAAGCAGTTAAGACTGTTAGAAGCCCGTCGCCTGATGTTGACGGAAGATTGTGATGCAACCTCTGCTGCCTACCAGATTGGGTACGAAAGTCCCTCACAGTTCAGCCGGGAATACTCCCGCTTGTTCGGTGCACCACCGATGCGAGACATCGAACGGTTACGATCAGCTTGATTTGAACTTCTTGACAGATTTCCCATTGATTATTTGTTTGGCTTGCTCTAGCTTCTGCTCTGACCCACCTGTGGTTGCTTCAATCTAGCTCAACATTCCGAAGACTCATTTTGCAAGCGCCTTCACAATCTCGCTTGGGTAGAATGGATGGCATCAATTGTGGCGATCGCTATAAACGTAAATCAGCAGTACATATTTCATTGAATTGCCTCCGTTGTTTCCTTTTGTAATTAAGTCGAACGACAATTGCTCAAATCGACATCTCTGCCAAAAATTTTTTGATCATGTTAAATACAATCAAGCTTTACCTGTGTTCTTTCCTTTTGTGAGTAAGTCGAAGGGCAATTTTAAATCGACACCTCTGCTAAAATTTTTTCCAAATTAGTTATGACCTCAAACGCACAATCAGATGTAATCCAAGCGATCGCCTGCATTTATCGCGCCAAGTGGGGTTGGATTGTTGCCAAGCTGTTGAGTGAGCTTATCTTTAGATTGCTCAATGGCAATAATTTGTTATACAAGTCTTGCATAAGTAATTTCCTCATTTGGCTTTAATAAAGGATACTGACCAATGGACTTGCAAATAGATGCAAAGCTTTGTCTGAACTGAGGCTGGACATACAAACTTTTCGGCTTTTCTTTAACCAGGGGATTTAAAAGTATAAATCATAGGACTTACGTACAGTCTACGAATTCTCGGCGCTCTTGGCGTCTTGGCGGTTTGATAAATTAAGCGAAGTTAGCAATTATTGTGTAAGTCCTGAATCAAATAGCTCAATACACTTTTTTATTTTTAATAGTCAAAATCTATTGCCAATAAATTACAACTTACCAATTCAGTCCTGAGTGAAGTAACCTCTGCTGTAACCGTGTGTAGCGCTGTTGGTTCTGGGTGGAGCGCACCGCCATAGATATCGCTTTTTTGGCTCCAACAATGATCGCTAATTTTTTGACACGAGTTAACCCAGTGTAAAACAGGTTTCGGGTTAACATTATATAATGCTGCATTATAGATTGGCAGAATCACCACAGGATATTCTGACCTTTTTCTCTTGGGGTTCCATCCATCACAAAAGTCTTCTCTATTATCTATTCCTGATTCATCAACGTAAACTAGCTGTAAACGTTCTTTGCTTTCCATTCCTTGAGTTGAAAAATAATGGCGAGGCTGATGAGCAGCTAGGTGAATTTGAGTTATTAATAAAGATTGTTTAAAAGTTAGGTTCATTACCTTGAGGTTTGTGGCGAATATGCTTTGGTGGAGTAAGGAGAGACTGGGAAATATCAATTTTGTCGTTAAATTGACTTAAGCAATCCTCAATCTGACGGTCGCATTCAGCGATTTGCCATTGGTAGACATCATAGAGATGTAATTCTTGTTGCAAGACAAACAAATGTTCTTTTCAGTAGTCACCGTGAAGTACAGCTGCAATTTCTGCTTCACTACGTTTAACACGGTGATGTTTTTTAGCTGCAAGTACTTGTGGGTCATATTCACCAGCGACGATAGCTCGTATGATTGCCATACCTGTAGTGCCGTGCCTGTAATATCGCTGACTGCTTGATGCAGTTGTATGTTCATTTGAGTCAAAGCTTTCTGCATCCGTTGAATATGAACACTGGCACTTCTGATGAGACTATCACGTTGACGAATATAGCTACGTAAAATACAGATTTCGTCTTCTGGGCGAAAAGAACCTGACAACAGTCCATAGCTGTGCAACTGTTGCAACCATTGACAGTCTAAAACATCTGTCTTGTGTCCAGGCAAAGTTTTTATATGGTAAGCATTCACTAGTTTGACTTCAAAGCCGCGAGTCTCTAAGATTTGAAACAACGGAATTCAATAAACACCAGTTGATTCCATTGCCACTGTCTCAACTCCACATTTAGCCAACCAATCGGCAATAGCGTATAAATCAGCCGTGTAGCAACCAAAACGCCGGACGCACTCGTTAGCACATCCTGACGGTACGTACACCCAATGATTCTGGGAACCAATATCAATACCAGCAGCATGAGGGTGAATCGGATCAAGTTTAGATGCCTTAGCTACAGATTGACGATTTGGAACTCAAGACTTTTGTTTTTTCTTCATTTTAGTTCCCCTAGTCTCAAGCAGTATCAAAATTGAGAGAGTGCCTTGACCCAGGTTGACGGAATTATACAGTCTTCTAAACGGGATAACGTCTTAACGCTTCACCAATGCCATCACCGTCACAACCCAGAACCACGCTTTTGTACGGGCGAAGATACACCATTGAGGGAAGGGTCTTAACTCTCAAGACACAATGTGAGTATAAGCTTTTTTCGTACTTTGGATTCCGTTTCTTCCATCCATCGTGGACACATCATCCATCAACCGCTTTTGTCACTTTGGGAGAAGCCAATCGCTCAAAGCCTTTGGGAGCTTTAGTTTTCCAGTTTTGGCTACCAACTTTAGTTACTGTTAGATAATATTGGCTCAAAGCTCGACTAAATCAAAGTTTCAGAATCTTGCTTCGATTATTGTTTTCCGAGAGTGACAAAAGAGAGATATATTCTCAATAGCTCGAAAAACAATCTCATTAAGCCTTGTTTATTGACAAATAATTAAGCGATCGCTTTGAGGGTTAAAAAACAAATCAAACGAGAAATACTGATTTTTTGTTGATTTTTCGGTGGTGACCAAGTATAATTTAGATGCGTTCGCCCTGAGAGCTGATCAATTTGTAGAGGTCAAAGACCCAAAGTTGGGGTTGCTACGATTACGTTTGTGGCTTAATCTTCACTTTCAGCAATCTCCTAAGATCAAAATGCACCTGATTCAAGTACAGCGCTTGAATGAAAATTCCGCATTAAAATCCAAACCTTTATGGCTTGCATGGGTTGGACTCTCCATGCGTCAATTGTCTGAATTTTGGCGACTATATCTGCAACGTTTTGCTGTTGACCATTGGTATCGCTTCACCAAGCAACGCTTGCATTGGACTGTTCCTAAGCTAAATATCCCACAACAGTGTCAGTCTTGGAGTGATTTATTACCACTGATCACCTGGCAACTTTGGTTAGCCCGTGATATTGTGACTGACAACTCTCTACCTTGGCAACAGCCCCAAGCTAAACTGACCCCAGGACAGGTAGCTCAAGCTATGGGTGGAGTTTTAGGAGTCATTAGTACACCTGCTGTTGTACCTAAACCCCGTGGAAAGTCCCCTGGGTGCTTATAATCCTTATTTTTCAAGGCTTTTAGCTTAATAAGAGTGCCATTCGGATAAAGCAGTTTATGTCATTTGGTATATGTGAGCGAACAGCAGTAGTGATTAACTTAAGAATTAGGAAAATGTGCCAATCAGTTGAGTGTGCGTCAAAAAAATCTGTACAAGCTGTTTAAATTACTTTTTGATGGCACTCATGTACAGTCTGACTGCGTGCACTATTGAGTCTTGGGAAGCTAGGGAGGCTCGCCAAGCTTTTTTGCTGCCGTCTTCAGGCAGAAGTTTAAACGCGGAAATTAACCTGTATTAGGAAGTGGGCGATGCACATTGGATTTCTCAACCCTCAAGGTAACTTTGATTTAAGTAATAGTCATATAACGGAACATTCAGATTTTGGGGGTCAGCTGATCTACGTCAAGCAACTCGCCATAGCCATAGCTCAAAAGGGTCACAAAGTTGATATTCTCACCCGCCAAATTATTGACCCGGAGTGGCCAGAGTTTTCTGAAGAGTTTGACACTTATCCAGACGTTGATAACGTCCGCATCATCCGATTACCAGCAGGCCCAAAAGAATTTTTGCCAAAAGAATTTTTATGGTCTCATTTGATTAGTGATTGGGTACCCAACATCCTGAAATTTTATCAACAGCAGGGTAGGTTACCTGATGTGATGACTGCCCACTACGGCGATGGAGGGCTGTGTGGCGTTTTGATTGAACAGAAGACAGGTATACCTTTCACGTTTACTGCTCATTCTCTCGGTGCCCAAAAGATGGACAAGCTGGAGGTGATTCCAGAGAATCTAGCACAAATAGATGAACAATTCCATTTCCGATACCGCATCCTAGCCGAACGTCTGAGCATGAATTACTCGGCTATGAATATCACCAGTACAAAACAGGAACGCTTTGAACAGTACTCTCATCAAGTCTATCGTGATGCAGTGGACGTAAATGATGACAGCCACTTTGTGGTGATTCCACCAGGAGTAGATTTCTCAACGTTCGATACTAACAGACATTCCCAAAATGAAGAAGATATTCATCAACTAATTCAGGAGCGATTAGCACGGGATATCGCTGAGTTCCGTCGAGATTTGCCCGTTATCTTAGCATCCAGTAGATTAGAGGCTAAAAAAAACCTATTAGGGCTAGTGCAAGCTTTTGCAATCAGTCAAACACTTCAGGAACGAGCTAACTTAGTTCTGCTGACAGGGGGGCTAGACGATCCGCTACGCAATAAGGCTAGCGACGACATGAGCGAAGAGGTATTAGCACCCATCCGGGAGGTGATTGAAGAAAACGACTTGTGGAGCAAGATAAGTGCTTTTGGTTTATTAGATCAATCGCAAGAGTCATTAGCTGCAACCTATCGCTTTATGGCTAAACGCCGCTCGGTGTTTGCGCTGACTGCACTCTATGAACCCTTTGGGTTGGCTCCCTTAGAAGCAGCCGCTGCTGGGTTGCCAGTGGTAGCAACTCAGAATGGCGGCCCGAGCGAGAGCTTGCAACAAGAAGATAGCGAATATGGCATACTCGTCGATCCAGAAGACCCTGCCGATATTGCGCGGGGTTTAGAGCAGTTGCTATGCGATGAACAACAGTGGCAACATTTTGCCCAAGCTGGTCACCAGCGAGTACTGAAGATTTACACTTGGGAAACAACAGCCCAAAGTTACCTGAGTGCGATCGAGCAGATTGTGTCTTCAGCACAAGTACGCCGTCAGGCTCGACGACTGCCAATTCATCCCTACTTTCTTAATCTACAACCCAATACTGATATCTCCCTGGAAGAATTGAGCAGCCTCTACTTTGATTCTCACCAAAATTTACCAACTACACCTGCCGCTTGAGCAAAGGAGACACTACGTAATGTCATCTCAGACTGAAGAATTTACTATCGGCGTCGAAGAGGAATATCAAATTATCGATCCGACGACACGGGAACTGAGTTCGTGTGTGGAGCAGATTCTACCAAAAGCCCAGAAAGCACTTGGCTCTGAAGTAGAGCCAGAAGCCCAGCAATCGCAGATAGAAATTGGTACACCCATTTGTAGAACACTTGCAGATGTACGCTCTGAGCTTGTTCGTTTGCGATACGAAGTGATTGCGGCGGCTGCCAAGGACGGTAAGCAAATTGCTGCTGCTGGGACGCACCCGTTCTCACATTGGGATGAACAGCAAATCACGCCCAAAGAACGTTATCAAGATTTGATGCGAGATTATCAACAACTCACCCGTGAACTAGTCATCTTTGGCTGTCATGTTCATGTGGGAATTAGCGATCGCTCCACCGCCATCCACGTGATGAATCGTACCCGTATATGGCTTTCTCCACTTTTGGCACTAGCAGCATCCTCACCTTTCTGGCTAGGTACGGATACAGGCTATGCAAGTTATCGGACTGAAATTTGGAACCGATGGCCAATATCAGGAGTCCCACTCATTTTCAAGTCCTTAACTGACTACGAAGTACTTGTACAAGCTCTAATGGAAACAAAAAGTGTAGCGGAAGCGACAAAGATTTATTGGGATGTCCGTTTGTCTGAGCGCTTTCCAACAATAGAGTTTCGAGTGACTGATGTCTGCCAGACGATAGACGAAGCAGTAATGGTGGCAGGGCTTGTACGCGCTTTAGCACGAACTTGCTATCTTGAAGCTATGAGTGATAAACCGTTTCCCGCAGTCCGCCACGAACTTGTACGTGTTGCTCACTGGCGTGCCGCACGTTATGGATTAGAGGAGGATTTAATCGACCTTAGCACTATGAGAGCCGTTCCAGCGCGGCAGATGGTTGAGAACTTTCTCACCTTCGTGCGTCCATCGCTTGAGGAGTACGGAGAATGGGATGAAGTCTCGTCTCTTGTACATACAACGATGCAGTTCGGGAATGGTGCAACACGACAACGCGAAATTTACAAACGAACGGGGCGTTTGTCAGATGTTGTTGATTTAATCGTTCAAGAAACAGCAAAAGGATAGCTTCACTATAAATCTTTGGATATTGCAATCCTGACCATCCACACAATAATAATCAACTATTTTATAGCTTGAGTAGTAAATTAAACCATCCATTCAGTCCACTATGGAGCATCTGTCACCAACTGAGCAAATCTGTCTGGGTTTATCTCCTCAAATTTCAACATCACGCCCCATCGCTGTTCTTGTATAAGGGGAATTATCGAATTCATAACTTTCTGTTGATGTTTGACAAATAGATGATAAGCATCGTTTTGGTTAAATGATGTTGGCATAATCAAATGACGCTTGTAATTGCTGGAATCACAAAAAGATAGAATCTTTAAATCAGTTGATTCCTAAAAAAACTCGTGACTGATTCCTTGAAAACAATCCTGACTTTTCAGGACATGTGGAAAAGGAGATTTTAAGGGTTTGGCAAGCCCTGATTTTTCCGTTAGCTATTTTCATTACTGGAGTTTAGACTAAAAACGATATAAGAGAACGCAAATCAAA
Organism: Nostoc sp.; assembly: GCF_036916735.1. Classification (GTDB taxonomy): domain Bacteria; phylum Cyanobacteriota; class Cyanobacteriia; order Cyanobacteriales; family Nostocaceae; genus Nostoc. The sequence continues at coordinate 20,859 of NZ_JBALFV010000015.1, forward strand.
TGGAATTAGAGATTAAAAATATTATCTTGTCACATACACTTTACTGCCGCGTTCGCTTCTAGCATGAGTTCGAGTTCAACCAAGTAAAACACCCATTTCATCGATAAAAACAAGATTTTCTGGATCTATTTGTTTTACTTTCTCCCAATACTCTATTCTCAGTTTTTGGACTTTTTATGTTTTTCCTTGACTACTGCGTGAAGTCTTTTTTTCCTGTTAGTTTTTGTTTTTGCAATGCACAGCACATTACACTTGCACATACCTAAACGTTATTTTTCTCCAAAATACTCGCAGTATTCTGATAAAGTTGCATCAGGATGGCTTTTTACCATTTTGGCTAATTCGGTACTGTACTCATCCAATTTACCGTTTATCGTCCCACCTTGCTTTTTGAGTTCTAAATGACCTTGGTTTCTCTTGAGAGCTAGGAGCTTTTGTACAAAGCTTTTCGCTACACCAAATTGAACAGCTACTTTTCTGACCGAAGTATCACCTCTTTCATACGCATTTACTATTTTTTCTCGTAAATCGATTGAGTACGGTTTCATTGTTATCCTTGATGCACTAATACTTAGTGTACCTCGTATACTTCGAAACTGCTGTATTTAATTGAGCAACTAAAACGTCCAGATATTGCTATGTGTTCTGTGTAATTTTTGGGCGCTCAGTGCGCGAAGCGCACCATTGCTTGTGCCAGTTGCGTAAGTCCTGTTTAAGTATTAGCTTAACATAATAATTACTGAAGAACCTAAATTTTTTTAAACTACTTATGCGTCCTCGTCAAAAAATTATCGAGATGTTCTCAACCTTCGTTGAGTTGGAAGGAGACAGATTCAGCAAATGGTTGATTGATATCAAACTACATCGAAATATTCAAAATTGCTTGGAGCATTCACCATTCGTCCCTAACTCAGAAAATTTTTGGGCATTACATTGGCACAAGTGCTGGCGAGAGGAATCTAATAACCTTGCTAGAATGCATTTATCTGCTTATTTACAGGAACCAAATTATTGGGCTGCTAAAAAAACAATTGCCAAATTTACAAATAGTCAATATAGTCTAGCAGATTATTTTCAAATGGCGAATGCTGAAATTGAAACAATTCTCAAAAATTTTAATCTAGAAAAATGCTCTAGCTTAAAAGCCTATGCTATTATGGCAGTTCCCAGTCGGCTAAAAGATATTTTACGCCAACGCAAGGAAGCTGATATTTGCACAAATTGGGCATTGTTACGCAAAGTAAGCAAAAAGCAGTTATTAGAAGCTCTTGCTCAAGCTGGATTATCACCTATTTTAATTGCCCAATATCGATTAGCCTGGACTTGTTTCAAAGAACTGTATGTTCAAAACCAGCCAGGTGGCACAAAGTCACTACCAGAACCAGAACCCCAACTTTGGGAAGCTATTGTCAACCTCTACAACCGTGAACGCCAAAATCAGTTAACTCAACCTACTCCACAATGCACCAGAGAGAAAATTGAACAGTGGTTAACCCAAGCAGCTATGTACGTGCGTGGTTATCTGTATCCACCTGTTAGTTCTCTAAATTTAGCAATATCAGAAAATGACTCCACAACAACTTTTGATTTGCCAGATCCATTATCTGACTCATTAATCGCTCAAATGATAGCCCAAGAGGATGCCCAAAATCAACAAAATCAACAATCTCAGATTGAGGCTGTTTTGTTAAAAACTTTACAAACTTTTGAGGTAAAAACCCAGGAAATACTTCAACTTTACTACCAACAGGGGTTAACTCAGCCACAGATTGTAGAACGCCTACAAATGAGTCAGCCTACTGTTTCTCGTCGGCTGCTCAAATGTAGAGAATCAATGCTCAAAGCATTGATCCAATGGAGTCAAGACACATTTAATATTTCTGTGACTTCCAACCTAGTTAATCATATGAGT
>NZ_JBALFV010000016.1:0-132192 GCF_036916735.1 Nostoc sp.
GCAGCTTCCGCCTTGACGTTTCGGTGTTACGCGCAGTCTGTAGGAACTTTCGTCTTGACGTTTCGGTGTTACGCGCAGTCTGTAGCAGCTTCCGCTTTGACGTTTCGGTGTTACGCGCAGTCTGTAGGAACTTTCGTCTTAACGTTTCGGTGTTACGCGCAGTCTGTATCAACGCAATTGGATTACTCTTGTACAAAGTAAAAGTGCGATCGCAAAACCTAACCTTACATTTTGAGAGAAGCAAAACCATTTTGTCTCATTCCCAGTCCGAGACTGGGAATGAGGTTTTAAAAGAGTTTTAACTTATAGTTGATACCAGTTACAGAGGTTTTTCGACTTTTGCAAGAGGTCTAATCTGTTAACTTTGAGTCACAGCCTCTTTCGCCAAGAACTTCTCTAATTCTGTCAGTGCATCAGCATCAACCTTAGTTTGCATTGGGCAAAACTTAGGCCCACACATCGAACAAAACTCAGCAGTTTTATAGATATCTGCTGGTAAAGTTTCATCGTGATATTCCTTAGCTCTTTCTGGGTCGAGCGATAATTCAAACTGACGGTTCCAATCGAAGTTGTAACGCGCCTTAGAAAGTTCATCATCTCTATCTCTTGCACCAGAGCGATGTCTAGCAATATCAGCCGCATGAGCCGCTATTTTATAAGCAATCAACCCATTCCGCACATCTTCGGCATTTGGTAGACCTAAATGTTCTTTAGGTGTTACATAACACAGCATTGCAGTACCGTACCATCCAGCCATCGCAGCTCCAATAGCTGAAGTAATATGGTCATAGCCGGGAGCAATGTCTGTTACCAATGGCCCCAAAACATAGAAAGGTGCTTCAGAACACTCTTCCATCTGCTTACGGACGTTGAACTCAATTTGATCCATTGGGACGTGTCCAGGCCCTTCCACCATCACCTGTACATCATCTTCCCAGGCTTTGCGAGTTAACTGTCCAAGAGTTTTCAATTCAGCTAATTGTGCTTCATCTGAGGCATCATGGGTGCAGCCAGGACGTAGGGAATCTCCTAAACTGAATGAGACATCGTACTTTTTGAAAATCTCAATAATATCTTGGAAGTGGGTATAAAGCGGGTTTTGTTTGTGGTGATGTAGCATCCACCGCGCCAAAATCCCGCCGCCGCGAGAGACAATACCAGTGATGCGGCTTCTCACCAAAGGTAAATGCTCAATCAAAATCCCAGCGTGGATAGTTTGATAGTCTACTCCTTGCTGGGCGTGCTTTTCGATGATATGGAGAAAATCATCAGCAGTTAGATTCTCAATAGTGCCGTGGACGCTTTCTAAAGCTTGGTAAACCGGCACTGTACCAATGGGAACAGGTGAAGCCTTGATGATGGCGGTACGAATTTCATCCAAATTACCGCCGCCTGTGGACAAATCCATCACGGTATCAGCACCGTACTTCACGGATAGATTCAGCTTATCAACTTCTTCCTGAAGATTAGAAGAGTTGGGAGAAGCACCAATATTAGCATTTACCTTACATTTAGAGGCGATGCCAATAGCCATCGGCTCTAAATTAGTGTGATTTATATTAGCCGGGATAATCATTCGTCCCCGCGCTACTTCGTCACGAATTAGATCAGTAGGGAGATTTTCGCGCTGGGCGACGTAGTGCATTTCTTCGGTGATAACACCTTGGCGGGCGTAGTGCATTTGAGATACATTACTGTGCCCACGTCGTTTAGCAACCCATTCTGTCCGCATATTGTAATTCCTCAATAAACAGCTTCCCTCCGCTGGTATTACCCAGACTCAGGTGTTAAGGGTGTGATCTCAGCCTGCTTATATAGGCACCCCTAGCATGGATGTAGTGTACCACTTTGGTTCTATCTGGGGGCAAGAGTATTAAAAATTTATCCCTTACGAGGTAACAAATTGCTGAGGAATGTAATTTGAGTTACCCACTTGCTTTACTTATAGCCGAGTTTAATTGGGGATGCTAGGCGCATGGGCGCACCATTATCAACTGATCAGGTGTACTCGGTGCCTCACTATACTAGCATAGCTCTACAGGTGAAGGTAAGTTTGCAGATAAACTGCTGTCTGCAATGCGCTATAGTTTGGTGGATATCTTGAAGAACATGCGGAGATTTTATCATGACGGCTGCCACTACACCTCAGGTTCCTGTTGAAGCCTCAATCCGTCCGGCAGAACCCTGCGTGATCGTTATCTTCGGAGCAGCAGGAGATTTGACCAAGCGTCTGCTGCTTCCCGCCCTCTACAACCTCAAACAAAGCAATTTGCTGCCGCAGGAATTTGCGATCATTGGAGTCGCACACACTTCAATGAGTCAGGACGATTTTCGTAGCAAACTCGCCCAAGACATTCAGGAATTTGCAACGGTTTCGGTAGAGGATGATCTCTGGCAATCGCTTGAGCAACGACTCTACTATCTTGCTGGTGAGTTTGAGTCAGCTGACACTTACCATCAGTTGCAAGACTTACTCACTCAAATTGATCAAGATTGTGGCACTCAGGGAAACTATTTGTTCTACCTGGCAACTGGCTCTAACTTTTTTTGCGACATCATTACGCAGCTTGGCGCGGCAGGATTAGTCCGCGAAGAGGGCGATCGCTGGCGGCGAGTTATCATCGAGAAACCGTTTGGGCACGACTTGGACTCGGCTCGTAGCCTGAATAAATCCATTGGTGCTGTCCTTCAGGAAAAACAGATTTACCGCATTGATCACTACCTGGGCAAAGAGACTGTACAAAACATTCTGGTGTTTCGGTTTGGTAATGGCTTGTTTGAACCGATTTGGAATCGTGAACATATCGATCATGTACAGATTACCGTAGCTGAAACGGTTGGAGTCGAAGGCAGAGGCAACTTTTATGAAGGCACAGGCGCAGTGCGAGACATGGTGCAAAACCATCTGTTTCAACTGCTGGCAATGACGGCGATGGAACCGCCAGTATCGTTTTCAGCCGATGAGGTGCGTGATGAAAAGTCAAAACTATTGAAGTCCATCATTCCGCTCACTGCTGAAACTGTGCAAACTCATACTGTACGGGGACAGTATGGTGCGGCAACGGTGAAGGATACCCAAGTACCTGCTTATCGGTCAGAGCCACGAGTTGCGTCAGACTCTACCACTGAAACTTATGCTGCCTTAAAGCTGAACATCGACAACTGGCGCTGGGCAGGAGTGCCATTTTATCTCCGAACCGGCAAGCGTTTGGCTAAACGCGTGACTGAAATTGCAATTCAGTTTAAACAAGTACCTTCATTACTATTTCGCCAAACCTCAATTGAGCGTCTCACGCCTAATTTCTTGACCATCCGCATTCAACCACAGGAAGGAATTCATCTCCAATTTGGTGCAAAGGTGCCTGGCCCCGCTATGACAATGGATGCAGTGGAAATGGACTTTTGCTACAGTGATTACTTTGGCAAGATTCAGAGTACTGGCTATGAAACTTTGCTGTACGACTGCATGATCGGTGATGCGACTTTGTTTCAGCGATCAGATAACGTAGAACTGGGCTGGAGCGTCGTCACCCCCATTTTAGAGGCTTGGGCAACCACATCACCTGAAAACTTTCCCAACTACGCAGCAGGCTCATGGGGACCATCGGCAGCAGATGATTTGTTGATGCGCGATGGTCGGCAGTGGCACAAGATTGACCCATAGTCTAAACATACACTTATGTGCTAAATCTCTTAACATCAGGTTTTTGCACAATTGAGGTGACATCAGATGCCAGATATTATAGATACTGCAATTAATGCGGGTTCTTTCAACACCTTGGTAACAGCTATTACTACCGCTGGTCTTGATACTGCACTTAAGGGAGATGGACCATTTACTGTCTTTGCCCCAACAGACGAGGCCTTTTCCAAGCTTCCATCAGGAGCCGTAGAAGAACTTTTACAGGATGTGATTAAGTTAAGACAGGTTTTAGAGTACCATGTGGTTTCTGGCAAGATTAATGCAAGTGAACTAAATCAGGCGCAAAATATAACAACAAGCCTGGGAAAAGATATCAAAGTTAATACTGAGAATAATGTTAAGGTGAATGATGCTTACATTGTGACTCCGGATGTGGAAGCTGACAATGGTGTTATTCATGTTATTGATAATGTATTATTCCCTGAATAACTTTGTTTAGATGACTCGCTTTGATTGAATTTTGTCATTCAGATCGGATGAGCATTTAATTTTTTGCCTTTGTTAGCAATCAAAATCACCCAAACCAAATATGCTCATTCAGATTGAGTAGTTAATGTTGTATATTTGTTGCTGATAATTGGATTTAAATAGTTAAACATTTTCAATGAATCGTCAATAGATATACAACATATTTATATCGTTCAATATTCACCGCCCCTTTTGCTGAACCGTCGGGAGCAAGTACTCAAAGGCTGTAAATAGTTGGAAACAATCGTCTAACTTGTGAAGTTGCAAAAATTACATTGGGAGCAGGAGGCGATCGCCATAATATCATCTGCGGTTAAACACAAATCAATTGCGATCGCAGCGTGGCAATCTCAAACCTTACCATTGCGATCGCACCACCTGCTGTTTAGATTTATTTCCCCTGTCTCCGTTGTTTAACTGCATAGCCGTAGGGCAAAGCCCAGTTCGGTTCTTCATCTAAATGGCAACGCGCATGAATCGACCAATATGGATCGCGGAGCATTTCTCGACCGATGAGAACTAAATCCGCACATCCACGAGTAATTACTTGGTTGGCATACTCAGCCTCCTTTATCATCCCCACAGCCCCTGTTCTAATCCCAGCCTCTTCTCGGATTTTGGCAGCAAAAGGCACTTGATAACCTGTCTGCACGGGAATCCTGGCATGAGGGACTAAGCCTCCTGTGGAAACATCGATCAAATCAACGCCTAATTCCTTTAGTTCACGGGATAATATCACTGACTGCTTGAGATCCCAACCTCCCTCTACCCAGTCGGTAGCAGAGAGGCGTACAAAAAGCGGCATCCCGCTTGGCAGAATCTCTCTGATTCGTGTTGTCACCTCTAGTAACAAACGCATTCGGTTTTCCAACGAACCTCCATAACGATCTGTTCGTTGATTACTTAGCGGTGAAAGAAAAGAATGCAGTAGATATCCATGAGCCGAGTGGATTTCGATAATTTGAAAGCCCGCTTGAACCGCACGCTGCGCTGTGGCAACGAAGGCTTCAATCACCTCTTCAATCCCAGCCTCATCGAGGGGTATGGGAACGGGGCCGCCCTCTTGAAACGGGATTGGGCTTGGCCCGACTACCGGCCAAGCGTCTTGGTCTGGTGTCAAGGGTGTACCACCCAGCCAGGGAAGATTGCAACTTGCCTTCCGCCCAGCATGGGCTAATTGAATTCCTGCGATCGCTCTTTGCTCACGAAGAAAGCGGACAATGCGAGCTAGTGGCTCGATGTGCATATCGTCCCAAAGACCAAGATCGCCGGGGGTGATTCGCCCTTGGGCTGTCACGGCTGTCGCTTCTACTACAATCAGGTGAGTACCTCCAGCAGCCCGACTTCCCAAATGGACAAAGTGCCAATCATTTGCGAATCCATTCTCTGCCGAGTATTGACACATGGGTGACATCGCTATGCGATCAGCCAGCGTGATATCTCGAATTTTCAGTGGACTAAACAAGTCCACTTCCGGTACATCCGAATCGTGCAGACTGGTTGATTGACAACCGGGAGAATCTATGAATTCTATTTCGGTCTGGGCTGGGGATGATGGTAAGGTAGTTAGGTTCTCTGTAGTCATGCTGTTACTTTTGTGTGCTTTGTGGATTAACACCCGTGTCCTTTGTTAGCTCGTCAACATCAATGCTGGATAACGAGTCCAGATATTGGGTGTCCGATATTGTGTCACTTCCCAAACGATTTTTAACTAATCCCCATAATTCCCCATCCCTCTATAGTGTAGAGATGTAAGGAACTTCCAAATAAAAAAGCATCCTATCGCTGTGGAGGCAGGGGGGCAGGGAGCAGGGAGCAGGGGGAGAAAGAAAAATATTATCTGAGTAAATTGGATAATTTATTTTCTGGAAGTCCCCTAAAGAACTTCCAAATAAAAAAACATCCTATTGCAAACAGACAAGGAGAACAAGGTAAGATTTCCTTCCCATCTCCCCCTGCCCCCTGCTCCCTTATAGCCCTGCAAACCACTCATAGCCCTGATCCTCCCAATAGCCTTTACGAGGTAATAAATTGCTGAGGAATGTAATTTGAGTTACCCACTTGCTTTGCTTATAGCCAAGTTTAATTGGGGATGCTAGACGTATAGGCGCACCATTATCAACTGATAAAGGTTGTCCATTCTTTTGATAAGCCATGAGAGTTTGCGGATGTACAGCAGAGGCAATATCCCAGCTTTCATAGTAGCCATCAGCAGATTTGAAGTAGACATAGCGGACGTTTGGCTTCGGCTGTACCAGTGCTACTAAGTCTTGTAATCGCACACCTCCCCATTGAGTGATCGCAGCCCAGCCTTCAACACAGACATGGCGAATTACCATTGAAGTCAAGGGAAGTTTTTGAATATCTGCCATACTCAATTGCATCGCGTTACTAACTTCGCCATCAATTTTCAAGCGAAACTGCGCCGGATCAATTTGCGGCGTGAAGTCAAAGGTATTAATCAGCAACTTGTCTGGTTCTATGGCACTAACAGGAAATTCACCTACTGGTTTTTGACTTAGCAAGAGTGCTTCAAGATTTTGGTTTAGTGGCTCAGATATTTGCCGCAGATTATCTGAGAACAAATTTGTTCCACAGCCACCTAAAAGAAAACCTACCCCTGAAAGTCCAGATACTTGCAGTAACCGACGACGGGATAGGGTGCGTTTGGGAAGAATCAGACTCATATTACCTCTACAGGAACATAGACTTAACTAGACGGATGCTTCCTACCTTTAGGGCAAGTAAGGAATGACCAATTGTAAACAGTATGACTGTGGGAACAGTGATAAAGTGAACAGTGCGTAGAGTTTGCCAATTACCAAACAACTCGGAAAGCCAATGCAGTTGAGCAGGTTTATACATCGCCAGACCACTCAAGATTGCTAGCAGCAGCACTGGAATAATAGCAGTATAGACTAGCCGATGCCATGCGTAGTTTTTGCGCTTTGGGTTCTGGCTGACTTGCAATGCTTTTAAGTCACTGCGATCAGCAAAGCGACGCTGCCAACGACGAGTTACAAAGATATAAAGTCCATACCAAAGTAAGTTCAGTGAAAACAGCCACATAGCAGCAAAATGCCAATGTCTGCCACCCGCTAACCAACCTCCTAGCAACAGAAAGTCAGGAAAATGCCAACCTGCACGCCCTCCAAATACCGGATTGGCATTATATATTTGCAGTCCGCTAGCGATCATTAAGATGAGACTGATGATATTAATCCAGTGAAAGGTTTTTGATAGAAAAGTCTGATTTGGTGTTGAGTGGCCTTTGCGTTTAGATGAGATCATACCAATTTTGGATTTTGAATTTTGGATTTTAGATTTTTAGATTGTTCCCAGTTAGACTTTCGGATTGAGTCTTCTAATCTAAAATCTAAAATTGGCACGTTTCACAGAGATTGAGCAGGAAAAAATGGAGCCAGCCAAAGTTGTATCTGGACATCCCAACCGAGAAGAATAGCAATTGCTGTGGCCGCGATCGCTACGCCACCAATCCTCTGCAACACTGCACTATGGGAGCGGAGATTGAGGATTCGTTGGCTGAGTACTCGCCCACCGTAGGCGATCGCTAAAAGAGGCAGACCTGCTCCGATTCCATAAGCAAGCAGTAGCCAAAATGCACCTATGATTTGATGATTAACTGCTGCTAGTACTAAAATTCCCCCCAAAACCGGCCCAGCACAGGGAGTCCACAAAAGCCCCAACTGAGTCCCTAACAAAAACTCTCCCATGAGTCCGATTCGTCGAGTTTTCATAGCCCAATTGCCAACTGGAATGTAAGTAAATATTCGGTAACTCCAGGTAGGGAAAATTGCAAGTAATCCCAAAAATAAAAGGAGTGCGATCGCACCATTTCGTAGTAAATTAGCCAAGCCTGTAAACCAGCTTGCTGTAACACCTAGTAAACTACCTGCCAGTGCAAAACCAGCGATTAATCCCCCTAACAGTGATACTGGGCCATAAGTATGGGATTGGAGCGATCGCCCCAATAGCATAGGCAAAATCGGTAAAACACAGGGTGAAAGGACATTCAAAACTCCTCCTAATAAAGCCAGACTAATTGATAAAGTAGAAGTTGTCATAATTCCTTCTACCTCAATAGCTGGCGGATAGTTTGCTCTATTTTTTCGTATGCCCCTTCACCAATATGGTCATATTGTAGTAAACCCTGGCGATCGGCCAAAAACGTATGGGGCCAATACTGATTTTCGTAAGCATTCCAAGTTTTATACTCGTTATCAACTGGAACCGGATAAGTAATTTGGTGTTGTCGTAACGCCTTTTTTATATTGTTCGGATCTCGCTCAAAAGCAAACTCTGGTGTGTGGATGCCAATCACTTTAAGTCCCTGCGACTCATACTGTCGATGCCATCTAGTAATATAGGGCAGAGTACGCTGGCAGTTAATACAAGCAAAAGTCCAAAACTGGATTAGAACAACACTGCCTTTGAGGTCAGCGATCGACAAAGGAGTAGAATTAAGCCACTGACTAATACCCTGAAACTCTGGCAGACTCTTATCTGTGGAAGTTTTAACTGTAATAGCTTCCAAGTCTTGCGTATTATTACTTTTTGCAGGAGAGATAGAAGGGGCATCCACTTTTCTGAAGTTAGAAAATGTTGTGGCTGCACCAATTCCTACAACCCCCAACCCAAGATAAAAAAGTAACTGACGCCGACGGAGTAGGTTGTGATTCATCAGAATTTCTCCTCTTGAGGTCAGCCCCCTTTGGGAAAGTCAAAAGTCAAAAGTCAAAAGTCAAAAGAATTGTATTTTAAGCTCTTGCAGCATTTAAAATGGTATGTTTATTTACGCGCCCGCTCTACTAGTTGTGGTTAAGGCTTGGTGGAAGCCGGAGGTTGCTTCATAGCATCGCCAGCTTTGTCTTTGCCCATAGCATCTTTGCCCATAGCACCGCCAGCTTTATCTTTGCTCATCGCATCGCCAGCTTTGTCTTTGCCCATAGCATCACCAGTTTTATCTTTACCCATTGCATCTTTACCCATAGCATCACCGGCTTTATCCTTGCTCATCGCGGGAGTGGCTTCAGGAGCAATTTGATTGTTGCTTGCAGGACTGTTAGAGCAAGCAGTGAGACTAGTGGTTAAACTTAAACCAGCAATTAAACAAAGTATTTTCCAGTTCATAGTCTTCTTTTGTCCTTTGGATAGTTGTTTTTGTATTGATTGATTGAGAGGAAATTAAGCTACAACAGATTTATTAAGGCTATTGATCTAAAGAAGATACCTTCTTGTAGAGGACTTCATCAGAATTTTGCTACTGATGTTTGAGTTATCCCGAACATCCAAAGTATCTCAGTTAGAGTTGAGAGCTTATTGAAACGAAGGCATGATTTTCATAAAATTATCCCTTGATAAAATTTAGTTAATTCTCAGCATTTTCTCAGGTATTCATGGTGGCTCAAAGCCAGAATCTAATTTAGGTATTATTTCAGCAAAATCTCATACTGAAGAATGTAGAGACGTAGCAGTGCTACGTCTCTACAAGAGTTGTGGATAACGCACATTTAATTTATAAAGATGTTTAATCTAAAGAGTTTCAGAACAAACGTATCTCTGGCTGCCTATCCTAAACTTTGGAACATCCAAAAAAATTGGTGCTTAAGATTTGATATGGGATGCCTACGGCAGCAAACTACATAACCCAATTTTCTTGTGTAATATTTTTTTCTTGAAGAATATCAGCACTTTGATGCTCCTGATATTAATCTATGGGCAACAGACGAACAAAGCGACTTTTAAGCAACGGCTGGAATATGCGATCGCTAACTAGCAATTAGGGTGGGTAACAGTGCCCACCCTAACACTCTAACTTGCTACTGCCTCAGCAGGGACTGCCTCAGCAGCGGTTATAGGAGAATAAACACTAACTTTTTTACGAGTTTTGCCTTTTCTCTCAAACTTTACAACACCGTCGATTAAGGCAAACAGAGTGTCATCGCTACCAATACCGACGTTGTTACCAGGGTGAAATTTTGTGCCGCGCTGACGCACGAGAATGTTTCCTGCACGTACAACTTGACCGCCATAACGCTTGACACCCAGACGTTGGGCATTAGAATCACGACCGTTGCGTGTACTACCTGTTCCTTTCTTATGAGCCATGATTTCCTCTTGTGTATCTTCTTATTATTATTCAGCAGCGGTTTCAACTTCTTCGGCAGGAGTCTCATCTAAAACGGGGGTTTCCTTCTCCGTTTCTCCTTGGAAAGCAAATACTGCACCATTAAGGGTGATGGAGTCAATCATCAGTCTAGTAATTTCTTGACGATGCCCCCGCTTTTTGCGGGTTTTCTTTTTCGGCTTCATCTTGTATACCAGGACTTTACGACCTCTGTAATGTCGCATTACAGTCCCTTCCACAGTCGCACCTGTCACTAATGGCTGTCCAATGGTAACTTCACCATCGTGCTGCACGAGTAATACAGAGTTTATTGTAACTTTTTCATCTGGTTCAGTCGGAAGCAGTTCAATATCGTAAAACCTGCCTGGCTCTACTCGTATTTGTTTGCCGCCAGTTTCAATAATCGCGTAGGTCATGGAATTGTCCTTGAGGTTGCCGTACAGGTAGCTGGTTTTCATCTCTTATAAAGATGCTTTTAGCAGCTTTTGTAATATGTCTACCTGATCCGAGCGGGAGTTAGACAGACAATCTCACATCATATTTTATTAATATGTGTTAAGTCAAGCTCTTATTTGCCAAAAGTCGTCATGGCTGAATCACCCGCCCAAAGAACCTAAAATCTATTAACAATTGAAAATTGATGTTATTTAATTCAATACTGCTTCCATCTTAGGGCTGAGTTTTAAAAATTAGCAAAAATATTTAGACTAAAACTTATATTTTCTTGACAGAATCTACACAATTTTCTTCATTGTTTTTAAAATTAAACTTAACACGGTTCATCTAAAAGTTCTTCACAAAATTGAGTGATTCCACAGGAGTCAAATTACTAGATTCAAACCTGATATTTAAAACAGGAGATAGATTGTCATGACACAGCAAAATGCTACCCGACTTTTTAAAGCTGTAAAACAAGATCAAGCATTACAGCAAAGACTCAAAGCAACAGCTGATCCAGAAGCCTTCGTCAAGATTGCTCAAGAGCGTGGCTATGATTTCAGCGTCGAAGAACTGGAGAGTGAAATCAGCAAATTGTCTGAAGAAGATTTAGCTGCTATTGTTAATCCAGGATGGGGGAATAGACAGCACCTTAATCCTAGATAATTCCTGTTTTAGGAAAGCGAAAGTATAAGAACAACTGAATTAATAAGTTTTGCTCCTCAAAGGGATAGTGTTGCATCATCTCCTTTAGGAGCATTTCTGTTAAACTAAACAACTTTTGGTATTAATTATTAGTCATTAGGCACTTGTACTGAGCTTGTTCTGAGCATAGCCGTAAAGCCTGCGGCATAGCTACGCTTAGGGCGCAGCCTAAGAAGAGAAGGGCGTAGTCGTAAAGCCTACGGCATAGCTACGCTTAGGGCGCAGCCTAAGAAGAGAAGTATTGGGCATGGGGATTGTTATTCTAAATCCATTGCATCACCATTTCCCACTCACTTACCACCTGGTTAACTCATAAGTTAGGATGGCTATATTTTAATCAGGTGATATGAAAAGAATAGAAGTTGAGCAAAGAACTATTTTAATTGGTTTGGCAGGTAGCCACGGCTATGGTTTAAATCGTCCTGATTCAGACTTTGATTATCGAGGAGTATTTATCGCACCCAAAAGGTACTACTTGGGATTTGATCTTATAGAACAAAAAGATGCTGGTTGGGATGAACCAGGAATATTTCCATTCGTTGATAGCAACAAAGACACAGTTATATATGAATTAAGAAAAATCCTTCAGTTATTAGCAGGTGCGAATCCCAATGTTTTAGAATTGCTGTGGTTAAATAACTATCCTTTTTTAAACGCAGTTGGACAGCATTTAATTAATTATAAACAGCTATTTTTGAGTAAGAAAGTAAAACATACTTACACTGGTTATGCTTTTGCCCAAATCAAAAAAATGGAAACTCATCGTAAATGGTTGTTAAAGCCACCCCAAAAAAAACCAATACCATCTGATTTCGCCATAGAAGACGAAATGCCCCTCAGCAAAGATGAGTTAAATGCTTTTCTGGAATATCTTTATAACCTAATTAGAGGACGGATTGAGTTTTTGGAAGAAGCAGAACAATTATATCAATTGCTGACAGCAGATATTGATTTTAAAGGAGTGTTGAAACAATACACTTTACCTGATGAAACTTTGGAGTATACTCAAAAGTTAACCAATAGCCGTAAAGATTTTATCCGCCTGCTTCAGAAAAGCCAAAATTATCAAATTGCTTTAAGAGAATGGAAGGCTTACTTATCTTGGCAGAAAAATAGAAATCCGGCTAGGGCAGAAATGGAAAGAAAATCGGGTTTTGACCTCAAACATGGAATGCACTGTATTAGATTACTACGCAGTGGAGTAGAAATATTGCGACGAGGTGAAGTGATTGTAGATAGAAGAATAGCTGGTGATTTTGAGGATTTAAAAGCTATTTTGAAAGGTGAGTATTCTTATGAGGAGGTGATGAAAATTGCAGAAAATTTGGTTGCCGAAATGGAAATTGTTTATGAACAATCTACCCTACCTCACAAACCTGATTTAGAGCAAATTAATGATTTGTGTATGGAATTGGTGGAAATGCAGAATTGGTAAATGAAAAGTTAGGAGTAGAGACGCGATTAATCGCGTCTGTACAGGAGTTAGGAGTTTTTAATTAATTTCTTGCTCATAACTCATAACTAATTTTATGGAGCGTACATTAAATCAGCAAAGCCATAAAGGCTGATAATCAGCAATAGCGATGCTGTTAGCTGGGTAATTCGCGTCTGAGGTGAGGGCGCGATCGCTTCCCGCACTAAGATAGAAATAGATGCCCCAACTACTAAGCTCAAGCCTAAAATTAAATAGGGTCTGTCGGGTAAAATACTGGCAATAGCCAGCATAGCGATCGCTAATAAGAGCATCAATAATTCTACAAATCTGGGCGGGTTGTATTGGCTAGATAGAATAAAGGTGTTTAACCAAAAAGACCAAAATCTCATAATCACTTTTGAGTGCTAAATATTGAGTTAGACTCTGCCAAGTTTAGATTTTGAATTTTTGATTTTGGATTGAAGGAAAAATGCAAAATCGTTCGACTGAGCAAAGTGGAAGTCCAAAATCTAAAATCGTTCGACTGAGCGAAGTCGAAGTCCACAATTAATTAGCTCTTAGCCCCTAACTTTTGACCTGTGCCGTTTTTTTGTGCAGTATCACTTTCTGGTAGTTCAACACCAAAAACGCGGCTAAAAACTTTGGCGACTTTGTAGCCAGAATCAATCGATTCTAAGGGGTCTTTCCGCAGCCTGTGACGCAAGCATAGTGTAATTACGCGGTGGATATCATCAAGTGTAACTTCTGTGCGTCCTTCATAAGCTGTTAAAGCTTTAGCAGCGCGGTTACTAACAATGTCACCCCGTAAACCATCTACATCCAGTTCTGAACAGACTTCAGAAATTTTCACCCGTAGTTCATAGTCAATTTTCACTTCTGGCAAAAGCTGTTGAGCATTGACAATTTGCTCTTGCAGTGCTTCTTGCTGGGATTTGTAATTTTCGAGAAATACTAGAGGATTTTGGTCAAAATCCGCCCGTTGTTCCACGATTTGCACCCGCAAGGTTGGTTCTTTTACGGTGTGAATTTCTGCGTGCATCCCAAAGCGATCGAGCAATTGCGGGCGTAGTTCGCCTTCTTCCGGGTTTCCAGAACCCACAAGAACGAAACGCGCAGGGTGACGGATAGAAATACCTTCTCGTTCTACAGTGTTCCATCCACTCGCGGCGGAATCTAGTAGCACGTCTACGAGGTGGTCATCTAGTAAGTTGACTTCATCCACATAAAGAATGCCTCGGTTAGCCTTTGCCAGCAGTCCCGGTTCAAAAGCTTTGACACCTTCAGATAAAGCTTTCTCAATGTCGATTGTGCCACAAACTCGGTCTTCAGTAGCTCCTAGCGGCAGGTCTACCATTTGGACTTTTTTGTGAGTTACAGAAATTTGGGCCCCTTGTTCTAACAGTTGGCGGACTTCATCGCTCATCAAGTCGGGGTCGCTAGGATCGCTACTGAAGGGGTCATTGGCAACCACAGAAATTTCTGGCAGTAGATCCGCCAGCGCCCGGATAGTTGTGGATTTACCGGTACCGCGATCGCCCATGATCATTACACCACCAATTTTGGGGTCAATCACGTTCAATAGGAGCGCCAGTTTCATTTCTTCCTGGCCCACAATTGCCGTAAAAGGAAATACCACGCGACGCGCACTTGCCGTGGATTGAGCAGTTGGACTCACTAAATTACCTTAACAATATTTTTCTTATTACAGTTTTCTATTGTGACACAGGTGGGGTGTGGAGGAGTGTGAATATCAGGGGGCAGGCGGTAGGGAAGGCAGGGGGAGCAGGGAAGGTAGAGGAAGTTAAAGAAGAAAATTTTACTTTGTTCCCCTTGTCTCTTCCCAATCCCTCATGCCCAATGCCCCATTCCAATATCTATTGGGCACAAATGCCTACTAGCTGCGTCAACTATCTTAATTTGTCTGCTTTAGTTTTTCTGGTGCAAAAGTTCCATCCATAGGCAGGAAACGAACAACTACCAACTCACCAATTCAATACTAAGCATAAATACTTATAGACTATATGGTTAGTAGATTCAATCATAAAAACGAGCAATCGCGTGTGTGGGTAGTTAATGCATCATTCAAATTTATGAAATCATCTTTTATTGTTCAAAGTTGGCGACGATTACTCAAGTCTCTTTTTCCGATTCTCATTTTAATATCCTTTTTTACTGTATTGTTGGTGGACAGTTTCACCCCAGCGAGCGCACAGATACCCCGTCAGGAAATTCGTGGGGTTTGGATGACCACTAATGATTTTGACACTCTTAAAAATCGGGACAAAGTGCAGGATGCGGTGAGTCAACTGCGACAGATGAACTTCAACACAATCTATCCTGTGGTGTGGAATTCTGGCTATGTGATGTATCCTAGTGCGATCGCACAACGTGCAGGGATTCAACCTTTTGTCTACAAAGGTTTAGATGGACATGATATTCTAGCAGACCTCATTACCCAAGCCCATAGCCAAGGATTGCTAGTAATTCCTTGGTTTGAGTTTGGTTTTATGGCTCCCCCAACGTCGGAATTGGCAATGAATTATCCTGATTGGTTCACACAAAAGCGGGATGGTAGCCAAACTTCGATTAGTGCGGCAGGTGAGGTTATGTGGCTTAATCCGTTCCTTCCGCAAGTGCAACAGTTTATTACCAATCTCGTGCTGGAAACTCTCAGCCAATATGATGCCGATGGCATTCAGTTTGACGATCACATGAGTTTGCCTCACGAATTTGGCTACGACCAATATACAGTTGCTTTGTACACCAAAGAAACGAAGAATCCTCCCCCAACTAATTCTCAAGATGCGGCATGGGTAAAGTGGCGGGCTGATAAAATTACGGCGTTCATGGTACAACTTAACCAAGCCGTGAAGCAGAGAAAACCCCAGGCGATTTTCTCTATTTCTCCTAATTACTATGATTTTGCTTACAAGTTTCACTTGCAAGATTGGCTCAGTTGGATACGGCAAAATATTGTGGATGAGTTAATTGTGCAAATTTATCGTCCGAATCTGCAAAGTTTTGTAGCTAATCTTTCCTGTCCAGAAATTCAAGAAGCACAACAAATAATTCCGACTGGAATTGGCATTATGACAGGGTTACGAAATAATCCAGTTCCCATCCAGCAAATTAAGTCTCAGGTGCGGGCTGCTCAAGAACGCGGTTTAGGCATAACCTTCTTTTATTATGAAACTCTTTGGAACGATGCTCTAGAACCTTTAAACGAGCGACAAGCTGGATTTGCAACTTTCTTTCGATCTCCTGCACTCCGCGCCAAAGTTGAATAACTTTTCTGTTGAAGATGATGTTATAGTATTTCACTTTAATCATGATACAAATACGCTAGTAAGAGGATGTGTGAAAAGTTTTCTTCTCGGGAACAAAACGTTCTATATACCCCTAAATCCCCCGATAAATTGGGGGACTTTGATTCTGCTTCCCCCCTTTTTAAGCTACCGTGTATACACAAGTCGAATTACCCCCTTTAATCCCCCGATGCATTGGGGGGAAAAAGAAATCTAGTTCCCTTCCCTTTATAAAGGGAGGGTTAGGGTAGGGTAAAATCCAGGTTCGCAAGCTATTCAGACTTATGTATACACGGTAGCCTTTTTAAGGGGGGCTAGGGGGATCAAGTTAGTACCTAAAATCACAGCCAACCACTTTTCAAACAACCTCTTAACCGAACAGTATTGTTAGTAGCCCAAGCTGTAACTATTATCGGTGCAGATGTTGCGATCGCAATAACTAATGTTGGTCATTTATCAAGGTTTATTGCAGCCAATTTATGGCAGAACATTAAAACAAGTTGAGTGAAACCCAACATTATATTAGGTTAACGTTAGGTTTTACTAAATTCAACTAGCTTGATTAGGCGGTATTTTGTCAGGTGGCGTTTCTGCTGGAGGAGCGAGTACCGCATCTGGCGCAATTTCTTCTACAGGAATCGGTTGCTTCTCCTCAATTTCAAAATCTGCTTGCGCTGCTTCCACCAATTCAGGAGATGGGGGATGTGGTGGAATCGCTTCCGGTACACTCTCGGTTTTGACTTCGGTGTCAGTAGTAACTGTCTTTTCTGCTGGTTGTTCTGGTATAGTAGTAGTTTTGTCGATAATCTCAACAGCAGGTTTCTCTACTAGTACAGAGGTAATGTCTTCAGGTTTGGGGGTTGTGGGTGTTTTTTTACTCCCAGTTTGTTGCACTTTATCTTTCACGCCACTAAAGGTGCTACCAAGACCTTTTTGCAACTGGCCCAGCCGTTCCTGAAGGGAGAACTTATTTACCTGTTCCTGAATGCCAGTTTTCACTGTCTCAGGACTGGGTACTTGGGTTTGTTGTGCTTGGGGGGTCAGTTGGCGACGTAATGATAGAGTTTGCCAGCCAAACCAGACCAAAAGAGCCACACTAGCCACATGACCCAGCAACAAACCTCCAGTAATGCGTGGTGCAAACACCCATAAAACTAAGGCATAGAAAAGTCCTACACCACTCCAGATAAAGTCGTTCTTGCGGTGGATTTCTGGAAAAAAGAAAGCTGCTATGTAAATGGCTAAACTACCAAAACCGACTACCAAAGCTAGGACAAATGCCAGCATTATTTGGTTACTCCTTTGACTAGGGACTGGGGACTGGGGACACAACGACTGCGCTCAGTGCATCGCTGGGGACTGGGGATTGGGGATTGGGGATTGGGGACTGGATATTAGGTATTAGGAAGAAAAACTAATTTAGTGAATTATACCAAGTTGTGATAAATAGTATTATTTGCTTGAAGCTAGTCCAGCAGAGCTTAGATACTAAACAATACTAGCTTTGGCAACTTGGTATTAAATTTCTTCCTAGTCCCCAATCCCCAGCGATGCACTGAGCTTCGACTGCACAAAAATCGAGTTTCGGCTACGCTCAACTGCCGCGAAGTCGAGATTCAACTAGCGCTTGTCGAAGTGTCTCCAGTCCCTTAATTAAACAATTTTGCAAGTCAATTGTTGATTTAGATACAAATTAAAATTAATTATCCGTGTTAATTGTGGATTTTTATCATTTATTCAAGTCTTAAGGTCTTCTTTAGGAGAGAAGGGAAAATATCGGACTACCCTTAAAGTAAAAGGATCTGCAAGAGTTAGCCAGAAATTTTTTATGACACTACAAAGCTTTGGTGTGATTGGATTAGCCGTTATGGGTGAGAACATCGCTCTAAACGTGGAGCGCAATGGCTTCCCAATTGCAGTTTACAACCGCTCCCGAGAAAAAACGGATGCCTTTATGGCGCAGCGTGCGCCAGGACGGAACGTCAAAGCCGCTTTTACCATAGAAGAATTTGTTGCCGCGTTGGAACGTCCCCGTAAAATTCTAGTGATGGTGCAAGCTGGTAAGCCAGTAGATGCGGTAATTGCTCAACTCAAACCCTTGTTAGACGAAGGCGATATCATTATCGACGGTGGCAACTCTTGGTTTGAAGATACAGAACGACGCACTCAGGAATTAGAACCCGCTGGACTTCGGTTTATCGGTATGGGTGTTAGTGGTGGTGAAGAAGGTGCGCTAAATGGCCCATCTTTGATGCCTGGAGGTACAGAAAGCTCCTACGAGTATCTCTCACCAATTTTTAATAAAATTGCTGCCCAAGTTGACGATGGGCCTTGCGTAACCTATTGCGGTCCTGGTGGTGCCGGTCACTACGTCAAAATGGTACACAACGGCATCGAGTACGGCGATATGCAGTTAATTGCAGAAGCATACGACTTGCTGAAAAATGTTGCTGGACTAGACCATAATCAGCTACACGAAGTTTTTACCGAATGGAACACCACCGACGAACTCAATTCGTTTTTGATTGAAATTACAGCAAAGATTTTCCCCTACATTGACCCAGAAACAAATCTACCCTTAGTCGATTTGATTGTTGATGCCGCAGGGCAAAAGGGAACCGGACGCTGGACAGTGCAAACTGCAATGGATTTGGGAGTTGCTGTACCGACAATTATTGCAGCTGTGAACGCCCGGATCATGTCTTCCTTCAAAAAAGAGCGGGTAGCAGCATCCAAGATACTCACAGGTCCTTCTGGTAAGTATGAGGGGGATACCAAAGCCTTTATCAATATGGTGCGAGATGCCCTGTATTGCTCGAAAATCTGTTCTTACGCTCAGGGCATGGCGTTGTTAGCTACAGCTTCAAAAACCTACAATTTTAACTTGAATTTAGGTGAAATGGCGCGGATTTGGAAGGGTGGCTGTATTATTCGTGCTGGATTTTTGAATAAGATTAAGAACGCATTTAGCGAAAATCCAGCGCCACCTAACCTGCTATTGGCTCCGGAATTCAGGCAGACAATTCTCGACAGACAAACAGCTTGGCGGGAAGTGTTGGCAACAGCAGCAAAACTGGGAATTCCAGTACCAGCATTCAGTGCGTCATTAGATTATTTTGACAGCTATCGACGCGATCGCTTGCCCCAAAACCTCACTCAAGCCCAGCGCGACTACTTCGGGGCGCACACCTACGAGCGACTTGATAAGCCTGGAGCCTTCCACACCGAATGGACACCGATTTCTGAAGCATCCGTGCACACTTCCACACCGAAACCGATGCAAGCTACACAACCTACAACACCTACAACACCTACAACTTCTCCAAAAGTTTAGAGAGTTTTAGTTGGTAAATTTGAAAGTGGCTCTTTCAGAGTCACTTTTTTTGTCACTTATCACTATTAATTGTTATTGGACTTTGGACAAAACTTTGAATATGGGCGAAATGGCGCGGATTTGGAAAGGTGGTTGTATTATTCGCGCTGGCTTTTTGAATAAGATTAAGAAGGCTTTTAGCGAAAATCTAGCTTTGCCTAACCTGTTATTAGCTCCCAAATTTAAGCAAACAATTCTCGACAGACAGACTGCTTGGCGGGAAGTGATTGCGACAGCTGCAACACTGGGAATTCCAGTACCCGCATTTAGCGCATCTTTGGATTATTTTGACAGCTATCGTCGCGATCGCTTGCCTCAAAACCTAACTCAAGCACAACGCGACTACTTCGGCGCACATACCTACTTGCATCTTGATAAGCCCGGAACTTTCCACACTGAATGGGTACCCATTGCTGAAGCTAAGAAGTAAATTCTTACACATCTACACCAGGATATTGTGAAAAGTTAAAAAGTTTCAGAATACAGTTTTAAGGGTGGCTCTGATTTTCAGAGTCACTTTCTTTTTAGGGATTTCCAACTAAAAAAATATCCTATAGGGGTGTAGGCAGAGGGGCACTTAGCTCTATCACAAGTGAATACTCGATCTAATAGCTTTATATTTTGAATTTTCTGAACTTTTAATAAAATCAATATATTCAGCTGGGATATCATCATTATTAGTAATATCTTTAACAAGATTTTGGATTAAATTATCCAAATGCTCAGAAGCAGAAGCTTCATCTGTAATTAGAGGCATACTTTTACGCCACTCTTCTTTATAAGATAATTCACTAATTAGTCATTCTAAAAAATCAATACCTGTTTTACAGTGTACTCCAACAGTTAAGTGTAAAGAAGGTTGATCGAGAGCAACTGCATAGTGCCAGTGTCTTCGTGGTATATACAAAATATCTCCTGGTTTTAAAACACAATTTAAATATGGCTGTTCATCAGGTGGTGAAAATAAATCTGATTTTTGAATTGGCAATGGATATTTAAATGTATCATTAAATATTTGCCATTCTTTTTGACCATCAATCTGTAATATGAAAACTTCATGGAGATCATAATGACAACTGAAACCTTGTTGTTTTGCAAGTGAACAATATAAGTTCACATGAACTCTACATCCTAGAGAATGCCGAAGTTTTGAAGCAAAAGTAGCAATTTCAGGTACTAATTTATGTATCCTATCAATAACAAGAGTTGCTCACTCTTGACAGTGTTTAAAAAAAAATTATTCTCATTTTTGTCTAAAACTTTTCCATTTTTTGATAAACGCAACCTGGGAAACTCAAACTCATGGTAATTAATTAAATCTGTAAGTTTGTCCCACGAAAAAAGATTATTGAAATTTCTTTCTCCATCACTATGTAAAAAAATGGCTTCTTTTGTCCAGTTTTTTTCTAGGAAAGTATCGATTTGATATGGTTTAATTAAATATTTCAGACTTAGCACAGCTGATCCTACATTAAAAAAATTTAAAATCTAGCTAATTATTTTTTAAATATTTAATTTTAACATTAGAAAATTATCTCTTACTGAATCTAAAACTCAATTAAAAATCACGTTATTAGTGGTCTATCCTTTACCGTAACTTCCATAAAGAAAAATACTGTATAATGAGACTCGATTTTTTTTAACGAATCATTAGTCATTTGCTTTTAAGAAAATTTAATGATTAATGACCAATGACATTCTCTTAGATAAGGTACAGTTTAAATGCTGATTAGCTTAGTACCATTTTCTTCAGAACAATCCGAACCATCAGAACCTTGTCCATAGGAGTTTAAAAGCTGTACATTCTGCTGTAGAACATCCTTAACTTCAATGCTAATTTTGCTAACATTAGCTGTTTTTTTCAATTGAGTTGTCATATCAGAAACTCCTGAAATTACATACAATATGTTTATTTTATATCAAATCTAATTCATTACAAATTGAACGAGAATAAAATTTGTTTAGTATTCTTATAGATAAATTTTCGATACAATCTAAGAGATTGTTTGAAAAGTCGGGAATACTGTAGAATTAGTATGAAATATAACATAAATTTTGTAGAACACTGAGAGAGTGTTTTGGATAAACCACTTCTTCCATCTACTTGAAATATAAGAATGTTGCAAGCAAGGTACTTTAGTTGGTTGCGCGATCGCTTTAAAACTGACAAATCAACATCTACACTGGACTTGCCGTGATACTCAAAAGGATTGTCGAGATCGTAGATGAGGAGCAACAAATATATAAATGATGAAAATAACAAGCCTGAAACAATCAAACTCAGATTAAAATCGTCAGCACGCGTCATTAACAAAGCCAAGCTTGAGGCAACTACCAAAATTTGCAGCTAAGTTATACCAACTCTCTAAAATCTGACTTTCTTAATTACAAACTTGTACTGAGCGTAGTCGAAGTATTACGAATTAGTATTTTCGCCTTGAACAGTGATAGTTGCATTTGATTTTATTACTTCGCTGGCGCTGTGCTTGAGGTATCGCACAACCTCTTCATAAATTTGGCTGCTAACGCGATCGCCCCGACGACCGTTTTCTAGTCTGATATCATCAATGAAGAAATTCAGGTTGAACTGAACGTAAGTTATCGCGTCACTATTTTCGATTCCTTTGATTAAAACTTGTGGCTCCTGCCACTTTTATCGGGGTTCTTTAAACCGTTCTCGTAACCATCGGTTCAGTTCCATTACATAGTCATCTAATCGGGTTTCTTCACTTTGAGGATTAGAAATTTTTTGATATAAACGCTGCACTCTCCGCTTTAACAAATTGATTTTGTGTTCCCATTCTTCAGTAAGAATACTGCTATCATTATCTAAAAGATGAAAATCCCAAATGTAAATACGATACCAATTTCGGATTAGTTCAATCAAACTGTCTTGAGAACGATTTTCTTTAAGTAGAAAAACTGAGCGATTGTGATAGATTTCGGGAACAACTTCTAAACCGAGCGCGCTTAAAATCCCTCGATACTCTTGTTGTACATTCTCAATTTCTTCCTTGGTCATGCCACCTTTTTCAGCAAACTGCAAGGTGACGATAAGTGCCTCAAGTGCAGGTGTAATTTCTTCTAGTTTAAAGTTCACTTCCTGTTCGGCAAGCAGACGCAATTTACCAATCTTCTGTTGGTTTTCTAATCCTTCTAACTGATAGTAGCGATCAATCTGTGCTAATTTCTGGTCAATATCGCCTAAAGTATCGGGATGAGCCTGGATAACCTCTACCATCACGTACTTTACTTGTTCAACATTCAGCGGGATCGGCACTTTCATGTCGGTAGAGTAATGATAGTACGAGGTCGGACGGCTGAGATTTGTAATATTTTGACTTTGCAGTGTGCTATTAGGAATATAAATATCACAATGCTTAGATGGTATATAAAGTTGAGTTACTCGCACCCCAATTTTTCGCAGCATGGCAATGGAGCCATTCTCCAGCAGCAAGACATCACCAAATTGAAAGGGAGTATCAATCAGTAATACAACTCCACTAAAAAAGTTAGCTAAAATTCCCTGAGCCGCAAAGCCAATTACAAAGGTTGCTCCACCTAAAGCTACCCGAATTCCTGTTAGATCCACACCAAAGGATTTCAGCACAAAAACAGTGGTCAGCGTGAAAACGATTACGGGAACAACTGCTTCTAGCAGGGGCAAAAGTACATCATCCCACATAGATTCAGTTTCTTGGGTATACCCCCACAGGTAATAGATGAAAACCTGAGTAAATAGTTGAACTAGCCAATAACTAATCGAAACAATTAAACTAGCTGCTAATAAATTTTCAATGCCGTCAATTAGCTTCACAGAGGGCAACTGATGGAAGGTAAATTTAAGAATACCTAGAATAAAAACCGCGAGAGCCGGATACGCAGATACATTCAGTGTCACCAAGGCAATGTCTCGTTCAAAGTCCTTCAATTTCCAATTCTTCTGGTTGGGGCAAAATCATCTGTTGCAACCGTTTAGTCACCTCTAGTTCAGCACCCATTCGGAGATTTTCAGCTGTGAGTTTTTCATTTAAGAGTTTGATTTCCTGATTTGCTCGTTCTAATTCAGCTGGGCTAGGAAGTGCTAAGACTTGTGGAACTAAGGGGATAAGTTGTACGGTTGTAAATACAGATATTATTGCTGTTAGCGCTTTGATTAATCCTGATACCTAATAAGTTGGAAACCAAAGCGTCCTAATCTCCATGATGTGAGTAGTGCCACAAGCTACGATAAATCCACTAAATAGCAGAAAAATCCAATTAAAAGGCAAATCCTTACGCTTACTAACGAAGTAGAAAAGTGTAACGGGAATAGAGTAATAAGATAAGGCAATGAGTGCGTCAGAGATAACGTGTAGCGAAACTAAACTGGGTTTCCAAAGATAGCAATGACCATGAGGAATAAAATAAAATGTCAACAATTCAGAGCCAAGATGCCACATAAAAAAATTCTCTGTACTAATAAAATTCAACACATTGAGTTATTTTCTTGAAAAATGCCCAAGCTGCGTAGGCGTAGCCCGCACTTCTCTACGAGACGCTGCGCGTAGCTTGGCTTGCTTCTCCGTAGGAGTACGACAAGCTCAGTGACCATCGTAGACATCGCTATTTAAATCACTAGTATCGCTTCAATAAATTGATTCCAAGTCAATAGTTGCCCTTTGCGATCACACAGAAACATAATTTCATCTTTTGTCAGTGGTGATTCTCCGACACTTGCCATTGCGATATTCATTTCATCAAGGCTGATAAGATTGTCTTCATCAGCATCGATTGGTAAAAAATAAGTGAGAAAATCGTTGTATTCTGCCATCAACTGACGATGACGCAGCATTAACTCACCGAATTCTTCAAAGTCGATTGTGTTGCTGCGATCGCTATCCATACTTGTGAATAACAGCGCGATTTCGTTATCCGACAACCCCTTGCCTGCCTGGTTTAAATGATTGGTTAATTCTTCAATACACAGATGTCCGCTTTGGTCTTGGTCGATGGCATCGAAGATATAGCGCAAGTCTCCTTTAAAGCTAGAAGACGCTTGTTTAAACAGCAGTTGACGCGGCTTGCTTTGAATGGCAGCTGCAAGATACGGCGAAAGTTAGAAATAATCCGCTTTGCCACTAAAAACCTTTGCCGATGTTCTTCGGGACTGGCAACTGTATGCAGTGCTACTGGTACGAGCGAGGGTAGCGATCGCCGTAAAATCAGAAAACAGCTAATAGTTACAATTACAAATGGCAGCGCCAGTACAGGCAATTTTAACGGAGCAAACAACGCTGCCAAGCCCCAACTAGCAAGCGATGCAACAAAGGCACAACCCAAACCAATAGAAATACTGAATAGATTTGGCGTGTAGAATACTCCACCAATGGCGATCGCCGTTAGCACAGCATTATAACCCCATAGCCCAGTATACAAATCGTCAGGAGTCACTTGCAGGTTTACTGCTGCAAGTAAATACATTACGCATCCCAGCAAGCCAACAATCGCACTAATCGGGGTGCAGATGACAATCCCCAGAACAACCAAAATTCCTACAACCCAGCTATTGGAAAAAACACCTGCCCAATACTAAGCGGTAGCGACCCTGCGAGTCGCAAACCGTTAAATTGACTAGGAGAAACAGGCGGTAAAGATCCAAAATTAAAGAAAGTTTGGGGTAGAAATAGCACGATCATCACAAAACTCAGCAACACGATATGAAATGGAATACCGAGTGGAGCTACTCGGAATTTACTAGCAAACCAGACTCACACAGTTTCCATTAATACCGTTGACAAAGAAGCGAATATAACTACTGCGATCGCCCAATTCAGATTCTATGTACCATTGCCAAATAGCCCCAATGATGCGATTGCCGCTCCAGTGAGTAATCCATTCAGACCAAAAATGCCATTTTGAATGTCATCCCGATTCATCTGGAAAGTTTTCGCAAAGTGTTTTTGTAAAATAATTGCTGTTAATGTTGCGATTGCAGTTCCTAGCAAGCTCATTGTCCCCAACCAAGGAGCCTAAATGAACATGGCAATTAAAAATAGTAGACCGCTTACAGGATTATTCACAAAAATCTGTAAGAGGTTATTTATAAATTCAATCTCAAGATAAGTAATTAATTAAAGTTGTATCATAAAATAATAGTTATACAAGGAGTTTACATACATTTAATTACTATAAACACTTACTATTATATGGACTTAGCAGCGTTTTTGTAAAAATATAGTTTTTATAAATTGTCTAATTTTATACAAGTATTTTTTAAAATAATCTTTATGACATTGTAATAAAATCAGCGTTAAAAAATCAACCTATGTAATGAAATGCAAAATCAGCAAACAGCATATAAATAAGTGATTTTACAGCTTTTACAAAACTAAACATAGATGCATTTTATCATGCAGACTTACTTATCTTCAAAGTTAGAATACTTATGTATTGACAAAAAAACTAGTCTGTAAAACATTAACGAAAAATATCTGATAACAGAGAAAAATATATGACATTCATATGCTTGTTTTGTCTCATATAAAAATGCTTTAATAAACTGCTAAAGCAAAGGTATTTGCAAAATTGCTCTAAAAGTCATAACCGAGGTATAAAATTTTTATGTTTGCTTAAGACAGTTCAAGACTCAGTTGTACTTACGAATAAACTAAAAAGATACATAGCTTTGTAATTAGACCCTTGAGCAAATCATCACCCTCCAGGGCTGCTTGACCAGAGCGTAGGCGTAGCCCGTCGTAGACATCGCCTAATGTCAATAAAATAATTTATTCTCAATAAGCTAAAAAATAGTCGCATTTATCGCTGCTTATTGACACAAGTATAGTAATTACTTTGAATTTAGAGAATTAACCCAATTCAGAGCAGTTCTATGGAGCAGCAATTAGCATGATAACTCGGCAAAAGTTGCTTTTGATAATGCCCGATTAGACTTTTATACAATCATCCTTTACTTAAACAATTTTTACAATGACAACTCAACTTAAGCATCACAAAATTATTCTCGACACCGACCCAGGCGGAGATGATATCTATACCTTACTGTGGCTTCTGAGCTTGGTAAAAAGAGGACTCGCTGAACTTGTCGCTGTTACTTCCGCAGATGGTAATGTCGCTGCCAAATGCACGTTTTCTAGTGCTAGCCAAATTTTAAATTTAGCAGGATTTCCACACATTAAAGTGGGTCGCGGTGTCCTTGCAAAAAGAGAAATTATAGAAGATGCCAGCCATATTCATGGGTCGGATGGGATGGGCAATCTTTCTCATACTTTACCCCCTGCCACACACAACATTAAAGACGCTCCCTACTCCGATGAACTGATTATTGAGGAGTTGAATGCTGCTCCAGGAGAAATTACCATTGTAGCGATCGCACCCTTGACCAACCTCGCGGCAGCGGAAACAAAAAGTCCCGGTATCCTTAAAAAAGCCAAGGAAATCGTGATTATGGGGGGTGCTTTCTTCTGTGCTGGTAATGTGACTCCCCATGCAGAATTCAATATTTGGTTCAATGTTGAAGCTGCTCAGATAGTATTTGATAGCCGAGACGATATTGTTGTGCTGCCATTAGACGTGACCCGACGCTTAATTTTTACGCGAGATATGACTGTGGCAGCCACTCAGGCGAATCTAGAGAGTAAACTTTCTCAGTTCATGAGGGATCTTTGTGAGTTCATGATTGGCACAGCCTTGGATTATCGAGAGACAGCAGGAATTCCAGCTTTTCTTGTTCATGATGCGGCAACATTAGGATACTTGTTTTATCCAGAAACCCTGATGTTGAAAAGAGCAAAAGTCCAGGTTGAAACAAAGGGACAGTGGACACTAGGACAGACATTGATTGATAGTCGTCCTGCCACGAAAACAACAGCAAATGCCTGGGTGGCGTTACAGGTAGATGAAGGTAAATTTTTTACTAGCTTGATTGAAGATTTGAAGCACCTATTTATAACCGCCAAACTCTAAGCTTCTCTTGTAGAGTCGCTCTCTCTTGATTTTGGGTTAGTAGTTAGTGGCTATTATTGACTAGTTATTTCACAAATGTGACCACTGGCGATCGTAAGAAGGAACTTATTCAAACATGGAATTCTTTAGACAACTAATTTTCTATTTGACATTTGCTTCACTTGGATTCACGATTACAGATATTTATCTGCGGGCAAACAAGCTCTGGAAGCGCAAGCATGATAAAACGGTTGCTGAGAGTATTTCGATTACGGCGATGTTCGTTAGTATAGTGCCAGGTAGCGTATTTACATTAAATTATCTGTTTGT
Organism: Nostoc sp.; assembly: GCF_036916735.1. Classification (GTDB taxonomy): domain Bacteria; phylum Cyanobacteriota; class Cyanobacteriia; order Cyanobacteriales; family Nostocaceae; genus Nostoc. Next base: position 27,850 of record NZ_JBALFV010000016.1, read on the forward strand.
TGGTCAGTGGCAGGGATTTATTCAAGAGGCTCTATATCTATTGCTCGTGACATTTAATATTTCAGTGGGAATAGAACTATGGGTTCCTGGAGAACGTCATAAAAACTTTTTCACATTACTAAAGCAAGCTCTCAATTTAGAGCGAAAGGAAGTTGGAGATTTAACAATAGCTTTATTTAAACCGCCTCAGCATAAAACAATCATTGATATTCTCTGCCAGATTGCATTAATTGATGAAAGGTTGGATGAACGGGAACAAAAATTTATTAATACGTTCGCACATAAATGGAATATTGAATTTTCTTGGAATATGCTTCAGTCACGAAGCTATGATTCAGATATGAATTTTATTAGGCTGTGGCAAGATGTTGAGAACTACCTAGAACACCGATTCAGTAATCAGATTTATCATGATAAAACCAAGTCTTGTTAGGTTTCAATAAGAAAAGTTTAATTGGAAAAGACTTAAAAACAAGGCTTTTCAATCTTATGTTTTATTAATGAATCGGTGTTCTAGCAACCTCTCCTCCAACTGAACAGATAATTCAATTACAGGACTTGATTAACATACTCATTAGGATTGATAAAAATGTTTAGTAACGACAGAATCGCTGTATATGATGGTTGAAACCGAAGGACGATTCACAACAGGAATGTCACTAGCCGATCGGCGCGATCGCAGAGATGAGGAAACCAATCCGCCCAATGTAGAGGCTTGTTTAGATGTAGATACTGAACGGTTTATGCAGCTATTCGCTCAACTTGTCTGACGAGTGACAAAGGTTGGGCAATGTCCAATCGCACTTTTACACAATCATTCCAAAATTATTCTGGACACCGATTTGGGTGAAAATAATATCTATTTAGTTTTACAAAGATAAAAGATGATAATGACCACAGAGCGGTTTAAAAAGTTCACGATTTTGCATTCAAATGATATGCATGGAGACTTTCTGGCAGAGGCTGGAGGTGAAGAAGGTCATCTGATTGGCGGAGTGGTGCTGCTTTCTGGCTATATTAATCAGGTGCGCCAATCAGAGAAAAACGTGCTTTTTGTAATTTCTGGTGATATGCTCCAGGGTTCTCTGATTGATAAGGAATATAAAGGTCTTTCAACCATAGAAATCATGAATTACCTCGCTCCAGATGTAGTGACTCTGGGGAATCACGAATTGGATTATGGATTGCCTCACTACCGCATCTGATTTAGCACAAGTTAATATTGATACTTGGCTCGAATTAGCTCTCAATTGCAAAAATACCACAAAGCTAGAATTGAACAGTATCGATTTCGCACAGACCCCAAGGGTTAATTGGCTAATTTAGAGAGTCGTTTTTTCTACTAAATTTTACCACACTAGTACCGCAAGGCAGAATTCAAAAATCACGCATTCAAAAGTCAAAAGTATTATAAAATAAGCTCTTTAGGGATTTTAGATGGTTACTCTATTTACGCCGTGGCGTACTAGTTTATTAGTGATTGTCTCCTTGAATCATCTAAACAGAGTCCAATACTGGCTCTTCCTAAACTTAATTGTCTGAAATAATTTTTAAAGAGTAAATAGAGATTAGTAACTTTACTGAGTTATGTCGCTGGGTTTTAAGTTATAACCAGTTTTGCAATGACTCAAACCGAGCAAATTCCGACTCTAGTTGCCATTGAATCCGTGCGTGTTCGCTCTTTTGCAAAAAAGCACTGCACCCAGTAGAAACAGTGGTATCACCAGGGGTATCGCTTGCACAAGCTGGAACCCTTGCCTTAAACTCAGGCGACTTCCAGAGACTATTTCCAGGAGCGAAACTATATTCTAAGCTATTGCGAGCTAGTCGCTTGAGGTCTTTATATCCCAGCCCATATCTAGTTGCCGCTAACAAATACTCATGACTTAAATCGATGCGGGAAATGCCTTCATCATCTGAGGCAAGAGTCATTGGTACTCCAGCTTTCCAATACTCCATAAAAGGATGCTGATTTCCCTGGACATTCAAAATGACCTCATTACTGGTCAGGCAGATTTCTACCAACACACCGCGTCGTTGCATTTGCGCCATTAACTCGAAAGGACGCTCTTCAAAAAGAATATCCACACCATGTCCAATGCGAGATGCGTGTGCTACTTCTACAGCTTGTCGAATATGAAAACGTAAATCCTCGGTCGGAACCAACCCTAAGGTTAACTCTCCGGCATGGAGTGCGACCTTAACATTAGGAAATTGGCGTTTTAAAAATTGCAGCATCTGCATTTGCAGGGTGTAGTCACGTAGTGCAATCGGGTTGTCTTCTGGGGCGACGAGATTGATACCAACAACTCGCTTTTGTGATGAAGCTAGTGCAAAGGCATAAGCTAACTGAGCAAATACTTCAACAGGCGATTTTGTTCTTGTAGTTTGCTGCAAATAGCGCACCGTCACTGTACATCCAGGCTGTGCCGATGGAGTGCCGCAACTGAGTGTTTTGGCAACTTCACGCTCCAACTGTGTTAATTGCTGATTGCCGAGTGTCACTAGCTCGGTTAATCCTCGCTTGAGCAATTGACGGTGCATCAGAGCAAAATCTTGATTCCAACCAACTTTACGCCCTAGCTGTCGAACCTCACTGCCCCCAACGGTAAGCATTAATTCTAGATAGGTAATATGCTGCGAAGCTGCCCGATTTGCAACTTCCGCGACCATATCATCCCGACGGCTTGCAGAATCTGATATTGCCCCAAAACCAGTAAAAGCGTCAAAAAATTGGTCATGTCCGGATTTTCCAGCAAATTGGAGGTTGCGAGTAGACCAACGATTTATTAGGGAATCATAAACAGATGTTCGGTTTAATAATTCTGAGGCGGGAAAATAGCTACTGTCTTGACTGCAAGCACTAGGTTCAACTAAAGCCCCCACCTTTGGATTCACACAATATCCATCGGTGGCAGCCCACTCCAGATAGTGTTCTGCGTACACAGCCCCGCTTAGATGACTGTGGATATCTCCTCCCTTCGGCATTCGCTGTACAAATGCTCGTAAAGCGGCAGGTTGCGCGCGATGGGCTTCAAACCAACTAGCAGCTTGAGCTTCACTCCGAGTCGAGGACTGCTGCGAATTAGATGGGACTTGGGCTGCTACACTGAAGATAAAACAGCTAGAACTCGTTAATACTCCTAAAAACAAATATAAGCGCGATCGTCTATGCATATAGATTTATTTTTTTTGTAAAATATGCCTAGAATTATCTGGTTTAATTGCCGCGTCATTGTAGCGTTTATCTGCGGTAATAAGCATTGAAACACTGATAAAATGTCCGGCATAGGCTGCAAGTAGTTTTTGAGTTGTCATGGTGAGAAACAATAACTCTACTGCGAAGTTCTTACCTCTTCATGCTCTTATTTGGGCAACGCTATTGTACTTATGATCTAATCTCATGGTTTTTAAGTTAAGAATATATGCTTATAGATTGAAAAGGATGATACTCAGTATGAGTGTAGTTATCATGCTGTTCAAAACCATCAACTATCAATTTTTCTAAGCTAGATAAACTATAACCTAAGATAGATACGTATTAATTAATTTTATATATTTTAATTAGAAATTATCATTTTTTAACATTGTATTAAACTCTGAAAAGAAGATTATTCCTAAAAATCAGGATACTGTTAGGCGTTGATTTGGGTTTCGTTATTATAAATTTATGATTGGATTGGCAGTTTGTTTTTCCTTCTAGTAGCATTTCCTTTGGCAAGCTTTGGTAAAGAATGAGACTTGCCGCGATTAATGACGAATGCCAGTATAGATCGACCATTGATTTTTATGCAAGCAGATCGCAGTTGTGTTAGTATTCATTTGAATTTTAACGCCTGCTGAATATGTGATATCTGCGGTTTGAACAACCTCTAACACATCGCAAAATTAATCAACAAACGACACACTTTATATGCAAAAAATTCCCGTCACAGTAATTACAGGATTTCTAGGTGCAGGCAAAACGACGTTAATTCGCCATTTACTCCAAAATAATGAGGGACGACGCATTGCTGTTTTGGTGAATGAATTTGGAGAAATCGGCATTGATGGCGAACTTTTGCGTGACTGCCGAGTTTGTGACGATGAAGAAGACCCCAACAATAATATTGTGGAACTCACCAACGGTTGTCTGTGCTGTACGGTGCAAGAAGAATTCCTCCCAGCGATGCAAGAATTACTGAAACGACGCGCCAGCCTTGACTGTATGTTGATTGAAACCTCTGGACTAGCACTGCCAAAACCATTGGTGCAAGCATTTCGCTGGCCGGAAATTCGCACAGGCGCAACAGTAGACGGCGTAATTACTGTGGTGGACTGTGAAGCGTTGGCAACTAATCAATATGTAAGTGATTTAGCAGCCCTAGAAGCACAGCGACAAGCCGACTCTAGCCTAGAACACGAAACGCCCATCGAGGAACTGTTTGAAGATCAGCTGGCTTGTGCTGACCTAGTATTGTTGACTAAGAGCGATCGCGTTGATTTGCCAACGCAAGTTAAGGTGCAGGAGTGGCTAAAACAGAACTTATCCCCTGGTGTAAAAGTCATTCCTTGCCAGGATGGGAAAATTAGTAGCGATTTATTACTCGGTTTCAACGCTGCGGTAGAAGACAACTTAGATAGTCGTCCCAGTCACCACGACAACGAAGCCGAACACGAACATGATGACGGGATTAATGCCGTGCAACTACTCTTAGACCAAGCATTTGAGCCGACTGTACTAGTCAAACGCTTGCAAACATTAGTGCAACAGCAAGAAATTTATCGAATTAAGGGATTTGTAGCAGTTCCGAACAAAGCCATGCGTCTGGTATTACAGGGTGTCGGTAATCGATTTGACTACTTTTATGACCGGATTTGGCAACCCCATGAACCGCGTCAAACGCGATTAGTATTGATTGGACGGGAGCTTGAACAGGTTCGCATTGAGTCAATTGTATTGGGGGAGGAAGTCAATGCGACCATCCAATAGTGTTTGGCAAGGAAATATTTGGCTACTGGTAAAACAGCTTTAAGCTGTTACGCATTTAATTTGTATATTTAGTCGTGAGAGTTGTCATTGGTCATTGGTCATTAGTCATTTGTATTTCAAAGGACAGATGACCAATGACAAAGGACGGTCTAAATGCAAAAATGTACAATATAGACGCGCATCAGCTTATCCATAACAATATATTGAGTAATCGGTTACACAGGATGGAAAGGATTTCAGTCATTTGGGTGGGGAGTTGTTATTTGTATTGAACAATTATTTTGACAATTTTTCAACTTGATTGAAGTATGAATTGGGCGATGTCTACGACGGGCTACGCCTACGCACAGATGTAATATATCTAAACAACAGCGATCGCCACCGGAAAGGGCGAGTACGCCATCGCATAGTACACCCACGATGACAATTAACATCACTGTATATGATTTTTGGGATTTGAGAAAAGCAGCAAATCCACAACTCTTAATTGATCCAATTCATCAAGAAGATCGTCTTTGTCGGTATCCTAAAGAACTTGGTTCAGGCTATTATCGCTGGATACCTCTGCGTGAAGGTATTCTCATTGAAATTCTTGAAACCTATTTGCCACAGTCAATCAAGTGGATTACTCATCATCACCAAAACAGTTTAGAATTTGGATTTATTTTAGCTGGAGCGGGACAAGATTATGCTGGACAACCGACAAAGTCAGGAGAAGACTATATTTTTGGCGGTGTGTATCCACAGTCGAATAACAGCATTGATGGAGCAGGTAATCTGAGGTGGGTAAGTTTGATAATTAAACCAGAAACGCTAAGGACGTTGATCGAAAGTTATGGAGAACAACTACCGCAAGATTTAGAAAAAGCGATCGCAGGTGTACCAGAGTATTTTAATCTACGTCCTAGTCTGATTACCCCAGCCAAACAAATCGCGCTCCAGCAAATTCTTCATTGTCCTTATCAGGGACTAACGCGCAAAATGTATCTGGAGAGCAAAGTGCTAGAATTAGTTTCCCTCAAGTTAGCAGATCGAGTAGCAGCACCAACAGAAAAGCTGTTACGGCTTCAAGAAATTGATCGCATCCATCACGCTAGAGAGATTCTATTACAAAATATCAATAACCCACCTTCATTAATTGATCTAGCTAAACAGGTAGGTATTAACGAATACACTCTAAAACGCGGGTTTCGTCAAATTTTTGGGACTACAGTGTTTGGTTACTTATACGACTATCGCATGGAACAAGCCAGGCAATTACTGCTGTCAGGGCAAATGAAAATTGAACAAATTGCTCAAATTGTTGGTTATGTTAACCGCAGTCGCTTTGCGAGTGCGTTTAGGAAAAAATACGGTGTAAATCCCAAAGCGTATCAAATGCAAAAGAATATTTAGACCTATTACTTGTATTAATCTACCCCGAAATTCCAATTAGGGCGCAAAAAAATTCCGTTTTGGAGCCATTTTTTTTACATAAATGCTGTATTGTACTAGCAAGAGCAATTTGAGAAAACTTCTCGACTAACGAGCAAATATTTTTGCTCTGTTGCTAACGCCTGCTCTCTTTATCTTGGTGTGAGGAAAATATGTGGAATTTGCAACTGCCATTGTTGGCGGCTACTTTAGTATCGGTGTTTTTTGCACAGACTGTATTGGCACAGGAAATGAATCCTAGCCAGAATCTCACAGACAACCAAGAAAATCCAAGCTTACACCAGATAAATTTGACAACAACTCATGCAAATAGGAAAATTAGGCAATTAAGTGAGCTAGAACCCGTTTTTACTAGCGCCCAAATGTTATTAGTGCAGTCGCCAACACCTACATCAGAAATTGTCCAAGTTACCCAAGTCAAAGCAAACCCCACCTCCAAAGGTGTGGAGGTAATTTTACAGACATCTAAGGGGCAACAGTTGCAGCTAGTAAATCATTCTACTGGCAATAATTTTATCGCTGATATTCCAAATGCCCAACTGCGCCTACCGTCGGGCGATACCTTTACTTTTCGCTCGAATAAACCAATAGCGGGTGTTAGCGAAATCACGGTGACAAACCTTGATGCCAATACTATCAGGGTGAGTGTCACAGGTGAAGTGAGTCAGCCAGTTGTGGAGTTATTTGATAGTCCAGATGAGGGGATAATTTTCTCTGTTGCAAGTGCTTTATCTGCCACGCCTTCACAGCAGCAACCGCAAACACAACAGCCACAAACTAGTCAGCCAGAGAATCAGACACAACCAACTCAACCATCAGCTTCGGGTGATGAGCCAATTGAGTTAGTAGTGACTGGTGAGCAAGATAATTATCGTGTCACAGATAGTTCAACTGCAACCAGAACCGACACACCGTTGCGCGATATTCCTCAGTCGATTCAAGTAATTCCGCAAGAGGTAATCAAAGACCAGCAAATCACACGGATTAGCGATGCGACCCGCAATGTGTCCGGCGTGTCCCCGTTAACAGGCTTTGCCAATGCATTTGATATCTACACGATTCGAGGATTTACCAACTACAACATTCTGACAAATGGTTTCAAAACCGGCAGCTATCCTCCAGCTACAGCCAGCGTAGAGAGAGTTGAAGTTCTTAAAGGTCCTGCTTCTGTATTGTATGGTCAGATTGAACCGGGCGGTGTCGTCAATTATGTGACTAAGCAACCCTTAAGCGATCCCTACTACGCAGCAGAATTTACAGTAGGTAGTTTCAGTTTTTATCGGGGTACCATCGACTTTTCTGGACCACTCACCACCGACAAAAAATTACTCTATCGCTTGAATGTTGCTTACGAAAATTCCGGCAGTTACCGGGATTTCTATAATTATGATAATTTCACTGTGTCCCCTGTCATCACTTATAAGCCTAGTGAAAACACAGCTCTCACTTTTGAATACCAGTATGGTAGACGACGTGGAGGATTTGATCGCGCCTTTCCACCGAACAGCCCCGCTCTGACGCTTCCCATCACTCGCAACTTCGGAGAGCCTAATGACTTTAACAATCTAGACTATCATCGCGCATCTTTAACGCTGGATCAGCATTTCGGTAAAAGTTTACAACTGCGAAGCGCTCTTTTTTTCCAATCATTTGTTGATAACAGTGCCTATGTCAACATTAACATCATTGAACCAGATGGTCGTACTTTGGAGCGCGACTACTCAGTAAACGACAATCTCCTCACTAAATACTACTCCTGGCAAACTGATTTAATTGGTAAGTTCAACACTGGTTCAATTGCCCATCAACTCCTGCTAGGTTTGGAGTTGAGTCGAAACACATCACCACCTGGTCTTTTATCTAACTATAACTATAGTACTGGCTTAATCAATATTTTCAATCCTGTCTATGGTGCTGGCCGTCCTACAACCCTAGAAAATGCTACTTATTATTCTGGCAAAACCGACACACTAGGTCTTTATTTGCAAGATCAGATAACTCTACTATCTAATTTGAAGTTGCTGGTTGGTGGTAGATACGATTTTGTTGATAGCGTCAATAGTACAAGACCATTAGGTGGAGACATCAATAGCTCTGAGTTTAACGGTAATGCCTTTTCGCCCCGTGTGGGATTAGTCTATCAACCCATAGAGCCGATTTCGCTCTATGCTAGTTACAGCCGTTCCTTTGTTCCCAACACTGGCAGAACGGCTAGTGGAGAAATACTCGAACCTTCTCGCGGTACACAGTACGAAGTTGGTATCAAATCTGAGCTTTTTGATCAACGGCTTTCAGCAACGCTAGCCGCCTATGATATTACCAAAACAAACATACTCACAACAGACCCTAACAATACCGACTTCTCAATTGCGGTGGGAGAAGTGAAAAGTCGAGGGATTGAACTGGATGTAGCAGGAGAAATTTTACCAGGTTGGAAGATTATTGCTTCTGGGTATTTGAATGATGCATTTGTTAGTAAGGATAACAGCATTCCAGTAGGACGCAGACTGGAAAATGCAGCCTATCATGGCGCTTCTTTATGGACAACTTATGAAATTCAAAAAGGTGACTTGCAAGGATTACAGTTTGGTGCAGGTATCTTTTTTGTTGGCGATCGCATTGCCAACCAGAGCGATCCCTTTACTATTCCTTCTTACGTCAGAACTGATGCCGCAATCTCCTACAAACATGATAATTGGCGGGCTGCGCTCAACTTTAAGAATATCTTTGATGTCAAATATTACGACACGAATGGCTACTATGCTTTCCCTCAAGCACCATTGACTGTGCTGGGAACGATTTCATTAGAGTTTTGACCTTAGTAGTTAGAGCCTTCTTCTCAATACATTGGGCGATCGCATTACTACCACCTAAACAACCAACTATATGATAATTAGGAGAAAATATCAATAAATTACAAAGCATTCCCTACTATGTAGCATAATTTACCGTAGGCAGCTTTAGTTTCTATCGCAGTTCTGTAGACTTTTCTGGACCACTCACTGACGACAAAAAATTACTCTATCGCTTGAATCTCGCTTATGAGAATTCTGGCAGTTTCTGAGATTTCAATATGTAAATTCTTGGTGGTTACCCGAATTCAATCAACGACTGCCCGAATTCAATAAACGACTGTCCGAATTCAATAAACGACTACCCGAATTCAATAAACGACTCCCCGAATTCAATAAACGACTACCCGAATTCAATAAACGACTGTCCGAATTCAATAAACGACTGTCCGAATTCAATAAACGACTGCCCGAATTCAATAAACGACTGTCCGAATTCAATAAACGACTGCCCGAATTCAATAAACGACTGCCCGAATTCAATCAACGACTGCCCGAATTCAATAAACGACTGTCCGAATTTAAGAGGTTGTTTGAAAAGTGGTTTGCTGTTGCTTGATTCGACCGCTTCAATCATCGCGATCGCTTCTAGAGTCAGTCTAAACTGATAGCACGCTACAAACAATTTTCAAAACTGCCTCTACCAGACTTGCAAATTCGCAAAGGTATTATTTAACCTAGCAAAAAACATGAGATTATTTTTCAATAAACTTAATAAAAAACTTAATTAACTGCAACAATGACAATTACCCTTTCATCCTCAAACTATGATGAACTATGGGAGCAAAGCTGGCAGAATACCCATCGTTTATACCAATCAGACGACTTCGACGATATCTTTGATTACCCTAAACAGTTAGGAACAGGATACAGGCGATTAATTTGGCTTCAGGATGGGTTTTGGCTTCGCGTTCGGGAATTTGAATGCCGAGAATTTATTTGTTGTGATGATTATGAAGAAGGATGGACGGCATCAGTTCTGACATTTTTTATTTGCGGCGATGCTGGAGTAGTGATTCACAAGACAAACGACTACTTCAACGAAATTGCTGGACAGAATTGTTTCGGATTTGGCTCTGCTATGGAGACAGAAGAGTGGCCTGCCAATCAACGAATCTTCAGAGTCCAGATTTGCATGGAGCCTTCTTTCCTCAAATCATACGGCAGCAACCAGCTTGACTCTCTGCCATTGCAGTTAAAAAATTTGATTGAAGGAAACAAACAGGAAGATTTCAATCTACTGGGAACAACGACTCCAGCGATGCAGCTAGCAATTGGGCAGATTCTAACTTGCCCTTATCGAGGATGGATTAAACAGCGATATCTGGAAAGCAAAGCCCTAGAATTATTAGTTTTGCACTTAGAGCAAACTGTCAAGCGCGAACAGGGTTTAAATTTGGTCACAAACCTCAAGTCTACTGATATTGACCGCATTTATGATGCTAAAAAAATTTTACTGCGGCATTTGGATAATCCGCCATCTTTACTAGACTTGGCAAAGCAAGCTGGAATTAATCACAACAAGCTTAAGCGAGGCTTTCGTGAGATTTTTGGCACAACTGTATTTGGCTACCTGCACGATTATCGTATGGAGAAAGCCCGGCAGTTGCTTTGTGAAGGGAAGTTGAGCGTAGCGACAGTGGCAAATATAGTGGGCTATGCCAATACTGGTCATTTTGCTGTGGCTTTCAAACGCAAGTTTAGCATTAGTCCTAGTGCATGTCGCTTAGGAGAAAAACCTGATATTTAAAATTTATCAAAGATTTAGTCTTCTTAGAGTCGCAAGCGGTCTTCTTGGAGCGGAAATAGTCGCTGAAATCCTGTATGCTCCCTATAACTTGATTATTTGCCAATTAATTTCAACAACTTTGTGAGTCAAAGAGGAAGTTTTCCTGGATGAGTTGCCAAGGAGGGTATTGGCTTTTTTGATGTGTGAGGAGCTATGAAGGTTCAGCGATCGCCTAATTTCTTATTTTTTGTTGTCAGTTTATCTGGATGCATCACGAGTATCTTGATGTCACTTGTTGCTCAACCTGTTTGGGCGCAAAGTACAAGAACTGCTTCTATTACAGCATCCACTAAGGTTAGTGGAAAATCTACTCAACTGATTACCAAAGCACAGGTTATTGAACCAATTAAAAAGATTCAGCAACTCAGGCAGATAAAGCATTTTTTCACCAGCGCTCAACAGTTAGTGCAATTGCCAACACCAGTAACAGTGCCAACTCCTGAATTAGTGCAAGTGACTGGAGTTAAGGCAAATCCTACCTCTAAAGGTGTGGAGGTGATTTTACAGACTAGCAAAGGGCAAGAGTTGCAAATCACAAATCGCAGTGCTGGCAATAATTTTATCGCTGATATTCCCAATGCTCAACTGCGTCTACTTAGTGGTGAGGCGTTCACATTCCGCTCCCAAAAACCAATTCAAGGGGTTAGAGAAATCACAGTCACAAACTTTGATGCCAATACTATCAGAGTAACGGTGACAGGTGAAGCGAGTTTGCCTGCTGTTGAGTTGTATGATAGTCCAGATGAAGGTGTTATATTTTCTGTGGCGAGTGCAGTATCTTCCGCACAACAACCTCAAACGCAACCAAGTCAGCCAGGGAATCAAACACAGCCAAGTCAACCATCGGCACAAAATGATGAACCAATTGAATTGGTGGTAACGGGTGAGCAAGATGGATATAATATACCAGATGCTTCATCTGCAACTAGAACTGATACACTCATCCGCGATATTCCTCAATCGATTCAGGTAATTCCCCGCCAGGTGATTGAAGACCGGGTAGTTACCAACCCCGATGATGCAGTTAGAACAGTGAGCGGTGTGATTCCATCCAATCCCTCCTATGAAGGAGGGTTAAGTGCCTTTTCTATTCGGGGCTTTGATTATGGCTCGAATGTTCTTAGAAATGGTGTCAGAGATATCGATTTCGGCTCAATATCTAGAAACGATCTCACCAATATAGAGCGCGTTGAAATCTTGAAAGGCCCGGCTTCTGTGTTATATGGTCAGGGATCTTTAGGTGGCGCAGTGAATATTGTTACCAAACAACCATTACGTGACCCTTTCTATAACCTTGAGTTTCTCGCTGGAAGTTACGACCTCTACCGGGGTGCAGTAGATTTTTCCGGGCCACTCAACGATAGCCGCACTGTGCTATATCGCTTAAATGCTTTTTACCAAGACTCAAATACCTTCATTGACTTTAGTCGTAATAATCGTTGGTTAGTCAATCCGGTTGTTAGCTGGCAGATTAGCCCTAATACCAAACTGACTATCGAAGGAGATGTGTCGAAAACGGTAAATCAAACTTCTGCCGGCTTACCTGCTGTGGGTACAGTGCTGCCCAATCCTAATGGTAAGATTCCCATTAATCGCTTTATAGGTGAACCAAATGACATCGAGACTGCCTCGTTTGCCAGAATTGGGTACGACTTGCAGCATCAGTTTAGCAAAGATTGGTCAGTACGAAATGTATTTCGGTATGAAGTTTTAAAAAGAGGAGGGGCTGAATTTACTGCTGGTAGCAGCCTTGACCCTAATGGTCGAACTCTTAGCCGCTTTTACTTCGACGATCCAAACCCAAAAACAGATGATACCATAAACGGCTTTATTGTGGCGACTGACTTAACTGGTAAATTCCAAACTGGGTCGATTAAACATACACTTTTGTTTGGAACCGAGGTATACAACACCAAACGCACAAATAATGAGTATATCTCCGGCGATGCTGCACCGCTTGACCTGTTCAACCCTGTCTATGGCTCTCCCAGAGGTGCTATTGAAGATAGAGGTAATAGTACTCAATCAGGGGGGTTTGTTGGGGTTTATCTTCAAGATCAGATTGCTTTAGCAGATAACTTGAAATTAGTGCTAGGCGGACGGTATGACTGGGCTAATCAGGACTCGAAAGATTTGATCACAGACACAAAAACTAGCCAATCTGATCAAGCTTTTAGCCCACGGGTCGGGATTGTCTATCAACCCCTACCGCCAATTTCCCTTTATGCTAGCTACAGTCGCTCGTTTAACCCTAACAGTGGCACTGATGCCAATGGCAATTTATTCGAGCCAGAAAGTGGAACTCAGTATGAAGTGGGCATTAAGGGAGATTTGAGTAACAAACTGTCTGCAACTTTGGCATTGTTTGACTTAACTCGCTCTAACGTGCTGACGACCGATCCCAATAATTCTAACTTTTTGATCCAAACTGGCAAACAACGCAGTCGCGGTATTGAGTTGGACATTAGTGGTGAAATCTTGCCAGGATGGAGCATTGCGGCTGGTTATGCCTACATTGATGCCCGCATCAGCGAGGACAACGATTATCCTGTAGGCAATCGCTTGGTTAATGCGCCAGAAAATTCCTTCGGCTTGTTCACATCCTACAAATTTCAATCCGGTAGTTTACAAGGATGGGGGTTAGGCTTGGGTTTATTTTATGTTGGCGAAAGAGAAGGGGATCTGAATAATAGTTTTACCCTACCGAGCTATTTTCGCACTGATGCTTCTATTTTCTACAAACGCGATCGCTTGCGAGCTGCTGTCAGCATCAAAAATCTCTTCAACGTTGATTACTACGAATCATCTTCTGACATTCTAAGAGTCTTTCCAGGCGAGCCACTGACGGTACAGGGAACAATTTCGTGGCAGTTTTAACCCCAATAGAATACAAAGGAGTATTCTTTATGCATTCAAAAAAACTCCGAGACTTTGTATTCAGGCTACACCGTTATATCGGGTTAGTTGTAGGTCTGATTGCAATTATCATCGGTCTAACAGGTAGTTTGTTAGTCTTTCATGATGAGATTAGTGATTTTTTATTGCATCGTCAAATTGCAACGATTACTCCTGGTGGCGAACGCTTGCCTGTGGAAGTTATCCTTAATCAGGTGAAAATATCGTATGCAAATCAACCAGGCGTAACAATTGATCGGATTTATATATCTGCAAAGCCAAATGCTCCGGCGGTCGTTGTTCCCAGGAAACAGGACACCGATTTGGCTGAACTCTATGTCAATCCTTATACCGGAGTAGTTATTGGAAACAGTCAGGAAATTTTTTCAGAAAAATTTTTTTATGCTGTCTACGAACTCCACTACAGTTTGTTAGCAGGCAAAACTGGATATGCGACCGCTGGGATTGCTGCCTTATTGATGTGTATCCTCAGTATTACAGGCATCCTCCTCTGGCCTGGTTGGAGAAAACTGTTCAACGGCTTCAAAATCAAACTTGATGCTCATCCGAAACGGGTTAACTTTGATATTCACAAAGTAGCAGGTATTGTTACAGCTATATTTATTGCTCTTACAGGCTTCACTGGTTTCTGCTGGAATTTCTCTGATTTTACTAAACCCATCATCTATGCAGTGACATTTACCCACAAGCCAGCATCGGAACCTGTCTCTGTACCTGTTGCTGGTAAAACTCCACTGCAACTAACAGATCAATTAAAAACTGCTCGTGCTACATTCCCAAATGCAATGTTGGGTACAATTTACTTTCCTCGTAAACCAGAAGATGCTTTGAGTATTCGCTTTAAGTTGCCCCAGGATGATGATGAAAATGGGCAAAGCTATGTTTATCTCGACCAGTACAGTGGTAAAGTGTTGCGAGTGGATAACATACTGGAGATCCCGTTGGGCGATCGCATTCTCAATTCATTTACTCCCTTACACTACGGTACTTTTGGAGGATTGCCTACACGCATTCTCTACGTGTTCGTAGGACTTGCGCCGTTAATTTTGTTTATTACTGGCTTGGTGATGTGGCGGTATCGCAAAAGACCTACAACTAATTTACTCACAGAAGCATTCACGCAAAAGTAGAAACGCTGCGATTTTATCTGTTAAAAATTTTTACATAATCAAGAGAATTGCCAGCAAATCTTTACCTGTGCTGATCAGAGTGTTGTTACCGTTTTGGCTGATGATCGAGTTGCCAAGGTTAAACCATCAGTTATACCAATTCTCTAAAATAAGACAACAGATGTAAGCAGGGATTGCCTTGCTACATCTAAATTTCTCAATTGCGAACTTGTACTGAGCTTGTCCTGAGTTTAGCCCGAGCTTGTCCTCTTGGTAGTCGTAAAGCCTGCGGCATAGCTACGCTTAGGGCGCAGCCTAAGAAGAGAAGGGCAAAGTCGAGGGGCGTAGTCGTAAAGCCTGCGGCATAGCTACGCTTAGGGCGCAGCCTCTGGTAGAGTTGGGCATAGCCGAAGTATTGCGAACTTGTACTGAGCGTAGCCGAAGTATTGCGAATTGGTATTAAACTGATGCGATCGCTTTCTTCAAACTTAATAATTGTTGCAATGCCATGCCCCTTAGGGAAAGCAAGCTACGCGTAGCGGCGACCACAAAAGAAGCGGGAACACTTCAATAAAAGAGACATTTTCTTTCTCTGCGTCTTCGTGATGATACATAGATATATTTTTACATCATCAGTTAGCCAAAAAAATTATGAGATAATTTCTCAAGAATATTGAGAAAAAGCTTAATTGACTAAAATGGCGAAAGTTTATACAAGTGCCCAATGGGCTGAAATTTGGGAAGAAGGCTTACAAACTAAAAAGATTACTTACTATTCTGATCAGATTGAAAGCGTTGAGATTTGGCAGCATCTACTCATAAAAGGTCAAATTAGTAACATTCCACTTTGTCTGGGACTGCGAGCAGACATTGCTAATTTGGAGTTACCAGAGACTGTTGGTTGGGATTTTGTGGATGGTGATACCTACATGACTCTGGTTTTTCGTAGCGCAGGGGTACTGAAAGAGGAAATTGAAGATATTTGCGAACAACCTGGAGAAAGCTATTTATCCTACAGCTTAGGAGAAGTCAGAGAGATTGAGAAATTGATGGCCGGACAAAATGTCAATGTCAGAGTCCGTTTGGAACCGCATCTGCTGAGATTATTGAGTATGGGTCAGGAAGCATATTTACCCAGCAAACTCAAACCATTTTTGGAAACAGATACACCACCTTCTTTTCATCAATCACTCGGCAAAATGACCCCGGCAATGCAATTAGCATTACACCAACTGCTTCACTGTCCGTTTCAGGGAATCATGCGACGTACTTATTTAGAAGCTAAGACACTGGAACTAATTACCTTACAATTTGCTCAACTGTTTAATGATGGTACACCCTCCCAGCAATTGGTTAATTTTAAGAAAAATGATGTTGAGCGCATCTATCAAGCCAAAGATATTTTGCTTCGAGATATTACCAACCCACCCTCATTAATTGAATTAGCAAAACAAGTAGAGTTAAACGATCGCAAACTCAAGCAAGGATTTCGTCAAATTTTCGGTACAACAGTGTTTGGATATCTGCATGATTATCGTTTAGAAAAAGCTTGTCAATTCCTTATGGAAGGACGGATGAATGTAGCTCAAGTGTCCTATGCTGTGGGATTTGCCAATAGAGGTTACTTTGCTGCTGTATTCCGCAAAAAGTTTGGTATGAATCCCAGCGATTATCAAGCACAATGGCAAAAACAGTCCGGCTAGCGATCGCTTTTGACCCTGTAGAGATCACCTGAAATCAGAAAATGCCCTATTGTACCTAAAAGTTATTGAAATTGAGTTGCAACTGTTCTAGGAGTGCTGCGATCGTGGTGTGTGGAGCAATGGGTCAAAAATCTTATATTCTTTTCCTAGTGGGTGTGTTCTCAATTTTGACGATGCAACCTGCTCAAGCAGATTCAGATATTTCTCGCCTTCAGGATGTTATTCATCCCCAGAGAAGTGCTGCACTGCTGGCTCAAGATGGTGTAACGGTAGTACAGGTGACGGGAGTGAAAGCCAATCCCACGAATCAAGGCGTGGAGATAATTTTACAAACGACTAAGGGGCAACAGTTGCAAGTTATAAATCGCAGTGGTGGTAATAGCTTTATCGTTGATGTTCCCAATGCTCAACTGCGTTTACCGTTGGGTGAAGCCTTTATATTTCGCTCCAATAAACCAATTGCAGGTATTACTGAAATAACAGTTAGTAACTTTGATGCCAATACTATTCGGGTGACAGTTATCGGTGAGGGGAGTGTCCCAACAGTTGAGTTATCTGACAGTCCAGACGAGGGTCTAATCTTCTCTGTTGCTAGTCCTGCATCTAGAGCGCAAAATCCCACCCCGCCTGCACCAGGGTCACAACAAACCCAGCTAGAGCAACCAACACCTCAGGATGAGCAGCCGATTGAATTGGTAGTCACAGGTGAACAGGATACAGGATATAATGCGCCAGACGCGTCAACTGCTACTAAAACCGATACACCCCTGCGGGACATTCCCGCTTCAATTCAGGTGATTCCCCAAGAGGTGATCCGCGATCAGGGTGCAATCAGCGTCAGAGATGTAGTGCGTAACGTCAGTGGTGTCACCTATGGCAGTTCATTTGGCAATCGTACAGAGGGTTTTACTGTTCGGGGCTTTAATGCCGAGACTTTCCTGAATGGATTTCGTGGTGAAGGCTTCTCGCGAACTCAAGAGGAGAGTGCAAACATCGATCGCATCGAAATCTTGAAGGGGCCTGCATCCATTCTGTATGGACGGGTAGAGCCATCGGGAATCATCAATCGGGTTACCAAGAAACCGCTATTTGATCCTTTCTACGAATTGAATTTTACAGCCGGGAGTTATAGTTTTTACCGTCCAACCTTAGACTTTGCTGGCCCACTCAACGACGAGAAAACATTAGCTTATCGCTTGAACATTGCTTACGAAGATGCAGGGAGTTTTCGCGATCGCGTACAAACTGAACGATTCTTCTTTGCGCCATCTTTTACCTATCAGTTAGGCAAAAATACGACCTTAAACCTAGATGTATCGTATCTAAGAGACGCACGACCGATTGATCGGGGCCTAGTGGTACTGAGTGACAATAAAGTTCCTAATATTCCAATCGGTCGCTATCTGGGCGACCCGACCAGGCAAGAAAAATTCACCCAAACCCTAGCAGCCCTCTACCTTGACCATCGCTTTAATCCTAATCTCTCACTCCGGTCTTTATTTCGCTATACCGCAAGTACTGAAAGTGGTCCCGGTGCTACTCTACAAATCTTCGGTGATACAGAAGATGATCGCACCTTTGAACTGGGCGATTCTATTGGCGATCAATACTATGAAACCTACTCCTGGCAAAATGACCTGACTGCCAAAATTAAAACGGGATCAATTCAACATACGGTATTGTTGGGCTTAGAACTCACACGACAGAAGAGCTTCTTCTATGGGACAGGTCGCTCGGCAGGATTCATTGATGTTTTTAACCCCAACTACGACTTTACTTATGGTGAGTTTGCTCCCTTGAGTACTGGTAATGATGTCACCGAGACTTTTGGTATCTACTTACAAGATCAAATTACCTTGCTGAATAACCTCAAACTGCTGGTAGGTGGAAGATTTGATACTTATCACTATGAATCCACTTCCAACGATATTGCAAATGCACCCGACAATGCAGATGCATTTACCCCGCGTGTAGGCATTGTTTATCAACCGATTCAAGAAGTGTCACTTTACACCAGCTATAGCCAGTCTTTTACCCCTAGTAACGGTAGAAGTATCAGCAATCAACCCTTTGATCCCCAACGTGGTACAGGCTATGAAGTTGGAGTCAAAACAGAGTTGCTCAATGGTCGGTTATCTTCAACATTAGCGTACTACAATACGACGCTGAAAAATGTTCTCATTGATGATCTAGATAATCCTGACTATTCACTTCAAGTTGGTGAACAACGCAGCCGAGGTGTTGAGTTTGATATTGCAGGTGAAATTCTTCTAGGCTGGAAGGTGATCGCATCCTACGCTAACACCGATGCAAAAGTTATTGAAGACAACATATTGCAGGTCGGCAATCGACTCAATAATGTGCCGCGCAATAGTGGCAGTTTATGGACAACCTACACCCTGCAAACAGGTAGTTTGAAAGGATTAGGCGTTGGGTTTGGGGCATTTTTTGTCGGTGAGCGAGCAGGAGATTTAGCTAATTCCTTTTTGCTTCCCGGTTATACTCGCTTGGATGCAGCGCTGTATTACCAAAAAGATAATTTGCGAATTGGACTTAATTTCAAGAACCTCTCTGACATTAGGTATTTTGAGGGGTCACAAGGTCGAAATCAGGTTATTCCAGGCGCACCCTTTATCGTGCAAGGTACAATTTCATATTCATTTTAATTGGTACAGCAGGAGTATCTACTATGACATCTAAAGCAGTACGTAAAGCGATTTTTGGTTTACATCGCTACATTGGGTTAGCGGTGGGAGCGATTACGATTATTATTGGTTTAACTGGTAGCTTGCTGGTCTTCCAATCCGAAATTAGTGATTTTCAACGGCATAACCAGATTGGAATGATTACGCCTAAAGGGGAAATGCTGCCGATCGAGGTGGTTCTGAATACAGTCAAAAAGAGCTATACCAACCAACCCGATGCCAAGCTCAACCGAATATATGTGCCGACAAAACCAGATGAACCATTTGATGTCATCTATGTAATCAAGGAAAATGATTGGATTGACAATTACGTTCATCCTTATACAGGAGCAGTTCTCGGTAATAGTCTCAATCCCAACTCCATAGACAGCCTTTACAAGGTTATTTATGCACTCCACTACAGTTTGCTAGTAGGCGACATTGGATACAAAATTGTTGGCACTGTTGGTTTACTAGTGTGCATTTTAACGATTACAGGAATATTTCTTTGGCCTGGGTGGAGGAACTTACTCACAGGCTTTAAAATCAAGTTTAATGCTCATCCCAAGCGAGTGAACTTTGATATTCACAAAGTTGCTGGTGCGATCACAGGTGTGTTTCTTTTTTTCACATTTTTCACAGGCTTTTGCTGGAATTTTAATGAATTTAGTGAGCCTGTGATTCGGGCAATTACCTTTAGTTTGAAGCAAGAAGCTGTTTCTCAAGTTATCCCCGGTAAGTTACCTCTAAAGCTTACTGAGCAATTGAAGACCGCTCAAGCTCAATTACCGAGTGCAGAACTCAGAAGCGTTTATTTTGCTCAAAAACCAGACAGCGCTTTGATGATTCGCTACAAGTTTCCTCAAGAAATAGAAGACGGTGGAAACAGCTATGTCTACCTCGACCAGTATAGCGGCAAGGTTTTGCGAGTAGACAATGCTTTAAAACCGTTATTGGGCGATGGCATCCTCGACTCCTTCACTCCCCTACACTACGGGACATTTGGTGGTTTGCCCACCCGCACTATGTATTTGTTGGACTTGCGCCGTTAATTCTATTCATCACTGGTTTTGTAATGTGGCGGTATCGCTATCGGCAAAACTTAGTACAGCACGGCATGAATAAAGCTACCATCACCAGATAAGTAAGAAATTTGCAGAATCTTGATTCATTCTTTTGACTTTTGCCTTGTTATATTAGCTGCGATCGCCTTAATTGTTCGGATACGCCATTATACTCATGTTGCACAATATTTCAGTTGCGATCGCTTTCCTTACTAATAGATACTTTTCTCAATAATTAGTTGAGAGTATTACCATGACTATTCGCCTAACTGGGACAGAAGACTTTGGGGAATTTTGCCAGGATGAGCAGTTTAATGACTATGAAGGAAAAGCACAATTGTCTACTTGGTTTGGTCAAAGCAGCTTTCACTGGACTTTTCTTCGTTCTAACCTTGAGCTAGTAATCTCTGATAATAACTATTCTCAACCAGTGATTTCTGAGGAAAAACACGATGATTCGCCTTTTCTGACATCTAAATTTTTTATGTCTGGTGGTACAAGAACTGTGACACCAAATGTAACTGGAGTCAGTAACGATTACGAAGAAGTTGCAGGCTACAACTACTTGTTTTTCTTACCTGATGTTCGAGAGTTTGAGCATCATACCGCAAACCAGCACGCTCAAAATATTAAAATTTATTGGCATCTTAATTTACTTGACAGTTTTCAGGGAAGCTTTGAAAATTTGCCTGCTTTGCTTGAGCAGTTGAGAGAAAATCCAATCAAACAGCCCTTCCATCAGCCGTTAGGAGTGACTACACCTGCAATGCAGTTAGTACTCAAACAAATATTGCAATGTCCGTTTCGAGAAACACTTAGACTAATGTATTTAGAAGCAAAAGTTTTGGAATTACTGGTACTTCAAATTGCACAGTGGGGGGAGAATTATCAGGTCTTGAGGCGATCACTCCATTTCCGTGCTGATGAAATTGAACGTTTACATCACGCTAAAGCTATTTTAAATCAAACGCTGCCGCATCCACCTTCTCTATTAAATTTAGCTAAACAAATCGGACTCAATGACTTTAAGCTCAAGCGGGGATTCCGAGAAGTATTTGGGACTACAGTGTTGGGATATGTGCAATCTCTACGACTAGAGCAAGCACAACAGCTACTTCGAGGCACTAATCTCACAGTTACAGAAATTGCTTCTCAAGTAGGGTACGAGAGCATAGGTCATTTCGGCTATCTGTTTAAGCGACAATTTGGCATCACACCCAGAGAATATCGTCATCACAAAAGCTTGTAGCAAAAAGGACATCCCGATTCCGCTTAAAAAAATCCGGTTTCAGTATATATGCGATCGCTCAAATTTCTGTATTCTCAATGAAACAGAGTTATCTAAAAATAATTCTCAAGTGATTGAGTGTGTTTTGAAAATTCGGTTGAGTGGGTGGAGTTATGAAACTGTGGCGTAGGCGTAGCCCGTCTTTGACATCGCTGTTTATTTCCTGTTTTTTTCTTGCTGTGGTTATAGAACCAACTCAGGCAAAGCAAGTAACTGCAATTCATAGCGTGCAAGAACTAGACCGGACAGCGAGAACGGTCAAAGAATGGTTCGCTCAGATAGAACAGCAGAACCCACCTGCTCAAAGCCAGCAAGGCGAAGTTGTACAAGTGACTTCAGTGAAGGCAAATCCTACCAATAAAGGCGTGGAGGTGATTTTACAGACATTGAAAGGGCAACAATTGCAAGTAGTCAATCGCTCGAATGGCAATAACTTTATTGCTGATATTCCTAACGCTCAACTGCGTTTACCATCTGGTGATGCATTCACATTTCGCTCTACTAAACCAATTGCAGGTGTTAGTGAGATAACGGTAACAAACTTTGATGCTAATACTATCCGCGTGAGTGTGACAGGCGAAACAGGTGTACCAATTGTTGAGTTGTTTGACAGTCCAGATGAGGGTATTATCTTCTCTGTGGCAACTGCTGCATCTTCTGCACAGCAACCTCAAACGCAACCGACTCAGCCACAAGAGCAGCCAGGGAGTCAAACACAGCCAAATCAACCATCGCCAGAAAGCAATGAACCAATTGAACTTGTGGTAACGGGTGAACAAGATCAGGGCTACAACCCCTCGCAAACGAGCGTGGGAACGCGCACTGATACGCCCTTGCGAGATATTCCCAATACCATTCAAATTGTGCCGCAACAGGTGATTAGAGATCGCAATGTTACTGATGTTAACAGTGCTTTGGAGAACGTTAGCGGTGTTCAACAGAACTTTGGCAATATTACAATTCGCGGCTTCAACGCACAACAAACAGTCAATGGTGGTTTGTCAGGTGCGGCAGATTTTTCTAACGTTGAACAGCTTGAAGTGCTGCGCGGGCCAGCAGCAGTTTTGTTCGGAGCAGGCGGACTGGGAGGCATCATTAACATTACGACCAAACAACCGCTATTTGAGCCATTCTATGAGTTGGGCTTGAATGTCGGCAGCGATAGTTTCTATCGGGGGACAACCGATCTTTCAGGTCCACTAACTTCAAACAGAAATCTGCGCTATCGCCTGAACATTGCGCTCCAAGATGCTGAAGACTCGCAAAACTTTTCGAGTTCCCAGAATTACTTTATTGCACCGACCATTGCCTGGGATATCAGCGATGATACAAAGCTCACCCTCAACTTTGAATACCTCAATCAACCCTCAGATTCTACTGGAGTACGAGCGTTGAATGGTTCATTTATGGGACGAGATCCTAATTATGATTTTCCTGATGATGGTCACACTGACAATAGAACAGTGCAAGGAGGCTATAACTTTGAGCATCGATTCAATAAAAATCTTCAGCTTCGCAATGTGCTATCCTTCAGCTCAGGACCTGTTGGACATATAAGAGGAATTAACTATGGTGTCTTGTCTGACGATCAATTTATTGACAGGACATTCGGTGAAGATATATATGTGTATGAAACCTATACGACGCAAACCGGGCTGTTAGCAAACTTTAATACCGGATCAATCAGCCATCAAGCTCTGTTTGGCGTTGATACAAAACTTAATAGGCAAAGATTTGTGGGTTTCGGTATATCCTTGCCATCCCTGGACATTTCCAACCCGGACTATGATATCGCACGACCATCCGTTTATACACCCCACACTTCTGACTATAATCAACAATACAACACTGACGCGTATGGGGTTTTCCTGCAAGATCAGATTAAGTTTCAGGGTAACCTCATCCTAGTAGTAGCTGGACGATTTGATTGGGTAACAGTCAAGGCGAGTGACTATGTTGCAGGTACTATTGGTATAAACTACTCACAGACATTTAGTCCCCGTATTGGCATTGTTTATCAACCGATCAAGCCTCTTTCACTCTACGCCAACTACAGCCGTTCCCTTGACACTGACGATACAGGTGGTCGTTCAAGAACGGGTGAAGCTTTTGCTCCACAGCGCGGTACTCAATATGAAGCGGGCATCAAAGCTGATTTTCTTAATGGTAAACTCTCAGCAGTTTTAGCAGCTTACCAAATCACAAAAGCCAACGTGTTGACACCCGATCCTCTCAATCAGGCGGACGAAGACTTTAGTATTCAGGTTGGAGAACAGCGCAGTCGCGGCATCGACTTAACTGTGTCGGGTGAAATTTTACCGGGTTGGAATGTGACAGCAGGGTATTCTTACATTGATGCGATCATCACTAAAGATAATAATTATGAAGTGGGCAGTCCGGTAGTATTTACGCCACATAATTCTGCTAATTTGTGGACAACTTATCAAATTCAAAGCGGCAATTTGCAAGGCTTGGGCTTTGGGTTAGGCGTATATTTTGTTGATGAGCGTCCTGGTGGTGAATTTCTTTTGCAGGATTACCCGGATTACAAGATACCTGCTTATACTCGACTTGATGCGGCTCTGTTTTACCGACGCGACAACTGGGAGGCTGCACTCAACTTTGAAAACTTGTTTGATTCGGAATATATCGTCAATTCACGCGGTCCTCAAGATATTACTTTTGGTGCGCCTTTTACAATTCGGGGGTCACTTAAATTGCGGTTTTAATTCTCTCAATTTCTGCGGCTGATACCAATTCTGTATAAAGATGCGCCAAATTATATAAGGAACGAACCGCAAAGGGCGCAAAGGAGAGGCAGCGCGGTCTTCTCCCAAGGGGAGACGCCAAGGGCGATGGGGGTTTCCCCCATCAGCGACTGCCGTCACAAAGGAAGAAAGAAAATTTGGCGCAGCCTCACAAAGAAATGGTATGAATCCACTTTAATCATGATGACAGTTTCTCAAAATAATCCGGCCGATCTGTTTGATGAGTCTGAATCTTAAATTACGGTGTTGGAATATGTGCAATCTCTACGACTAGAGCAAGCACAAAAGCTACTTCAAAGCACTAATTTAACAGTTATAGAAATTATCTCTCAGGTGGAATATGAGAACATAAGTCATTTTGGCTATCTGTTTAAGCGGCAATTTGGCATAACTTCTAGAGAATATCGCCAGCAAAAAGGCTTGTAGCAAAAGGCAGATATCGATACAGATAAAAAAATCGGTTTCAGTGTAGGTGCGATCGCCCAAATTTCTGTATTCTTAAATAATAGAGTTAATTAAGAGTAATTTGCAAATAGCAAGCTTTGTTTTGAAAAATCCGATTAGGTGTGTGGAGTGATGAAACTGGTGCGTAGGCGTAGCCCGTCGAAAACATCGCTATTTATTTCCTGTTTTTTTATTACTGTTGTCGTACAACCAATTCAGGCAAAGGAAGTAACTGAAATTCAAAGTCTACAAGAACTGAACCGTTCTGCAAGAATAGTCAAAGAATGGTTTGCTCAAATAGAACAGCAGAACCCGCCAGCCCAAAGTCAGCAGGGTGAAGTTGTACAAGTGACTTCAGTCAAGGCAAATCCCACATCTAAGGGTGTGGAGGTGATTTTACAAACATCAAAAGGAGAACAGTTACAAGTAGTTAATCAAAGTTCTGGCAATAATTTTATTGCCGACATTCCCAATGCTCAACTGCGTTTACGATCAGGTGAAGCATTCACATTCCGTTTTACTAAACCAATTGCAAGAGTTAGTGAAATAACGGTAACAAACTTTAATGCCAATACTATCCGGGTGAGTGTAACGGGGGAAGCAGGTGTATCAACTGTTGAGTTGTTTAACAGTCCAGATGAGGGTATTATCTTTTCTGTTGCAACTGCTGCACCTGACACACAGCCACAGCAGGCAGAAAGTCAAACACAGCCAAGTCAACCATCGGCAGAAAGTAATGAACCGATTGAACTTGTGGTGACGGGTGAACAGGTTCAATAAAAATCTTCAGCTGCGTAATTCACTATCTATCAGCTCGCAACATTTAATTGAGAAAACCAATCTCGTATTTTGACATTATGCAAAGGAGCGTCTACCTTGAGTTCTAAAAAACTGCGTAATATATTATTTACTCTGCACCGCTACTTAGGTCTAGTGCTAGGAGTGATTGCAATCATCATTAGCTTGACGGGTAGTTTACTGGTTTTCCATACAGAAATTGACAACCTCGATCAGCATCTTCAAAGTGGCATCATTATCCCTCAAAGGGAACAACTACCAATCGAAGCTGTCCTTAACACCGTCAAAAAAGCCTACGCCAACCAACCAAATACAACTATTCAACGGTATTATCCGCCCGCAAAACCAGATCAGTCAATCAAGGTTATCCTCAAAACAAAGGAATTTGACTGGCTGCCAATCTACGTTAACCCTTACACAGGAGTAATCCTCAACCCTAACTCCAAGCCAAGCTCGATCCAAAAGATATTTTTTGACATTATCTATCCACTCCACTACAGTCTTTTAAGTGGTGACATTGGTCTTAAGTTTGTGGGCATTGTGGGATTACTGTTTACAATCTTGAGCGTTACAGGCATTATTTTATGGCCTGGTTGGCGCAAGTTGATTGCTGGCTTCAAAATCAAGCTTGACGCACATCCCAAACGGGTTAATTTTGATGTTCATAAAGTTGCTGGTGTGATTACAGCCACGTTTCTGGTCTTTACCTTTTTTACAGGCTTTTGCTGGAACTTTTCTGAATTTGTCAACCCGATAATCTACGCTGTCACCTTCTCCAAACCTCAACCCGATTTAGTTTCTGTAGCTATTTCCGGTCAGTCTTTGCTAAGAGTAAAAGACCAATTGAAAATCGCTCAAGCTACCTTGCCCAATGCATCACTCAGTCTAATTGGCTTTCCAAGTAAACCAGAAGAGACTTTTTGGTTTAACTTTAATCTTGGCGATGTTTTTCTTGACCAGTATAACGGCAAGGTTTTACAAGTATCTACGAAAGCGAGTGCATCATTAGGCGATCGCGTCCTCAATTCCTTTAACGATTTGCACTACGGCACTTTCTGGGGACTTCCATCTCGGATTTTCTACCTCTTTGTTGGACTTGCACCGTTGATTCTATTTATCACTGGCTTTGTGATGTGGCGACATCGTTATCAGGCAAAACCGATTACAAAAAATAATATTTAGACAACTTCAATTTGAAGCTTTACGAATTGGCATTTTTATTTACTCAGTGGTTTGGTGATCACGCTACACAAACCGAAGGCGATCGCCTTAATTGTGCGGGTACGCGATTATACTCAAAACAGCCCCAATAAACCACTAAGTGGGGTAGTACACAGCTCAATACGGTTCAGTTAAAGCTAAAACTCTTAGTGAAAGTGAATTTTTTTAACGAACCGCCAAGAACGCCAAGGACGCAGAGAGAAGAAATAAATTCTTAACCCAAGCGTATTGGTACACAGCTTTTTATCGACCAATTTAGTGGCAAAGTACTGCGAATCCAAGATGGATTAAACCCAAACCGTGCTGAGGTTGTACTAAACTCATTTTCCCAGTACATTATGGTACATTTGGCGGCTTACCCACTCGCATTCTCTATGTCTTTGTTGGACTTGCACCGTTAATTCTATTTATTACTGGTTTTGTGATGTGGTGATATCGTTATCAAACTAAGCTCTGACAAAAGATAGCATTTATACAACTTCAAATTCACTTTATAAATAAACTTTCGTCGCTGCAAAGGCTTGATAATAAAAGCAAGATCCCGATTTAGATAAAAAAATCCAGTTTCAGGATATATGCGATCGCTCAAATTTTCCTCTTATCCTGATAGAGTTAATTAAGAATAACTTGCAAATAATAAGCTCTGTTTAAAGAAATCCGGTTAAGTGTGTAGAGTGATGAAACTATTGCAATCTTTGTTTATCTGCTGTTTTATTATTGCTGTCGTCATACAACCAACTCAGGCAAAAGTAACTAAAGTTCATCGCGGACAAGAGCTAGACCGCTTTGCCAGAACAGTAAAAGAATGGCTGGCTCAGATTGAACAACAAAACCAAACACCACAAACAGAAGTTGTACAAGTTACCTCAGTCAAGGCAAATCCCACCAATAAAGGTGTGGAGGTAATTTTACAAACCTCGAAAGGACAACAGTTGCAACCAGTTAATCGCAGTACTGGTAGCAATTTCATCACTGATATTCCTAATGCTCAATTGCGTCTACCATCGGGCGAAGCATTCACATTCCGCTCAGAAAAGCCAATAGCGGGTGTTACACAAATAACAGTGACTAACTTTGACGCCAATACTATCCGGGTGACAGTCATAGGTGAAGTGGGTATACCAACTGTCGAGTTATTTGACAGTCCAGACGAGGGTTTAATTTTTAGTGTGGGAACTGCTGCATCCACAGCACAACAACCTCAAATCCAACCAACTCCCGAACAACAGCCGCCTGAAAATCAAACACAACCTCAACCATCAACACAAGGTGATGAACCAATTGAGTTGGTGGTGACTGGCGAACAAGATGGATATCGTGTACCAGATGCAACAACCGCAACTAAAACTGATACACCTTTGCGCGACATTCCCCAATCGATTCAGGTGATTCCACGACAAATAATTGAGGATCAAAAAACAACTCGATTGCGGGATGTTCTGCAAAATGTCAGTGGCGTAACACCAGGTGCAGGCTATCAAAACTCTTATGATAGAGTGAGAATTCGGGGATTTGCTCAAGAAACAACTTTTCGAGATGGAATTCGTGACAACTTTCCATCCACAGACTTTGCTAATGTAGAACGGGTTGAGGTACTCAAGGGGCCTGCTTCTGTGCTGTTTGGACAAACTGAACCAGGTGGAATTATCAATCTGGTGACGAAGCAACCTCTAAGTGACCCTTACTACAATCTCGATTTGGATGTTGGAAATTATGCTTTCTATCGTTCAGCTTTGGATTTATCTGGGCCTCTGAATACAGACAAAACCTTACTGTATCGCCTGAATGTTGCCTACGAGAATGCTGGTAGTTTCAGAGATTTTATTAGTTCCAAGAACATATTTGTTGCACCAGTCATCGCTTGGAAGCTTAGTAAAAATACTGATTTAAATCTATTTTTTGAATACAATGACAGAGATTATAAACCCGATCGCGGAGTGCTTGCAATTGGCGATCGCCCTGGTTCGGTTCCCATCAACCGATTTTTTGGCGAACCATCGATTAACGAAGGTACTACTACAAACTACAAGTTCGGGTACAATCTCGAACACCGCTTCAGTCAAAATTGGCAATTGCGTCAGGCTTTTTCTACCAACATCTTTAAAAGTGATGAAATCCGCGTTCAGATAGACGAACTGCAAGCAGATGGAAGCACAGCAACTAGAGATATCGCTAATTTTGGTGGAACCACCCAAGAAGACTATAGACTCCAGACAGATGTTATTGGTAACTTCAAAACAGGAACAATTTCTCACAAACTGCTGTTTGGCGTAGACCTGAACCGTTACACTGATGTCTCTAATGGCTTTACTAACGCGCCTTTTGCATCTATTAATGTTTTCAATCCTGTTTACTTTGTTCCGATTACCCGTCCCACTACTCCTTACGTAGTTCAAAATTTCACAGATACATTCGGCTTTTATCTGCAAGACCAGATAACTATTGCTGACAACCTCAAGCTACTGCTAGGCGGTCGTTTTGATACGGTGAATATTTTACAGAAGGATTTAGCAGCTCAAAGTTCAACCAACGACAATAATTCTGCTTTTACCCCGCGTGTTGGCATTGTCTATCAACCCACCCCTCCTGTTTCTTTGTATGCCAGCTATGCAGAATCTTTTGTACCACAGTATGGACGGTCTAGAGATAATTCAGCTTTTGTTCCCGAACGCAGCAAACAGTACGAAGTAGGTGTAAAAGGAGAGTTGTTTGACGGCAGACTTGCAGCAACATTGGCAGCTTACCACTTGACAAAATCCAACGTTTTAACTAGCGATCCCATCGATTCTAATTATTTGATTCAGGTGGGAGAACAAACTAGCAAGGGGATTGAACTTGATATCGTTGGGCAATTAACACCAGGTTGGAATGTGATTGCTACCTATGGTTATACAGATGCCAGAGTTACCCGTGATAATGACTTACCTGTAGGCAGTCGCCTGCAAAACGTGGCAGAAAATACTGCCAGTTTATGGACAACTTACGAACTTCAAAAAGGTAATTTTAAAGGGTTAGGCTTTGGTTTAGGTCTTTATTATGTAGGCGATCGCCCCGGAGAAATTGACAAATCCCTTACCTTGCCTAGTTATTTTCGCACAGATGCAGCGCTGTTTTATAAACAAGATAACTGGAGGGTTGGTCTCAATTTCAAAAATCTTTTTGACATTAATTACTATGTGGAAACCCAAGGACGCGAAGTTGTTTATCCAGGTGCACCGTTTACGGTAATTGGCTCTGTTTCTTTTACGTTCTAAGCTCAATAAGCATCTGCATCAAAGCTACGCATGGAGTGAGGTTTTTTGTTATCTGGAATACTACGGTGTGTGGAGATAAAATGAGTCAGCTAGTATCTAAATTCAGTTACAGAATAGAGTGGTTGTTGATACTTTTAATTTTGCTGGTTCAGCCTGCAAAAGCGCAAGATATTCCCAAATCTAATAATCGGTTCAATCTAGCGAAAACACTACTACGAGCCAAGCCACCTCAAGCAACTGGGAAGATTAGGCAATTAAGTGAGCTAGAACCTGTTATTACCAGCGCCAAAATGTTATTAATGCAGTCGTCAACACCAGCAAACACGCCACAAACAGAAGTTGTGCAGGTAACAGGAGTTAAGGCAAATCCGACTGCTAAAGGTGTGGAGGTGATTTTACAGACATCTAAAGGCGAACAGCTGCAAATCACGAATCGCAGTGCTGGTAATAACTTCATTGCTGATATTCCCAATGCACAGCTGCGTTTACCTAGTGGTGAGGCATTTACATTCCGCTCGGAAAAGCCAATTGCGGGTGTTAGTGAAATCACAGTTACTAACTTTGATGCCAATACTATCCGGGTAAGTGCGATCGGAGAAATAGGTGTTCCAACTGTCGAGTTATTTGACAGTGCGGATGAGGGTTTAATTTTTAGTGTGACGACTGCTGCATCCACAGCACAACAACCTCAAACCCAACCAACTCCCCAACAGCAGTCAGAAAGTCAAACACAGCCAAAACCATCAACACAAGGTGATGAACCGATTGAATTGGTAGTCACGGGTGAACAAGACGGATATAGTGTACCAGATAGCACAACTGCAACTAAAACTGATACTCCTCAACGTGACATTCCCCAGTCAATTCAAGTAATTCCCCAACAAGTCATCAAAGACCAACAAATCATAAGGATCAGTGATGCTGTACGAAATGTCAGTGGTGTGACTCTGCAAGGAGGGTTTGCGGGACTGGTGGACAATTACAACATTCGAGGATTCTCAACCTACAACAATTTGAGGGATGGTTTTTTCTCTGAGGGTTCTTTTACCTTGACAAATCCGACAAACATTGAGCGGATTGAAGTGCTTAAGGGCCCAGCATCCGTGCTGTATGGGCAGTTTGAGCCAGGAGGAGTGGTAAATTATGTCACCAAAAAACCACTTGATTATCCTTATTACTCCGCTGAGTTGACAGCCGGAAGCTTTAGCACCTATCGTCCTTCGCTCGATTTTTCTGGGCCGCTTAACTCAGACAAAAGCATTCTGTATCGCTTGAATGTTGCCTATCAAAACTCTGGTAGCTTCGTTGACTTTTTGAATGAAAAATTCTTCAGCATTGCTCCCGCACTCACGTTTAAATTCGGGGATGCAACCACGTTAATGTTTCAATATGAATACCTCAACGCCGATCGCACTTTCTACGACGGTTTAGTACCCGACCCCAACGTTTTCAAGGTGCCAACTAATCGCTTCTTGGGAGAGCCAGGAGATTATGACTCAGTTCAATCACATATCATTAATTTGACTCTGAATCACAGTTTTAACAAAAATCTACGGATCCGCAGTGCCTTTGCCGTTAAGCTGGCCGATGGTGATGACTTAGCGTTTCGACCGGACTCTCTTGATCCAGACGGTCGTACTGTGTTACGACGGTATGCGGTAGATAGATCCCTTTACCGCAACTACTCCCTGCAAACGGATCTAATTGGCAACTTCAATACAGGGTCTGTGCAACATCAAGTTTTGCTGGGGTTGGAGTGGAATAAAGACCTCCAAGGCTTCGATTATCTCCGCAGTAGCACTTCCGTGACTCCTAGAATTGATTTGTTTAATCCTGCGTATGGTGCTTCTCGACCACCAGAGTTTGATGAAGCCTCAGATCGCGAGCGCTACGGTCGCGACACGATCGCCTTTTATCTACAAGATCAAGTCACATTGCTACCAAACCTGAAGCTATTAGCGGGTGGCAGATATGACTTTATCAATCGGAAGAATACCGTTCGACCACTAGATCCTACGGGTAATAATTTTATTGGTGATGAGAGCGTTGATCGTTTATATGATGAAGCTTTTTCACCTCGTGTTGGTATTGTTTATCAGCCAATTGAACCAATTTCCATTTATGCCAGCTATACCCGCTCGTTTAATCCCAGCGACTCGCGGACAGTAGATAAAACTCAACTGCCACCAGAACGCGGCACTCAGTATGAAGTAGGACTGAAAGCGGAACTGATTAAAGACAGGCTATCTGCTACTTTTGCCGCCTATGATATCACCAAAAAAAATGTCGCTGTAACTGATTTAAACAATTCTGACTATTCGATTGCGGCTGGAGAAGTGAAAAGTCGCGGTTTGGAATTTGATGTTTCTGGGCAGATTCTACCAGGCTGGAATGTGATTGCGTCCTTATTCCACAACGATGCTTTTGTGAGTAAAGATACTACTCTACCAGTGGGCGACTCCCTGGTAAATGCTGCTGGTATTGGGGGGAGTTTGTGGACAACTTATGAAATTCAAAACGGGAATTGGAAAGGATTAGGTTTTGGTGGAGGACTATTTTATACTGGCGATCGCGAAGCCACGCTTCCCAACACTTTCAAAATCCCCTCTTATGTGCGCGCTGATGCCTCAATTTTCTACAAACGCGATCGCTGGCGGGTTGGATTGAACTTTAAGAATCTTTTTGGTACTCAATATTACGATTCTCAAGGCTACTATCTGCGTCCTGGTGCGCCTTTGACTGTGCTGGGAACAGTTTCAGTTGAATTTTGATTTTCAATTTCTTAACTCATAAAGTCTTGTATAGTCTCACGCAGCTTCTACCATGAACTCTAAAAAAATACGCGATCTAACATTTATTCTGCACCGCTATCTTGGTTTAGCAGTAGGACTGGTGTTAATTATAGTCGGCTTAACAGGTAGCTTGTTGGTGTTCGAGCAAGATTTTGACCGCTTTGCGATCGCTCAACAGTATGGACAGATTACGCCTCAAAAGGTGCAGTTAGTATCCCCTGAGTCTGTGATGAATACAATTAAGACGAAGTATGCTGCACGAAGCGATCTCCATCTTTTTCGGATTTATTTACCACATACTCCTGCTTCTCCCTACATAGGACAGTTGTCAACAACCAAGGATCAAAGGACAGAAGTTTTTCTCAATCCTTATACAGGCAAAATTATTGGTGAGCGGATATCAGATAACACCCTAATAGGTATGATCCTTAGTCTGCACTACAGTCTGATGGCTGGTGAAACTGGTACTAAAATTGTTGGCATCATTGCCTTTTTTATGTGTGTCCTCACCATCACAGGTTTAGTTCTTTGGCCTGGTTGGCGTAGATTGATTGCAGGCTTCAAAATTAAGCTTGATGCTCATCCTAAACGCGCCAACTTTGATATTCATAAAGTGGCTGGCATTATCGCTGTGGTTTTTTTATTCTTTACTGGCTTTACTGGCTTTTGCTGGAACTTCTACGATTTGACTGAACCGATTATTTACGCTGTTACATTCACTCCAAAACCATCTGAGCCAGTCTCCAAGCCAATTCCTGGGAAATCGACTTTAAATCTAACCCAACAACTGAAAATTGCCGATGCTGCCTTACCTAGTGCTGTTACCGAAAGCATTTATTTTCCTAGTAAACCAGAAGAAGCTCTACAAATTCGCATGAAGTTACCACAAGAAAATGAAGAATATGGTAATAGTAATGTTTATCTTGACCAGTATACAGGTAAGGTTTTGCGAGTTGATAATGCTTTAAAGTTGCCATTGGGCGATCGGGTTCTCAACTCTTTTACTCCCTTACACTATGGCACCTTTTGGGGACTTCCATCCCGTATCTTCTATGTATTTGTCGGGCTTGCACCGTTAATTTTATTTATCACTGGCTTTGTGATGTGGTGGTATCGTAAAAGACCTACGACTAATTTACCCACAGAAGCGATGCCTACGGCAACCCGTACCCCTTTGGGGAAGCAAGCCACGCGTAGCGTCTCTGACAGGAGAAGTAGGAACGGCCAAAACTAGAAACGCTCCCATTAGACATCTCCCAAAACTATCAAAGCTTCTGTTTGCAAGAATACAGACAATTATGCCTAGATTTTTGGCACGGCGATCGCATTCTCAAAGAACGATGCGAATTTATCGCTGGACTATATTAAAAGTATGTTGATCACCCCCAATACTGCTCGGTTAAGGAAAGAAAGTAGGCTCGAACCCTTGAAATCTCGTTGTCTATAATGCCCAAAAGAGGCTTAACCGAACAATATTGCACCTTTGCCTAATTGCTTAAGCATTTCATGGATGAATTCAAAGGGTTCTAAGATAGCATCACATAGAACAGTCTGGGCAACCTCATCCCACAGTTCCTCTTCTTCCTGCACTGTCATGGTAATAGTCATTGCTGGCAATTAATGCTAGTAATTAGCAATAATTTTATAGGAGCTAGGGCAAGATGCCATGAGAATTTGGATATTTACCGTTTAAGCAATGCAAGGGTTTGGGAAGCCACCAAGACCGATCGCTAGCTTTAGACTGAGGAATCCTTATAGATTATATGAACAATTCAGGAGCGATGTCTACGATGGTCACTGAGCTTGTCGTTCGCGCAGCGTCTCGTAGAGAAGTGCGGGCTACGCCTACGCATACAAGGATAAATTTTCAAAAATTTCCTAGTACCAAGTATTGAGTCCCCAATCCTAGAGCGACCTCAGTGTGTCAGTCGCTCAGAGGGGTTCACCTGCGTGGAGCAACTGCTGTCCCCCACCAACTTTTTATGTATGGTGGGGGAGGAACGCCGTGACCTATTGAAAACTGTTAATTTTACCCAGTCTTCAATTAACAACAACTTATGTTTAGTTGCGTCCACTTACTTTGTGGTGGAATCTTTGCTAGAATTCCTTTTCTTAGAGGTTCAGGTCGTTCTGACCAAAGTAGTGAACCATCGCCTTTAGCATAGTATTGACTAGCACATTGTAGTATTGCAGATGCACAACTATCATTTGGTAAATCACCAAACAAATACGTTGGTTTTCCTGACGCAACAAAGGCAATTACACAAGAACGGTTACAAGCACTCATACATTCAACTCCCTGAATAGAGAATTTATTTTCCAATTCCCAATTGAATGCAAGTTGTTGCAGATGCAGTAATAGTTGCTGTCCGCCACTTTCTCCAATGCGCTTGCCATTTTGCCACACGCTAGCGCAGGTCGTGCAAACAAATAAAGTATGTTGTTTGTTAAGCATTAAATTTGAAATGTGTAGGATTAAGTCCCAAGCGCAGATATTACGCAGTCTTGCCACCATGAAATCTAACCTTGCTGACTGTGCAATATATCTGTTGCTAACTATTAGTAATAATTGACCAGTAGTTTCTTGATGGTACAATCCGGAGGATTTGTCTATAGAATCAATCCCTTCGGTTTGGTGCAGTCGCACCCTTTGTGAAGGCTAACGTCAACATGGGGAGCCACTGCGTTGCGGGCATTTTGCCCGTTGTTCACTCTTAGCGTTCCCGCAGGGTAGCAAGTGGCGTGGGAACCCCCATCGCCCTTGGCGTCTCCCCTTGGGAGAAGACACTTACGGGTTCAGCACTTTGCTATCGACGGAAACCGCTAAGACAGTAAGTGCTTCACCGTGTTGCTTCACCAAAATCTCAATTTGGATGACTAGTAGGAGGTCAGATGACACGAAAGTAGCCATTTTCAAGTAGCTCTTAATGTCCTTTTAAAACAAGACTGCCACTTTTCACATCTGCGATAATCGTACCAAATAACCCAGTAGTACACACACTTACTGAAAAATACACTTCTAGGTGCAATTTGTATCGCCAATTAACTTTCTATCATCTTAAAAGCAAGCCTTGACCTGAAGTGTATCTTTGGCACGATGAAGAAATAGAATTGATTGATTGTCAAAAAATTCATAGTTGCGCTTATCTATACCTCGTAGATTTCGGCAGAAGTTAACTGTTCGGCGGGCATTCTGACTCACAAGGCAAGCCTTGATTACAGCTGCGGGACAGTGCCGGATTCACACCAGACTTTCCCCCTTGCGTCCGATGGCTGCTTCCCATCAGAACCGAGATTCTTTTGTATATTAACACAACTGTGATTTACTTGCGTAAAAATCAATTGTTCACATAATTCCTGTAAAATTATTACTAATTACTAGCATTAATTCTATTGTTCGCTGACTATGACAGCGTCAGAACAAGGAAATAGAAGCAGCAAATGAACAACCTGCAAAACCCAGAGTCTAATAAATTTATTTATCAAATACCTAGCTGGCGGGGCAAAGGATATGAGCAAAATATAGAAGTCCATCCCAATCTCTAGCTTTCAATTCTGGACATGGAAGAGCATGATGACTTATTAGAAAAACTTGTCAATGGGATCATCTAGTGCAATTTAGTGGTGGTCTTTCAGGTAAATGTGTAGATGAGTATGGAGGACAGCTTAGAGAAGGACACACACTCATCTCTGTCAGCGGCGTGCAACGAGCCATGTTGGTGGAGAGTCCGAAAGGTCGATACTGTGTGAGTGACAGTGGTAGGTGAGAAAGCTTTACCCACAGTTGAATTATTGATCATGATGCTGGGTTGATTTTTGGAATCGCAATTACTGCAACAGCACAGCAGTCACCTCAAACACCACAAACCCAAACACTACAAACCCAAACCCCAGCACTTCGTACACCGCAACAGCAACCACCTGACTCGCAGCAGGATGAGCCGATTGAGTTGGTAGTCACGAGAGAGCAAGATAGTTATCACGTACAAGACGCTACGACTGCAACAAGAACCGACACACCGTTGCGCGATATTCCTCAATCAATTCAAGTTGTACCCCAACAGGTAATCAAAGACCGCAGTGTCAGGGATCTGCGTGAGGCAGTGCTATTAGTATAATATATTACTTCTATATTGTTACGATTGCTCCCGGCACAAGCGCTAACTGGCCTGTTTTGGGAATTCCTGAAAAGTGCAGTCATCCAGTTAGCCACACTTTTGACATAAGATTGCAATACCTTTGTCATTTAAATAGGTTTTACTAAACCTTACGCTAATGTTAATATAAGTAATTTTCATGAATGAAAAGGAAATAGCTGGCTCAGTATGCTAAGACGGCTCATATAGAGTCTTATTCATCTGTTTTCAGGAATTTACTGTTCACTGCTGACTGTAGAAGTCAGAATGCCTGCTGAATCAACCATTAATATCGTTTTATCTGCGAGGTACAAAATGACAGTTCAATCTTCTAGTTCGACCCAGCAACAAGTCACCAGTCAAGTGCTATCAGTGCCTGTACAATCAGCGCTCTATGTCGCACTGTGTTCTTTGATTCTGTGGACAATTTATTTCACTACATATCCCGCTATCCATGACACGACTCACACTCTGCGTCACCACACACTGATGGTGAGTTGCCATTAGTTGATTGAGTCAATGATTAGCAGTCGGAGAGAAATCAAATGATGAGACTTAAGTGGTCTAAGCTACTCGGTGGGATTTGCATAATCGGAATTATCCTGTATGGCTGGATCGGACTTGCCCAATCCCCTCAATCATCGGTGCGGCTAACAACTAATCCACCGATTAATCAGGTTCGACCCCTTGAGGCTGAAGCCACCACAGTGTTGGGATCAGGGCACTACAATCCGCCAGTGCAGCTGAAGCTGCAAGCCTTCGATGCTCAAGGGCAATCTTTAAAGGATGCCAAAATCCACTTGCAATTGTTCACCCCTCCTAAAAATCCCTGGTTCACAACAGATTTTCCGATCGTTGAGGGAACAAAGTTGCTGGACATTGAGGGCAATGCACCAACGGGTCAGTTGCAGGTTCAACAAACCCTACCGATCCGGGGAACGTATCAACTCATAGTAGGGGTTACTCCGCTTGTTGCCAATGCGTTTGAGCCGATTCAGCAAAAGCTGACGCTAACGCTGCCTGAAAATCCCTTAAAGTTCCGCTACTTTGGCATCCTGGTTGTGATTTTGCTCTTGGTTGGGCTACTAGGAGGTTGGGTGATTGGGGGCAGACAAGCGATTCAACCGGGAGAAATTGCCCCACAACGCGTGCGATTGTTGTTGAGTGGATTAATTGTGGTAGCGATCGCCGCGCTCCTCTGGGTTAATATCAGCGCTGAACTTGCTGAATCACACATGTCGATGTCGATGCCAGGTATGGGAGAAGAAGTTCCATCCTCTGGTAAGCCCGCTAAATTGCAGTCTCAAGGACTTTATATGCAATTATCGGGTGACGAGGGTGCAACGGTAGGTCAACCTGCCAGATTGCAGGTCAGCGTCAGTGATCCCAAAACGAGCCAACCCGTGACAGATGTAGTGTTGAAGGTAACAACTACCCAACTCGAAAATAATTGGGTGGCGTTTGCTTATGAGGGGACTCCAGACAGGAACGGGAAATTGACGTGGGAGCAGGAGTTCTTTGACGGTGCCCCCCATAGCATCGTTGTCGAGGCTGCGCCGCAAGCAAACGCAAAAGAGCAATTTCAGCCATTCCAAGTTGCAGAGAATATTCCAGTTAAAGGTGTCGCTCCACCGATGTCTGTCCGGTTGATTTCGCTGACTTACTTCACCGGAATTGTGGTAATTGGTTTGCTGCTGGGACTGTGGCTGCGAAATCGGCAGACTCCGCGTACCGGGTTGACTTGGAATCGTAGTGTTTCTTAATCAGTGTCAAAGGGCATTATTGCTGTGTCATTCGGTTGTAATACATTCGCCTTTAGTTTGTTTGCCAAATGACTGGACAAACTGATTGCCTAAAATCCATGTCGGATACCATTGAGTGTTCGACATGTATTTTTATAGACACAGGATGAGAAATTGAACCGTGTAATTTATCTATGAATCATCAACACATTATATTCGTCTGTACGAGATGTGGAAGTAGTCATAACACAAAACAGTATGTTGCTAAAAGCAGTGGTGAATTGCTGCTAGAGAAATTACAAACCTTATATCATGACTGGGTGTTGCAAGAGGAGTTCTCGATTCAACCTGTTGAATGCATGGGTGTTTGTGATCAGGCTTGTGCAATTGCTTTCGCCTGTTTTAACAAACATACTTACTTATTTGGCAATCTGCCTGCTGATCCCGAATGTGTAGATAATACAGCAACTGCCGTACTTGACTGTTCTAGTCAATATCACGCCAAACCGGATGGTTTGCTACCCTACGCCTTGCGCCCGGAACTGCTCAGAGCCGGAGCGATCGCACGGATTCCACCTCTGCTGCCGTGTCAATAGACATTTTACTAAGAGAACTCCACAGA
Source organism: Nostoc sp. (assembly GCF_036916735.1). GTDB lineage: Bacteria > Cyanobacteriota > Cyanobacteriia > Cyanobacteriales > Nostocaceae > Nostoc. The sequence goes on from NZ_JBALFV010000016.1 coordinate 67,438, forward strand.
ATAAACATAGGAGTGAAAATTAAAGGGTAGTGAAACACACGCTTGAGGACTTTTCAAACATCCTCTTAGGGCTATTTCGTTCTAGACAGAAACCGCCCATAACTGAAGTTATAGGCTAGTAGCTAAAGTTCATTTTAACAGACTATAACCTTTTATCAGTCGTTTTTAGACGACTTTCGCTATTAGACTCAAAGTTTATTCTAAAGTAGACTAGATGAGAATGAAATAGCCTTGCCTACTTCCTACTCCCTGCCCACGCAAAGAAGTTCATAAATAAAATCGGATTGTTATATATAGTATCAATTAAATTAACTCACTTACTGAAAAGTCTGTTGAAATAAATAGAATTTAAATCATTCATCTGTTCATATACAGTTAAGATAGTCTGTCTATTTCCCTAAATTAACATATTATTTTATCAAAATAGTTATGGTTTTTAATCTAGACAAACCTATCTCTCAATAGCTGTTTATCTGCCAAATATTTCAATTTTTATTAATGCTATTCTTATAAAATATATTATTAAAAACTAAAGTTTTTGTTATAATTTTTAAATCAAGAAAATAAAATATTTTTTATTCTCAAAATACAAAATATCAAAAACTATTTCTTGATATCAGCTATTGTCGTTTGCCAAATTAGTGTAAATAAAGCTAGAGCCAGAGAAAGATTTATATTCATCTTTAGGTTCGTGCTGTTAGTAGCAAAAAATGTACTTATTGACGTGCACGCTACTCGGATTAAAGATTTCAGCTATTCTTTACCTAGAGCCAATTTTAGCTAATAAGTAGTGCTAACAAATAACTTGGCAAAGGACAACGCGTTTTCTATATTCTAAATCTTGACTCTTTTATATTAATCTTCAGTGCAAGGAAAAACATGAAAAATACTCAAGCAAAAATCAACCAACCACTCAACGAAACAGCTTGCAAACATAACCAAAATAAATTGGATGACAAGAAAAAACTAACTTGCACAAAAAATCAAGGAAGTTGTCTTTTAGAGAAAGCGAAGGTTTCTATCAGAGCTATTACTGATGTTGTTCATTTGGTACATGGTGCTATTGCTTGTACTCTGTGAAAGACTTTAAAAATAATGATAATCAAATAGAGGGGGAGAAGGCGAGCGTCGCTCGCCTTCTCCCCCTCTCTCCACACACGATTATCATTGTTATTATGACTATTTTGAGTATTTTAATCAATTTACAAAATGCTCTTTATCTTAACCTCTCACCGATGGCTCTAGGCGATCATTTAGAGCAATAAAAACATAACTCCTTTCTTTACGTAAGGATTCAGGTCATGGGGAAATGACTCAAAAGCATCTCCAGTAAAGGTTTGGACAAAAATATAGCTTTTTTTGATTTGCAATAAAAATCGGTTAAATGGTCATTTCTCGTTGCTTGTTGCGAATATTAAATAATTTATTCTGGAATTCCGGAACTGAAATGCTGTCCAGGCAATAGTTTCAACTACCTAAATCATTACTCCTTTACTTATGCACAAAAAGTTAGTGCAAAACTATTGATTTTATAAATCTAATCTCATAATATTCAAACGGAATTAGCAATTACACTAATTCAACATCAACATGACTCTGGGATGAAGAAAAGCGACAATCAGTAGATCGAAAACTTTTGTAAGTTGACAAAATAATCAGGGTTTCAGACGACGTTTTGGGGCTGAAGATTGCGATCGCTTGCACTTCACTCTTAACCCACTAACAACGCTCGTTCCTCGAAAACCAGACTCTAAAAGGATTGCGGCAAATTGTGTCGCTCAACTCGAATAAACGACTAGTAAGGGTTCTGGAAAACTTTTCGGTCTACTGACAATGTTAAACACAATATGGTTCAGTTTAGCTGCACTATTGAAACTGTTCTCAGTAAGCCTAAGTAGACTGAACAAAAGAACTGGCCTTCCATTCCATCTAAGCTCTCACTTAATCCTTAACTGAACAGTATTGCATCAGTAACTCCTTCTATCAGAACATCATTGCCCTTTCTGCAACGCCAAAAATTTTATGAAACTTTTAAATTCAATAGCTTTTAGTTTATTCTCTATGAGCGCTTCGTTGTTGCTCTTTACGACTGCCTCATCTGCACTGCCCTTTTATGGATGCAAGACTGGAACCGTTTGTATCTATAGAGGAAATGCCTTAAAAGGAGAAGACATTACAAACATATATATCCAGTACCGTGTTTACAAACTCTATAATCAGTACGGAATACATGGCATCTTCAATAACCAGACCGACGGTGCTGTGGTCTTACTATGTACAGACTCGAATGGAACCAAGTGCCCGTATGAATTAGCTGCTAATCATTACGATTTTCCCGATTTAACTCCATACAATTCTATCGTACTTGCTAGTACTCGAAAAGTAAGATTGCTGTAAGGATTCAGGTGCTGGGTTGAGGCAAGAGCGATAGAGCCAGCTTCCCACTGCCTGACTTGGCCATTAAGGCTTACTTGAAAAGCTCCATGACCGACCGTCCCTGTCGACGATAAGTCTGCACAATACTCAGCAGGACTGCGGGCTATCGCAAACCGCTTCATTGAACGGGAACCACCACTGACCTTACGCTTGGTCATGGCTAATCGTAGTGACCGTTCTGTCAGACGGTTACTATAAAGGTTTGGAGTTTCGCACTCTTGACTAGTCTGAACTCCAGATATATTTAAGTATGAAGTATTAATTTTCAGTAGATCGAAAACTTTTGTAAGTTGACGAAATAATCAGAGTTTCAGCCGACGTTTTGGGGCTGAAGATCGCGATCACTTGCGCTCCACTTTTAACCCACTAACAACGCTCGTTCCTCAAAGACCAGACTCTAAAAAGATTGCGGCAAATTGTGTTTATCAACTTGAATGAACGACTGGTAAGGGTTTTGGAAAACTTTTAGGTCTACTGATTTTTGCATACACCCTAAACATCTGAATCTATTTGAAACGATGAAAGATGTTATATCACATCATGTCTATTGAGTAAGGAGAAAATTATGAACCCTAATCACAGCAAAGCGAATTTCATCAAATTCAATCGCATTGTATCTGCTGGAACTGCCACAATCTCTCTTCTGTTTGTTGGCATTAGCAGTCCTACATTACCAGCATACGCTTTTGCTGGTGACTGTAGTAGTATTGATCCTAATCGTGCAGGACCAATAAACGTGAAGACAGTGCTCAAGGTTGACCTAAATGGACGGGAAATCCAATTGCGAACTGGTTTTTTGCAAGATGTTTCCCCACCGCAGCAATTTGGCTGGGCTCGAATGGAAAACAATCAGAATGGCGATGATATTTGGATGGACTTCTCCGAGGACGGTGGTAGAACTTGGAAACAATGCGGTCCTTGGTCACGTCAATATTCTGAAGCAGTCCCTACCAGTCGTGATCGCAACCGAGTATTTCGTGCCTGTGGAACCGTTTCAATTAACATATTTTCACGATCAGAGGTCAAATGCACGACTTGGTTCTAAACAATAGACCTCTTGCATAAATCAAAAATAAAGAACCCCACCCCGCATTTGCTAACGCAAACTCTCCCCTCCCTTTGGTGGGGTTGGGGGTGGGGTATTAAGGACTTTTGCAAGAGGTCTAATTCACTAAAGAATACAAATGTAATAATAGTTTAACATGTAATACAAAAATTAACGGTCTACTCAATTGATCAGTAAGTACCACAAAGTTCATTACTCAAGTCTCCTCGATTCATCAACTTATCCTGTCTGCGATCGCCTATTTTTTAGGATACGACGAGTTTGAAAACACGTCCTAGGGGATGAGGGCAAAACGTCCTCTTAAAGCAGATTTTTTCTTAAGTTGACACTAATGTGCTGGGGGTTAAGTCTGTATTTTATCTGTGAGACAGCAGTTGGGCAATTTGCTGATTAATAATTGCAACATCAAAACGCCCACTAGCAGTAGTCCGGGCATTATTAGCTATAGTTGCAGTTATTTCCGTCTCCTGAAGACAGGTAATAATTATTTGTGCAAGTTCCTGCGGTTCTCCTGGTGTTACTAAAAAACCATTAAGTCCATGTTCTACTAATTCCATTACACCGCCAGCTTTTGCTGCAACTACAGGTTTTCCAGATAGCATTGCCTCTACAATCACTCTACCAAAAGGTTCTGGGGAAGTAGAGGTATGTGCTACTAAGTCACAAGCTGCCATTAACTGAGGAATATCAGAACGAAATCCTAAAAATTTGACGCGGTTTTCTAATCCCAGTTGGGCAACTTGTTGGTGTAACTGTTGAACGTAATCTTGTTCGCCAAACAGTGCATCACCTACTAAAATTGCCGTCACCTCTGGCGGACATTTGGCAAGACCATCAATTAAAATATGCTGTCCTTTCCAAGGTGCAAGACGGCTAAAGTGTCCGACTACAAACTTTCCTTGCAATCCTAATTGTTGCTGTAATTTATTGATGTCAGACTCATCAGTTTGATAATTTTTTGAATCAAAACCGTTATAGACAACTTTTATGATATCTGGGCATCCTCCTGCTTGTACAAAGGCTGTTTGACTAGCTTGGGAATTAGCAATTACTAATGATGCAAAACGATTAGCTAAGTTAATAGCAATACGAAGATTGGTTTTGCTAAAATGTTCTGTGGAAAGAATATCATGTAAATGATAAACCAGAGGGCGACGACTAAAGAAACTTGCTAATGCTCCGACAACTAATGCTTTTTGGGTGTTGGCATAGATTAAATCGTATTCACGCGCTATTTTAACTACCTTAGTAATCAAAGGTGCAAGTTGTCCCAGACTCTTTAATCCTTGTAGCAAACTACTTTCTTTGCGAACTTGGATTGCTTGAGTTGCAAGAACTTTTACTGGAATATTATTTTGCTCCAATAAAGTGCTAAAAGACCCATCTGCAAATAAACCTACCAAAGCGCGATCGCCATAAGGTTTAGCAATATCTATTAAACACAATTCTGCGCCGCCTGGTTTACCACTTTGGTCTAGAAAAAAAATTCTCATTAAACCTCTATTCCATCTAATTTTACCCATGTAGCACCCCTAATATCTATTACAATCACTTGTTTAAGCTAATAAAATCTTCCGTACTTGTTGGGCAATTTGATTCCAGTTGTAATGGGTGGTGGCGTACTCTCGACAAGCTTCTCGTGAAGGTATAGGGATATTTCGTAAAAGCGCTTGCTCTAATTTTTCAGCAATGGCTGAGGCTTCTGTTGAAATAGTAATTAAATCCGGTGAAAATGCTGATAAAATTTCTGGCATTCCTCCAACCGGGGTACATAAAACAGGAGTACCACACGCTAGAGATTCGATTATTACTAATCCGAACCCTTCAAAAGATTGACTAGGCATGATAGCCAATTCAGCAGCTTGATAAGCTATAGGTAATTGCTCATCAGGTAGGAAACCTAAAAATTTAACGTTGTCGGCTAGTCCTAGTTCTGTAGCCTGTTGTTGTAGTGCAGCTTGGATGTGACCACGACCTGCGATCGCTAGCCAAACATCTGGTATTCTGGGCTTAATTATAGCTAGTGCCTGTAATAATTTGTCAACTCCGGTTCGATGTACTAGGCGACGTGATGTAAATAGGATACGGCGATTACTTGGCCAGCCTAGCTTTGCACAAGCATCCTGGCGTGATAAATTTGGCTGAAACCAGTTGATATCAACTCCACCAGGAATAATATTAATTTTGCTCCACGGTATTTGATATTTATCATGTAGAATTTTACCAAATGCTTTGCTCAAAACAATGAAGCGATCGCAGCGATTATAAGTATTTTGTTCTATTAACCAGTGTTTGATTAAAAGACTAAGGTTTTTATTAACCACTTCTTGCTGACTTTCAGAAGCCCAAGGGCCATGAAAGTTAAAAGTAACTGGTACTCCCTTTGGTAAAATATCTAAAATAGGAAAGCTATATAATGCAAAGTGCAAATTAATAGCATCTGGTTTGCTCGTTCTTGTTTTATGGAAATTAGTGCGAATAGACCATAATCTTTGCCAAATAGCACTGTCATGAGAAGCTAAATTAGTTAATTTAATCGGCGAATTTATTTCAGTCTCTGGTAGACCAACTCCGCATAATTCAACCTTGTCTTTATTTGCAGCTAATTTATGAGTCAGTTCATAAATATATCTTTCTAATCCTCCAGGACTTTTAGGAAACCAGCCTAATCCAAGGGTGAGAATAGATGCAGATGATGTAAAATTATCTGGTTTGTTTTCCACTTATGTAGCTCCTATAAATATATTAATACAGGCGCACATTTATGCGCTCTTACTCGTATTCAAACCTGAATCATTAAAATTTACGAATAGACATTACTAATAAAACTTTTTGTATAGAACACCAATTTATAAACTATTTATATATCAACGTCAACAATGAATTACAACTGTGTTTTAATTAACAAACTAGTACTTAAATGGATATATATTATACTTGCAAAATTAAAAAGGTGAATGCTCTATAGGGAGAGATAAAAAGCGCTATTAAATAAAAATATTTAAATTTTTTGGTATTGTTTTTTACCATAATTTTTAATTGATTAGTAAATATTAACAGATTAAATGTATTAGCTGATTTGTAAGGATTCAGATGGGCTTTATAAAGCTTATGTAAAACTTGCTATCAAATGTCATGGCTGTGGATAGCCTGTATCTTAGCCACTTCAAAGCAGTTATATTTTTTGCGGATTACCGAAAAAATGATTGTATATAAATAATTAAAAGCTTAAAAAGTATATGAAAAACAAATTATTGGTACAGTTAATAAAACTTCGTCACCAACTCAACCAGTACCTCAAAAAAATATTTAAGTTTAGATATATCCAAAAAAGTAAAGTTTTCAACTTTTTACTAAGTCTAACTATTGGAGTAATTGTTACTACTCTAGGAATTACAACAGACTGGGCAACAAATGGAACACGCACACTAAGCTCCAAAACATCGTCGATAAGTAATACTATTGGCAGTGAAATGCCGATACCAAACAATACTGAAACACCTACACTTACACATAGTAAATTATTTATAAGTAATACTATTGTTAGTGAAAATAAACGAGTAAAAAACAATACATTAACATCTACACCTAACTACAAAACATCGTGGATAGGTAATACGATTGGCAGTGGAAATCTGCGGGTACAAAACAATATTGAGGCCATGTATGTTTCCCCTGATGGCACAGTTTATACTAACAGCCATTGGGATGAGGCGGGAATGGAAGCAGCCATATATAAAGATGGTAAGGTTATTGGTGCTATTGGGGATACTCACGGCTGGAGTCGTGGTGGTGGCATAGCTGTAACAGCAAATAGTAAATATATTTACATTGCCATGACTCAGGGATCGAAGGGCAAAACCAATGAAGATTATCCAGCAGAAGGAACAGCTTGGCATTGCGTTAGACGCTATGATTTGTCAGGAAAACCTGCGCCTTTTCCTGAAGGGCGTGGCTGGGATAAAAGTATGTTAATTACCAGTACTAAAAGTGAACTCACTGGATTAGCAACTGTGGGAAGCGAGTTGTATGTGAGTGATTCTGCTGCTAACCGGATTCGTGTCTATGATACTGATACGATGAAGGAACTCCGCAGCTTTACCGTTGCTAATCCGGGAGCAATAACTATTGATCCGCAAAAAAATCTGTGGATTATTCAAAGCAAAAATGGCAGTAAGCCTGCCAAGATTCTCCATTATTCGCCGAGTGGAAAGCAATTACCCCAACAGATTGCAGATATCATTGAACCAACTGCGATCGCAGTTGATCATCAAGGTAAGCTGTTAGTGGCAGAAAATGGGCCACGTCAGCAAATCTTGATTTATGACATCAAAGATAAGCCGATGCAGGTGGGTAGTTTCGGTTCTAAAGGCGGTATCTATACAGGAGTTCCTGGTGAAATTCAAGATTTGAAACTTTATGGACTTACCGGAGTTGGTGCAGATGCTTCAGGTAATATCTATGTAAATAGTAATGGTTTCAATAAATCAGGCACAGATTTGCGGAAATTTTCGCCATCGGGAAAACTAATGTGGCGATCGCTGGGATTGATATTCGTCGATAATGCAGATGCCGATCCTAAAACTGATGGTGTAGATTTATTCACCAAACAAGAACACTATTTGATGGATTACAGTAAGCCTGCTGGTAAGCAATGGACTTATAAAGCCTATACTTTAAATCCTTTCAAATATCCTCAAGATCCCCGTCTGCATACATCGCCAGACGGAACCTTTGTACGCCGCATCCAAGGAAAGCCGTTTTTGTTCCTTACAGATATGTATAGCAGCTTTCTGCAAATATATCGTTTTAATCCAGACACAGATGGTAAAGTAGCTATCCCAGCCGGAATGTTTGTCGGTAGCAATGGCGCAGATAAACCATTTCTCACCGGAAATTGGCCAGCGAATCAACCGAAACAAGGGGAATGGATCTGGCGCGATCGCAACGGTAATGGCAAATTTGAAAAGAACGAATATGATACCAGCAAAGATTATCCCTATATTGGCGGTTGGTGGGTAGACAGCAAAGGAGATGTTTGGAAAGTTTTGCGAACAGAAGATGGCATCCGACACTATCCTTTACAGGGAATAGATGCTAAAGGCAACCCGATCTACAACTATAGTTCGATGAAAAAGCAAACTACTCCCAAGATATTTAACGATTTGCGGCGAATTGAATATTTCCCCCAAACAGATACTATGTATTTGTCAGGCTTTACAGGAGATCACCCAGCATTCGGTGACGATACAGGAGTTGCTGGATCTGAGATTGCCCGTTTTGACAACTGGAGTAAAGGAAATCGTACTCCCCGTTGGCGGATTGTAATTCCTCACGACACCACAGGTAAACGCGAAATGTCTACGGCGGCTATGAGTGTAGCGGGAGACTATGTATTTGCCGTGACAGTTAAAACCGCAGAGGTATATGTCTATAATGCCAAAACGGGAGCGCAAGTACAACAGTTAAAACCAGGCCCAGAAGTTGGCAGCGAAAGTGGCTGGATTGATATACCCTATGGTATCCGCGCTTTTCGGCGTTCAAATGGTGAACATCTAGTATTTGTGGAAGAAAATTGGAAAGGAAAAGTGATTATGTATCGGCTGGCGGGGTGAGTATTTATATTATGTCCGCTTGATTAGTTATTAAACCCCAAGAACCCACCCCGCCTGCGGGGCTACCGTGTACACACAAGTCTGAAATAGCTGATTAACTGAGGTTTAGCGTCAGTTTTACCCCACCCTAACCCTCCCCTTGGAAAGGGGAGGGAACTAGAAATCTTGTTTTCCCCGCGAAGATTGGGGAGGGAACAAGAAATCTTGTTTCCCCGGCGAAGATTGGGGAGGGAACAAGAAATCTTGTTTCCCCCCTTTCCATTTTCTTCGTCACAATTCGCCAAGGAATAGTAGCCGGAGCCGGAGCCGGAGCCGGAGCCGCAGCCTTCGCCGTCGCCGTCGCCGGAGCCGCAGCCGTCGGCGTAGCCGTCGCCGTCGCCTTCGCCGTCGCCGCAGCCGGAGCCTTCGCCGCAGCCGCAACCTTCGCCTCCACCGCAGCCTTCGTCTTCACCGCAGCCTTCGCCGGAGCCTTCGCCGTCGCCGTCGCCGTCGCCGGAACATTACTTAGCATCTACATCAGTTGGCGAGCCATGAAAGGAGACGAAAAGTACTCCTTGATTCGTAATATCGCTGTTACCTTTGCTGCAACAGGAGGTACAAGTTTTCGTTACGCTGACTTAACAGGTGCTGATTTCACCCAAGCTACGCTCAAAAATACAGATTTGCGAAACACTATCCTTATCTGTACCCATTGGCATCAAGCCAAAATGCTTGACCGGGTTCGTCCTGGTTTAACTTATCTGCAAAACTCACAAGTACGTCAACTGCTGGTTACAGGACAGGGACAGGACAAAAACTTTGACCGTCAAAACCTCCGAGGTATCAACTTAAAAAAAGCTAATTTAGCAGATACCAGCTTTATTGGCGCTGATCTCAGTGAAGCTAATTTGCAAGATGCCGATTTGTCAAGAGCCAAGCTGAAGCAAATACAACTAGACGGCACAGATTTAACAGGTGTAACTCTCACCGGAGCGTACATTGAAGATTGGGGCATTACAAATACAACTAAATTACATGGGGTGAGGTGTGAATATGTCTACATGCGCGTCCCCACCAAAGAAAACCCTGACCCCCTCCGCAAACCTGACAATAATAAAGAAGTATTTGCAGACGGCGATTTTGCCGACTTTATCAAGCCTATTTTTGACACCCTCGACCTTTACCATAATCAAGGCGTTGACCCCCGCGCTGTTGCCATAGCTTTCAAAAACCTTGCCGAAAATCATCCCGAAGCTGAGTTAGAAATCGTGGCAATGGAGAAACGCGGCGATGATAAAATCTTGCTCAGAGCCAAAACAGCCGCAGGTAGTGATAAATCTCAACTGAGTACAGAATATTTTGACGATTATAATCAACTCAAAGCTCTATCGCAGAGTCAGCAATTATTACTTGTAGAAAAAGATAAACGCATTATTAGTTTAGAAAACATGGTAGATACTGCTCTCAAGCAGCCCAAATTTTATACACAAGGAGATACCAATATGTCAAATATCAGTGGCATCAATATTGAAGGTAGCAGTAATGTTAGCGGTATCGCTGGCAATAATTCTGTTGCTAATCTGGGAACCATTAGCGGTAATGTGAGTATTGCCCTCACTCAGTTACCTGATTCACCAGATGCCGAGAAACCAGGAATTAAAGAATTATTGTCGCAGTTGCAAGATGCAATCATACAATCCACATATTTACCAGAAGAAGAGAAAGCCGAAGCGCTAGAACAAGTGAAGACTTTGGCAGAAGCGGGTAAAAATCCTCAAGAATCGACTAAGCAAAAGACGGCAAAAACGGCAATCACCATGTTGAAAGGGATATTTACAGGCTTACCTGCTGTTGCTTCGCTGGTGGAAGCGGGTAATAAATTATTGCCTGCGATCGCAAAACTATTCGGTTTGGGATAATTTAACGTCAGTTCAACAAACCTCTTGTTGTTTTTGACTTAGATACATCGCAATTCCTTTCTCGTAGTAAGCTGCTTCATTAATGAAAATAGGATAAACAGTAGACGCTCCCTCATATAAAATATCTTTTCCTGCAAAACTCAGAAACATTGGATCACCTGGATTCAAAGGTTCATAATCCCGAAACTGAAGCTGGGGATGAATCATGGCTTGAATTTCTTGGCGATCGCTTCTAGGATAATCGATAGTTCCAATGTATTGATAGAATATAAGCGTGCTATTTTTTTGCGGAATATTACCTTGGTTGTACTTTTCAAAATAATCCAAAATTGCATAAATAAGCTGTTCTGTTTTCTGAAATAATTCAGCGTTTAAAATATTCTGAGCTACAGCACCAACTTCTATAACAAAACCTAATTCGCACAGAGAACGGAGAAAACCACCTTCTCTAGATTGTTGATTCACAAAAACCTTTACCATCGGATTTATAGAACTCAAATAAGCGCCTAACCGAAGTAAAAAAGGATGCATATCACAAAAAATTAAACTTAACCCCATGTTGGCAGTTGTACTGTGCAAATCAACAATTACATCCACAAAAGGCTGATTTTGCGGTTGCAATATCTGTTGAATTGCTTTTGCCCGCATATCTTCATAACTTGAGAGTTGAGGATTTTGTAAGCCTTGAATAGTGAAGCAACGATTTAAATCTTTCTCAATGTATCGTTTGCCTTCTTCAATAGCTTTGAGATTGCCAAGTAATGCCAGAGTTTCAAAACTTGTTCTGTTGATTAAATTTGGATAATGCTGAAACTTTTTGACTAAATGTACTCCTGTTAACTCATTACCGTGGTTTCCTCCAACGATCGCAACTCGTTTAATCTGACTCATAACAACCTCATCTCTAAAAAACTACGGTTCTTGAGAATGGTGCAAGATACAAGATAAAAGTATACCTGCTGCTGACTAAATCTTGTAAAAGACTGACGCGAGCGCTCCATTTTAAAGCCAAAATATGATAACTGTTAAGCTGTTGGTTCTAGCACAAAAGGGGAGGGAATTTATGGAGTATAATTTTCAAGCGATGCCTCCGGTGGTCACTGAGCGACTTGCCTTGAGCGAAGTCGAAAGGAGCCGAAGTGCGGGCTACACTGAACTTTACAAAAACGCTCTCCTCAACGATGTCCTCCCCTTTTGGGAAAAATATTCTCTCGATTGGCAGCAAGGCGGCTATTTCACTTGCCTTGAACGCGACGGCAAAATTTATGATACGGACAAATTCATTTGGCTGCAAAACCGTCAGGTGTGGACTTTTTCCATGCTTTACAACCAGTTAGAAAAGCGCGAAAACTGGTTAAAAATTGCTAGCAATGGCGCTAATTTTCTCGCCAAACATGGCAGAGATAGTGATGGTAATTGGTACTTTGCCCTCACCAGTGAAGGAAAACCACTAGTTGAGCCTTACAACATCTTTTCTGACTGCTTTGCAGCAATGGCATTTAGTAAATATGCACTCGCTAGCGGCGAAGAATGGGCAAAGGATGTGGCAATGCAGGCTTACAACAACGTATTACGCCGCAAAGATAACCCCAAGGGCAAATATAATAAAACCTATCCCGGCACACGCCCCATGAAATCATTGGCTGTACCAATGATTTTAGCCAACCTGACTTTAGAAATGGAATGGTTGCTGCCAAAGGAAACACTAGAGAATGTCTTAGCTGAAACAGTCCGGGAAGTAATGAGCGATTTTCTCGACCAAGAAAAGGGACTAATGTACGAAAACGTTGCCCCTGACGGTTCTCACATAGATTCTTTTGAGGGACGGCTGATTAATCCAGGTCATGGTATCGAAGCTATGTGGTTCATCATGGATATCGCGTCTCGCCAAAACGACACTAAAACTATTAACCAAGCCGTTGATGTGGTGCTAAACATCTTAAATTTTGCTTGGGATAACGAGTATGGTGGGTTGTATTACTTTATGGATGCAGATGGTCATCCCCCACAACAATTGGAATGGGATCAAAAGCTGTGGTGGGTTCATCTAGAGTCTTTGGTTGCATTAGCGATGGGCTATCGCCTTACTGGGCGTGAGGTGTGTTGGGAATGGTATGAAAAGATGCACGATTACACTTGGTCACACTTTGCTGATTCAGAATACGGCGAATGGTTTGGCTACCTGAATCGGCGTGGAGAAGTATTGTTGAACCTTAAAGGTGGCAAATGGAAAGGATGTTTTCACGTACCGCGTGCATTGTACCTTTGTTGGCAGCAATTCGAGGCATTGCGATGCCTGCGGCAGTAAACAAAACAAGTCTGTTATTTCCTTGTTTCCACCTAATACCAATTTAATGTGAAGCTGCATTAAATGAGTAACTTTCTATTCTTGGCGTTCCTAGTACAGCTTTGCGTAAAAACGTAGCGTTTTTAATGCAAGGAGATGCATTGGCATTGTGATTCGATGCGTTAGCATTGTTAGCTGATGCGTTGGCATTGTCATTTGATGCATTGGCATTGTCATTCGATGCGTTGGTATTGTCAGTCGATGCATTGGCATTGTCAGCCGATGCGTTGGCATTGCCAAATTTAATTCGTTACAAATTAATGAAATGCTGTACTTAGTGTACTTGGTGAATCGGCACTCTAGGCAACCTTGTCAATGTGTAAATCCTAGCCCTATCAGTTTGATAGGCTGCGGTTTTGGCAGCATTTTAAAGATATCCGCAGAAGTCCAGTGAACTTTTCCCGCTTCATTTTAGCTAAATACTTTTTTGCAACATTAACTTGTATTCAGTAAATCAAGACTAGTTGAGCATTATAGACAGCCATTTGTGGGTAATAAAGCTTGTACAATTGTCAAGGCAGTTTTTCTTGCCAGAATACTTCTCAGGCGTAAAATTTATCGACAGCAAAATTTTTCTACTTTGTGTTTTTCAATCCTTCACTTGTGGCAAAAATGCCCCAACTGAGGCGCTCATCTCTTGCAATAGATAACTTTTACCCTTATGACTGGAGAGCAAAATCTTGGGAATAGAACTACGCAGTTTCGTATTTCTCGACAGCCTGCAACCTCAACATGCAGCATATATGGGAACAGTAGCTCAAGGCTTCTTACCATTACCAGGGGATACATCACTGTGGATTGAAATCTCTCCTGGTATCGAAATTAATAAAATTACGGATGTAGCCTTGAAAGCTGCTTCTGTCCGTCCGGGAGTACAAGTAGTTGAACGACTCTACGGACTATTAGAAGTTCATTCTAGCTCCCAAGGTGAAACGCGAGCTGCTGGGCAAGCAATTTTGGCTACATTGGGAGTCCGAAAAGACGAATGTCTCAAACCGCGCATTGTTTCTAGCCAAATTATTCGCAATATCGATGCTTACCAAACACAACTTATTAATCGCACGCGACGGGGACAGCTATTACTAGCGGGGCAAACGCTATATGTGTTAGAAGTGGAACCTGCTGCTTACGCTGCACTGGCTGCCAATGAAGCTGAAAAAGCGGCATCGATTAACATTCTTGAGGTACAAGCTGTAGGTAGTTTTGGACGGCTTTACTTAGGTGGACATGAAAGAGATATTCTAGCAGGTGCGGCGGGAGCATTAACGGCAATAGAAAGTGTAGCTGGTCGGGCAAATCCTTTGGGTATGCGTCAGGAATAAAGGAGAGAAAATGGCAAATCGAGAGCATCTAGCTTTACTCAAAGCAGGTGCAGTTACATGGATTGAGTGGAGAGAGAAAAATCCTCAGATTGAACCAGACCTCAGCGCCGCAAACCTGCAAGGGGATAACCTCAGAGGCGCGAATCTCCAGGGGGTAAATTTGAGTAAGGCGGATTTGGGTAATGCTTTACTCGTGCGAGCAAATCTCAGTGGTGCTGACCTAAGTAGTGCCAACCTCTACAAAGCCTTCCTGATTGAAGCTAACTTAAGTAATGCTAACTTCAGTGTTGCTAACTTGAGTGGTGCTACCCTTAGACAGGCAGATTTGAGTCATGCTAATTTCATTGGAGCAGACTTGAGTGAGGCAAATCTTAAAGACGCTGCGATCGCTCATGCTAATCTAATTGGAACCGACTTAAGAGGCGCTAACTTGAGAGATGCCGATTTAGGTGCAGCGAAGCTAATACGGACTAATCTATGT
Organism: Nostoc sp.; assembly: GCF_036916735.1. Taxonomy (GTDB): domain Bacteria; phylum Cyanobacteriota; class Cyanobacteriia; order Cyanobacteriales; family Nostocaceae; genus Nostoc. Next base: position 82,603 of record NZ_JBALFV010000016.1, read on the forward strand.
TTTGCCAACCTCATTGAAGCTAACTTGATTGCGGCTGACCTCAGCGAAGCGAGTTTGTACGAGGCGGAAGTGTTGGGGGCTTATCTTTACAAAACTGAGCTGTACAAAGCTAATCTAAACAAGGCTCACCTCAGTGGTGCTTACCTGTTGCAAGCTAATTTAAGTGAAGCTAACTTAAGTGAAGCTGACTTGAGTTGGACTAACCTCAGAGGAGCAAATTTGGCAGGTGCGAATCTTAGAGGAGCTAACCTTAGAGGTGCCGACATTAGGGGAGCTAACCTTAACGGCGTAAATCTTCAGGAGACAATAATGCCTGACGCTTCAAGGCACAATTAATTAAGAAAAATAATTAACAAAAAATAAGCTAAAATTCAAGCAGAGTAAGCATTTCCCGCTCAGAAACTCCCCATGCTTGATAACCTGCAAACCCAAGTTTACCAACTAGAACAATTTGCTAACAGCCTTGTTTCTAACCAACTGACACACCTTAGCGTGGTGAGTGTTGGTATCATCTTTGCTGCTGGCTTGCTTACCAGCCTTACACCCTGTATGCTTTCTATGCTGCCAATTACAATTGGTTACATCGGCGGTTATGAAGCTAAAAGCCGACTCCAAGCAGCTGCCCAATCAACTTGGTTTGCTTTAGGATTAGCAACCACATTGGCAGGAATGGGTATAGTAGCAGCTTTTGTCGGAAAAGTCTACGGTCAAGTAGGAATTGGTTTGCCGATTATCGTCAGCATTATTGCCATTCTTATGGGGTTGAACTTATTAGAAGCACTACCTCTGCAATTTCCATCCTTGGGCGAAACGAATTGGATTTCGCCAGATTTACCATCTGGATTGCGTTCTTATTTGCTGGGGCTGACTTTCGGTTTAGTCGCATCCCCTTGTAGCACACCTGTCTTAGCTAGTTTGTTGGTTTGGATTGCCAATACACAAGACTTGATTTTAGGTGCTGTTTTACTACTTTCTTACACAGCCGGTTATGTAGCACCATTGATTTTGGCGGGTACTTTTACAGCTTCAATTAAAAAGTTACTAGAATTGCGTCGCTGGTCTGGTTGGATTAATCCAGTTAGTGGGGCGCTGTTGGTAGGATTCGGTGTATTTTCCTTAATTTCTCGGATTCCTCTTGGCAGTTTTTAATATCAAGATAAAAGTTATATTTTATACATAATGACTTTAGAAGATTCGGCGTCAAAAGAATTAAAATCGTGGGCAGTACCTGGGCAGTTCTTACGCCAAGAGCTTTTGCCTGTACTGACTAACTTACGATTAGCGATCGCACTACTGCTATTGATTGCAATCTTTAGCTCTACTGGTACCGTAATTGAGCAAGGTCAGTCACCCGCATTTTACCAAGCCAACTACCCAGAACATCCAGCTTTATTTGGTTTCTTAACTTGGAAGGTAATTCAGGTAGTTGGGTTAGACCATGTATATCGTACTTGGTGGTTTTTGGCATTGCTCATTTTATTTGGCACCAGCTTAACTGCTTGTTCATTTACCCGTCAGTTACCAGCCTTAAAAGCTGCCCAGCGCTGGAAATATTATGAAGAACCACGGCAATTTCAAAAGTTAGCTTTAAGTGCAGAACTAGATACTGGTTCCTTAGATTCTTTGAACCAGATATTACAAAAACACCGCTATAAAATTTTTCAAGATCCAGAAAAGGAAAATCTCCTTTACGCCCGCAAGGGAATAGTCGGACGCATCGGGCCAATTATCGTTCATATTGGCATCGTCGCTATTCTGATTGGGGGAATTTGGGGGGCAATGACTGGGTTTCTGGCTCAGGAAATGGTTGCCAGTGGCAATACATTTCAAGTGACAAATATTGTCAATGCTGGTCCTTTAGCAGCAGCCCAAGTTCCGAAAGATTGGTCTTTGCGCGTCAATCGTTTCTGGATTGACTACACACCATCTGGCGGCATTGATCAATTTTATTCGGATATGTCTGTCTTGAATAAGCAGGGAGAAGAAGTTGAGCATAGGAAGATTTTTGTCAACGAGCCTCTGCGCTATCATGGCGTAACTTTCTACCAAACTGATTGGGGAATTGCAGGTGTTCGCGTCCAATTTAACAACAGCCCGGTTTTTCAGCTACCAATGGCGCAATTGAACACCAAGGGACAAGGGCGCATTTGGGGAACGTGGGTTCCTACAAAACCGGATTTGAGTGAGGGTGTCTCCCTTTTAGCCAAAGACTTGCAAGGGATGGTATTAATTTATGATGCCACTGGCAAACTCGTCGATACTGTCCGCGCCGGGATGTTCACCGAAGTTAATGGCGTGAAGCTGAAAATTCTGGATATCATTGGCAGCACTGGCTTACAAATTAAAGCCGATCCAGGTATACCAATTGTTTACTCAGGGTTTGGTTTACTAATGCTGGGTGTGGTAATGAGTTACTTTTCTCATTCGCAAATCTGGGCATTAGAAAAAGGCGATCGCTTGTATGTGGGTGGCAAAACTAATCGCGCCCAAGTTGCTTTTGAACAAGAGGTTTTGGAAATTTTAGATCGACTGAGTTCACAGCCAAAAGGTGAAGAGAAAAAGGCGGCGATTGAAGTTTAAACGCTTCAGGAGCGCAAAGTAAATTGCAGAGGAACGCAGAGGATTACTTTGTGTTCCTTTGCATTAACCTCTGTATATTTATGCGTTTCAAAGTTCTTTACAATTAATAACGCCACTTTCACGGCTACAAATTGAAAAACTACTAGAGGTATTTATTAAACATTGGAATAAAAAATTTCTATGTCTGTTCAGCTTCAATCCAAAGAACGTGTTTACCTTCTACCGTTAATTGCAATCTTATTAAATTTTGCTTCTTGCACTACAAATAATCGAAACATCAATCGTGTTTCTCTTGTAGGTGCTGGGGCAAGTTTTCCGGCACCTTTGTACGAACGCTGGCTTTCAGATTACAATCAGAAAAATCCCAATGTAAAAATTAATTATCAAGCTATAGGAAGCAGTGCTGGAGTGCAACAACTTATCGAAGGTACTGTGGACTTTGCAGCTAGTGATGTAGGAATTACAAATCAACAAGCAGCCAAGATAAAACGGGGAGTAATAGCTTTACCCATAACTGCTGGTTCTGTTGTGCTGGCTTACAACCTCACGCCTGTCGCCCGCCAGTCGCCTCAAGTCAATCTGTCAACTGGTTTAAAACTACCACGCCAAGTCTACGTAGATATCTTTCTTGGAAAAATTACGAATTGGAATCATCCGAGAATAGCCACAGCTAATCCAGGTGTAAATTTGCCTGATTTACCAATTCAGGTTATACACCGAACTGATGGTAGTGGGACTACAAGCATATTGACGCAACATCTAAGTGCGATAAGTCCAGAATGGAAAAGCAAAGTTGGAGCTGGTAAAGCTGTAGCATGGCCAGTGGGAATTGGTGGAAAGGGTAACGAGGGTGTTACCGCCCTGATTCAACAGATACCAGGAGCTATTGGTTATGTAGAATACATCTACGCCAAACAAAATAAACTCCCTATGGCTGCTTTGGAAAATAAATTTAGTAATTATATTACACCAACACCAGAATCTGTAGCTCAAACCTTAGAGGCAGTGAAATTACCCGCCGATAACTTGATTGCTTTTATCACCGATCCTACAGGTGTCCAATCTTATCCCATCGTTACTTACACCTGGTTTTTAACTTATCACCAATATCCAAACCGAGTTAAAGCTCAAGCGCTGAAAAACTTTATTGATTGGGCTTTAATTGAGGGGCAAAAATCCAGTTTGGAACTCGGATATATCCCTTTGTCTAAAAAAGTTGTAATTCAAGTGCAATCTGCTGCAAAGAAAATTGCAGAATAATTAATAGTCTGTCAAGTCAACAATGCTTAGTAAACCAAGTTTTAGAATCTTTCTCTCTGCGTTCTGTGTGCCTCTGCGGTTCTTTCTCCTATCCCTCAAATTTAATCAGACAGACTACTAGTTTTTAGTTTAGAGTGGGCGATCGCCATATATCATGTCCGCTTAGAAACTTATATATAATACATCTATGTTGAGTTGACAAACGTAGCAAGATCCCATACGGTAAACCAACATTGAGATACTTATTAATGTTAGGTTTCACTACCGTACCCCTACGGGGAAGCAAGCTACAACCCAACCTATATTTATTGAAAGCGACGGGAAACTCCATTCGCTGGTGGGTGAACGAAGTTGTTCTCCCCGTTGCTTGGGGCATTGAGCATTAGGCATTGGCCAAACAGGTAGTTTCTTCCCCATGCCCCATACCCAAAAACTCCATCACCTTATGGGTGGAGTTTTTTATAAATTTTATTATAAATAATCACCCGAACTTGATATTATTTAATCAACCTGAGTAAAAGTCCTGATTTTCCTAGCCTAGCGTCTCGTAGTGAGGACTTTAGTCCTCTCTACAAGCTAAAGTTTTCATTATGGGTACTTATGATGACGCACTTCAACTACGGTATGTACATTACCGCGAGGTGTGAAATCTGCTTTCACAGTGGCTTCTAACGGATCGCAAGCAGCTACAAAATCATCCAAAATTTGATTAGCTGATTCTTCGTGAGAAATGTAGCGATCGCGGTAACTGTTAATGTAAAGCTTAAGCGCCTTCAATTCTACTACCCGTTCATCAGGTATATATGTAACGTAAATTGTCGCAAAGTCAGGATAACCAGAAAACGGACATTTACAAGTAAATTCCGGCAAAGTAATATTAATGTCATATCGCCTTCCTACACGCGGATTCGGAAAGGTAATTAGTTTACCTTCAGCAATATCGCGTTCGCCATACTTCATTTCTTGGCTGGCCTGGGTTACAGTTTCAGATAATTTGTTATTTGTCATTTGTTATTTGTCATTTGTCATTAGTTATTTTACTTATCTTTACGTCCTTTTAGTAATGTTTATTCTTAACTCCTGTACAGATGCGATTAATTGCGTCTCTACTCGCCCCTCCTAACTCAATATTCTTCCTTCTCCCAGTCTGGACAATTCTCATCTTCACAACCGTGGGGATGCATGGCACAAACTAACAAATTACCACTATAAACTTGACCGTGGTAGTGAGTACAACCTATACAGGCAGGATTTTTTTCGGCTGTGGGTTCAACTGAATAAGGAAAACCTGGATCTACATCTGCTACAATGTCTTCCAGTTCCCAGTAAGCTTCAAACATTGGTTCAGTCAAATCCTGTAAATACTGATTGGCAATGTTAGGGACTTGCTCGGTGATTTCTTCCGTTAGCTCAAAAAAAGCGTCTACCATTTCACTCATTCCCAGGAAGAAACGCTCTACTTCATCAGCCACTGTTTCGACAATCTCTACTAAATCTTTTTGCCACTGTTCCATAAACTTGACACCTTTGCAGGCTATAAACAGGACGTTTTGTGTTATCTGGCTTGAAGGACTAGAGTACACACTAAGCAATGTATCTTATCAAGTTTCTATCTGAAGTGCCATGTCAAAATGCCACTTATTACTGATATTTTGCTCTAAAAATGCTTTTTATTGATCGCGTTGCAATCTTTTTAACTCATTTTGTAGCTTTAGCACTTCTTGGCGTAATTTATCCACATTTTCATCATTTGCTTCCTCTTTCACCGTTAGTTCTTCATCTTCCTCTAAAATTTCAATGCGGCGAGGTTCAGAAGGAGATGTTTTTTCAGAGGTTTCACTAGATGCTTGGGGCTGTTGGGCTTGCTTCATCATCTCTTCAACGAATCGGCGAGCTTCTTCTGTGTTCATTTCGCCTTTTGCCACCATTTCATCTGCCAGTTTTTGGACTTGCGATCGCACTTCGGCTAATTTTCCCCCTGCTTTCTCACCCGCGTAAGAAGCTAATCCAACACCGAGGTAAAAAGCTTTTTGAACAATATCTCCAAAACCAGCCATTGTCCCTGACCGCTCCTACAAATAGGGCGACCCGGAGACTACGCCTACCACAAGCCTCCCGTGTTGCTGCTACCTTCCGGTTCTGACAAGATTTGGGTGTTGCAATCGCATAGATCCAGGTCTACTTCAAGAATAACATTAAAAGTCAGTAATGTGTGTGTTATTCCATAACAATCCGCCATTCATAAAGCTGATAGTTGACGCAGCCGTGTTTCACCAATGGGTCATCAGCTACAATTGCTTCTGCTTCCTCCTTTGAGGCTGCCTCAAACAGTAACATCCCGCCTCTTTGCTTTGCCCAATAGCCTGTTCGCGCTTTGTGTCCTTTAGCAATTAAATGCTGAATGTAGGCTTTATGGGCAGGTACATATTGGTCAAAGGTAGGTTTATCGACTTTCCCTTCTTCAATCTTGACAAACCAAGGCATCTGCTTGTTATCTCCCATTGCTAAGGACTTGATACCTCAACCACATTCAAGTAGCAGTAGAAAAGTAAGACTGTAAGTAAATCGGTACAATAAAACTAAATTGTGTGAAGAAAAGTAAACAAGGCTCAAACTCTTTTTTCCCTTGCTCCCTGCGCCTCTTGTACTGAGCGCAGCGATGGACTGAGCTTGCCGAAGTGTCGAAGTATGCCCCCTGCCTTCTTCCAACCATAATTATTGACGCCGACCTACTTAATACTTAGTCTGCTTCATCTAGTCGGCATAGTGATTTCCCAAATTCCTTGATTTCCACCATATTCTATAACATAAATTTTATTGCCGATAATCGCAGCGTCAATGGGATTACTAAAACCTTCAACAATGCGGGTAGCATTCAATTTATAGTTGGTATTTCCTACTTTAGTTAACTTTAAATGCAGTAGGTCTTGGCCAGAATCATTAAAAGGGCCTACTTGTGTTTCGCCAGTGGGATCGCCTGTTGTAAAACTTAGCATGAATCCATCTCTGTTGAATTCTGGACTCATTACTCCTTGTGTATCAAAAACTAAGCCCAAAGGAGAACGGTGTGCTGTAAAAGTACTCAAACTTTCCCCAAGAACACTAGCGTCTTTGACTTTGCCATCTACAGAATCGCGGAATTTGTCTGCGTCCGGCCCCAAATTAGCAATTGGTTCAATTAAGTTTTCAGGCCGAGCAGGAAAGGTTGGATCGTTACGAAAGTAGCCCCTTTGGACAGCGTTAAATTTGGGGTTTAACAAAAGGTCTTTGGTAGGATCGTAATTGGGAAATTGTTGTGGGTTATCTGTCCCGCCAATCCGCCAGGGAAAACCGTAATTACCACCTGGACGGAGCCAATTTAATTCTTCTGACATGTCGCGATCAGGGCCATTTTCTGTGCCAAATAAATCCCCATTGGGCGCAAAAGCCATATCGAAAGTATTACGTGTTCCTTCTGCAAAAATATAGCCAGCTGTCTTTAAAGCTGCTCGATTGTTTGGAAGAAAAAGGTTTTTGCCATTAGTAGGAAGACGGAGTATACAGGCGGTTAACCCGACTTCACGAGTATTAGGATATAGCCCATTAACAGACTGAACTTCACCGTGATCGGTACGAGAACCGCTATTTACATAGATAAAGTTACCATCCGGGCTAACAACTACGCCGTTGAAGCGATGGTCATAGGCTGTTTTGCTCTTGGGATAGCCTGCACTCTTAGCTAATATAGACCAGACGCGCTGTTCTGTACCCGACTTAATTTCGCCTTTAACAATAATTGCTTTGGTCTGGTTATTCACAAGGTCTGCATTGCCAACCAAATAAATTGTACCGTTAGGACCAATGGCCATACCTTGAGTCTCACCTAGATTATGATCGCTAGAGGTGTACACAAGTGTACTGTTAGACAAGCGTAAATTGACTCGATAAATGTCACCATTTTGTTTGAGGTAATAAAGGGTATTGTTTCGTGGATCTTTTACAATCCGAACAGAAGGAGAGACGGCTAAGGTATCTATAATATTGCGAATCTGAATATCAGGACGCAGGGCTTTAGGTGCAGCATTTACTCCAGTGGCGCCATAATTTAATAGAAATATTGTAAATAACAGCGCTTTTGCAGCGACAAAGTAGGTTTTGAGAGCAAACTTGCTGAGAAATCTGCGTTGCTTTTGGTTGGATGAGTTAATGCTATTCATTATTTTGTTCATAAAATAGTGAGATAATTTTGTTGCTAGTACCATTTTTTGGTGAAGCTGCGCCAAATCTCTTAATTTATTATTTCTTGGCGTACTTGGCGCTCTTAGGAGTTCGTTCGTTATTTCTTACACTCTAGGCACATCTTCATACTGAATTGGTATAAATCTTTTGACAAAGCAAACAATACCACTGCCCACTCCCCGTATCATCCGTGGTCTAAATACCTAAAAAATGCTGTAAGTTAACAACGTTCTTATGCCAAACTGACCTCTAGTGTATAAGGAGCAGGGTTGCTATCACTAGAGCCAGAGAAAGTTCCGCCATCTTGGGGGAAGAAAGCATATTTACTCACTGTAACTGAGTAGGTTCCAGCACCCAATGAAGCAGTGATTAATGACCCAAAGTCGGGGCCACTATCGTCATCACTTTGTAGTAAAATCCCAGCATTGTTAAACAGTCCGATAACTGTATCATCGGTTGTTGCCGCAGTGATAGTGACAGTCCCAGGATTTGCTAGAGAAAATGTAAAAAAGTCGAAATCGGGATTGTCCCCTGGTTGAACTGTTACTAACTCACCTGAGAGATTAAGGTCTGAGCCTGATGATAGAGAACCTAATCTTTCAGCACTGGCTAGTGTATTGTTTGTAGCTTGTCCAGGATTTTCCGGCTCATAGAAAAGGAAATTGTCACTATCAAGTCTGAGATTTACTACTCCTTGCACAATACCTATGATCTCATCTGGCTCTGCTCCAGGTTTGTCTAGAAATATTTGTGTATTGTCTCCAACAGATTGCAAGCGGTAGTTTTTTGGCAAGCCTTTTAGTTCTATTCGATCTTCACTAGGTTTGAAGTCAGTAATAGTAGCCAAGTCCCCAAAACCAGCATTCGTAGTGTTTTTATCGTCGTAGAAAACATTTGCAGCGTCCCCAAGGACAAATGTATCTAGCCCAACGCCGCCAGTTAAGGTATCAGTCTCTCCTAATCCAGGTGAAAGGGGACTGCCAGGGAAAACACCGATGAGGATGTCGTTTCCAGACCCCCCATTGAGTACGTCATTACCGGGCCCGCCCTGTAGACTATCATTGCCCTCGTCACCATTAAGGGTATCATTGCCATTACTACCATCTAGCGTGTCATCGCCTGCTCTCCCATTCAGAGTGTTGTTAGCAGTATTACCAAATACTATGTTATTAAGACTGTTACCTGTCCCGTTGATGGCGCTACCTTCCCTGAGTCTCAGGTTCTCCAGATTGGCACCCAGTTTATAGGGGACAGAAGACCGAACGGTATCTATGCCTGAATTAGTAGTCTCGGTAATGGTGTCGGTAGCACTATCAATGACGTAAGTATCGTCGCCTACTCCCGCATTTAAAGTGTCAGTACCCAAGCCACCATCAAGTGTGTCATTGCCAAGTCCACCGATTAAACTGTCGTTTCCCGTCCCGCCAAGTAGATTATCATTACCATCTGCACCATTTAGGATATCGTTACCAGACAAACTATTGGGATTACCACCATTAGCCCAACCATATATTGTATCGTCTCCTGATGTTCCATTTATGGTGTCAGGATCTATAGTGCCGAAAATAATTGCCATATTATTTTTTCCTGAATTTATAAATAATGCCTAACTTCGGCCTCAGTCACAGAACTCTTTATAAGTTCAATGTAGATTACTTAAAACTTTAAGATTAAAAAAAGTTTTTTATTAACTTAATTAATAATAATATTACTTATAAAATATGATTAATTATTGATTTGGTTAATCATTGATTATGCAAATGGTAAGTAATTGAGTCAAAATTTATTTTAATTATTTTCCATATTTAACTTAGCTGTAATTGCTGTAATCGCTGTAATTACTTAATTAACATGAATGAAAAGTTACGTCAACTTCTTTATTAAATCTTAAAAATGTAATCTTTTGGATTTCTAATACTGTTAACAATGTTTATAAATTTTAATTAAGTATTTTTTGAAACCTACTGTTTTTTGAGAAGAAGTTACGAGATTTTTTAGATTAATGCAATAGTATTGTTAAGTTAGGTTTCAATATCGTTTTTATTTTGTAAAATTGATATTTTTATATTAAAGAAATACATTTTAAAATATATAAGTTAAATTTATAGATCATCAATAAGGTTTTTGAGCTTAATAACACTTAAGCTTTACATAAATTTTATATAGCAGTCCGCTTTAATTTTTGAAATTAATTATTTTCGTGGTGCGCGTTCGCAAAGCGTCTCGCACAGAAGCGCAGCGCAAGGGCAATAGACGGGAAGTAGGGAGTGGGAAAGAAGCTTTTTCGAGGTGTGATGACAATGAAAAACTCCACCCCACTTGCAAAATGGAGTTTTTGAGCATAAAGAAGATCGTATTGCCACTATGTCCAATGCCCCAAGTGACGGTGAGAACAACCTCCTCCACCTAACTCTTGGGAATTGAGTTTCCCGTCGCTTTCAATAGACTTGTCGCCTAATAAGGTTTTTAAATTTTTCGAGCTAGACACAAAAAGGCTTTCAGACACCAATTTTTTATAAAGCGACAAGTCTAATGAAATAGCCCTACTTGACTCTGATTTCTGACTTCTTGTCAATACAAAATTGACGATTCCCTGAAGACTTATGGGTAAACGGTAGCAGGGGTTCGGACTATTACTGCATCTGTACTGTAGTCATAAGTAATTGACTTCTACCTTGCTTCCCAGGATGACGCTAGCTAAACAAGCGATTAAACTATGGATAACATCAAGGAACTGTTGCTTTTAGCACCACTTACATAAATTTAATTGCATTGTTACATCTAAAGTCTCATCCTGCTATATAAAAAACCTATTATGTCAGTGTATCAAGGAAGTTGTGGGGAGACCACCGATTTAATTGTTGGTGTTCACAACCAAGAAAACCTGGAATTACAAGCAAATTCTGCTCCTGTGGGTGCTCTTGCTAGAAGACAAGGAACTTTTTCTACGTTTCTTGCTCCTCTGACTCAAGATACTTTTAAACAGGTCGTTCAGGATGTCGAGCAAAAACTACAGATTGTCCATCAAACCCTGTCAATGCTGGATTCTCAGGGATTTGAAACTCTTCTGCAAGAAATGTTGCATTCGATCACCTTAAAAACCGGGGAATTACTGGGAGCAGACCGGACGACGATATTTTTATTGGATGAAGAAAAACAAGAACTCTGGTCAATTCTGGCTGAGGGGGAGGGCGATCGCTCTTTAGAAATTCGTATCCCCGCCAATAAAGGCATTGCTGGGGAAGTCGCCACCTTCAAGCGAGTTATTAATATTCCCTTTGATTTTTATAACGATCCGCGATCGCATTTTGCCCAAGAACAAGAAAAAAGAACTGGCTACCGCACCTACACCATGCTGGCTTTGCCGTTATTGAATGAACATGGACACTTAGTTGCGGTAGCGCAATTATTGAATAAATTAAAATCTGGGAATAATCCCGATGCTCCACTTGCAGAGCGCATTGATACCAAAGGTTTTATCTGTGCTGACGAACAATTATTTCAAGAATTTGCCCCTTCGATTCGCTTGATTTTAGAATCCTCACGCTCTTTTTATGTAGCCACCCAAAAACAAAGAGCAGTGGCGGCGCTGATGAAGGCGATCAAGTCTCTATCTCAAAGCAGTCTCGACTTAGAAGATACCCTCAAGCGGGTGATGGATGAAGCCAAAGAACTGATGAATGCTGATCGCAGTACACTATGGTTAATAGACCGCGATCGCCATGAATTGTGGACGAAAATCACCCAGGATGATGGTTCAACTAAGGAGTTACGAGTCCCTGTAGGTAAAGGCTTTGCTGGTATAGTAGCGGTTTCTGGCAAGAAATTGAATATTGCCTTTGATTTGTACCACCATCCTGACTCTGATACTGCCAAACAACTTGACCAGCAAAATGGTTATCGCACCTGTAGCTTGCTTTGTATGCCAGTATTTAACGCCGATCAACAACTGATTGGCGTTACCCAACTAGTAAATAAAAAGAAAAATGGTGATTTTCCACCTTATAATCCAGTTGATTGGCCCAAAGCTCCCGACTGCTTCCAAGCTAGCTTTGACGGCAACGATGAAGAATTCATGGAAGCTTTTAATATTCAAGCGGGAGTAGCGCTGCAAAATGCCCAGTTGTTTGCCACAGTCAAGCAACAAGAACAAATGCAACGGGATATTTTGCGTAGTCTTTCTAATGGAGTAGTTTCCACTGACAAAGCTGGATTAATTATCGCCGCCAATGAAAGTGCCAAGCGTATGCTAGGACTGGAGCTAGAAGACCGTTTAGAAGGTAAATTAGTTACTGATGCGATCGGCATCAAAGAAGGTGACTTTAGCAAGTGGTATCAGGATGCTTTACATGCTGCCGACTTAAGAGGCCGCCAGCAATATTACCCCGATCGCACACTCCTAACTACTGGTACAGAACAGCATAGTATCAATTTATCGATTAACACAATTGCTGATGCTAGCGACCAAGAGCAAGTCCGGGGGGCGCTGGTAGTAATGGAAGATATCAGTGATGAAAAGCGGCTCAAGAGTACGATGTACCGCTATATGACCCAGGAATTAGCCGAAGAATTGCTGAAATTGGATGACGCTAAACTAGGAGGCGATCGCAAAGAAGTTTCGATTTTATTTTCGGATATTCGCGGATATACCACTTTAACGGAAAACTTACAAGCAGAAGAAGTGGTGAGTATGCTCAATGAATATTTTGAATCAATGGTGGAGGCAGTCTTTAAACATAAAGGCACTCTTGATAAATATATTGGCGATGCCATCATGGCTGTATTTGGTTCTCCCCTACCGTTAGAAGAACACGCTTGGATGGCAGTGCAAACATCCTTAGAAATGCGCGATCGTCTGCACGAATTTAATCAACGTCGCTATGCACATGATAAGCCTAAAATCAAGATCGGCATTGGGATCAACTCAGATACCGTAATTAGTGGGAATATCGGCTCTAGTAAGCGGATGGAATTTACCGCCATTGGCGATGGCGTCAATCTTGGCTCTCGATTAGAAAGTGTCAGTAAACAATATGGTTGCGACATTATTATTAGCGATAACACTTTTAAGCCATGCCAAGATCAGATTTGGGCTAGGGAACTGGATTACATTCGTGTCAAGGGCAGAAACGAACCAGTAGCCATATACGAATTGCTGGGTTTGCGTTCCAATCCTATTGAAAGCCAAAAATTGCAAGTGATTGAGCATTATCACAAAGGGCGCGAGTATTACCTCAAGCGGCAGTTTTCCCATGCTAGAGCCGAGTTTGCCAAAGTTTTAGCAGCAGACAACCGTGACAAAGCTGCTATGTTGCATTTGTTGCGTTGTCAGCATTGGTTACAGTCACCCCCAACAGAATCAGATTGGGATGAAGGAGTCTGGACGTTTCAGGAAAAATAAGTCTTAACAATTTAAAAATCAAAAATAACTAATTATCGGAACATAATATAACTTCTGTGGTGAGTCCAATGAGACTTTAATTTAGGATGCTTTGCTATTATTAGGACTTACATACTGTACAAATTAACCATAATATGTATTATGCGAAATGTACATTTTAGGTGCTGACTGCAACTCTGATTTAGTCGTATATTACAAAAAAAGGCTCCAACGCTGAGGGCAGAAGGCAGCTATGTAAGAAGTATTAATAAAAACTTTAGTTGTGGATCTAAAGCCGCACTATTATAAAAAAATTGTATCGATAGCGCAGCGTTAGCGAGTCAGACGCTCCTACGTTGCTAACGCAACGCTTACGAGCGTCGCATCAAGTGCCACGAGATACAAGAGAGGCAGTGCGCCTTTGCGGTTTCCCAACTTGTACTCCTACAGAGAAGCAAGTTACGCCTAGCCTCTCCCCTTCTCCCATTCGTGAAAGGCTAGCGCCTGCCGTAGGATGCCCGTTCGCGTAGCGTCTCCTTTAGGAGAAGGGCTGTAAAAGAAGGATCTGCCGTCGTCTTGGTTTAATTTCACGCTTTTAAGCGTGGGTTCATAAAAGCCTCTGTCCTTCTGAATATTTTGGGTGTTAGACATGGCTCAAAAGCCCAAATTTAGTATAGTACATATGTATGATGCGTAAATCCTAATTATTTTCTTAAATACTACATTTATGGATTCTTCTCAAATTGAAACAGGTGCGCCTCTTTCTATAGAAATTGCTCAGATTGCCTCGCCATCAACAACACTTTCTCCGACCTCAACACCTAGCGATCGCATTTCTAAAGATGCTATTCGCACCAGTTTGAGGGCTTCCACTATCGATGGTGTTTTCGCGGCAATTTTCTCTATTGGCACTGGTGGAGTTTTGCTAAGTAATTTCTTGGTGGAGTTGGATGCCAGCCCGATAGTGTTTGGGATGCTGGCTTCTATCCCGATGTTGGCGAATCTTTTTCAGCCAATAGGTGCTTACTTGTCTGAACGCAGCACTAGCCGCTTTCAGTATTCCCTTGGCATTTATGGGATTGCTCGGCTACTGTGGCTGATTTTAGTAATTGGCATTGTTAGCTTTAGTTGGGGATGGCTTAATTCCAACCAATTAGTGGTATTGTCGCTCCTGATTCTCGTATTCAGCCATCTTTTGGGAGGACTTGGAACTGCATCGTGGTTGAGTTGGATAGCAATGTTAGTCCCACGGCGATTGCGAGGTAGATATTTCGGGCTACGTAATAGTATTGCCAACTTAACCGAGTTAATCAGCTTGCCAATAGCCGGTCTAGCTGTATCACATTGGTACGGGGGGACTATCCAAGGTTATGGAGTGATTTTGCTCTTAGGCATTATCTTTGGAATTGTCAGCTTGGGGTGTCAATATTTCCAGGTAGATATAAATCCCCAATTACAAAACACTTATTATGCTAACTCATCTAAAACCAGTGAAATTCAGTCAGACTCGGCACCAAATGAACCTGGTGAGATATCTGAAGCAATCTCTCTGCCGCAAATACCAACTCCCCAAAACCAGATAGATAGCAGCATTTGGAAAAACTCTAATTTTTTGGTGTTTCTGCTTTATTTCGGCTTATGGACGTTTGCTATTAGCTTGAGTGCCCCGTTTTTTAACTTCTACTTGCTAGATACGCTGAACCTGGATGTAAGTTGGGTAACTTTCTACAACAGTCTACGATCAGGGGCACATATGGTGATGCTCATTGTGTGGGGTAGATTTGCAGATAAAATAGGCAATCGTCCAATTCTAATTTCTACTGGAATTCTAATTGCAGTCATACCCTGGCTGTGGCTGAGGATGGGTTCTAGTCCTCTGGATCTTTGGCTGTGGTTACCGCTGTTACACATTTTCATTGGGGGTAATTGGGGAGCAATTGACTTGTGTAGCAACAATCTCCAGATAGAGATTGCACCACTGAAAAATCAGTCTATCTATTTTGCAACAGCTGCTGCTGTTGCTGGGGCAAGTGGTGCTTTAGGAGCAACTATAGGTGGCTTCATCGCTCAATTTGCTGGGTCTTTTGGCATAGAGGAAGTGTTCATTTTGTCTGGTATATTACGATTAGCCTCACTTGTGCCACTCATTATTAAAAAGGATCTGGGTAGTTAGGTGAAATTGGTTGGCTAACAAACAGTCTTGCACTTTGATTGCGGATTTCTCCACCTATGGGAAGAATTGCTAACTTAATATCTACTTTATACTGAGATTTTGAAAAACTTTTGTGAGAGAATTACAAAATTTATACTCAGTAAAGGAGGTTGCAGAAATCCGTTGTCAAATAAAAGATGCGTTGATGAAAAAAATATTGAATGACCACAAAAAAGGTTCATCGAACTCGCATCTATATTACTGGAGCTAAATTCAACTTCGTTCAAGCTGACAAAATTAACCCCCCTATTTTCTTGCTCCCAAAGTCGCTAATTCTCAATACCGACTCTTTACTCTAACTCAAATTAGTTAAATTTCAAAATCTGAAAAAGTTACGATGCTCAAGGTAGACACATCAAAAATTAGCCCGGAACAAGTTGAAGCTTTCGAGCAAGACGGCGTTATCTGCGTCAAAAATGCCGTGGATGACATCTGGGTAGAACGGATGCGAACAGCCGTTGAAAAGAATATATTAATCCCTGGCCCTTTGGAGGTGAAGGACACCGACAAAGCAGAAGGTCATGTAGAGCATAGCAGTAGCTTATGGCTGGTTGACGCTGATTTTCATGCTTTGGCTTTTGAATCTCCCCTAGCGACGCTTGCGGCTCAAGTATTGAAATCGAAAAAACTTAACTTTTTGGGTGACGGTTTCTTTGTTAAAAAGCCGAAAGCAGACAGCCGTGTTGGCTGGCATAACGACAAATCTTACTGGCCTATACAAGGCGAGCAGTGTTGTAAAATTTGGCTGGCTTTAGATAGTGTTAACCAAGAGAATGGTAAATTAGAGTACATCAAAGCCTCTCATTTATGGGGCAAGGAGTTACGTGAAGGATCTGACCCATCGTGGTTTGTAGAGCCAGAGCCTCACGAAATTCTATCTTGGGATATGGAGCCTGGAGATTGCTTGGTTCATCATTTTCTGACAATTCATCATTCAGTAAAAAACACATCTTTTACACGACGACGCGCAGTGGTGATTAATTGGACTGGCGATGATGTTACTTACGATCGCCGCTCCAATGCTTGGCCTTTCAGACCTCTTGAGGAAATTGATATCCCAGAATTTGAGTCTCTCAAAGCCAAAAAATCTGGGGAGCCAATAGACTGCGATATCTTTCCGAGGGTTGAACTGCATCGCTAGTCCGTAATTTACACGTGGTTGCTGCTATTTTCTTGGATGCGATCGCTATACAAAATCTGATAGTGATTGTCCTCAAAGTAGCAACCATAGCTAAGATTTATTTAGCTGAGTTTATCAAAATGTTAGGTAAGTACTAGGATGTAATTTTGTCAAGTTCATCAAGAATATTGCTATCTATATCGATGTCAAATTTCCGAGCAAAATGAGCAGATGATGCAACCAAATTAGGCAAATCTTCCATTAGCAATATTTTGGGATGAGGGCCTCCAGTTGACCAATCAACATATCGCCGACAGTCATTTTTTAGTTTCAGGTGAGGTGCATTACCAAGTATAGTTTGAATATACGCCTCCTCTGGATATTTCAGCTTACTGTAATGTAAGCTTACGGCATTTTTCTGTCCGTGGAAATCGATAATGTACTCAGCAGCTTTGCGATTGGCACAAAACCATTGACTTCCACTAAAACAAGCAAGTTTATTTGAAAAAGGAAGAAAAGGTTTCGTTAATAAAGGATGTTCTAAGCGTATTTCTATATTCAGTTGAGCAAAGTATTTACTTAAGTAATGAAAAGAAAACGACTTTGTACAGTATCGTTCATAAGAATTTTTTAGCCACAACATACCTTGTATTACATTATGTTTATAAATATCATATGTAATCTGCTCATGCTCAACATAAGCATCGTATGGACTTGAGGCTAGCTCATCCAATATTTGCTTTGCGGTTTTAATAGGATAGTCTGCTGCACTAAGGTATACAAACCAATCCGGTGGATCTGGTATCTCGTACATTAGTTTAAGTGCCTGTATTGTAGCCTCTTCAACAGAAAAATCTGCCCACTTTGTTTGTATGTAGGGGCGTACTAGTAAAACATTTTTTGATAGAGTATCTATAGATAAATCACTTTTTGAAAAATCATGATGACACACAATTACAGGATGATTGAACATCTTATTTAATTGATTGATTAACCTGTAAATTTGTAGAGGTTTTGCGTGTGTTAATAAAAGAAAGCCTATTGTTGGGCTGGTGTTATCGTGCATTTGTTCAAGTTGTAGAAGTATTAATATTAAGTTGCATTCCACGATATTACTTTTGAGATAATTATGGAATGTAATGATAAAATTACTTTAATACACTACACTATTACGCTACAATTTTGCAATAGTAAACTTTATGTTAATGAATAAACAGTTAAACCAACAATGATTAAGCCTCTATTAGTTAACACTTATGATCCCAAGGGAGGAGCAGGAGCTGCTCGTGCAGCTTATCGGCTACATCAAGAACTACTGAGATTAGAAATTGATTCTCAGATGCTAATTCAAGATAAAAGAATAGCTGACTCTACTGTGGTCAGTTATCCTAATCAGGTAGCCAAAGCAATATGGAAAGTTCGTCCAATATTGGATGCTTTACCACTAGAACTTTATAGAAATATGCCACGTAATCCTGTATTTTTCCGGCTCCAATGGCTTCCTAATACAGTTACGTCGCAAATTGCTAAACTTGACCCAGACATCATTAACCTACATTGGATATGTGACGGATTTATACCAATTGAAGCACTGGCAAAATTCAATAAGCCTATTGTTTGGACATTTCATGATACGTGGGCATTCACAGGTGGATGCTGCTATTCTCTAGGGTGCGATCGCTATACAAAATCTTGTGGAAATTGCCCTCAACTCGGTAGCAACCATAGCTGGGATTTTTCTCGGTGGGTTTGGCATCGTAAAACTAAAGCATGGCAAAATCTTAAGCTTACTATTGTCACTCCTAGTAATTGGCTTGCTGAATGTGCTAAATCCAGTTCACTATTTTCAAATAGCAACATCAGAGTTATTCCTCACGGGTTAAATCTTAGCATCTATAAACCAACTGAGCGTCAAATAGCCAAAAACTTACTGAACCTACCAGAAAATAAGCAACTAATTTTATTCGGAGCAATTAACGGAACTAGCAATCCCAGAAAAGGATTTCATCTATTGCAATCAGCGTTGCAAAAATTGAGTCAGTCTGAGTGGAAAGATAAAATTGAACTGATTGTTTTTGGTTCATCTCAACCTGAAGATTCAGTTGATTTAGGTTTTAAGGTACACTACTTAGGCAAAGTTGATGATGAGAATAAACTAGCGCTTCTCTACTCATCTGCGGATGTGATGATTGTGCCATCAATTGAAGAAGTTTTTGGACTGACTGCTTGTGAATCCCTGTCCTGCGGCACACCTGTGGTTTCTTTTGATTCAACAGGACTAAAAGATTTAATTGAACATCAAAAAAATGGATATCGAGCGCAATGTTTTAGTTCTGATGACTTAGCAAATGGTATTATTTGGGTAATAGAGAACAAAGAGCGGCATCAAAAACTTTGCGTTCGCGCTCGTGAGAAAGCCGAACAAGAATTTGCGCTCGAGCTGCAAGCACATCGTTACTTATCCCTGTTTGAGGAAATGAGTAAGCCCTCGTAGAAAAGCTTCTCGTAAACAAGCGACTCTTAATTAGCGATCGCTCACCTATACATTACGAGCAGAAAAATTTATACCAAGAAATTCACTATCAATTTTGTAACGCTTTTTTATTGCCTAACGTTTCATTAATAGCCATGATTAATAACTCATCTAGAGGGATTCCCACTGCTTTAGCCATAGAAGAAATCACGCTTTTTGGGGCAAAAGAACAATATAAGCCGGCTTCTAAGAACCAAGGTTCTCCCTCTGGGTCGATGCGGAAGTCAAATAAACTGTAATGGCGACAGCCTAAAGCCTGATGACACTTCTTAGCCACTTGCTGAACTTTCTGGGTGATTGGGTCGTTGGGGTCTACGATCCAAGACTTCTTATTATCTTTAGCAGCAAAACCCAAGTTGCCATCATCCGTTTGTTTGAGTTTATCAGCATGGCTGCGGATGGGTTTTTCGTGGGGGTCTAACAGATACTCTTCAAGGGGTAAACCCACTAGCTCCCCGTCTTTGACAATGATACCGCATCTGACTTCTCGACCGAGTTCGATGAATTCTTCCACGATCACCTCATCTTCATATTCAAATGCTTTCTTCAAAGCAGCGTCATAGTCACTAGCCTCTTTGACTAAGGCCATCCCTAAAGAGTTATCGGAGCTTACAGGTTTGACGATTGCTGGAGGTGTAATTGTTGGAATGTCTCCTTGGCAAAGCACTTCTCCACGAGGCACTTTTACCCCTGCTGCTTCGACAATTGCTTTGGTTCTGGCTTTGTGCGCCGTTATTGCCATGATATCTGGAGTATTGCCGATGTAAGGGATCTTCAGCAAGTCGAATAAAGCGCGGTATTCAGTCATTCCAGGAATACAAAACATTTGTGGTAACATGATGTCAATGTTTTGTGCTGTTAGAAACTGTATGGCATCAGACAGAGTTATTGGTTTGGTGTCAGCAATATCTTCAGGGTTGAGGGAGGGAGGAAATCGCCAGTGGCGATCGGGTGTGATGTATGCAATCTGAAAGTCATAGTGCGATAGATCTGCCGTTGCTGCCAAACAGTCTTGGGCGTAAAGGCGTGACAAATCACAGTAAAAATTATTGTATGCAGACCCAACTAAATGAAGGATACGAAGTACTGGCATGATTCATCTTCCTTATATATTGTTATAATTTATATAGCGGTTCTCGGCCCTTGTGAGGTACAAGAACCACACTTCCAACCCCCTCTCTAAGAGCAAGCGAGGAAAGTGCTATTATCTACCTTTGTGATTAGTAAAGGTTACGTATAGCAGTTCTCTATCAAAAAGTGGTTAATTACGAATTACGAATTACGTAGCTTGCTTCTCGCCGGAGGCGAGTATTACGAATTATTTTAATCGCCACCTAATTCCACCAGTTTGCCAATGTTGAAGTCTATTTTTACCCATCCTTTAAGTTGTTGGAGATTTTTCAGCAAAAGCAAGGGAATCTGCCAATGATGTAAAGTCAAAAATGGTATGGGGTCATCAAGACTATAAATGGCATCAGTTCCCCGCATTAAAGTATTAACTGATGTTTGCAATTGTTTCCAAGAACGGATACCAGTTAGTCGCCAGATTTCGTGATATATAAAGTAAGTGGGCTTGCTACTTGCTAGGGGTTCCAGAGGTGTAGGTAGGGGGGTTTTATTAAGATAGGCGTCTGCAACACCGGGGTGATTGTAGAACATTGTAATTGCCGAATGGGTTCGGGGATTGCATTCAATGGCGTAAACTGTACCGTCTTCGGCTTGGATAAAGTCGAAAGAAACTTGCCCAGTCAGTGCCAAACTCTTGACGAAGTGTTGTACCCATTCACGAATTTGGGGATTTTCAACATTTTCATAGTTGATTTGAAACGCAGAAGAATCTGAACAGCAATGCAATCTTAATTCCCCATCCCGCACTGTACTATGTGTGCATAATTCCTTACCAGGAATAAACTCTTGCATAATCCAAGGTCTTTCTGGACTGATGGGTAAACTGTTGACAAAGGCTGCTGTTTCTTCTGGGGTATCGCAGGGAAGTTTGGTTAAATTTAAGCGGCGAACGGAGTCGTAATCAATACTTTTAAGAATATATTTACGAGTTTCTTGACTAAAATCGAAATTGATAACTTGTTGAGGATCTGTGATTTTATAAGATTTGGGGACAGATAAACCAAGTGATCGCGCCCGATCAGTAAGGGCAAATTTATCATCCAACATCTTGGTTATATCTGGATCAAAGTGGAAAACTTCGCAGTATTCTGATAATGCAGCCTTTGCTAAAGATTCATAGTAGCTAGATACAGGACTGGATACAGGTACAAAAACGTCAACCTTTTCCTTTTTAACGATTTCTACTAGCGCCTGAATATAGGCTTCTAAGTCTGATTGCGGAGCCGAAACTGTATAAAAACGACTCACCGCTTTTGAAAATCTATGCCCAGACAACCAGTATTTGTGACCTTCAATTAAAATAACTCTGTGCCCTGCGGCATAGAAAGAGCGGGCAAGTTGCAATGCTTTAGTCATCTTGGCTCCACTCACCAAGATCGTCTGAGGATGAGCAGATACGACAGCTTTTTTCGTAAACGGCGAACGCACAATGCCCCACAACAAAGATATCAACACTATCAAAGCATTGAATGGCAAGGCTATTAGCAATAATGTCAGAGTACCGAGAGTCTTGAATAAAGCTATTAGTTTTACCCTAACACCCGTTGATGAAGTTGGGGATTGAGGCAGAGATAAAGAAATTGATTGTCCCATAAGTCTTTCCTTTGTGTTTATTGTAGAGACGTTACATTGCAACGTCTCTACAAACTTTATTACACTACGCGTCTAATTAGAGTTATACCATCTCGGATGGGTAACAGAACTTGCTCGACACGAGGATCGGCGGCGACAATGCGGTTGAACTGAGCGATCGCTTCACCGTTAGCGGTGCGTTGTTCGGGTGGTAGGTAAACTTGTCCTTGTAACAAAGTGTTATCCACACAAATTAAACCGTCGGGAGTCAGTAAGTTACTATCCAAAATCGTTTGGAAGTACTCTACATACTCTTTTTTATCTGCATCAATGAAGATCAGATCGAATACTTCTTTTCTCGCAGCCAGCTTGTAGAGTGTTTCTAGGGCAGGTGCTACTTCCACAACGATTTTGTTGCCGTGGGGAGACTCACTAAAGCAACGAACAGCAAATTGAGCAACATAAGGATCTACTTCGCAACCGATAAGTTGCCCATCATTTGGTAATGCTTCTGCCATTGCTAAGGCTGAATACCCTGTGAACATTCCTACTTCTAGAATGCGCTTTGCTTTGGTCATATGAACAAACATTTTCAATGTCTGTCCTTCTAAATGTCCTGAGAGCATTTCCTGCTCTAGTTGACGCACTGTTTCACCATCGCTGAAGCGTTTGCTCCAGTCTTCCTTGCTAGTTTTTTGCGCCAATGCTGTCAATGCGCTCGATTCGGGGGTGGTGTAATCATCTAAGTAGGGATCTAAACCCGCCGCTAATTGAACACCCTGCCTTAAAGAATCTAATATCTCTACGGGAATGTTGTTCTCTTGTGCCAATTTGAGGGTTTGCTGTAGCTGGGCTACTAAGATGCTATGTGGCGTTATTGGTCTAGCTGTTTCTCGTCCTACAACACTGGTCATATTTTCAGACCCCTACTAGCTTGGCTTGTTGACTTTCAATGTATGCGTCAACACCTTCTCCGCCACGAGGGTATTTAGTACAAAGACTTTTGTGTTCGGCTAAGGCCGCATCAAGTTCTTCACGAGTCAGATCGTTGACAAAGAAGCACTCACCAATTGGACGAGGCATGGCTGCGCGTTGTTTGCCATCTCGTGTCAAACTTATAGATCGGGTAGCATACCAGAGCAAATCCCCATCTAATAGAGGATGATCGAGTGATAAACCGATACGGCTCATCAAGTCTAAAATGCGATCGCGCTCTTCTGTGGAAATATAACCCCGTTGTGCTGCAATGGTTGCAGACAAAGCCATATCTATATTGACCGCATGACCGTGATATAGGGGTATCTGAGGTGCTAATTCTAAGGTAGGACTCCAAGTGTGACCGTAGGCAATGACGCGATCAAGGTCTATTTCATGCAAGTTAGGAGTTTCTAACTCCAGCATGGTTTTGATTGCCTCGTAGTTGACTTTATGGGCAATCTCTTTAATTTCTGGTGTTGCATTCACATATCCAAAGTGAGTGGAAAGCAGTTCTTCGCCATATTCATATAGCAGTTCAAAGACTTCCGAGTTAGACACTACAGCAATTTTCACTAACTCTGCCATCCCATTGCGAACTTGAGCCGTTGGCAAGGTTTTCAAGAATGAGAAATCTAAGATTACTTTCAAAGGTGCATGATATGCTCCCAAGCGATTTTTTTCCTTACGATGATTAACTGCAACCTTAATTGCTACACCTGCATCAATTAAACCAATCAACGTGGTAGGAATGCGAATGTAGTTACTCTTGCGACGGTAGGAAGCGCAAGCAAACCCAGCCACATCAGTAATTAGACCACCGCCGACAACTAAGACTGGTTCCTTACGAACTAAGCCAAAGTCCGAAAAAGCGTCAATAATTTTTTCAAAAGTTGCCAGGGTTTTAGCTGGCTCTGTAATAATGATTGGAAATACTGTCAGTTCAATGTCATAGTGTTTAAAATATGACTTTATCTGATCGCCATAAAGTTCATGGACGTTGGCATCAATTACAGTCAGACAGCGACCAAATTTTGCATAGCTATCTGCGATTTCTTTGTTTTCAATATCAAATGCACCGTTCACATAGACAAGACTAAAATCGATTTTTTCGTAACCTTGTACGTGAAACGCAGCTTCTGTAGCTTCAAATGATGCTTGAACTTTATTCATGTGTGTTGACCTTATTCAAATTCAAAAAATTGTGAGATTTCGGTAATAATTCCGATTTACCCTAATGTATGCCAGCAGTAAATAATGCTCTTTATCGTTTGAGATTAAAGACATCCTTAAATGAGCTTTCAATAAAAAAGATTACTTATATTTCTGACTGGCAATGTTATTAAACAATACCATTCATTGGAGTAAATTCTGTAGGTGGGCTAGTCTTTAATTTAAGATAGCCTCTTAACTAGTCCCATTAGCAAGATTTCGCCATAATACTTGCATTCTTTATTTCAGGATTATTAACTTTAGTAAGAGGAAAATTTATCTTAATTGAGGTTTATTCCACTATAGTTTAATTTTAATGGCTTTCCAACTGTACGATTCCACAAAAATTCTAATCTAGAAAACTTATCGTATCGTTGATCTCCAAGCTTAAATTTGAGATTAGAACCCTGATTAATCGTTAGTTCGCTTTTTTTTAACATCAGTATAAAACCTTATATTGCTCAACTCGCCATATTCTATTTGCTTGATAATAACAGTGGAGTTTTGGGAAGCTTATCTTAATTTTTATTAACCCCCCTCTGTTTGTTTTTAGTAACTTTACAACCATTAGACTTTGCAAAAGTCTTATCTTAATAAACTAATCATATTGTCTATCTCCAGGCGGAAATTTGAGATTACAGGCATGATTAATTCTCAACTAACTATTTTTTAGTATTAGTCTTAAACCATAAAATGGTTAAAAACGAATATGACTCATTACACTCTCTTCAGAATGGCAGTAGAATTCTTTTTTCATTCACTCAAGTTACTGTTTAGTATTCAACATACCTACTTTGGTAACTTCTAAAGATTCAGAAGTTAAAAATATCTCAGTTACTAGTAACAAAACTTTAACTTTTTTTAAGGAATGGTTTTTTATTAAAAATTTCTAAGTTTGCTTGAATTGCCTTGAATGTTCTAAATTACGCTATTTTAGCTTAATTTAGCAAATAATTTTCCATTGACTAAATTAAAATTACAACACAAATCATAACATATGTAAATAGATTTAAGTCAATCCACCATGCGAAGTGTACTGTATAGGAAGAAATTTTTAAAAAGCTATGTCTAAAGATAGATATTTTAGAGAAAGACGAAATTAATTTATTTAAAAGTGATATAATATAGTATTAAAAAATTCGTCTTGTTTAAAATCAAAATCTCTACTAGACTGGCTGGCGTTGTATAGTTGCGGAATAATTTAGCAACTTCCAAAAGTCTCCCTGTGCCTCCTCTGCAACGCCACCTTACCCCGATTCATCCCACTGTTCTGCAAGGCCTGAATTGAAATATATATTGATATTGAAATTTTCTTTTTTACTGACTTACTGAAGCCACAGTGGATGCTTTAGAAAGCAGAAGGCTGTAACAAATTAAGGATTTTGGCAATCTGTCTGTGTATTAATTTAAACTTAAACCTATCATTTATCATTCCAGTTGCCGCGATCGCTTAGTTGCTTTCGACATAAAAAATTGAGTATTTTTAACAGTCAAAATTTATTTAAATTACTTTTAAAAAATCTTAATATTTTTTAACATAGTCAAAAATCTTGGGATTGAGTCAAAATTTAAGAGCGATCGCTTTGTAAAGGTTAGTTGATATTTCTTGTCAAACTGCTAGTAAAGTTACAAACTAAAGAAATACAACACACGCAATTATTTTATGACTGCTATTTCTAACTTTGAATTCAAGCGACCAATTTGGCAAACCGCCATCATATTGACTTTGGGCTTTTGGCTCAGTGCTAGTCTAGTTTTAGACTGGGTAATTATGCCTAGCCTTTATCTTTCTGGCATGATGAGCCAAGCTGGTTTTACGACAGCAGGCTATACGATTTTTTGGAACTTTAATCGGATGGAATTACTATCTGCTGCGATAGTCCTGACTGGGGCGCTAGCTTTAAGTAAAACCCGATATCACTGGAGTATTGGCAGTATTGTTTTATCTGTGCTGCTGTTAACTATAACTGTGCTTGACACCTATTTCTTAACTCCGCAGATGTGCGCTATAGGAGTTCAACTCAACCTATTTGAAGCTGCTGCTGCTATTCCATCGACAATGAATATACTGCACGGCGGTTATTGGATACTGGAAATAGTTAAACTGGTGGCAGGTGGTACACTTTTAAGCTGGTGCTGGCGGGAGCAATTTTAAATAGATGGAGAATTTTAACAGTGAGACTTTCCACTTCTAAATCTCACACAAAAGACGCAAAGTAATTCTTTGCGTCTTTCTGCTAAAAATCCCTTATGGATAAATGCGATTGGGGACAATTTTCTATTTATATTTGTAACTTTTAAAACTTGAGATTTTCGACGAGCAAGGTTCTGTACCTACTAAGCTGTTAAGCATTTAAGCAAGCACATTGAGGCCGCAGGGGAGCAGTTCTTGCTGGGAACAAGGGAGAGGGTTTGCAGCTTTTTTTGACAATAAAAATAGTACAACTTGTAGGCACGACAGCTTAAACTAAGAACCGCTATAAATATACAAAATTATCTTTAACTGTACATTCTCAGCCTTCCCGGACATCCGATAAAATAAATACTGAAAAATAATATTAATTAGTTTTCATGTTTCCTTTATTGATTTATCATGAAGTTTGTATATTTATGCTAACTTTTTTTGAAAATTATAGTAATCTGAATTTTAGTGGTTACTTACTTGTTATCTACCATCTAGCTGAAAAGAGCTATTTTGCAGGTATCTACTAGCAATCAAGAATTTCGCTGCAAGTTCTTGAATTTGTCACTTCAAATTGTGCAAGGTGACTATCTAGCCCTACACAACCTCAGAAACCGTCTCCAGTAATTATGAAGAGATTCCCTTCTGCTAATTTGGTTGCCTGTTGCATCTCACCACACACCATCATGGTGGCAATTACCAGCTAACTCATCCATTGGTAGGAGGTTTACCATTCTTGTTGTGCAAGTGATAATTTTACCCAATCCCAACACTAAGGGTTGCTCTACAATCACAAACCTAACACAAACCTAAGTAAGGCATTTAACTTTTTTAATGCTTAGTTTCTAATAATACGTTTTCTCTTGAAGAAGTTACTCTCAAGAATAAACTTCTAGCAAAAGTGCCCGACGACTTTCGTCACGACTGCAAAAACATAGTTCGTCAGCGTGGATTTAACGCTTAAAAGCCTTGAAAAAGAGCTATTTTCATTTGCATGACAGTAGATTTTGGTCGTTTTTGACTTTAGTCATCAGGGGCAAAACAACTTTGGCACTAGAACTAAAGTATCTATAATTTTAGACCGCTTAATACGGATAACAATGATGCTTTTGTGACTGATGGGCGAGAGCCAATGGTCTATGCGTTGCACTTGAGTTACTCTTAGATTGGCTAGATTAGCGAAAGATACAGAAAACCAATCTAATTTTTGAAATACTATATCCTGGCAACCAATCAGGCCATTTTGCTATTGGGCAATAACATGGATTGGTTTATTTGTAACTCGTGCTTTATAGCTTAACAGAGATTGGTGAATTAAGAGTTGGGGGGTGTGGAATCTCTGTACTAACTCAAATGTGACCGCTATATTTATCTGATAGTGCTTCCAATAAAGTCGCAGTGAATTCCGAAAAGGTAATTTACTAATTTTACGTGCAAACAAATGTTAATTTTATTCCAAAGCCATCCCAATGAAGACACTTCCGATTAGTAGATACAGATTCTTCCAAAAGCTTCAGCCTTTATCTTTGTTGAAAAAAATCACTGGTAAGTCGGTTACTGGTTGTTTGCAGGTATTTAGCACATCAGGCTCTTGGTCAATATATGTAGACGAGGGTAAACTAATTTATGCCTGCTACTCAGAGAAAATGTTTGAGCCACTCTACAGAAATTTGCAACGCTTGAGTCAGCAAATTTCTACTCTTCCTCATGAAATTCACGAACAGTTGCGGGCGATATTTGAAACTGGTGTTGAAAATCAGGCCATACCAAACCCAGATTATTTGGCTATTTGTTGGTTAGTCAATCAGAAATATATCAGTCCCTCTCAAGCGGCGATACTGATAGAGCAATTGGCGCTAGAAGTTCTAGAGTCATTTCTGAACTTAGACGAGGGGAGTTATGAATTTATTCCTGAAAGCTTTCTGGATGACATGCCAAAGTTTTGCCATCTAAATCTCCGCTTACTAGTTGAACAATGTCAAACACCCCGAAGGGAAGCGGCTTATCGTCAGACATCACCAACTTCTCAATCAGACCCCTCAGAATTATTCAAAATAAATGAGCTAAAACCTAAAAGCAAAAGTACACCAAACTCGTCTACAACAAACGGCTATAAGCCACTAAAATACTCTATTAATACCAATGAATATAGAGGTCAACGAATCATTCAACCATCTGCTGACAAAAAAATCTACACAATTTTCTGTATTGATAATAGTCTTACTGTATTGAATACTATTAAAAGTTATTTAGATGAGCAAATATTTTCTGTTGTGGGAGTCACCGATTCTTTAAAGGCTTTAATGCAGATTGTTCACACGAAACCAGACATTATTTTGTTGGATATTTCAATGCCGAATTTGGATGGATATGAACTCTGCTCTTTGCTACGTAAACACTCAAATTTTAAAAATACACCTGTGATTATGGTGTCAGAAAAATTAGGATTTATAGATAGAGCTAAAGCTAAGATAGTTAGAGCATCAGGTTATTTAACTAAGCCTTTTTCACAAGGAGATTTACTAAAAATAATATTTCAACATATTGTTTAATTTCTTAATTTAAAAAATAATACTATAAATTCCAAGATATTTTTTGGATATTTCAGGTTGAGTATTACCTGAATCGCTACTATTTTAGTTAGAAAATATTGTCTGATCGAATTAAAATTAGTTGGTCGTTATCTCACAGTTAGGGGTAAAATATTATTAAAACGACCAGTGCGAAAGAAGCTCTAAGAATAATCTTAGAAGAAAAGCCAAATGCGAACGCTATTGATGTAGTAATGCCGAGGATAAGTAGATTTGAATTGTATCGCTTCATTAAAACAAATTCGAGTCATTGATTAGGGAACTCCAAAAATAAATTATCCAATTTATGGACTTCACTACGACTTTCTTTTCCCCTGCCTCCTGCCCGCTCCACCCTGCCTCTAAAACGATGGGATATTTTTTATTTGGAAGTCCTTTATAGGCACTTGAAATTGAGCGACAAATCCCTCAATACGAAGCTTTTTTTGGATATAATTGACAACTTTAGTAACTTTGAGGAAGTGGTATCTCCCTTAAAATTTCTAAAAGTGATCGCTCCATAACTTCACTGACAAATTTGTTACCTTCTAAGTTGAGGTGAATGTGGTCGTGATACAAAGCTTGAGGGTTGGTAGTTGAATTGAATGTCGGTAAAAAGTCTATATAGTTAATTTGTTGGGCTTTAGTATAATCATTCAAGCGCTGCCGTGCAATAATTTCGTAATCGCGGGGGCCTGGTTCAACAATTTCTCGCAGTAAGGGAGTCATGGCTAGGAGAAATTGGCTGTTACTTTGACGAGTCAGAGCTTGAATTTTGCCGATCACCTCCAAATTAATCCCTACGCGATCGCCTGGTTCATTTTGCACTGCTTTCATTTCAGGAATTGGCTGTTGCTTGACGATATAACGTTGCCACACTTCCACCAATGCTAAGGGCGGTTTACTATTGGGATAGTTGCGCTCGCGTCCTATCGGTAAAGAAGTGGGAGCAGTTGCAAACAAATCATCCGTATTAATTAATAACACTATCGCTTGAGCATTGAAATTGCCAAACTTCTCTAAATAAGCTAACTCGTTCCTTGGCCCCCAAGAGTTAGCTGAAGCATTTAGCACTTCTACTTCCTGATAATTACTATTAGTGGATGATGCCAAAGAACGCATCATCATCATGGATATTGTATTAGTCTGATCCGTCCACCAGCCACCATTAGCAATAGAATCGCCTAAGAGTAAAATTCGCAGCCCAGAAGGCGCAGATGTCTTCTTAATCGGACTACCTCGCATAGAATACTCATTAATTTCAATGCGATTACCAAAACGACGGGTACGCTGGTTAGGAGCCAATAAATAACCAACCTGCTCATCGCCAATGTAAATCAGGGGATTACCAAAGCCAAAAAGCGATCGCAGTCCGATCTCGACTACCACAAACAATCCCACAACCACCACTAAAAATACGATCAACACGACTTGCACCTACCTACACCCTCTCATACTGAGTTGCTTTTCAACGATAGTAACTGACGCATTAGGCATTGGATAGAGGCAAAGGCACAAGCAGGGGGCAGAAAGAAGAGGGCACTTTCCGTGACGCTCGTAAGCGTTGCGTTAGCGACGTAGGAGTGTCTGACTCGCTAACACTGCGCTATCAACATAAATCTTTTTATACTAGTAAGCTTTATACCCACAACTAAAGTTTTCATTAATACTTCTTTTCTCCAGCAAGAACTGCCTTCTCTTGTAAAATTTTTCTCCCCCGTGAAGAGCTCCCCTGCTTCTTCCCCACTCTCCAGGCATCTGATTAAGTGGATTAATATGTATTGGAACGGTTTAATAAGCGTTAAAACAGCAATTGTATAGCTTTTAACTGTCTATCTAATGGTTTGACAAAAGATTGATATATTTTGACTATTTTTGTGCAACAGTATAGCAGTGTTTTATAATGATATAACTTTTTGTTATGGTATTACAAAAATTACAATTGTCATCATTTGATCAATTTGGGAAAAAATTTTTTGAGGGTAAGCTAGGATGATTAAAATAGTCACGCGCAAATATTTAGGAAAACAAAGTGTTTATGACATTGGGGTTGAACATGACCATAATTTTGCAATCAAAAATGGGTTAATAGCTTCCAATTGTTTCAATAAATCCCATTCGACTGCCTATGGTTATGTAACTTATCAAACAGCATATTTAAAAGCTAATTACCCACTAGAATATATGGCAGCGCTGTTAACGGCTAACAGTGGCGATACCGATAAGGTACAGAGATATATTACTAACTGTACAAATATGGGTATTTCCATAGATCCGCCAGATATTAATCGTTCTGGCGTTGATTTTACGCCAACGGCAGGAAAGATTCTATTTGGATTTTCGGCGGTGCGTAACGTAGGACAGAGTGCGATCGCCTGTATTTTGGAGGCAAGAAATGAGACAGGAGAGTTCAAATCTCTCGCTGATTTTTGCGATCGCGTGGATTTACGTGCTGTTAACCGCCGGACTCTGGAATCGTTGATTTACTGTGGAGCCTTTGACAAAATTGAACCCAACCGTCAACAGTTAATTAACGACTTAGAATTAGTGTATGATTGGGCACAATCTCGCGCTAAAGACAGAGCTAGTGGTCAAGGAAATCTTTTAGATTTATTAGGTGACGGATTTTCTTCTACTCCCACCAAAAGAGCAAATAATGCCTTTGAAACTGCTCCAAAATCTAAACCTGTGATGGACTTGCCACCACAGAAAAAGTTGCAGATGGAAAAAGAATTATTAGGATTTTATGTATCAGATCATCCATTGAAATGCTTACGGCAAATAGCACCACTTTTGACTCCAATTAACCTTTCGCAAATGGGAGAGCAAAGGGAAGAAACAAGACTTTGTGCAGTTGTCATGTTGAATAACGTCAAAAAAGTAGTTACTAAAAAAGGCGATCAAATGGCAATTTTGCAAATAGAAGACCTCACTACACAATCAGAAGCTGTAGTCTTTCCTAAAATCTATGAACGCATTAGTTCCCTACTCCAAGTTGACACTAGATTGATTATTTGGGGAAAAGTAGATCGACGCGACGAGCAAACTCAATTTATTCTTGAAGATGCAGAGCCAGTGGAAACAGTACAAATGGTAATGGTGGAATTAAATCCCCAGCAAGCAGGTAATATCGATGAACTACATCGCTTAAAAATAATTTTGCAAGAACAGTCAGGAGATAAAGAAAAGGCAAAAATGCCAGTAATTGGAATTATACAAACTGAAAATTCTCGAAAACTTGTTCGCTTGGGTTGGCAATTTTGCGTACAAGATTCTAGAATAGCCGTTCAAGCTTTGCAAAATGCCAGTTTTCCTGCTCATCTCAAATCGCTGACTGGTATCTAAAGCCAGAGGTGAAAAGTCTACCATTACTGAAAAGCAGCTTAGTAAAAAATCGCTTAGTGATTAGTTTTACTGAACTGTCAACAGTAAAATAGCTTAAGTATTCAGGCTTTTAATCGTTTTTTTAGTTACTTATGCGGATGATGATTTCCTTGAGGTAATGGTATATTTTTATGCTAAGACCCTTAAGGCTGCGACCGG
The DNA here is from genome assembly GCF_036916735.1 of Nostoc sp. Taxonomy (GTDB): domain Bacteria; phylum Cyanobacteriota; class Cyanobacteriia; order Cyanobacteriales; family Nostocaceae; genus Nostoc. The sequence continues at coordinate 115,088 of NZ_JBALFV010000016.1, forward strand.
GGGAAGGAGTTAGAACTTGATGATCGTGAACGAGCTACATAAATTTGTTTCATACTGTAAAATCATTCAACCCCAAACTCAGGAGGATATTAAAAAATTTTTTGAAGGAGTTATTTTATTTCCTTATGATAAGGAACTTCTACTGCAAGCTTATTTATTTCTGAATATTAAAGACTTATTTCCCTCGTGCGCTGAATTACTGTTATTTGAAAAATCTCCAATTTCAGATTATACAGATTTAGGAAAGTGTGATTTTGTCTATCAGACCTTTAAAGGAAGCCTGTTTTTAATTGAAACTAAATTTATTGATACAGAAGCAACAGGAGCTACTGAAAGAAAAAGAAGAAATAAACACAGAAACAAGGTATTTGAGCAAGTTATTACTTTGAAAGGCCGGTTTAGTGAATATTGGAATATAAGGTTAGATCAATTAGAGTGCGGGGTTTTCACAACAGATGCAGAAGTTGCTTGGCGAGGAAATGGCGTGAACGTCATATCTAAATCAATATCTATAGAGCATCTGGAAAAATGGCGAAGAAGCTATCACAGTAGTGAAAAATTTTTATCTCATCAAGATGGGTCAAAGCTTGAGGGGAAGCTTAATTTGAAAGGTTGAGCCAAGACCCAAGTATACTTCTTGCGATGATTTGCCCTCCGTAAACTTGTACAATTTGTTATGCAATGCCTGCGGTTTTTGCTAACCTACGCAAGTCAGAGTCCAAAGCCGCCTATTTGGCGAGAGCGACGAGATTAAATAGTAAGCTAATCATCATTCATTTTTCCAGGTTGATTCGCTTGTAGTAAGCGGCTCTAACCTTGCTTTTATGCAACTTAAATGCTCATTAGCTTATCTGTACGTCCATCCTCGATGGAGAAACAACACAATCATTTACCTTGTATTAGGTGGGCTATCGGTTAAATCTGCTAGATTCACTCTTAATAGTGTTCGGTTAAGCCTAAAAAATAACTCTAATGTAGGTTGGGTTGAGGAACCAAACCTAACATTTTCAGAGGTTTGTTGGGTAACACTAAAGTTCAACCCAACCTACAAATTTTCAAAACCTACGCAGTATTGGATTCACTTTAATAAATTTAGGACTTACGCAAAAAGTGCTAAAAATCTTATTTTATCGAACCGCCTTCTCTACAAGAGGCTTCTGCCAACGCGCGGCGTCTCCTTAAAGAAGAACGCCAAGAATCATTGAGTTTGCGTAAGTCCTAAAATTTTCTTTCTTTCACATCACGATGCATTCGTACAGTATCAAACTCACACAAGTGTTTTTTATACCTGAGTTTCACTCACGACTGCGATCGCTTATCAATAATAAATCCCCCCTTTCCTCCTAACAATACGGTGCTATGTCCGCTATTTCTGAGAGTATTTGGGAGGATATTCAAGAAATAAATGTCAGTAATCTACAATTATAGGACTTACGCAAAATATCTCTCAAACTCCGATTTCTCCGTGTCGCGCCAGTTGCTACCCTTCTCCTGACAAAGACGCTGCACGAACGGGAACGCTAAGAGCGAACAAGTCTCTTAACCGCAAGGGCGCACTGGCTTCTATGCGCCTCTGCGGTAGCCTGCGGCAAGCCAATGCAGCGTCTACGTTATTCCGTAACTCGTGCGTAAGTCCTAGATTTTTAATTATTGACTCAATTTAAACGCATCTGTTAAAAGTTAGGTGTTGATTCAACCAACAGCTACAGACATATTTGCCACAGAGCCATTATTTAGAATAGGTTGACGGGTTTTCAAGTCAAATTTGAAGCCATGCGGCAAAATATGAAGCTTTGCTCCGCAAATCGCCAAAGACTCATCCTTCAAAATTTCGTCCATATTGTTGTATGTAGCTTCTGATTCATCAACAATCGTGACCGCACCTTGACCAATAACTTCAATTTGATTATCTGTCACGACCATAGCGGTATTCTCATCAATACCGAATCCCAAAACAGCAGGCTGTAGTATCAAAGCTGAAATTAAGCGTCCCAAGCGTCCGCGCTGGGAAAAATGTTGGTCAATTACCACTCCTGGTAGAAAACCAAGACCGGGGCCCATTTCAACAGTTTCAATCCGAGGATGTGTTTCTGAATCGCCTTCCACAATCATTACGTCTGGCATCACGGCGGCTCCCGCACTTGTGCCTGCGATAACTACACCTTCAGAAAACCGTTGATGAATCGCCGTATCTATTTCTGTGCCCTTAAGGATGTTGGTAATCCGAGCTTGATCTCCCCCAGTAAAAAATACTCCAGTTGCTTTATGAATTGCTTCTAATGCAGTAGATGAAGAAGCATCATCGCGGCTTTCTGTATCAATAATACGAGCATTTTCGGCTCCCAGTCGCTCAAATATTCTAATATAGTTTTCTCCCACTTCTCTTGGTAATTCTGTCGCCGCCGTCATGATTACAATATACGCCTTCGTACCCCCAGCGCGTCGCACAAAGTCCCGCAGAATTTGGCAATCTCCTTCCTTGTCTTCGGCTCCCCCAATAATTACCAACTGCCGTTTAGCATTACTTTCTACCATGATGCCCCCTGATTTGAGTTAATCAATTTTACTAAACCATGACAATTCCAACTATCAAATCATTCCTTTGGTAGATCGCTTGATAGAAGGAAGTTTTGATATTTATATAGACGCAAAGCGGTGAGGCAGTCGCAGTCCTGGCGGTTTCCGTCAGTTGAGAGCTGCCGAACCCGTTGGCGCAGCCTCTCGTAGAGAAGGGCTTGTCCTTAAACATCGCAATGAAACCAAAAGATTTTTCTAAAAATTTACAAAAAAATAACTATCCTCACTATCCTCATTAACGTTCGTTGACTTAATAAAACTTACAGCATCAACTGCCTCTAGAGTGATTTGCTAGAGGCATTGCTAATTGCCGATTGAAAATTTATCGTGCTATAAAATAGTCGGTATTAACTTTAATTGAGTGCAATTAGATATCTGATGGTAAGCCCTAATGAATGCGACTTCTATAAAGCAAGTTAGTTAAGAAAAAACGTGCTTGTTCCAGTGGCAGATGCCTGGGTTTGCCTTGGTAGACAATTTGATACTCATTCATATCCGGGCCATCACCATGCCCAGAGATCAGCTTTTGGTGAAAAGCTTCCTCAGCAAGTTCTCGAATCTCGTCTCTTAGAGCAGCTTGTGTGCTATTCATAACTTTGCTGTCTTTTGAATACCTTATATCTATTTATACAAGTTATTGGCTGGGTTTGTACCTTTCAAAGGTTATATATTTGACTATTCAGGAGGATGAATTGACTGTAGTTTTTTCTTTGCTGAGGTAAGGGGGTTTAATTATGCCTTGAGATAGTTGAAAATGCTTACTAATAGGTTTAATCTGGGTTCTGATTAGATCAAGGGCTTTGCCATCACTCTCCAAAATTAATGTGAATCAATTTACAATCAATAAGTCTGAGTAACCAGAACTCAGCATTTAAATTTCAGGGTGTTTAGCCAAAGGTTCGTAATCAATGGTTCTACAAAAAAGCAGTGATTTAGTCCGCATTAATGCTAGAAGAACGGATGTATTCGATATTTTCAACTTCAAGCATTATGTTGGGCCCAACCCCTATTTAGATAGAGGGGCGCTAGTATTTGATTTTACTCTAGTTGAGTCTAGAGAGCCTTTGCCCATTGAGGATTATATTGTAAAGATTGGCGATCGCTATCCAAATCTAGGCAGCCAAAGCTACGAATCTTATGCTCATCTATTTGCCCAAGTTGTATCCGAAGTCGGAAAACTGGACATGGATTTGCACCTTAACCGTTGGAGTGTCAAGCCATATCCAGATTTCGTGCGGATTAGCGTTCAATCACTACATGAACGCACAACTAGAGAGGTAGCTTATTTTGTTTGGGATTGGTTTGAAGCTATTACCCAAGATGAAGACTTTAATTTTGATGAACAATTGGTGAGGCTGCAAAATAAATTCCGCGCCTCTATCTATGGTGGCCCTACAGTTTACGCTCTATTGCGAACAGCCTACGAAAAAGGTATTCCCGCCTTTCATTTGTGGGAAGAAGGATTAATGCAATACGGCTTAGGAAAAAAACATGTCCGGGGGGTAGCAACAACATTTAACTGTGATAGCCATCTAGATTCAGAGTTTACCACCCGCAAAGATGACTGCAAGGCATTTTTAAAAACCTTGGGTTTCCCAGTTCCTGAAGGCGATATCGTCTTTACTGAAAAGGAAGCCTTGGCAGCAGCAAGACAAATTGGCTACCCAGTGGCAGTTAAGCCAGTGGTAGGCCACAAAGGAATTGGCGTTACAGCTGACGTGCAAGACTCGAAAGAACTTGCAGCTGCTTATAGTAGGGCACTGGCAGCGATTCCTGAAGATCAGCTAACTCGGATAATTGTTGAGAAAAGTATTTCTGGATCAGATTTTCGTTTGTTGTGTGTCAATGGCAGATTTGTCGCCGCCACAGAACGCCGTCCAGCATCGGTTGTTGGTGATGGCTATTTAACGCTTGCAGAATTAATCCGCCAAGAGAACCGGAAGCCCGCACGTTTAGACACGCCTACCTCGCCGATGAGTAAAATTCAGATAGATGAAGCGATGGAACTTTACCTAGAGGAACAGCGTTTATCATTGGACAGCGTGATTGAAAAGGGGCGCACTGTTTATCTACGTAAAGTCGCCAATCTTTCAGCCGGAGGTATGAGCATCGATGCAACCCAGACAGTTCATGATGACAATATTATCTTGGCGCAAGATATTGCCCAACACTTCCAGTTGACTTGTCTCGGTATTGATGTGATTACGAAAAGTCTCTCAGAATCTTGGAAATCCACTAACTTTGCTATCTTGGAAATCAATGCTGCACCAGGTGTTTTAATGCATCTTAAACCTTCTGTTGGTGAAAGCGTTGATGTGCCTTCTTATATCTTAGAAACCTTTTTTGAGTCAGGTACAGATTCTAGGATACCAATTATTACCTTTAATAAAATCTCAGTTGAAGAACTGCAAGCAACAATTGACCATATCCTTTTACAAAATCCCAACTGGATAATCGGTGCTGTTTGTCGTGATGCAGTTTTTGTAAATCGCTCCAAAAAAGTATTAAGCAAAAATTACAACAGCAACGTCCAAACTTTGTTGCGTCATCCAAAACTTGATTTGCTGATTGCCGAGTATGCGGAAGATATTCTAGATGAAGAGGGTATGTTTTACCGCAGTAGTAATATGATCGTTTTGGATAATCCCACTGAAACTGAGATGATGTTGGTGCGAGATGTGTTTGATAGTTCGACTGTAGTAATTAAAAAAGGCAACAATATTTCTATTCGTCGCAAAGGATTGATTGAAGATTATACTTTGGGTGAAGATGAACCATTTACGCGGGTTTATTTGAAAGAGACTGGAGCAATTTTGTAATAGCGAATTCTATTCGCCTAATACTTTGCAAATATTCTCTGATATTATGTCTGCTTGATTACTTGTTAAACCCGAAGAACTCCACCCTGCTAAAGCTACGCTTCGTCTCCCCTCCCCGCGAGTGAGGAGGAGGTAACGGGTGGAGTGTAATGGCTGTGGGAATCATAACTAATTATGCAGACATGATATTAGACTGAAAATTGCTATTTATCCGAATTGCTCAACTTTTTAGAAGTTTAAAATATCTAATGATTCTTCTATTTCTAAATTTAATATTATTTCTCGTGTATCTTTGAGTGCTTCTAGCTTACCTTCTTGACGATAAATGTCTGCCGCTTTTTGGAAATCTTCAATTGCTCCTTGTTTATCTGTTATTTCTAAACGGATATTGCCACGATTGTAATAAGCATCTGCATAATTTGAATTAATCTGGATTGCTTGAGTATAATCTTCAATTGCTCCTTCAAAATCTCCTAAATCTGAACGAGCATAACCACGGTTATAATAAGCATCTGCATAATTAGGATTAATCTGTATTGCCTGAGTATAATCTTCAATTGCTCCTTCAAAATCTCCTAAATCTGAACGAGCATGACCACGTTTTTTATAAGCTATGGCATCTTTAGGATTAATTTTAATTGCTTGGGTAAATCCCGGTTGAGAGCCTAATAAATAACGAGCAATCCCACGGTTTTTATAAACATCAGCATAATGGGGGTTAATTTTAATAGCCTGAGTATAATCTTCGATTGCTCCTTGGTTATCTCCTACATGGGAACGAGCTTCAGCCCGGTTTTTATAAGCCACGGCAACATTAGGATTAATGCTGATAGCTTGGGTATAATCATTAATTGCTTCTTCTAATCTTCCCAATTGAGAGAAAGCTAAACCTCGTTTATTGTAAGATTTGGCATCATGAAGATTTATCTGGATTGCCTGCGAATAATCTGCGATCGCAGCTTCATAATCTCCTATTTGATAATGAGCTAAACCTCGTTTATAATATAAATCAACATTACTAGATTTTACTTGTAACGCTTGATTATATTTGGCGATCGCATTTGAATATTCTCCTTTTTCAAAACATTCATCACCTAATCTAACATAAAGTATATTTAAATATTCATCACTATATTCTAGTTTAAAATAAGATTTGCTCAACTGATTAATATTTGGCTTAGATGCAATTTCCGGCTTCGGGAGATATTTGTAAATTAGTGGTTGTTGCTTAGAATTATTTATAGAAGATTGTAACTGTTCTAGATAACACCATAAACCACCACCATACAGTAATTGTTCTATTCCAAAATAAATTTTACCAGTCTTCAACTTAATCATCCGGGTTGGGAGAAACCCAGCCAAAAAAAGGTGATACTCAGATTGTGCTTCACTTACATCTTCTTGAATCAAAATGCAAACTACAACTGCATTTTTTTCAACCTCTTCAGAACTAATTGACCATCTAGCTCTATCAATACTACCGTGACGAGATTTAACCTCAACACCAATAGATGGGTCAGAAGTCAACGTAAAATCTATATTGCCATCGCCGCCGAATCGCTTTTCATAATCGACTTCGGTAATAAAATCAGCTAAACGCTCTTTGACAACTTCCTCACCCAACTTTCCTTTAAGATAGCTAATAAAAACGTCACGGACTGGTAAAACACGCTTGTATTTCTCAGCCATCAACCAGCAAAATTCCCGTAGTGCCTTTAACCTTTCTCCAGAGATTATAGTTAATTCACTATATTGACCTTCTGTTTCACAATGAAGCAGAGAACCAGATGTTAACCTTTTAATAAAATCAGACTGTAGCGATCGCAGTAGTGTAATCCAGTCCATTTATATTTCTGCGAATCTTTTGATGAGATTATTCTATTAAAATATCCATTCGGCGTAAACCTTTTAATTAACTTGGGTGATATTCCCAAAAATTGTTGACTATTTTGCAATAATTCTTAACTTAACTTCATATATCAAATTAACAGACAATTAGATTAAATTAATAAGAGTGTAAAGAGACATAGCATCCTGTCTGAGACATTGCTATTTTTTACAGTCGAGTATGAATAGTGATTTATTGATAGATTTGCTGGAGTTATTCTAGAGTATTCACAGTTTTGATACTGGTAAGAATAGCTCTTAATATCTCTACGTTCTGTATTTGAACAATCTCTGATAATATTGTTAACGCTTCGCTGCCAAATTTTAGTTCAAAACCCATTTCAATACCTTCAATAAATCCTTCTCTTTTTCCTTCTCTTTTTCCTTGTTCAATACCCTTTTTTTCTACGCTAGTAATATATGGCATTTTTTTTTCCTCCTCATATAGAGTCACTTCTTGCCAAAAACTGTTCTCTAATTCTTCACAACAAATCTTTGCCCTAATTTTGCATCTCGAACTACTTGCTGTAACTCTTTGTCCAAAAAAGTATAGCCTCGCTTCCAGTCTATTCCCTTTGCGGCTACAGGAAAGAAAAATTCAATGCACTCTTGAAAGTAGGTTTCTATAGCTTCTTTCCACAAAGTGTCATATTCATCGTTAGACATTGGCAGGATTTACATCAGTTTTGAAGATGCAAGCATGTCTGATTATGCTAGAGTTTTGAGGAGTTAGGAAAGTGCGATCACTAGGAATAATACATAAAAAACTCCATCCCCTTGTGGATGGAGTTTTTGGACATGGGGAATAAAAGATGGCGAAGAACTTACCAATGCCCTATGCCCTGTGCCCCAAGCAATGGGGCGACTATCTCTCTCCACCTACTCAAGAGAATTGAGTTTCCTGTCGCTTTCAATGAAATATTCATTAGCTAACCAGCAAGATCGCAAATGCCAGAAAATCACAATCTAAACTTAAAGGCTTTCACAAACTCCAGTCCCCCCTCTCGAAGAGCCTACCGTTTATAAGGTATCTTGCTTCCAAGGGGAATATTTTATTATCCAACTAACTCGATACTGAATTAGCCGCCTCGGAAGCCTTCGCAGCTGGTGGAAAACCACCCATGCGAATTTCAGAAGTAAAGGAAGTAATACTAAATCCGCCAAAACTCTTAAGGATATTTACCCGCATTCGTAAATTGGGGCTAGCAAACCATAGGCGCTCCTCTAACGACATGGTTTCATCCTCTATAGTTAAGATTAAAGCACCATCACTGTCAAATTTATAATGTCCCGCAACTGGAGTTTTATCAGCATCAAACACTTCCCGCAGTAACTTACCTTCAGCTGGATTATCTGGATCAGTTACAGAAACTAACACAGTTGAGCCACTGTGTTTTGTTTGATCTTTTTCCATTGTGCCGTTCCAAGTAATTTTGGCAGCACAAGAGGCGGAACTAGGATTAATTTCGTACTGTTGACACAGTTTGATCACTTTTGGATCATCTAGTGCTAGTGTCTCAATGATAATGTCAGACTTGCTATCTTCAGATTGGTTAAAAGCCAAATGTTGACTAGTACGATGAGAGAACCATTTACCAGAACTTAACTGAAAAAACTCTTCAATATTCATGAATAAAATTCCCACTTAATTATTATTAAAAGCTAGCAGGAAACTTTTATATTAAGCTTGATTGGCTATTTCCTCAAGCTTCCTGAGGCTAATCCTGGCTGCCTCAGCAACGTTGAAATGATTGTCTTTTTCCAAGTATTTTAAAGCTGAGACACTCTTGGGAGTAGGAAGATTTCCCAAAGCTTCTGCCAAACGCTGCCTTACTAACCAATCATCTGATTGGGCAAAGCGCAGGATCTGATCGACTGACTCAATATCTTGAATTTCTCCCAGTGCAGATATTGCAGCCTGTTGCAACACTACTTCTTTGCTATCCAATGCTTGAATAAGTATTTGATGGGCACGAGGGTCTTTAATGTTACCAAGAGAAACGGCTGCACTAAAGCGTACTAGCCAATCAGTATCCTCATAAAATGCCCGTGAAAGTACCTCAAAGGCTCTGGCATCACCTAAATACCCTAAAGCACCAGCAGCATCAGCGCGTATGCCATAATCCGGGTCATTTTCGAGAATTCTGACCAAAATTGAATAACATTCTGGTGTTGGCTTGATTCCCAGAGCAAAAATTGCCATTGATCGCAGTTGTAAAGATTCGTCATCTAGTACCTTTTTAATCAAAGGAACTGCATCCTCCGCAGACACATGACGCAGATTGGCTAGGGCTACCATGCGATCGCGTAAATTCGGACTTTCTAACTGAGTAGAAATTTCTTCTAAGCTTAGAGCTGCCATTTAGTTCAAAACGTTTTCTTTACTTATCTTAATTTACCCGATCCGTTCACCAGCCTGTCACCATTGTGAAGTAGGAGTTTGGCCACTTTACAAAATGGCTCAATTATGAGTGAAAAATAAATAAATGTAACAATAGGCAGCAGGAGGAAAGAAGTATTAATGAAAACTAATGAAAACTTTAGTTGTGTTTTAGTTTTTAGCCTTAACAGAACCATATTGGTTTGTAAGATAGCTTTTCGGGAGAAGGCTAACGCACTGTCAAAGCAATTTAAAAATATATTTGGCAATATACTGCTTTTTAAAGAACCCGACTATTTGTATAAATCTGGTTAAAACTATACATTTAGACTAGGTTTGAAAACGGAGAGGGGGGGATTCGAACCCCCGTTAAGTTTCCCTAAACAGACTTTCCAGGTCTGCGCCTTAAACCGCTCGGCCACCTCTCCAGATGCCATAAGTTACCATTATACTATAGAATCCTAGAAAATGCAAAGATAAAAAAGATATTTTAGATTGAAGTGTAAGAAATAGTGCTGTACTACCAACTAAACTATGCCACCCTTCAAAACTTTGCTACGCGTCCGACACTATGAGATGGACGCCCTTGGGCATGTAAATAACGCTGTCTACCAAAATTATCTAGAACAAGCAGCCATTGAGCATTCAGAATACCTGGGCTTAACTTTGGATGTATATCGGCAAGTAGGTGGCGTATTTGTGATGCGGCGGGTAGAAATTGACTATTTACGCCCAGCAGTTGCAGGCGATACCTTAGAAGTCACTACCTGGTTGAAGGAAATGCGCGGGACTCGTGCCTTGCGATGCTACGAAATTCGTAAACAAAACCAAGAAAATTTGTTGGTAACGGCAGAGGCGCTATGGGTTTGGGTGGATGCACAGACAATGCGCCCACGACCAATTCCCAGTGTTATGTTAGACAAATTTTTGCAAATCCAAAACCCAGGTGTTACAAGCTAAAAATGGTTTGTTATTTGCCATGTAATGAATCTTAATTCTTCTCATGAAAAACAAATGATTGATTTTTCCTTCAGGTAATGCTGACATCAAGAATACACAACTATGATGTTATAAGTGCAAAATTTAAATTTGTAGGAACTGCAATCAAAATTAGCTTAGTAAATCAGGATTTTTAAGTCAATATTATGGAGCAAAGTCAGCCACAACAGCGCCGTGTCGCCGATCAAGTATTTCAAGAATCCCTCGATCAGTTGGAGGATATTTTACAAGAAAGTTCAATTGAGGATGAAGAAATCCCCCAAGCACAACTGCATACTAATAGTCTCAGTGAAGTAGAACTCGATCAAGATTTGACAAATATTGATTTAGCGGCTCTTGAGGACGCAGTTGCTGATATTGAACAATATCTCGAAGAAATAACAAAAACTGAAGAAAAGTTTTAACTCCTAACTCCTAACTCCTAACTCTTGACTTATTTGCCGCCGAGCTTCGTACAACATTAAAGCAGCTGCGATCGCTACATTCAAAGATTCCACCCCTGGACTCAAAGGAATCCTTACTTGCTTGTCTGCGATCGCTGCTAAATTTGCTGACAATCCAGCACCCTCATTTCCTAGTAAAATCAGACTGGGTTTGCGCCAGTCCACTTCCCAATAAGTTAAAGTTGCACTGGGTAAGGTTGCCACTACCTGCATTCCTGCCTGCTGACTTTGTTGTACTGTAGCTTTTAAATCTTCGGTTACGGCTGTTGCTAGGCGAAACCATTGCCCTGCTGAAGCCCGGAGAACTTTAGGGCTGTCTAAATCTACACTGTCTTTACTTACCCATAACCCTGATGCTCCAGCAGCAGCAGCACTGCGAATCATTGTACCCAGGTTGCCGGGATCTTGCACCGTTTCTAAAGCTAGCATTGTACCAGTAAATGGTAGTTGAGCTTGGCGAACACCCCCGGTGGGCGAAGCGCCAACGCTTCGTTTTGCTGTTGCAACCACACCATCCGGTTGGACTGTAGTAGCCATCACATCCAAAACTTCTTTACTGACAATTTCGGCGCGATCACATCGGCTACAAACTTCTTCCCAGAGTGAAGAGTGGGCTGCTTGCCAATCTGGAGTACAACACACTGTTTCTAGTGGGTAATTTACCCCACAAGCTTCCTCTAACAGGTGCGTCCCTTCTAGTAAAAATAACTCCTGCTTGTGCCGCTCCTTGGTGGAGTGAAGTTTGCGGATTTGCTTGACTAGGGAATTTTGTAAACTGGTCAACATTAAAAAGTTAGGAGTTGGGAGTAGAGACGCGATTAATCGCGTCTGTGCAAGAATTAATTTAGTTTTCTTAAACTCATAACTCTTAACTTCTAACTCCTAACTTGATAATATGCGGAACCCGGGACTTGAACCCGGAAGCCTTGCGGCACTAGAACCTGAATCTAGCGCGTCTGCCAATTCCGCCAGTTCCGCTTGCATTTTCCTTTATCGACAATTTCCTATTATGGCGTTATATTTTATCTTTGTCAAGTAAAAATATAATGCCTTGCTTAAGAGACTCAGACTGGAAACAAGTTTTTCAGGGCATGAAGTCGAATCAAAATATTAACTCAACAGTAGAGCATTGATTTTTATAAAACACTTAAGTTATTTTACTGAGTATTTAATTTAGCTTAAAACTACTACTTATTCGATCATTTCTGATAAATTTTTTAAAAGCTCAAAATGCTTGCTATTACTGGCTTATAACCATTATTCTTCCCAAGCAAACAATTTTTTTATGTAATATGCTGCTCTAAAATGTGGACAATTTGAATCTTTACTGTAGAATCAAAACCAACTTCAAACATATAAAATACATATTACTTTTGGAGGTAGGCTTATCAATCCTTTTACCAGCTTACCAGATGCCAAAATTGCTCCAGAAGCAGACTCCTCAGTCTTGCAAATTTGGGGTAGGCATCCTTTGCGAGGTCATGTGAAAATTAGCGGGGCAAAAAATGCAGCACTGGTAATCATGGCTGGAGCATTGCTGTGTCCAGGCGATTGTCGTATCCGCAATGTCCCCTTATTGGCGGATGTAGAGCGGATGGGTCAGGTGTTATTGGCTTTGGGTGTACGTTTAACCCGGCAAGGCGATATTTTAGACATTAACGCCAGCGAAATTAAAACATCTAAAGCTCCCTACGAACTAGTTACTCAACTGAGGGCAAGTTTCTTCGCCATTGGTGCCATTCTGGCAAGATTGGGAGTAGCGCAGATGCCTTTACCAGGTGGTTGTGCTATTGGGGCAAGACCAGTTGACTTGCATGTTCGAGGATTGCAAGCAATGGGGGCTGAGGTACAGATTGAACATGGCATTTGTAATGCCTACGTCCCAGGCAGCAGCCGGAGATTAAAAGGTGCGAAGATTTACTTAGACATCGCCAGTGTTGGAGCTACAGAAAACTTGATGATGGCGGCTACCCTGGCAGAGGGCGAAACAATCATCGAAAATGCTGCCAGAGAACCGGAAGTAGTTGATTTAGCTAACTTCTGTAACGCGATGGGAGCCAAGATTCAGGGAGCGGGGACTAGCAGGATTATTATCGAAGGAGTCCCCAAGTTGCATTCTGTTGACTACAGTATCATTCCCGATCGCATTGAGGCCGGTACATTTTTGCTGGCAGCAGCAATTACCCGTTCCGAACTTCTTCTTTCGCCAGTGGCTCCAGAACATCTTATACCAGTGATTGCCAAGCTGCGGGATATTGGAGTTACCATAATTGAGGAAAATCCTGAACACTTACGTATTCTGCCAGCAGAAACTCTCAAGGCAACGGATATTGAAACTCAATACCATCCAGGTTTTCCCACAGATATGCAAGCGCCGTTCATGGCTTTGCTGACATTGGCTGAAGGCGACAGCGTGATTAACGAATCTGTCTTTGAAAATCGCTTACGTCATGCCTCAGAGTTAAATCGCTTAGGGGCAGATATTCGTGTCAAAGGCAACGCTGCTTTCGTTCGGGGAGTACCAAAATTGTCTGGCGCACCAGTATTAGGTACAGACTTACGAGCATCGGCAGCGCTAGTCATAGCAGGACTAGCGGCAGAAGGAAAAACCACAATTCAAGGATTACAGCACCTTGATCGCGGCTATGATCGACTCGATGTCAAATTGCAGCAATTGGGCGCTAAAATCCTCCGCGTGGGCGAAGCATCAGCAGATTCAAAAATCGCTCCCAGCATCAGTAGCCTTTTAAGTTGAAATTGCTCTGACAATTCAGGTCATCTGGAAAAGCTAACCATTGACATAATCCCCTAGCCCCCTTCCCATGTCGGGAAGGGGGAAAATTAGTTGAGACTGAGGCAAGAACAAGAAGAATGAGGGAGACAAGCTAAAATTTTCTCTCCCTGTTTCCCCTGCCCAGCTTAGTTAAATCGTTATACTAACTGTGGGAGGCTGTTTATCTAACCAGCCTGATTCCATAGTTGTGTTTTTTTATAGCTTGCTGCACTATGTCCTTCTTTAAAACCCCGCTAATTGGTTTAAAAGCTGACTCATTTCGTCATCCATTAGACCTGGAAGCTACCAAAACGCTCAAGCAAATACCAGGCATAGATATGTTAGTGCGAAATTGGCTTGGGCCAATGGCAGAGCAGGTTTTTTATGTGGAAAATATTGCCTCCAGCGTTCTGGTGGGTGAAAAGCAACTGCCCGATTTATACAAGCTATTATTGGATGCCTGTAAAATCCTGGATATAGAGCCTCCCCAGTTGTACGTTCGGCAACATCCGGCTCCCAATGCCTATACTTTTGCTGTGCGGGGTAAGCAGCCCTTTGTTGTGTTACACACATCCTTGATTGATATCCTCACACCAGAGGAAATACAGGCAGTAATTGCCCACGAGTTGGGGCATCTCAAGTGTGACCATAGCGTTTATTTGACTCCTGTAAACTTATTAATATTAGCTGCGGCAATTGTGCCCAATGTTGGAACCTTCGTTGCTCAAGCGATACAGGCACAGCTTTTAGAATGGGTACGCTGTGCTGAGTTTACCTGCGATCGCGCCGCATTACTAGCAACCCAAGACCCCAAAGTTGTCATGTCAGTGTTGATGAAGCTGGCGGGTGGTTCCCCCACCTTAGCGCCACAACTAAATCTTGATGCCTTTGTTGCCCAAGCGCGCGCTTACGATGATATTAGCAAGACCGAACTAGGTGAAATGGTCAAAGCTGCCCGCACAGCCCAATTAACCCATCCAGTACCAGTGCTGCGGGCGCGAGAAATCGACCGTTGGGCAAGCAGTACAGAATATCAATCTCTAATCCAAAGTTATGGACTGAAGTCTACAAGTAATGAAGTAGCAGCCAAAGCCGGATGGCGAAACTGGTAGAGCGACTAACGAAATTTGGTTATGTAAATTAGATGTGTTTTAGCTTACAATACTCCAGATAATTAGCTTATGCGATCGCACTTGCTAGAGTTCTTCAGGCAAGCTGTGGATGATTCACTGTGATGTAAAATACTGGTACAACCATAAAATCAGCTAATGACCAGGAGCAAAAATTAGCAGAAGTTAGACAAGAAGGAATTTAAGCAGAACGTCGTAATGTTATAGAGAATTTGTTACGAGTTGGCTTTGGTTCTTTAGATTCAGAACTAAGAGGAATTACTGAAACTTTATTGGCATTATCTCCAGAGGAATTTACTACTTTATTACTGGAACTATCTAAAGAAGAATTATTAAATAGATTCCTTTAGAAGAACTTAGTGGGAGATACTGGGTTTTACAGCTTTGCTAATTGGATTAAAAACATTCCATTGCTTAACCCACATCCTCTACCATGACAGTTGTACCCAACGACCATCGCTTTCAACCCATAAATCTGTTTGAGTATGAAAAGCTAGCAAAAGAGCATCTCTCTCAAATGACGCTTGATTACTATAGCAGTGGTGCTTGGGACGAAATTACATTACGGGATAATCGTGCTGCTTTTGAGAGACTCAAGTTGCGACCTCGTGTATTAGTCGATGTTAGCGATCGCAATCTTACTACCTCCATTTTAGGACAACCCCTGCAACTACCTTTATTAATTGCGCCAATGGCTTTTCAATGTCTAGCTCATCCAGACGGAGAAATTGCTACGGCTTTAGCTGCCGCCTCAGCTGGTGTGGGCATGGTGTTAAGTACAATGGCCACAAAGAGCATTGAAGAAGTGGCCAGTGCATCTGATAATTTTCCAGATTCTCTGCGATGGTTCCAGCTTTATATCCATAAAGATCGGGGATTAACTCGTGCTTTAGTAGAAAAAGCTTATAAAGCAGGCTACAAAGCACTTTGTCTAACTGTAGATGCACCTGTTCTCGGACAACGAGAAAGAGATAGACGTAACGAGTTTGCTCTACCCTCAGATTTACATTTGGCTAATCTCGCCACCATCTCAGGCGTAGATATTTCCCATGAAAAAGGCGAATCTGGATTATTTACTTATTTTGCCCAACAGCTAAACCCAGCAGTAACTTGGGACGATTTGGAATGGTTACAGTCTTTATCTCCACTACCTTTAGTCATCAAAGGAATTTTATGGGGAGATGATGCTGTTCGGGCTGTAGAATATGGAGCCAAAGCAATTGTTGTTTCCAATCATGGTGGCAGACAACTCGATGGTGCGATCGCTTCTTTAGACGCTCTAACTGAAATAGTAGCAGCAGTGGATGGTAAAGTAGAAGTACTATTAGATGGAGGCATCCGTAGGGGCACAGACATTCTCAAAGCCCTGGCATTAGGAGCAAAAGCGGTACTAATCGGACGACCCATTTTGTGGGGACTAGCAGTAGCAGGACAAGTTGGTGTATCTCATGTCATCTCACTACTACAAGATGAATTAAATCTGGGAATGGCACTTAGCGGCTGCGCCAAACTACAGGATATTGACCCTAATTTATTGACCCTGCCACGCCCATAAGCCAGAAAGTTCTTAAACCTAATTATTCCAGCAAAACTTTGAAAATTAATTTTTAGACTTGTTACAAAATCACTTAATTAGAGTATACTAGTTAAGGTTAGATAGATGGGCGGGTGGCGAAACTGGTAGACGCACCACACTCAAAATGTGGCGGCCTTGCGGTCATAGGAGTTCGATTCTCCTCCTGCCCACTACCAAACAAATATTAAAGAGCGAAAAAAGCTATGCGCCTGAAACGATGGGAGTCTCCCCGTAAAGAAGGCAGAAATGACAAAGGTAGAGGCGGTTCTGCAAGGCAGAGACAACTCAAAAAACAAAAGCAAATGTTACGACAAAGACTCAAAGAAGCTAACAAGCCAGACAACAACAAAAACAATAGAGCAGGGGAAGATAAGTTTATCTTCCCCTTATTTTTTGGGCTTTGATTTCAGAAAAAATAAAATTTAGGGGGCGTTGCATATTTGCGGGATGAATTAGGCTGAAAGGGTGATAAAACCGTCATGGAGGTAATGAAGTAATAATTTAATTGAAAGCCTAAGCAT
>NZ_JBALFV010000017.1:0-516 GCF_036916735.1 Nostoc sp.
CTACAGGTAAAGAAATCAAAACCCTCAACGGGCATAGCGATGGGGTCTATAGCGTAGCATTTAGCCACGATGGCAAGACCATCGCTTCTGCAAGTTGGGACAAAACCGTCAAACTCTGGGATGCGGCTACAGGTAAAGAAATCAAAACCCTCAACGGGCATAGCGATGGGGTCTATAGCGTAGCATTTAGCCCCGATGGCAAGACCATCGCTTCTGCAAGTGATGACAAAACCGTCAAACTCTGGGATGCGGCTACAGGTAAAGAAATCAAAACCCTCAAGGGGCATAGCGATGCGGTCTGGGGCGTAGCATTTAGCCCCGATGGCAAGACCATCGCTTCTACAAGTGATGACAAAACCGTCAAACTCTGGGATGCGGCTACAGGTAAAGAAATCGAAACCCTCAAGGGGCATAGCGATGCGGTCTATAGCGTAGCATTTAGCCCCGATGGCAAGACCATCGCTTCTGCAAGTTGGGACAATACCGTCAAACTCTGGGATGCGGCTACAGGTAAAG
>NZ_JBALFV010000018.1:0-4087 GCF_036916735.1 Nostoc sp.
CCAGTAGTTGAGTTGTTTGATAGTCAGACTGAGGGGTTGGTATTTGGAGTAACTCCGACTGCAACAACTGCACAACAACCAACGCCCTCACAGCAGACAAAGCCTGAGAACCAACCACCAATTGAATTAGAGGTAACTGCTCCACCAGACACGGATTATCGCGTCCCTGATGCCACGACAGGAACGAGAACTCTGACACCAAACCGCGATATTCCCCAAACGGTTCAAGTTGTCCCAAGAGCAGTAATTGAAGACCAAGCAGACAAGCGTGTTGGCGATGTGCTGAGAAATCTTGGTATTGGTCAGAACGCAGAACCAAGCCGCCTTGGTGAGAGTGTGATTATTCGTGGTTTCGATGTTGAGGCTTTAAATACTCTCAGGGATGGTTTGAGAGATAATCTCACTAGTTTTATTGCCACTCCATTTCAAAATGACCTTGCCAATATAGAACGGATAGAGGTGCTACGTGGACCTGCTTCAGTGCTTTACGGTAATGGCTCGCCGGCAGGGGTGTATAATTTAATTACTAAACAGCCCTTGAGTACACCTTACTACTCAATAGAGGGTAATGTCGGAAGTTATAGCTTATATAAATCTTCCCTAGACTTCACAGGTCCTTTAACGACTGACAAAAAGCTTTTGTACCGCGTCAATGCTGACTACGAAAATTCCGGCAGTTTTATTAATAATGCCTACTACGAGCGGACTTTCTTTGCACCCGTGATTACTTGGCAGCCGAGTCGTGACACAAAGCTGACTATATCCGGGGAGTATCTTAATTCACGACAATTGGAAATCAATCCTTTAGGGTTACCCGCAATTGGAACAATTCTACCTAATCCCAATGGCAAAATTCCTCCTAACACCTATGTGGGAGATCCGACACGAGACAAAGTGAAGGTGACAGTAGGACGAGCTGGCTATAAATTTGAGCATAATTTTAGTGAAAAGTGGTCTTTGTACAATAGCTTGAGCTATGCGTTTGTAGAGCGACCTTACAGTACCGACACCCAACCAACGAGTTTACAGGCAGATAACCGTACAGTCAATCGCTTTAACCAGGTCTGGGGTCCCACTACCATCAGCAACTTTTCTCAAGATACTCATGTAGTGGGTAAGTTCAACACTTTTGGTCTAGAAAACCAACTGCTCTTTGGCATTGATTGGTATCAGCGTATAGTTTCACCCTACAGCTGGACATTACGAACTTTTCCGGCACTTGACGTTTACAATCCAGTTTATGGGGGAACACCAGGAGATATTTTTGCGACTCGTAAAAATAAGGAGAGACTCGATCAATTAGGAGTTTATATTCAAGACCAATTAGCTCTTGCACCTAACTTGAAGTTGGTCTTGGGTGGACGCGGTGACTTTGTGGATGAAAAGACGACCGCCACAACCTTGAATAACCCTACAAGTGTTAGTGAGCAATCTGACTCAGCGTTTAGCCCACGCTTGGGCATTGTCTATCAACCGATTCCACCTGTTTCACTCTATGCCAGCTACAGTCGCTCTTTTGATCAGGCGATCGGTACAAGTGCCAACGGCAATACCTTTGTGCCTACACGCGGTACTCAGTATGAAGTTGGAGTCAAAACCGACTTGCTCAATAGTAAGTTATCTGCAACACTCGCTTTGTACCAACTCACCCAAAGCAACATTGTAACAACAGACCTCAACGATCCCAACTTCGCGCTCCAGGTCGGCGAGCAGAGAAGTAGAGGTGTTGAGCTATTTTTCACCGGGGAACTTGCCCCAGGGTGGAATATTATTGCCGCTTACAACTATACTGATGGTCGTGTGATTCGTGACAACACTTTTAAAGTTGGAAATTTACTCGCTAACACTCCAGAAAATAGCGCTTCTTTATGGACAACTTATATTATCCCTAAAGGTGAATTGCAAGGTTTCGGGGGTGGATTAGGTGTGTTCTATTTTGGTGACAGGCAAGGTGATTTGACCAACACTTACACGTTGCCGAGTTATGTTCGCACCGATGCTGCTTTATACTACCGCCACAACCAATTCCAGGCAGCACTCAATTTCAAAAATCTGTTTGATGTTCTTTATTATGAAGGTGCTTTTAATATTAATCGGGTTTTTCGGGGTGAACCGTTCGAGGTAGAGGCAACTTTAAAGTGGCAATTGTAAAAGTAACAATCATACAAAAGTGGCTATCTTTAATGGCATTGTTACTACTTTTATTATTGTGTAGTTGTAATTTGTGGACGTTATCAGCTAACAAAAGTTATCTGTTAACTAAGTCACCTAATAAAACAAATATGCGCGTGGTTAAACACGTCATGGGTGAAACGATGGTTCCTGCCCATCCACAACGAGTTGCTGTTTTGATGCCTGCTTTAGTAGAACCTACTTTTGCTTTGGGAGTCAAGCCCATTGCTGCCCCAAAAAATACTGTCTCTGACTTGCAGCAATTAGTAGGCAAGCTTAAAGATATTGAAGATATTAATTTTGAATCACCGAATCTAGAGAAACTTTTACGAATCAAGCCAGACTTGATTTTAGGCTTTAGTTCCCATCAAGATATCTACAATATGTTGTCTCACATTGCACCTACAGTTTTAGGTACTTTTGACCGAAATGCACCGTGGAAAGGGTTCTTGGCTTTTACTGCTGATGCCTTGGGAAAAACTAACTTAGCACAGCAGTTAATGGCTAATTACTATACACGTTTAGCACAGTTAAAAGCTTCTATGAGTCAGCATCGATTAACTACGGTTGTATCAATAGCTGAATTGCGTAGTGATGGGCTTTTTCTACCGGAAGCTGCTTCTTTTGAAGGAGAAGTTTTCCGCGATGCTGGTATTCAACGTCCGCCAAATCAGTTACTCAGTTTTGAAAAGAGCGTCCGCTTGCGCTTAGGAGGACGCTATGCTTTTCTTCCCATATCTGAGGAACTTTTGCACGAAGTTGATGGAGATATCTTATTTCTAGTTAAGGATTGGTCAGCAGCAAGTCCAAATCTTGATTTAATACAGCAGCATTTGCTGGCATCTCCACTATGGCATAAGTTAAAAGTTGTGCAACGCTCAAAGGTTTATGAAGTTGGCTCTTATTGGCGTGGTATGGGTCCAATCTCCGCAAACCTAATTATAGATGATTTATTCCGATATTTAACAAAACCAGTGAAACCAACTACCACACAATAACTCTGCTGTAGTCAATACTAATATCTACAGCAGACTTCGGGCATTTTTTCTTGTAAGTGCCTAATTCTAATTTATCAAGATTTGTTCACCAAAAATATTGGTATTGGTCTTGATAGTTGGTATTGTATTAGCATTCCTGTTGTTAAAAGATAAAGGCTGATTGCTGAACAATCTTTATCATATTTTGTGGTGTGCTGACTTCATGTTCTTTATTACCAAGGCGCGTACAATTTTAATCGTGTTTTTCGAGGTGAACCTTTCGAGGTAGAGGCAACTTTAAAGTGGCAATTGTAAAAGTAACTATTATGCAAAAGCGGTTATTTGTAATAGTATTGTTGCTACTTTTATTGTTGTATGGTTGTAACTTATGGAGATTCCCAACTAATAAAGATTATCTATTAACTAAATCACCCAATAAAACAAATATGCGCGTGGTTAAACACGTCATGGGTGAAACTATGGTTCCTACCCATCCACAACGGGTTGCTGTTTTGGTTCCCGCTTTAGTAGAACCTACTTTTGCCTTGGGAGTCAAGCCCATTGCTGCCTCAAAAGATGCTGTAGATGACTTACAGCAATTAGTAGGCAAGCTTAAAGATATTGAAGATATTGGTTTTGAATCACCGAATCTGGAGAAACTTTTACGAATCAAGCCAGACTTGATTTTAGGCTTAAGTTCCCATCAAGACATCTACAATATGTTGTCTCACATTGCACCTACAGTTTTAGGTACATTTGACCCAAATGCACCGTGGAAAGGGTTCTTGGCTTTTACAGCCGACGCTTTGGGAAAAACTGACTTAGCACAGCAGTTAATGGCTGACTATTATAGACGTTTAGCACAGTTAAGAACTTCCATGAGTCAGCGTCGATTAACTACGGTTGTATCGGTAGTCGAATTGCGTAGTGATGGGTTT
>NZ_JBALFV010000019.1:0-63726 GCF_036916735.1 Nostoc sp.
ACAACGCTGCTCTCAAGATTAATCCTAATGATGCCTCAGCCTACTACAACCGAGGATTAGCCCGCTACAAATTAGGAGACAACCAAGGGGCGATCACTGATTACAACGCTGCTCTCAAGATTAATCCTAATGATGCCTCAGCCTACTACAACCGAGGAATAGCCCGCTCCGAATTGGGAGACAACCAAGGGGCGATCGCTGATTACAATGCTGCTCTCAAGATTAATCCCAACCATGCCAATGCATACTACAACCGAGGAGCAGCCCACTCCGATTTGGGAGACAACCAAGGAGCGATCGCTGATTACAACGCTGCTCTCAAAATTAATCCTAACGATGTCGATGCCTACAACAACCGAGGATTAGTACGCTCTGATTTAGGAGACTATCAAGGGGCGATCGCTGATTACAACGTTGCTCTCAAGATTAATCCTAACTATGCCAATGCATACTACAACCAAGGAATAGCCCGCAAAAATTTAGGAGACAAGCAAGGAGGGATTGTAGACTTGCAAAAAGCAGCTGAACTATTTCGGCAACAAGGAAATACAGAGTGGTATCAACAAGCTTTGGAGTTGATTAGAAAATATCAGCAGTAGAGTAGTGGGCGATGGACAGATGGGGAGGTGGTGCGATCACAGGGTAATATTCTCTTTGATTGTGCGATCGGTTGTAACAAGAAATGTAGAGACGCGATGTTCCTCAAGTCTCTACAAAAATTATGAATAATATATATTAATTTTTACTACTCTAGCCCATTTAACCTTTAATTGATTGAGTTGAACCACCCCATAGTTAAATTCCAGAACATTTTTATCTGGAAATTTCATCCGGTAAATATTTTTTTTGGGTGTGCGAAGAGCGTCATAGGAAAAAACTACAATTGGATATACAGGTAAAGCATATTTTTCAAACAATCGCGCAAAGTAACGAAACATTCTCCGTCCAAAATCAGCTTGTGGATATGACTGATTTTCGATATGCATGAGGAAAAAAGTTTTTTGTTCTCGGAATCTTATTTGTACTACTAAATCAGCTTCGTATTGTTCGCTAGCAGTGACATCGTTAAATACTTCTTTGTCCAAGAATTTCAAGGACTCAGGTTCTAGATAAGCAATTACGTGTGAAAAAAATAATTCTAAAAATTTTATAAAAAATGTTGCAATCAGTTCTTTAAATAAACGGTCGTGGTCAATCACATTAATATCAGTTTACTTATAAGTTGATTCTAAATTATTGCTTTACTCCTTTTATTACTTCTATTATTTCGATGTAACCAAACGCGATCGCATTATCTCATGCAAGGTATGGCGGGTTGCCCTGGAACTTAAGCCCCAACGAATAAAATTTGCGGCTACACAAACAGGTAAGAGAAAATTAAGGTTTTTAAACCCGCAAAGGCGAGTTTTGCCTGTATAGACGCAGTTTCTAACCGCCGATTTAACTTTACTTATATAGCCTGACAAAGATTTTTTCACCTTGGAACTGGTACTTGATTAATTACCGACGCAATTACCGCATCTATTTGTAAACCATCCAGCATCGCTTCTGGTTTCAAAATGAGCCGATGACGTAAAAGTGGCGATGCAACTGCTTTAACATCATCTGGCGTTACAAAATCTCTTCCAGTCAACCACGCTAATGCTTGAGATGTCTGCAACCAAGCACCGGCGGCGCGAGGCGATGCACCCAAAGTTAAATCGGGAGATTGACGCGATATTCTCACTAATGCCAACAAATAATCAATGATCGCTTCTGATACTTTAACCTGTTTGACTGCTTGTCGTGCTTGCAAAATGTCGGCTACTGTTGCGATTGGTTTCAAACGGCTAATATCCAAACGCCGTGCTGCAAAACCCGCCTGACGATTGAGCAACATTTGCTTTTCAGCAGCTTGATCGGGGTAATCTACCACCAGCTTAAATAAAAATCTGTCCAACTGCGCTTCTGGTAAGGGATAAGTCCCCTCAAATTCCAGGGGATTTTGGGTTGCAATCACCCAAAATAAATCTGGTAAGGGCAAACTTTCACCATCCAGCGTTACCTGCATCTCTTCCATCGCTTCTAGTAGCGCCGCTTGTGTCTTGGGAGGAGTACGGTTGATTTCGTCTGCTAGCAGCACTTCGGTAAATATTGGCCCTTTTTTTAAAGTGAAATTACGGCTATTCAAGTCAAAAATATTTGTACCAGTAATGTCTGAAGGTAAAACATCCGGTGTTAGTTGAATCCGGTGAAAATCCCCTTGGATTAACTGCACCAACACTTTTACTAGGAGGGTTTTACCAGTTCCCGGTACTCCTTCTAAAATTACATGCCCACCCGCTAGTAGTGCTACTAAAAGTTGTTGTATTAGGCTCGATTGTCCGACAATTACTTGATTAAGACCTTGACCAAGGCGAATTAAGATAGGATGTGTTTCGCTCATATTTTTTTATTGATAAATTACTAACATAGAAATATTATGGATAATTTCAAAGAGATTTCCAAGAAATAAACGAACCACAGAGAGGAGGCAGTGCGATAGGCGGGCAATGCCCGACTTGTTCACGCAGCGTCTCCCAAGGGGAGAAGCAACTGCCGTGCAGAGAAAACACAGAAAGGATTTTTACATCAGTTTTGGATATTTTTTATTTGGAAACCCAACAAAATTAATTACGAATTACGTTAGCATAGCGGGGCAAAGCCCATTACGAATTACGAATTACGAATTAATCTAATGGTTCGCCATTTCTCCAACCAACTTAACAGTTCTCGTTCACTGATGGGTTGTTTGCGATATTGTAGCTTTAAAACTGCATCTACTTCTGCTGCACTTGCACCTGTTTTTTCTATCCAGAAATTGACCAAAGTTTCACGTTCTAAAAGTACTTGTCCTAATCCCAAGGCTTTTTGGAGTTGTAGTTGTTCTTGTTTACCTACCATTTGTACAACAAAATCGGTGGTATCTGCTTTCTGCAAGACTCCCCCTAAAGCTTGGATGTATGCCTCGCTGTTATCTACAACTGGTGTATCTAAAGCTACTGGCTTGCCAAAGCGGCGATTCTGCGCCCAAATTAGCACTAATAGCAGGATACCTACTTGCAGCAATATTGGAAATACAGGAGTTTTAGCAAAAAAACTAGATAAATCTGCTTCGCTTTCTTTCTTCCTGACATCAGCATCTTTATAACCGTGGATGTATTCATCGACAAATATTGTGTTACTTTTTTCAGTAACCAGATTGGCTAAATATTTGAAATTACTTAGATAATCTTGGTAGGCGTTAGCGGCTAAATAAGGAGTGGTAGAAAAAATTACCTTTCCGTTTTTGTAATTTTCTTCCCAGACAACAGCACCAAAGCGATCGCCTAAATCAACTTGCTTAAAGTTAGCTTTTTTGTATCGTCTACGTGTATCAATTTTAATATCACCTAGGGGAGATTTTTGCATAGTGCTAAACTGTGCTTCTGTAACTCGCGCCCGCGCACCCAAAATTACTAAAGTATTTCCTTTTTCTACCCATTCACGCTCTTGACTATCTAACGTTGTCTGCCTTGGATATCCGCTTACCTGTAGAAAGGTAATAGGGTTGTTATCTGGCTGAATGTCACTAAAAGGCTTTTGCCAGCGTTTAATAGAAATTCCCTGCTGTTGCATAAAAGCATACCAAGCACCGTAACCATCAGGGGTAGGGTTATAAGTAGAGCCAGTGTTAATTTTAGTATTATTAGGAGCCGCAATCAAACTAAGTAAAACGATAGCAGCGAGTGCGATCGCTCCTATCCAAGCGAGGCGATTTGAACGTTTCATTTTTGACTTTCAATATAATCACTGCCATTGAATATCACAAGTGTTAATACTTACTTATTTTTAAGGTAAAGTCAAAAATATAATTAATTTTTTTAATCCCTGCATTAGAAAACCTGTAATAATAAAACCATGTTACCGGATACTGGTTCTTATGGATTCACTGGCGATCGCAATTACAACCGCACTTCAAGATCAAAGTATACGCGATCGCGCTACTGCACTTGGAGAAAAAATCCGCTCAGAAAATGGTGTTGCAACAGCACTACAAATTATTGAATTGGAAGCCCTAAAAAACCCACCCTTGAGCAGGGCGGGGTTAGTACAGTGACTAAGGCTATTTAACCGCGCATAATATCACTCAAATTGCACAAGTGATCGCGCCGATACAATAATAAAACCGACAGAATCAAGCCTAATCTGGGGCTGGCGAATTCCCTCTATAATAGCTGCATTTAAAGCAGTTTCTATCTCCAATTCTCCAGCTAATGCATTATCCCAACTTTGCTGATTCAAACGCAACTGTAATTGTTCTACTCTATTGGCTAATTTCTTTTCGGCAACCTTAGCACAATTTTGGCATAAGTCAATAAAATCGGGACGATTAGAGAGTAATTCCGAAGAAGTGTTACGCACTTGATAACAGAAATTTTGCCATTTACTAGGGTGAACAAAATCGTCAATAATTCCTAATCGCTCTTTTGCTAAATTGTAATCTCGTCCTTGATTACTGTTTTTATCTTTATATGGACGTTGCAAGATATTTAAGAGAGCTTTATCTTCAACAAAGCATATTGACTCCT
The DNA here is from genome assembly GCF_036916735.1 of Nostoc sp. Lineage (GTDB taxonomy): Bacteria > Cyanobacteriota > Cyanobacteriia > Cyanobacteriales > Nostocaceae > Nostoc. The sequence goes on from NZ_JBALFV010000019.1 coordinate 4,590, forward strand.
GGCGACCATCAACGTAGATAGTTTCTATAATTGGTGGAAATAGAGCATCGACACGTCGCTGCAAGTTTTTGAATTGAGAATTATCTAGTTTGTTATCTAGTAAAACTTGTTTGGCGATTTTTAAATTTGCCTCGACTACATAATTGCATTGGAAACCGAACCACTCCTTTCCTTCTTTCGCATCCCAAGATGCATCAGTGCGCCACATCGCAAAGGCTTCACCTCGGTCATCCCAGTTTATATAGTTCCAGAGTGCTTCAATAAATCCTTCGCCAACCCGAAAGAGTTTAATACCAGAATTCTGGTTTGCTACTCTGCGATTAAAAGTACCAAATTGGTCTAGAGAACTCTCAGCAAAACGGTTTTTTAAGTCATTTATGGGAACCAATGTCCGTGTTGTCGGTTGATAACGCCGCATCTCTGATGAATCTGGATTATTTAGTCCTCTAAATCCCAGCGCATCACAAATCCAGCCTTCAATTGCTCTCCTAATTTCTAAATGACAAGCATCGTAATTATCTAGTTCTTGAAAATACTCGATGGCAATTTCATCATTAGCATCAATTTCATCTAGAGTATTTTGTTCGCTAATTTTTGCTATTTCAGCTTCAATTTGCTCTTGAATTGGTGGAATCATCTCTAACAATCCAGCAGCACTTGATTGAAACAAAACTGTTTCTAATTCTGCAAGTTTATCATCCACATAAAACTGGAGACTGGCAATTGATTGTTGGAATATACCAAATCCATCTTTCAATACTTTATACCAAGCATTGTGAGGGCTATCTGACAAATAAGGGCCAATTAAGGCACTAGATTGGATGCCAATTTTGCTGCCAATGCGGTCAAGTCTGCCAATTCTCTGTTCTAATTGATTAGGCGACCAAGGAAGGTCAAAATGAATTAACCAATCGGCAAACTGGAGATTACACCCTTCTTCTCCAGAGCGATCGCATACTAGAATAAAGCAGTTTGGGTTATGCTTGAACCTATTTAAGCCTTCTTCAACCTTGTCTGGTGTTTCTCCAAACTGATGTTTGGCTACTGTTTCTGCACCAAAGGTATTAGATAAATACCGGACGATTTCGCCACAAGTTTGCACAAAACTGGTAAATACAATAAATTTGGGTAGAATATCATCAGAAATTGGTCTCTTGATTCTCTGCTGTATTCTCGTGTTGAATTCGCTTTGATTCTTCCGAACGTTGGCGGGAATTTTGAAGTATGTACCTAGCTGATTCAGCAGCACTGTTTTCAAATTTTCCGTCCGTCCTCCGTCCTCTTGGGGTTGACGAATAATTTTTAGGAAGGATTGCAGAATCTCTTCTTCCCCTAAGAATTTGGGGGTTATAGTTAATAGGCGAATGTCGGCTTCTTTAAACTCCTGGATGAGTTTAGCATGAGGTTTACCAGTTAAACGGGCGGTAATTACCTGCTCTAAAATGCCTAACCAAGTACCAGCAGCTAAGAATAACAACAGAAAAATTCGCTGATATTGCTTTTCACCAGGAGCAACACTACGCCATTGATTGAGCAGTTCGTGGATATCAAGCGATCGCTCGTCTAAATCATACTCTTCTTTTGGGGTAAAGTTACGGTCAAAGATCACATCTTCCACCGCAGCGCGACGGTTGCGAAGCATTCGCCGATGTAGTCGATAGGTATCGCTGACATGGACGCGAATCGCTTGGATGATTTGCTCTTGCTTGGTAGAATTTGCTGGTAAATTTTCTAAATCATCCGCCAGCTTCAGTAAATACTTATCTTCAGCAAAGAGGTTTCGTAGTTGCTGCAAGTTACTTTTGAGGACAACAGGTTCCGCATCTTCTTTAAAAGAAAGCAGAACTTTACCAACTTGCTGACGGCTTTCAATTTTGGCGCGAAAACCTGCTAAATCACCAAGTTTATAGGTTGTTGGGTCAAGCAAATGCAGCATTGCTAGAAAATCTTGCTCATGATTGAGAACAGGAGTGGCGGATAATAAAAGTAAGCGATCGCTTTTATGAGCAAGTTCTTTGCAAGTCTGAAAACGCTGGCGCACTGTTGCATCCTTAGAGGTCGCCATTGCCGCAATATGATGGGCTTCATCTAAAATTAAGCAACCTATCCTTGCTTTCAGGTTGATTTTATGGATATCTTCAACCGCCAGCACCGCTACCCGTTTGGGAAAGTGGGAAATGTAAAACTTGTTTTCTAACTCAGTCCGCCATTGTTTGAGCAAATATTGCGGAACTATCACCACCGCACCTTTTTTCGGTTCATCTAGGAGGAATTGACGCAGAATCGCGCCTGCTTCGATGGTTTTTCCCAGTCCCACCTCGTCTGCTAGCAAGTACCGTTGAATAGGGTCTTCCAGTACCCGCCGAACAACTTCAACTTGGTGAGGATAAAGATTAATATTTGCTGAAATCAGTCCTGTCATCCCCCGACTGACAGCACGCTGCTTAATCAAGGATTTCACAAAAGCCAATCTTTTGTCGTGGAAGTAGGGCGTTTCGTGACCCTTCATCGCTAGAGTTTCGATGGGGTCTGTGTTTGGGAGATTACAACGAACGTAAATGTCTTCTTCAGATGCGATCGCAGTTTTCTTATCTGGTAAATCAATTTGATACATTTCTGTATCTTCATCCCAGATGAAAACTCTGCCAACTATCCATTTATCCTGGCTTTGGAACTTAATATAGCATCGAGCTTGAGGTTCAAGCCTGACTTGAGAGAGCGAATTTAAAGGTAAAGTTTTTTGCAGACGTTGCCCTATGGAGCAGAAATACTCAACGTTCGCATTGATATCAGATATTTCGGTAACTTTTCCTATACCCAAAGAGTTATTTTGGGACTGTACCAATAAACCAACCTTAATCATAGATCCAGTCCCCTGAACATACTAAATAACTTTCCAGACTAGTTTGTTTACCTATATCTGGCAGTTTTGTCGATCAACATTATAGATAATAAACTGCCATCACAGCTTTTATAATGGCGATCACCATCACCATAGCCTAATACTTTTCGGTTAAAGGAGAAAAGGAAAGGGTTTAAATTTACCTTTCCCCTTATTTTTAAGCTTTTTCCAGACAAAAAGGAAGATTGTTAGGCTTATTTGAAAAGTATTGCACAACAGCCAATTAGTAAAATTAGACCAAACGCTCATTTTCGTTCTAAAAGTTTACCTAAGCAGTAGCATTATTAAATACAAGGCAGTGCATTGGCATTGTCAGGCGACACATTGGCATTGTCAGACGATGCATTGGCATTGTCAGGCGACACATTGGCATTGTTAGGCGACACATTGGCATTGTTATGCGATGCATTGGCATTGCATTGCCGGGTATTGCCAAATTTAATTCGCTACGAATTGATGAAATACTATACTTAGCTGATTATGTGGTGCAATAGATTCACGTTTTCCCTTAATGACGCCACGATACAATTAAGATAATGTAGTTTTATTGACTATGAAGAAAATCAGAGACAACACAATTAAGTTAAATCAATATTTAAAGTTGATGGGTATAGTGCCAAGTGGAGGACAAGCCAAGCTGATGATTCAAGGTGGCGATGTTCAAGTCAACGGTATGCTAGAAACCCGACGAGGGCGGCGACTAGTGCCAGGTGATAAAGTGACAATAGAAGGAAAGACTTTAGAGGTGAATTTGGACAACAATGAAGACCAAGACGTACTAATGGATTTTACTGAACAAAACGAATAAAGGATTTTTATCCTAAATTTACAAGTTCCTCTTTTGCCTTATAAGTAATGCTGCAAATTTCTAATAAAGTTATTATCCCACAGAGTGAGATTGAAATTAGTGCAATTCGTTCCCAAGGAGCAGGAGGCCAGAATGTAAATAAGGTTTCCACTGCGATTCACTTGCGCTTCGATATTGCGGCTTCATCTTTACCTGATTATTATAAAGAACAGCTTTTAAAGCTAAATGATCGCCGCATCACCCAGGATGGAGTTGTTGTCATCAAAGCGCAGGAACACAGAAGCCAAGAGAACAATCGAGAGGCAGCTTTAAAACGACTTCAAGAACTCATTCAAAGCGCAGTTGTAGTAACGATAAAACGCAAACCCACCAAACCAACTTGCAGTTCTCAAAGAAAGCGCCTTGACTACAAAACTAAGCGGGGACAGGTTAAATCTAACAGAGGGCAGGTGACAGATTATTGATTAAAAATTAAAATTTTGAGTTCAATTTGGTTGCAAAATCTTACTAGAGAATTAAGACTAATTCCTTCTATTGGCTCTGGTCAAGATCATGACTTAGCTGGTTAGCTTGAGAATAGCAACTATTAAAGGTGAAAAAGATGAATAAGACATTACTAACGATTTTGATGCTTGCGCTCTTACTCTTATTCATTATCTCTCCCTTTGCTGCCCTTGCTAGTTTAATGCTGATAGTGTTAGTTTCAGCGTTTTTATCTTTACTAGGAAACTTGTTCCAAGCAATAATTGGTGGGGACACCGATCCTAAAAGGTCTTAACAATTCATAATTCAATTTTGAATTGTTAACTCTTAGGCAGTGCGTAAAGCTTAACGTCATAACAGTAAGAATTCAGCACCAGGATTCAGAAGTCAGAATTTATCGAACAGAATTCAGGAGTCAGGAGTCAGAATTCAGTTAGATATTTTGATCGACAAAGCGGAAAGCGTAACGTAAAGCCAATTCTTGGAGACGCTTTGCGTAACTTGCTTCCACGAAGTGGTACGGCATAGCTTCTCTACCAGATGCACTTGCGTTCGCTTAGAGCGAGTCTGCGAGCGTCTGAATAACCGACGTTTTTGCACCCCCACAAAATCTCCGATTTGGTGGTCAACAAGGCAGTTGCGGGTCCCAATCCCCGACTGTAAGCGTTACGGTAGCTAGTCATCGAGCGTCTTGATTCTGACTAAAGCAACGCAAACGTCTTTGGCTTTGCTCCTGAATTCTGACTCCTGAATTCTTACCCATAACGCCCCTACAAACGACGAACTTTGAACTTAAAAATCAATTTTCATTTTTAAAGAGACGCCACCAACTCGGTTGGTTGTTTCACTGTTAGCAATAACTTCCCAGCCAAATCGTTTATATAAACCCACAGCTGGATTTGTTGCTCTGGTACTAAGTGATATTGATGGATAAGATGTTTTAGCATTTGTTAACAAATGTGTGAGTAACTGCGTTCCTATACCTTTATTTCTATATTGAGAAAGAATTGCTATTGCTAATTCAGGAGTTTGATCGTCAACATAGTCATATCCTTTATTTTCACCTATCAATAGACGCAGCCATGCGGCTCCTACTGGTTGATTACTACTTTCCAGAATAGCGACAAAGCCGCTATCATCTTTACCTCCCCAATCTTTAACATATTTTGCCAAATCAGGATTATTAATTGCATCCTGCACTGTCAAATTACCTTCTTCTATGAGATGGGCTGCTTCGTACAGCATTTGCCAAAGAAAAGCCTCGTCTTCTTGTGTAAGTGGACGAATAAAATAATCCATAACTCATGCTACAAAGCCCATTTTTGTAAAATTTAAGATAATTTACTTAGTGGTGTGGGTAAACCGTCAATGCTAACAAGATTTTCCTGTTGTTGATATTCTCGAACTCCCTCTTCGCCTTTTTTACTAGCCCAGTTTACTAAAGTCTGGCGCTGACCTTGATATTTATAAAGCGGTACGCCAAAACCACAGGAAGTCTGTATTTTTTCAATGTCGGCGACGATAATTTGACGAGTTCCAGGCATCGGCACAAACAAAGAGTACAGGGAGTCCCAATCTGGAGAACTCGGTAAAATCGTCTTTCCTTGACCGTAAAGACGCAATATACACGCGGGTTCCTCAAAGGCGCAAAACATGAAGGTTATTCGCCCATTCTCTTGCAAGTGAGCTGATGTTTCGTTACCACTACCTGTAAGGTCTACGTAACCTACTTGGTTGGGAGAGAGGATGCGAAAACAGCTTAAACCTTTAGGAGAGAGGTTAACATGACCCGTAGGACTCAAGGGTGCAGAGCCAACAAAGAAAAGGTGTTGAGCTGCAATAAAGTCTTGCAGTTGCTCGGTAATACAGTCAAAAAGTTTAGACATAGACTGTCTGATTTATATTTGCAAATTTTCCATCTTCTATGAAGATATTTTAAAAGTCAAAGCCAGTAAAATCATGCAAGTCGTCTGACCATAATCCGAATCATACCAAGGTAAATGAAAGTCTCGAAAATTTGGTCATATTCTTTACTATTTTACTCAACTGCCAACTTTTTAAACATCCTCTAAACTCCAGCATAGAGACTGAGCACCATAATTAGTAGTTTTTAATATAGGACTCATATTTGATTGCGTGAAAAAACTCAGTACACCTTTATTCCTTCTTCCCACTCCCCAGTCTCTAAGAGTAATTCAGGAATCAAATCGGATTGCAATACCATAAAGTCAATGCGAATTATCAATTCTATCGTTTTTGAAAACGACCAAAAATTTTCCGGTTTTTTCATCGTATCGCAAAACTGAGTTGTTATTTATGCTACCCACTAGAAGAGCAGCGTTAGCTTGTGGAGCTACCCACCATAACAATGCAAAGCTTAGTAATGATATACTTAATTTGGAAATATTGAAGAGCTTTATGTTGGTAGCATCACAGAAATTATCGTTCATATTAACATTTTTTAAACATAAGATTAGCCCTTTCAAGATGTTGTGTGATGAACTGATTTGCTACTAGGTTATTGAGTTAAAATTATTGATGGTAATACGTTCCCCGAAGGGGTTGTCGTTCTGGTCGCGTGTCGAAGACAAGACATCGCAGTAAGCGAACATCGTTTAGAAGTGTTGCGTGAAATTAGTAGCGCTCTATACACACTGTACAAATCAACCATAAAAGGCTAGACAAACAATCACTTCTAAAGGTTATGTCCTGAGAACTTTTTTACTTAAATGCCAACTTTTCAAACATCTTCTTAGCCTATGTTTTAGCTAAGAATTTAGCAAGGCTTAATTGTCGATGCCTGACGACAACCGGGGAGTGGGGAATTAGGAGTGGGAAGTAGGGAAAAGTATTACTGTCTTATATACCTACTAGCCATTTGGATGGCATCAGCGATATCGACATCGCCATCGCCATCAGCATCCAAGAAAGAATTCAGTACAGGATTCCCGCCAGCTTGGGGATTTTGAGCATTAGCACCTGAGCGCAAAAAATTCAGTACCAAAGGTACTGCTAAAGGTAGCAATTGTTGAATTATACCAGCATCCAATCCTGTGCGCCCGGCAGCAACTTGAGCTACTTCTTGTTGTATTTGAGGAGAAAACAGCGAATTGACGGCTTGAGGGTTAGGTGAAGTGCCAGCATATTGATTAACTAGAGTTTGTGCGGCTTCATTACCATCTGTGGCTTGCTTTTGTTGTAAAGCAGAACGCACTTGACTACCGACAATTGACAAAACTGATTGGATGGTAGAAGGGTCTGTGCCAGTACGATCGCTCAACTGTTGTACAGTGTTAACAATACTTCCCAATTGACCTAAGCTGCCCTGTTGATTGGGATTAGCTACAGCACCAAGAATTTGATCGAAAAGTCCCATAAGTTTGTTTCTCTCTTTGTTCTCAAAAATCTTACCAAAACTGGCGTTAGCCCACTAAAAAATTAGAACACGCGAGCTTTATAAAGAACGAATGAAATTTAAAAAGCTACTAGCTTAAGGATAGTACAGCAGAATTCAGAATTCAGAGTACAGGAGTAAAACACACTTTATACCTGGGTAACAGACTTAACTTGCGTACCTCACCAACTTTAAATCTGCTGTAAATCGATTAGACGATACCTGCTTTAGGCAAGGGCAACACAAACTCTGTACCTCGATTTAACTCAGATTGGCAAGTAATTTTACCCTGATGTTTTTCTACCACAATCTGATGTGCGACACTGACAGCAGTATACTACCAATAATAATCTAAGCTTGGATTAACGCAGCCTTTTCTTGGGATACATCAGCTTGCTCTTGGTGTTTTAGAACTGTTTTGGCAAAGTCGGTTAACTCATGGGCAAACTATTAACGATTCAAAATTCAAAACTTGTACTGAGCGTCTTGCCCTGAGCGGCGTCGTTCGCGCAGCGTCCCGTAGGGAAGGGAGCCGAAGTATTCAAAATTCAAAATTAAAGACATTTTCAATTGGGGATTTAAACCCCGACTGAAAATTTGCTACGTATAGATGTAGGGGTCTTCAACCCTCGGATTTACGTAAAACTTTAAAATGCTGACTTTGACTGAAGTTCGAGCCTGCAATATCATGCAATGCCAATGCATCGCCTGACAATACCAATGTATCGCCTGACAATAGCAATACATCGACTGACAATAGCAATACATCGACTGACAATAGCAATACATCGACTGACAATGCCAATGCGCCCCCTTGCATTAAAAATGCTACAATTTTAAGCAAAGCTGTACTTAACTTATAAAGTGATTTCCCGTAAGGCATTTCAGTTCCTTGCTAGTAGCTTAAGTTGACACCAATGTGCATTGCTGTGTCTTTGCAAGATTATAGTTAAATCTCAGAATATCAAGTTTCACTGTCAAAGGTTGAAATTTCACAAAAGCTGCTTCTTACTACTCTGGTAAAAAATACTGAAACTATTAAGATTAGAAGCATCTGCTTACTGAATACCCACTAATTTTTCCCAGCCATGCCTCTGTCACGCATAGTAACGCTGATTGTTGGTCTGATCGTCATTTTGGGGCTAGCCCTATGGCTAATTGATTCCCTATCGCGCCTCTATTGGCAATTGTCCTATTCGCCGTTGCTAGGCAATTTGCTGCTGCTGCTGCTAATTGTCCTCATTGGAGCATTGGTTGCTGCTTTTGTCTATTATGTATTGGTGATTCAAGCTGGAGAAAAGCGATCGCGCCGCAACCCAAAGCGAGTAACTGCGGCGCAAATTCCTGCTGCTAAATCTGATGCTGCTTCTACAACTCTTCAAGCTGTGCGCCAACAGGTAGCGCAAATTCAAGATGAAGTCACACGCCAAGCTTTATTAAGTAAATCACGAGAGATTGAAGCGAACTTAGCACGGGGTGAAATTCAAGTAGTGGTATTTGGTACGGGGAGTGCTGGCAAAACTTCTCTAGTTAATGCGATTATGGGACGCATGGTCGGTCAAGTAGATGCACCAATGGGTACAACCCAAGTTGGAGAAACCTATTGTTTGCGGTTAAAGGGATTAGAGCGCAAAATTTTAATTACAGATACGCCAGGGATTTTAGAAGCGGGGGTGGCGGGAACGGAACGGGAACAAATGGCGCGAGAACTGGCGACAGAAGCCGATTTACTCTTATTTGTGGTAGATAATGATTTACGGCGCTCAGAATATGAACCACTGCGGGGATTAGCAGAAATTGGCAAGCGATCGCTCCTAGTTCTCAACAAAACTGATTTATATACAGATGAAGATAAAGAATCCATCCTTGCAAGGTTGCGTCAACGGGTACGGGGATTTATTACTACTAATGATGTGGTAGCGATCGCTGCTAATCCCCAATCTGCACAACTCGAAACTGGTGAAACCTTCCAGCCGGAACCCGATATTGTTCCCTTACTGCGGCGCATGGCTGCTGTTTTACGCGCCGAAGGTGAAGATTTGGTAGCAGATAATATTCTTTTACAATCTCTGCGGTTGGGAGACGAAGCGCGAAAACTCATCGATGGCCAGCGTCGCCGTCAAGCTGATAAAATTGTAGAACGGTTTCAATGGATTGGTGCTGGCGTGGTATCAGTTACGCCTATACCAGTGGTAGATTTGTTAGCAACAGCAGCTGTTAATGCTCAAATGGTTGTGGAAATTGGCAGAGTTTACGGCTGTGAATTGAATATGGAACGAGGACGGGAGTTAGCTCTTTCTTTAGCGAAAACACTCGCCAGTTTAGGCATTGTTAAGGGAGCGATTGAATTATTATCTACAGCTTTGCAACTCAATGTTGCTACCTTTATTATTGGTAGAGCAATTCAAGGCGTGACAGCAGCTTATTTAACGCGAATTGCTGGTAAAAGTTTTGTTGAATATTTTCGTCATGATCAAGATTGGGGTGATGGTGGAATGACAGAAGTTGTCCAGCGACAGTTTCAAATTAATCGCAGAGATGAATTTATTAAGGCTTTTATTCAAGAAGCGATCGCGCGGGTAGTGAAGCCGTTGACAGATAAAAGTGAGGCGATGGAGGAAGATACCAGAGAATAACCTCGCTAACTTTCAACATTTTAGGAAGGTGGATTAAATAAAATGCAAAACTTCATCCTATATTTAGCTTCATTCTCTTTTATAAGGCAATACAGTTCAGTTAAGGTTTTTTCTGGCGTTGCTGAATTCAGATATGAAAATCATTTTGTGTGATTTAAAAATCTTGGTGTAGAGACGTTGCATTGCAACGTCTCTACACCAAGATTCATTGTTATTTAATTCTTGTTATTTAAAGAAGCTTTTCGTTTACGCTTTAACCACCAGCCTCCAATACCAACAACCACTATCCCACCAAGGGCGCTAGGTTCTGGAACATGGGTTGAATCGGTATCGACTACAACAAGTTTAGCAAATCCTTGATCGCCACTCTCAGAAAAAAGATATTCCTCACTAAGATCCCCTACAAGCGCACCTCCAATTGAGAAAAAATTCCCGCTTCTAGCGTTAATATCTGCAATGGCGTTGGAGTTAAGAGCAAAACTCAGGATTTCGTTTGGATCGCCAGAAGTAGTAACGTTAAAAGTTCCATAGTTTTTACCACTGCCCAAATCATTATAAATAGTATTATTGGGGCTATTATTTTTCTGACTCAATACATCAGCAGGTGTTGAAACATCAAAAAAACCTAGAGTCTCTGTTGGATTTCCTGAACCCACAAATCGTTGAATTTGCAAGGTTGCTGAAGTGACTCCTACTAAATCGCCAAGATCGAATTTAAAAAAGTCACGTAAATCTGTTCCGCGTATATTTCCAGTTACGTAGTTGGTATTATCATTAGAATTAGAGCTATTCAACCCATCTTCAGCAGCCCACCAACCTTGATCTGATGCAGTCTGAGTAAAAGTTGCTGCTTGGGCTGTATTAAGCGTTCCTAATCCGAACCCAACAATAGCAGACGCAATTGCTAATTTATAAAAGCTTTTCATTGGATATCTCTTTAAGTCAGAACCTGTTTAGCTGAAACTCACAAATTTATTCTTTATACAATTACTGCTTGGTAAAAAATGTCGTTGCTATAGTACTTTATCAAGTTTGATTTGATAAGTTGGTAGTTGATGTTTTAGCACTAAAGTGCTAAGTACTAACAAACTATACTCCTCAATTTTTCGTTTACAGACTAGTAATAAAAAATTAAGTACTGGTATAGCATTATATGACATTATTAGCTTTGTATTAGATATAACAGTTGTTACGGCCATATAATAGTTAAAAAAGTTGTGATTTTGCAATGATAAATACATAAAATTTATACAAGCTTTACATAATCTTTATGATTTAGTGGTAAATTATAAATTACCACCAGATAAAAATAATAGTTTCGGCTATCTTTTACGTCAGTTTTATTCTTAAATAGATTAGAATTATTGTTGCTAATTTTTTAAATTCTTAAGTAAAACTACTGAAATAAATTTATTTTACATATCGGTAATTAAGGTTCTAAATATGTATTTTTCAAACATTCCGGAAACAGTAAGAAATGTCAGGAAAATTAAATAAAAAGACTTACTGAGTAACCAGAGCATGACCTACCACATAATCGGTAAATTACTACAAGGGCGTTACAAAATTATCCAAAGCCTGGGTGCAGGGGTATTTGGACAAACATACATAGCTGTAGACGTAGATTATCCAGAGAATCCCAAATGCGTTGTGAAGCAGATTAAAGTTAGCAGTTCCGAATCTGGCTATTTGGAGATGCTGAGGTTACTGTTTCAGACTGAAACCCAAACCCTCAAGCTTTTGGGAAGCCATCACCAAATTCCTGAATTTATCGCCTGCTTTGAAGAAAACGAGCGATTTTATTTAGTCCAAGAGTGGATTGAAGGACATGCGTTGGCTGCGGAATTGCCCATCGATCAACAATGGGGGTGTATATGGAGTGAAAGGGAAGTTGTAGAACTCCTGATAGATGTCTTAGGTATTCTGGAATTTGTTCACTCTCAAGGCGTGATCCATTGCGACATCAAACCAGAAAACTTGATTAGACGTAATAGCGATGCCCAACGCAAGTTAGTTTTGATTGACTTTGGCTCAATTCAGTCTATCGATTTTGGCATAGGTGCGGAATTACCCATTTATAGAATTCCTGTGACTTCATTAGGCTATATACCGCCAGAGCAATTTATTGGAGAAACACAGCCTAACAGTGATATTTATGCTTTGGGTATGATTGCTATCCAGGCTTTAACTGGGTTGCAACCACTACAATTAAAAGCCGATTCTTATACTAATGAAATTGTTTGGCGTTCTGAAAATACCCCAGTTAACGATTATCTAGCTGCTGTTCTCAGCCAAATGATCCGCTACAATTACCAAGACCGCTTTCAGTCTGCAAGTGAGGTACTGCGGGTACTCAAACAAATAATATGGGAACAGTCACCAGAAATATTAGAAGCAGATGATGAATTTCCTGTAGAGGCAGCGATTGAAGATGATAATTGTACATCTGGAAATTCATCTCCCTTATTAACAGGAATGAAAGTAGGACTGGCGGCTAATTCTTTAGTGATGGGATTTGGTGTATATTCTTTAATTCATGCTGCGCCTGCATACTCAGAAACAGAAACTTTATCTAAAGCCACACAAGAATATCAAGCAGGAGATTTAGAAGAAGCGATCGCACTTGCTAAATCAATTCCCCCTCACAGCAATGTTTATCCAGAAGCGCAAGCCACAATTGAAGAATGGCAAGAGCAATGGCAAGTAGCTGCACAGCAATACCAAATAGCTCAAACAGCTTTCCATGAAAGCAAATGGTCAGATGTTCTTCATGCTGTTGCTAAAATTCCAAATATTTCATATTGGCAATCTAAAACAGATAAACTAGTTCAGCAAGCATACGTCAATATTGAGGCACAGACACAAGATTTATTAGCAAAAGCTTACGAAAGTGCCGATACAAAAGATTTTTCTACTGCATTACAATATCTGCGGCAAATTCCTAAAGAAACTCGCGCAGGAGCTTTAGTTCAAGATAAGTTGGCTGAGTACAATCGAAAACGCCAAATTAGAGCAGCTTACTTTTTACAAAAAGCTTATAAACAAGCATTTGTTGGTGATTTTGATCAAGCTGTAAAATTTCTCCTAAATATTCCCAACGATACTCTAGTTTATGCTCAAGCTCAAGTTAAATTGAATGAGTATACTCAAAAAAAACGCCTAATAGCTGATTATCAAAAGGTAACTTCTGCAAAAATTAAAAACTCATTTGTGATTAAAAACTCAGCCAATAATATTGAATATTTTAAAAAAGAAAATTACCTACATGAGGTGAATATTCGTTAGTTACAAAAGTATTTAGAGATTTTTAAATGTAAGTAGGGGGACGATGTGTTGCATGGGTGTCAACTTAACGTATAAGCTAGATTTGGCGAACTTTCCGGATTTGACCTTTACCTCCAACCCCTCTGGCAAAATTGGGAGAAGGGAGCAAATTCTTTAGTTCTCCTTCTCCCAAGTTGGAAGAATAGGTTAGGGGATAAGGGTAAAACGTCCTCTCAAAGCAGATTTTTTCTTAAGTTGACACCTATAAATATATTGTGCCCCCAATACTGCGTAGGTTTTGCCTAAAAAATAACTCCAATGTATGTTGGGTTGAGGAACATAGCAAGATTCCGCAGGAAAACCCAAAATTTTTTTTAAGGCTTTGTTGGGTTTCACGACCTTCAACCCAACCGAAAAATTGGCGTTGCTAAATTGAAGTATGAATCTAGATGTAGAGACGTAGCACTGCTACGTCTCTAGAAGGATTTTGGTATTATGCAAAATCATTTTCATACGTGGAATCAGCAACGCCGAAAAATTTAGTATAGAAAGAAATAATGTTTTCCTCTATTGAGTTTGCAAATTCTAATTTATCAGATGGGTAGTTCAATGATAAACTCTATACCTTCACCTGGTTTGGAATCGTATGTGAGCTTGCCGTGATGATTATTAACCACAATTTGGTAAGCAATAGATAGACCAAGCCCTGTTCCTTTACCAACAGGTTTTGTTGTATAAAAAGCATCATACATTTTCATAGTATCTGCTTCTTTTATACCTGAGCCATTGTCGGCTACTCTTAAAATAACTTGCTCTCCAATTGCCTCAGTTTTAATTTTAATAACTCCAGGATTTTGATAAATTGCCTCAATATCTTTATGTTTATATTTTTCTTCAATTGCATCGATCGCATTGCAAATTAAATTCATAAAAACCTGATTAATTTGCCCAGGAAAACATTCAATAAATGGCAAATTTCCATATTCTTTGACTAATTTGATGGCTGGGTGATGAGGATTATATTTCAACCGATGTCCGAGAATGAGTAATGTACTTTCTAACCCTTCATGCAAGTTAGCTAGTTTTTTACCAGCTTCTCTGTGTCGGGAAAAGTTATTTAAATATGATACAATTTCTCTAACGCGATCTGTACCAACATGCATGGATTGAATAATTTTAGATAAATCATCTAACAAAAAGTTGAGATCGCTTTTTTTAATCGCGGTTTGAATTTCATCTGGTGGATCGGGCAGATATTTTTGATAGAGATAGAGTAAACTAACTATTTCCTGCACATACTGTTCAACAAAATTTAAGTTACCAGCTATAAAATTGATGGGATTATTAACTTCATGAGCAATCCCTGCTGTGATTTGGCCTAAAGCTGCTACTTTTTCTGCTTGAATCAGTTGAGTTTGAGTCTTTTCTAATTCGGCATTTTTAGCGATTAAGGTTTTCGTCAAAGTTCTCAGCTTTAAATGATTTTCGATCCGCGCTAAGACTTCTTCATGCTGAAAAGGTTTGGTAATGTAGTCTACGGCTCCCAATTGCAAACCTTTGATTTTATCAGCAGTTTCTGAAAGGGCTGTCATAAAAATGACCGGAATATCTTGGACACGAGGATTGCTTTTTAGCTGTTTACAGGTTTCAAAACCATCGATACCGGGCATCATTACATCCAGCAAGATTAAATCAGGTAAATCATAATTTTCTAATCGCTGAAGGGCTTTTTCACCGCTCCGTGCTACCCAAACTTCAAAACTAGACTGATCCAGAAAGCTGGATAAAACTTGTAAATTAGCAGGGTTATCGTCAACGACTAAAACAATTACCCTCGAAGCAGTGTAATTCATAGAATTATTCTGGTTTTAATACTAATTTTCATAATGTTTTCATTGCATATTGATTCAGAAAATTGATGATTAAATCTTCATCAAATTGCCTTGCTAGCTGTCGTATTTCATTAGCAAATGGTACAAATTTTGTGTCTGTTTCCTCTAGTTTATCAGCCCACTTGAGAATGGCGTTGAAGTTACCTTTACTGGCTAAGGTGACTATTTCCTGTAATACTTGGGGGGAAGGAGGAGTTAATTGAGCAGATTGACTATTTGCTGTAGTTGCTGCTTTGGCTTTTTCTTCATCAGGCTGAGATTGCTTGTAAATCCATACTAAATTTAAATATTGTTTTAGTTGATCCAATAATTCATCTACATGTATAGGTTTGCTTAAAAAGGCGTTACCTCCAGCTTGTAGACTGCGATGTTTGTCGGCTTCAAAGACACTAGCAGAAGAGACGATAATCTTGACATTCTGAATTTCTGGAGTGTGACGCAGGTGTTCAATTAATTCAAACCCATCCATTTCTGGCATTAGCAAATCTGTAATGATTAAGTCTGGCTTGAGGGCGATCGCTATTTCTAAACCTTCTTTACCGTTGCTGGCTTCAACTACATTAAAACCCAGTGGTTGCAGTAAGTTTGTAATCACTGTGCGATTCTCCCAGTGATCGTCAACCATCAGGATGGTGTAGAGGCTACCCTCAAAGCCAATGATTTGGTTTTCTGATCCTGCGATCGCAGATTGTACCCAGTCAGTCGCTTCGGGAATCTCTAACTCAAACCAGAAGCTACTCCCTTGACCGATCTGACTCTTAACATGAATATCGCTACCCATCATCTGTACTAACTGCCGAGTAATAGCTAAACCCAGCCCAGTGCCTTCAGCTTGCCGCTTTTTCTCACCTACTTGTTCAAATGGCAAGAAAATTTTGCTCAAATCTGCGGGAGTTATACCAATTCCTGTGTCTTCTACGGTACAGCGAAGGCGATGTTTCTGCTGATCGCTGGGAGGTTGATCGATGACTTCAATATTGAAAGTAACCTGACCTTCATCTGTAAATTTGATGGCATTTCCCAACAGATTCAATAATACCTGACGTAATCTTTTGACATCAACATAAACCAGTGTAGGTAAGTTGTTCGCGGGTTTATAGACAAACAAAATGCCTTTTTGTTTTGCCCGAATTTGGCATATTTCAACAATTCCTTGGATAAAAGAGGGGAAATGCACATCATCTGGATGCAGTTCTAACTTCTTTGCTTCAATTTTGGATAAATCTAAAATATCATTAATTAATGTCAGTAAATGAGAGCCGCATTGTTCAATAATATTGACGTGATATTGCTCTTGATTAGGTAAAGCTGGGGAACGTAGCAAAATTTGGGCACAACCGAGAATGCCATTCAGGGGTGTTCGCAGTTCATGACTCATGTTAGCTAAAAATTCACTTTTAGCATGGTTGGCTGTATCAGCCGCAGTTTTAGACTTTTTCAGTTCAGCTTGTTCAAATGCCTGCACCTGCCACAATACGGTAATCATGGTGACTGTCAATCCACTGACTATTAAGGCGATTAAATCGAGGAATTGCAATCGAGATTCAATATTTTGGCGGGGAATCACCAAAGCCACAGACCAATTAGCGGCTTGCAACGGCAGATAAGCTACATACTTTTTAGTGCCGTCAATTTCCATTAACTCAATTCCCTGTTGTTTGTGTACCATCCTCTGCGCGATCGCATTTAAATTGCGATCGGCAATTTTCAGCAGGCTGGGTGCAGGTTTTTCTACGGTTGACATTAAGGCCGAGTTAGGATGGACGATTGCTTGTCCTTGGGAATTGAGAGCAAAAGCATAGCTATTCGCACCGTAGTGCAGGGAGTTGACAACCTCTGCAATGCGATCGACTTTCACATTGCCCTGGAAGGCTCCTATCGGTGAACTACTGCTAGCAGAATTTGACCAAATCGGGGTGGAGATCGCAATTAAAGAAATTCCTGTAGAACGGCTAATAAAGGGATCGGAAATGTTGTTCTTTCCTGCAATTGCTTTTTGAAAGTAGTCTCGATCCCGAATATTTTTATTTGTTCGACCAACTTTTGTATTGGAATATGAACCATCCGGGGTAGCTAGTTGGAACAAGAAAAATTCATTGATCCGCTTAACTTCTGCCTTTAAATAGGGTTCTGCCACAGGCCAGTTTAAGGAACGTACAGTTGAAGTATTCGCCAGGGTTTGTACCTCTACTTGGCGAACATGTAACCACTCCTCAATTTCAGCACCCCCTCGCTGTACCTCTAAAAAAGCGCTCTGTCTTAAATCTTTGAGCATCATATCTCTAGTGGCTTGATAGCTGAAATAAGCAGAAATACTGACTACAAGGGTAGTACCGCCAAGAATAAATCGAATTAGTAAATTTCGTGAGGGATAATTTTTTCTGTTAGATGGTGACAGGCTGGAGTTTACTCGGATCAAGGGTTAGCTCCTTAATGGCAATAGCTAGATAAGAAGAAATTCTAGGTTGGTTATCTTTAGATTGCCCAAGAAACTTCCGATGCTCACAGCTTTTGATAAAATAAACAATAAATTTATAGTAATGGCGTGTACAAGAAGTTTTTATTTCAAAATATTCTTTAAAATCAACTAAAATTCCAATTTTTGGCTTCAGAATTTATTCTGAGGTGAGCTAGATGAGAATGAAATAGTCCTGACGAGATACTAGGCCTAGCAACATCCCTAAAGGGTACATCACGAGCCTTAAATTATTTATGCATCTCTACTTCCTAGTACGCCACAGTGTAAAGAGAGCAACCATTTAAAATCCCTAAAGAGCTTATTCCATCATCCTTTTGACTTTTGACACTTCGACTTTGGTCAGTGTTAACTTTTGACTTTTGCCTTGCGGTATTAGGGTGTCGTTTGCGGTGAATTAGTAGCATTAGGAAATGGGAGAACTGGCACAATTAGAGGTTTAGGCTTTGATATTTCGCCTTGTAATTGAATTTGGGCTTGATTGCGAGCGTCTATTGCTTGTTGGTAATTAGACTTGTATTTTATTGCTTGATCGTAAGATGCGATCGCATCTTTAAACTGTTTCAAATTTAATAGGGCATTACCTCTGCTATACCAGCTTTCAGAATGGTCTGGTTTATAACGAACTGCCTTATTATAAGACGCGATCGCATCTTCATATTTTTGCAAAATGTATTGTGAATTTCCCAAATTATACCAAAGCTGATAATCTTTTTGCTTAAGGCTTGCTGCTTTATTATAATATTTTATTGCTTCTTCATCGCGTTGGTTTTGATGCAGTGACCAACCCATATTATACCACGCTTGATAATTACTGGGATTATATTTGATTACTTGATTAAAAGATTCAATTGCTTCTGGATAACGTTGTAAATTGAGCAGTACATTACCTCTAGAAAACCAGGCTTGATAATAACTGGGCTTATATTGCACAGCTTTATCATAAGCTGTAAATGCGTCTTTGTAGCGTCGCAAATTGACTAAAGAATTTCCCCAATTATACCAGGCTTGCTCGTAGTCTGGTTTTAAATCTACGACTTTTTGGTATGCTGCGATCGCTTCTTCATAACGGTTAGAATCTTGTAAGGCTAATCCTTTTTTATACCAAGCTTCATAATTATCTGGTTTGAGTTCAATCGCTTTTTCATAAGATTTAATTGCTTGGTCATATTGATTTAAATTACTAAAAGCTTCACCTTTAGCATTCCAGACTTCCGAGCTTTGATTATTTAATTGTAAGGCTTTGTCAAAAGAGGCGATCGCTTCTTGATATCGCTGTAAATTTTTCAATATAAAACCTCGTCCACTCCAAGCTTCAAAATTATCTGGCTGAATTTGAATTGCTTTATCATACGCCGCTAGCGCATCTTTGTATTTTTTTAATTTAGACAGCGTTTTACCTTGACCATTCCAGCCTTGAGCATAATCTGGTCTAATATTAACGGCTTTTTCATATACTTCTAATGCGTCTTGATAGCGTTGCAAATCAAAAAGGGTATTTCCTTGCTTGGATAATTCTAAGGCGTTATTTGAATTAATGTGATTTAAAATTAATATTGATGCTACTCCGCTAACGCCAATTAGAAATATTGCTAGTAAAATTTTACCCAATATACCTTTTTTCGGTTGAGGTTTGTTGATATTTTTTGGTTGAGAAATAGGAGTTAATGCAATTGTCTGGGCGGGTGGTTGTGTTAATTCTTTCAGCGCTTGTAATGCCACCGTTGCTGAAGCATAGCGTTGGCGAAAGTCGTAACACACCATTTTATCTAAGAATTGAGCGAATTCTGGCGTTACCGTGGCTTGATTGTGCCAGACAAGTTCATTAGTATCGGCATCTTTTGCTATTTCCTCTGGTGATAATCCCGTGAGAGCTTGAATAGCAATTATTCCCATAGCATAGATATCACTGCTTAATTTTGGCGTACCATGAGCTTGTTCTCCAGGAATATATCCAGGCGTACCTATAGCAACAGTACCTTTAATTGAGCCTTCGGGAAGAATCAACTGGGTAGTAATTTGTTTAACTGCACCGAAATCAATTAAGATTAATTTGCCATCTGAATGGCGTCTGAGGATATTTTGCGGATTGACATCACGGTGAATTACATTCTGTTGATGGACAAATTCTAAGATTGTCAAAAGTTCTTGTAAAAGTGAAATTACTTGCTCTTGACTCCAGGTTTTACCTGAGATTAATTCTTGGCTTAGATCATGCCCTTCAATCAATTCCTGTACAAGATAAAATTCGGCATTCTCTTCAAAGTAAGCTAAAAGTTGGGGAATGCGATCATGAGTTCCTAATTTATACAGAACTTGTGCTTCTGTATCAAACAAACGCCTAGCTGTCTCCAAAGTTATGGGATCGCTTGCCTGGGGTTTAAGTTTCTTAACGACACATAGAGGTGAACCGGGTAATTGGGTATCACTTGCCACAAAAGTTTCACCAAAACCCCCACCTCCCAAGTTACTAATAATCTGGTATCTTCCTACAAGCGTGTTTCCCAGCATCTCGTTTGCCTAGTTAAGTGCGATGCGATCTGATTTCAATCTTGCCACACGTTAAGGGGGGTAGGGGAGGCAGGGGGAGAATAATGACTAATGACTAATAACTAATTTATATGATTCCTATTAGTGATAATATTCGTTGTCGCAATAAACCAATTATTAATTACTGGCTGATTGGTATTAATGTTGCCGTATTTTTATGGGAGCTTCAACTAGAATTTAGTGATGGATTAGGCGATTTTATTAATACTTGGGGTGTGATTCCATCTCAGATTAGTGGGGCAATTACAAATGCATTACTTTACAACAATGCTGCTTGGATAATTGTAATTTTGCGAACATTTTCACTACTTTTTGCAATCTTCTTACATGGCAGTTTTAGTCAAATATTGGGAAATCTATTATTTTTGTGGGTTTTTGGTAAGACTGTCGAAAATATCCTGGGGCATGGACGCTATCTCGGATTGTATCTGGCTGCTGGCGCGATCGCATCTTTAGTGCAAATCCTGGCAGAACCTAGTTTGACAGTACCATTGATTGGGGGCAATAGCGCGATCGCAGCTGTTTTAGGAGCATATCTGATGAAGTTTCCTAAAGCTAAAATTGACACAATTTTACCATTAATAATCTTATATATCCCCATCGAACTTCCAGCTTTTTTGTATTTATTTTGGTGGTTTGTGCAACAATTCTTTTATGGCATCGGCAGTTTAAATATTCCTCCTGTTGGCGTAAACCAATCGAGTGTTGTCTTCTGGGGGCAGGTTGTGGGATTATTGATTGGTGCAGGTTTTATGCGTTTGAAGAGATGAGAAAAGATAATTTTTTATTAAATCACCACTAGATGCAAAGTGTCTTGTCGTTAGACATAGCTCTTCATCTCAGAGAATGTCTTTTGGTTAAAACCTTATACACCTTTTGACAGATTACATTTTTTAGCTTCAAAATTCATAATGTTAAAGCTAAGGAATGCCTACTCTTCAAATCGGTATTTGTTTAGTTAGGAAGTGGTGTGCAAGATGCCAAATGTTGATAAAATTAACTTTCAAGCCACTGATGAATTAGTCGCTCTACGGCAACGTGTAGCTGAGTTAGAGCAATCAGAAATATTTTATCAGCAAAGGCAAGCAGCCCTTGAGGAGCAAGTAACAGAGCTACAAAAAAAACTGGCACTTGCATTAGAATATCCCCATATTCAAGCTGTTGAATATGATATTAAGCGGCATTTTGAACAGGGGACATCCACAGCCTTGAATGTACCAACAGATGTAGCAGTCACTTTAGAGCAACTCCAACAAGAAATTGCAGAACTACAGCAGGTAGAAGCCTTCCTAAGAGAGAGTGAAGAACGGCTTAGATTAGCCTTAGATGCTTCCCAGATGGGCTTGTGGGATTGGAATATTGTTACCAATCAAGTTATCTGGTCTGAAAATCATCAAGTGCTTTTTGGTCTGCTTCCAGGTAGTTTTAGTGGCAGCTATGAAAGTTTTCTCAAGTGCGTTCATCCTGAAGATAGACAAGCTGTAAGGCAAGTTATCATCCAGGCTATGCGACAAAAGACTGACTACAACGATGAATTTCGCATAGTTCGAGCAGACCAAAGTGTACATTGGATTTCTGCCAAGGGAAAATTTATCTATGATGATCGCAAACAAGCAGTACGAATGATTGGCGTTTGTATGGAAACTACTGTTTGTAAGCAAGCAGAAGAAAGTACTCGTGAACTCACAACCCAAGTGCAAGAACAGGCAAATATTTTAAATGCCATCCTCACCGCCTCAGTCGATCACATTTATATCTTTAATCGCAAAGGTTGCTATCAGTATGTCAGTCGGGATGCAGCTACTCTATTAGGCTTCAAGCCCCAGGAGATTCTCGGAAAAACTTTACAAGACTTGGATTTACCCACAGACGTTGTAGAGCAGGTAGATAATCAGCGACAAGCTGTGATGAAAACTGGGCAGCCAATCAAGGATGAGTGTAAATATGTTACTTCTGATGAAGTGCATTATTATGAATACATCCTTACACCATTACGGAATTCTAACCAAACTATTGAAGGCGTAATTACAGTTTCTCGTGATATTACCGAACACAAACGAGCAGAAAAAACATTACGTGAAAGTGAAGCGCGATTTCGGCGTTTGTTTGAATCCAACCTAATCGGGGTCGCTTTTTGGAATGTGGATGGCTTTATTCTTGATGCCAATGATGCCTTTCTCCAGCTAGCTGGCTACAGTCGTGATGAATTTGCCACTTTGGGTAGAATTAATTGGAGAGAACTTACTCCTGTTGAATATAAAGATTTAGACGATCGCACCCTTTTGGAAGTGCAAACCACTGGAGTTTCTAGAATTTATGAAAAAGAATATCTCCAGCGTAATGGAAAGCGAGTTCCAATTGTTTTGGGGATGGCCTTGCTGAATGACTCCAAGGATAATGGTGTTGCTTTTGTACTAGATATTACTGATCGCAAATTAGTTGAGCAAGAATGCGATCGCCTCCTCGAACGAGAAATGACAGCACGCCAACAAGCAGAAATCGCCAACAAAATCAAAGATGAATTTCTGGGGGTTCTCTCCCACGAACTGCGAACCCCACTTAACTCTGTTCTGGGGTGGTCGAAAATGTTGCGAACTCGTAATTTTGATGAAAAAACCACTCATCACGCCTTAGAAACCATTGAACGCAACGCCAAGTTACAAACTCAGCTAATTGAAGATTTATTGGATGTGTCTACCATTCTCCAAGGAAAATTAAACTTGAATGTCTGTCCAGTCACCTTGGTAATGGTAGTTGAAGCTGCACTACAGACAGTACAACTCGCAGCACAAGCTAAGTCAATTCAAATTCAAACGATATTTGATCCCACTTTGGGACAAGTGATGGGCGATCCAAATCGGCTTCAACAAGTTGTGTGGAATCTACTTTCCAATGCTGTCAAATTTACGCCAGCAGGGGGACGAGTAGAAATTCGACTGATGGAAGTTGGAAACCAAGCTCAAATTCAGGTCAGCGATACAGGTAAGGGAATTGCGCGAGAGTTTTTACCTTATGTGTTCGATTACTTTCGCCAAGCTGATAGCACAACTACCCGGACATTTGGGGGATTAGGTTTAGGATTAGCGATCGTGCGTAAAGTTGTAGAGATGCATGGGGGAAAAGTTCAAGCTGAAAGTCTTGGAGAAGGATCGGGTAGTACCTTCACTGTTGAGCTACCGCTTTTAGTCATAAGTGAACAGGTGACGCGTGGAGAGAATGAGTCTTTAGATTATGAGCTTGAATCCTCGCTCCTTTTAGATACTCAAGTTTTGGTGGTGGACGATGAACCAGATATCCGCGACTTAATTACCTTTATTTTGCAAGACTACGGTGTACAAGTAACTGCCGTATCTTCAGCACAAGAGGCATTACAAGCGTTGTCTGAGTCGATACCAGATGTTTTAATTAGTGATATTGGAATGCCAAAGACAGACGGTTATATGCTAATGCGTGAAGTGCGATCGCGATCGGTTCAACAAGGAGGAAGCGTACCAGCGATCGCTCTGACAGCTTATGCAGGCGAAATGAATCAGCAGCAAGCAATAGCAGCAGGATTTCAAATGCATATTTCTAAACCAGTAGATCCAGATGTATTGGTGAAGGCGATCGTTGATTTGATAGAGCCAAGCTGATATAAATCAGCGTCCGAGAGGTTTTCTATATATAACTTTAACTTTGTATCAATATTGTTAATCGATGCAATCGCATTGTTAGTCGATGCAATCGCATTGTTAGTCGATACAATTGCGTTGTCAGTCGATACAATTGCGTTGTTAGTCGATACAATTGCATTGTTAGTCGATACAATCGCATTGTCAGTCGATACAATAATTTCCCTTACTAACTTCTTCTACGGCGACGGTTCGTCTAAGAGTTTGAGACACTGCTATCTCCAAAACGTGATCGCTCAAGTTGATAACACTACTAACGGTACTGGTTATCCCTTTGAGAATCGCTATAAGCTGCGTGGGTTGGGTTGAGAAACCTAGACGCCCGGAGGGTAACCCAACCTACGATTCTCCTTAACCTAAGCGTATTTTTTTATAGGCAATGATCACAACCTGACGCGCAATCCTCTTGGCGTGTTCGATACGTTGCTTATTTATATACAATATTACTTACGCATTTACAAAAAATATCATCCATGCGCTCGGGAGCATCCCAAATCTGTAAAAACATATTTTGTCATTGCGAGCGAAATGAAATAGAGCGTAAAGCCTTCTCTTCGAGAGGCTTCGCCAACGGCATAGCTTCGCTTAACGCGGCGAAGCGTCTCGTACAGAAGCAATCGCAACATCTAAACTTTACGATTGCTACCCTACGGGAACGCCAAAGCCAAACACTTCATTCGCAATGACAATCTATCATCTTGGTAAATTTGCTTGCATTGGGATGCTCCCCATGCCCTCTAAGTAACAACTCATTGTTTAACATTCAACAGAGATTAAAAAATGAATACAAAATTTTCAAAGCTGTCTTTTACGATAGGTGTCTCGGCTGCAATGATAGCTAGTGCTTCTGTAGCGTCGCCTACCACTGTATCGTTCAGCGATGCTACTGCCACATCTGTCAGAGATTCGTTTGTTGCGGACAACGCTATTGACAAAAATAAGAATACCCACTGGGAGGCTGACGCTCATGGTGCAACCTGGACTGCGAAATTCAGTAGCTGCCAGCGCGTAGATGATCTGGTGCTTAACTGGTACGGCACGAACAAGTATACCTACAGCGTACAACTTTCCAAAGACAATGGTACAACCTGGACTACTGTGGTTAGTAAAACCTCTGGCAAGGGCAATGAAAACAAGCAAAATCTCACTGACCAACCCGCCAACGCGATCAAGATCGTGGGTGATAGCGATTCTAGATTGCGTATCGACGAATTGAAGATTAATTCCCTGGGTTCGACCGATGGCTGTACGAGCAGTGGTACTTCAAATTCCTCAAATAATGGGAGCAGTGATACTTCAAATTCCTCAAATAATGGGAGCAGTGATACTTCAAATAATGGGAATAGTGATACCTCAAATTCCTCAAATGATGGGAGCAGTGATACTTCAAATTCCTCAAATGATGGGAGCAGTAGTAACGCTCAGTACCCGGCCGATGTGCTTGACCTAAGCAACTGGAAGATCACCCTGCCAATCAGCTTGAATTCCAACTCAAACAAGGCAACGGAAATTAAGCAGCCGCAACTCAAGACATACAGTAATTCAGAATATTTTCGTCTGAATGCTGCGAAGAATGGTGTGCTTTTGAAAGCGATCGCCGGTGGCGCACGTACCAGCACAAGTACCGCTTACCCCCGTTCTGAACTGCGTGAAATGCAGGGTGATGGAACGGAGTCTGCTGCTTGGAGCTGTAATAATACCGATCATGGCATGTATTTAGAACAGACCTTGTTACACACCACCACGAGCAAGCCGGAAGCCACCATCGCGCAGATCCATGACTCAAAAAACGACCTCATGATGGTGAAGTACTTCGGCCCGTCCTTTGCCAACGGCTCGACGGACATCGGCAAGCTTGAAGCCCGCTTTAACAACGACAAGATTACTAAGCTTCTCGACAGCACTTACAAGATTGGCGATCCGATGACTATTGACGTTGCTGTTAGCTCCGGTGGCAATGTTAACGTTACCTATAAAAACCTACGTTCAGGTGTAACCAGTAGTACTGGTACAGTGAAGTTGGCGGGTATCATCGGTTCCTGTTACTTCAAGGCGGGCGTATATATTCAAGCTTGCTCAAAGACTGATATTTACGGCAACAGCAACACTGTGTGTGCGGGCAAGGACTTGTCTGCTGATAAATTCGAGACTAACCCTTACGCTTACGCCGAAATAGAACTACGCGAGATTATCCTACGCTAAGAGGTGATTTATCAAGTAAAAAAGACATTTGTTAACAATGCAAGCCAATGCAATGGCATTGTTAACCGAAACAATCGCATTGTTAACCGAAACAATCGCGTTGTCAGTCGAAACAATCGCACTGTCAGCTCAAACAATCGCATTGTCAGCCAAAACAATGGCATTGTTAGGCAAAACAATCGCATTGTCAGCCCCAAAACGCGATCGCTCATACTCAGGAACACTACTAAAGGTTACTAGTACGGCACGGCGTAAATAAACCACCCCTGACGCTTGAGGACTCGCTAACGGGTTCGGCAGTTCCTCATGGGGGAACCCCCTTTCTGCAGACTGCCTCACCATTCCAAATCAATAAAACGCTTACGCTGTATACCTGTTTGACTTTTGACTTTTGACGACTTCCGCCTTGCGGTACTAGTTATCCCTTTGAGAATCGCTATAAGATCACAAAAAGGGTATTCTATGTTTGGATAAAGATGACTGAGCAACGTGATGCTGACTTACCATCAACTGATTCTCAGGAATTGAGCGAACCGACCGACAAAACGATTACCAAGTCGGTCGATAATTCCTGGACAAATCAGATTGCTGGTGTTTGGAACAAAGCAACAACACGTCTAACGCAAATCCTACCCGTAGAACAACTGGCACAGACGGTTGTCGAATGGTTTAGTGTGAGCGAGGCTCAGGTTGCAGAGATTTTAGAGAAAGTCCGAGCCGAACTGCCAACCACTGAAGCCCTCGTGATTGGTAAACCCCAAGCTGGCAAAAGTTCAATTGTCCGGGGATTGACGGGAGTTTCTGCCGAGATTGTCGGTCAAGGATTTCGCCCACACACGCAACACACCCAGCGCTATGCCTATCCTTCCAATGACCTGCCATTACTGATTTTTACTGATACGGTGGGACTTGGTGATGTTAAACAAGATACTCAATTAATCATTCAGGAATTAGTTGGCGATTTAAAAAAGGAGACTCGATCCGCTAGAATTCTCCTTCTCACCGTCAAAATCAATGATTTTGCAACTGACACGCTACGACAAATTGCTCAACAGTTGCGCCAGCAGTATCCAAATATTCCCTGTTTGCTGGTAGTTACCTGCTTGCATGAGGTTTATCCTCTCGATACCGTCGATCATCCCGCCTATCCACCAGATTATCAGGAAGTCAACCGCGCATTTGCCGCAATGCAGCAAGCCTTTGCAGGAATAAGCGATCGCTCTGTACTCATTGACTTTACCTTAGAAGAAGATGGCTATAATCCAATATTTTATGGCTTAGAAGCACTGCGAGATTCTTTAGCAGAACTACTTCCAGAAGCAGAAGCCCAGGCGATTTATCAGCTATTAGATCAAGAAGAATCTGGGAAGCAACTTGGTAATCTTTACCGAGATGCTGCCCGCCGTTACATTTTGCCATTTGCGATTATGTCTGCCACTCTCGCTGCTGTACCTCTGCCATTTACCACAATGCCCGTACTCACTGCCTTGCAAGTATCAATGGTGGGTCTATTGGGTAAATTATATGGGCAGACAGTTACTCCATCTCAGGCGGGAGGCGTTGTGAGTACGATCGCAGGTGGTTTTTTAGCACAGGCAATTGCCCGGGAGTTAATTAAATTTATACCAGGTTTTGGTAGTGCGATCGCCGCCTCTTGGGCGGCCGCCTATACCTGGGCACTAGGGGAAGCAGCCTGCGTTTACTTTGGTGATTTAATCGGAGGTAAGAAACCTGATCCCCAAAGAATTCAGTTGGTGATGCAAGAAGCATTTCAAGCCGCACAAGAACGGTTTAAGGGAATCAAACATTAAAACTCAAGAATCCATTTCTCAAAGCAAACACTCACTGGATTTCCCACATAGCATCCATAGGCTGCTATGGGTTGATAACTCACAGATTCATCTAATCAAATCGCTGGTGGTTTCGATATGAGATTATCTGTGTGTGGGAAACAATAAAATCATGCAAAACCGAACTTGGCAACCACCGGAATTTCTTCAACTCAACGGTCAATTTGTCACACTCAAGCCCCTAATTCCCGAAAGAGATGTGGATACCTTGTATGCAGCTTCACACGGCACTCGTGAGAAAGAAGCTATCTGGAATTATCTATTTTACGGCCCATTTGATCGCCTTTCCACGATGAAAGACTGGATGGAAAAAAACCTAGTAAGTAGATTTGACCCTCTTGCTTGGACAGTGTTTGAAAACTCAGAAAATATTCAAGTGGGAATTGTAGCATTACTTGCGATCGCATCAAATCATGGTCGGGCTGAAATTGGTCATGTATGGTTTACTCCCGCAGCCCACAAAACTAAAGTCAATACAGAATCACAGTTTTTGCTACTTCAGCATCTTTTTGACCACCATTCTTATCGTCGAGTTGAGTGGAAATGTGATTCTCTCAACCATGGAAGTCGAACTACCGCTACAAGGATGGGATTCATTTATGAAGGGCGTTTTCGTCAACACATGTTTGTTCGTGGAAAAAACAGAGATACTGACTGGTTTGCAATGACAGATAAAGAATGGCCGCGCTGTAAAGCCAATTTTGAAAAATGGCTTTATTCCCACGAAAATATTTCATTAATGGAACTAAATAACAGCTAGAATATTGTCCAGTAAAAGTCACTAAAGTTTTTCCTTGGGTGCTGGCACAATCCCAAACTTATTTAAACCTGCATCAATTACCCTGAGTGCTTTAAAATCCTCCTCTGGTAAGGGATAGCTACTACTGCTGAATAAACCCGCACTGACAGCAGGCTGCTTTTCCAAAAAAGAGAAAGCTTGGCGAAACTGATGCGGTTCGACTTTAATTGGTGAATCAAAGTGACAAGGAATAATCCACTTGAAGTCCCAACTTGCAACTTTATCAGCCCAGTCGATAGTTTCTTGCGGTGCGCGGTTGAGAATCAGTGTCTGTAAAATTGGTGCTACAAATAAACGCCCATTCCCTCGCAAAGCATCAAACGATCGCTGCCAATCTGGATGCCATTTAAAAGGATACAATCCAAAATAAGCTTTCTTTGAGCGTTCTGGTGCTTTTAAGGCATCTTGCAACACCTGACTCCATTGGGGTATATTTAGTACGCTTGGCTGAAAGTACAAAGCAAATAACGAGATGCGTTGCCAACCCTTACGGCGATTTTCCTGAATGTCTGCAACAATATCACAAGCATGATCCTTGGCATGGAATAGTAAGGGATATGGATCTAAAAGTGCGATCGCAGGTGGGTCTTCTGGGATAGAAAGTACAGAATCTGTTACTAAAAGAGTATGCGATCGCTTGTGAAAAAAAGCAACTTCCGCAAACCGACCAGGCCCAAGCTCGATGGGGCCGAGCATCGCATAATCAAACTCGTCAGCAAAGGGTGTTTTGCTACTATCTTCTGGGAGTACTTGAGTTCGTTTCGGTGGTAAACCAAGCCAGCTAAGGGGGAGATTTAACGGAAAACTCCACTGATGAGGAGCCACAAACACCTGTGCAGTCTGAAAATATCTGGCGAAGGGGCCCACGAATACCTTATGTTCTATGCCGGAGATAGTTGGCAGAATAATGTACTTAACGTTACCATGTTCTGCCACCAACTCATTTACAAGCCTGATACACTCTGGGGTTGGTGCAACAGGCGCGTAGACGAGAAGACCCCCGGCTTCGAGCTTAACCACAGTCATGCGAATCGGTACAACAACGTAGAAAATGCCCTGAATCTGGTCAAAATTCCAAATTGTGTTCTTGACCACTTCTTTGCGGATTGTCTGCCGCCTGCCATAAGGGTAGAGTGGCACAATAGGCCATAATCTCCACGAGAAGTCTTTTGGATATATCTGTTGTGTATTGACTATGGGTTCATCATCAGCCACTTTGCGACTCCCTCCAAATTCCCTGCTCAAATTGTTTTTTTTTGCTATCCCCAAAGTTGGAGTTTAGCAAATTGTTGAGATAATAATACCAATTCTTAATTCTTAATTGTAATTCGTAATATCTTTGATGTGCTTCCTTCACGATAAAAATCATGAGCAAATATAGAATTTTAAAACTTGAGCAAAGTTACACTTTTAGTCAATACTTTTTGCTACCTAATCCAACAATAGATATAGTAGCTGAGTTTGAGTATAGCTATGATCGCACAGAGCTAGAATTACCAAGATACTTTGCTGAGGTTAGCTATTTAGAATTTTTACAAAATTACTTACAGCGCAATATCAAGCTTTTTAATCCGACGGCTGAGATATCAATCAGAGAATTTATGATTGCTCCTATCCTTGCTGAAATCTGCGATCAGACAAAAGCTCAGTTATATAGCGAGTATCCAGTTAATGTGGATGAAAAACTCAAAGGTACTTTAGATTATTACTTACATAAATCTAACTCCCTATTGGTGATTGAAGCAAAACAATCAGATATCAGAAGGGGCTTTACACAACTAGCAGTAGAATTAATAGCTCTGGATCAGACTATAGACGGGCAATCATCAATTTTATTTGGCGCAGTTACTAATGGAGATGACTGGAAATTTGGTACACTCAATAGACAACAAAAGCTAATTACAGAAGATATTAAGCTTTATCGTGTTCCTGAAGGTTTAGAAGATTTAGTACGAGTATTAGTAGGCATCCTTTCATCTGAGGCTTGACAGAAGTTTGAAAAGAGGCAAGGGAGCAGGGAGCAGGGAGCAAAAGGGACGCTCTAACGCGAAAAGTTTTTTTGATAAGTAATTAGGCAGATATGATATGACCGAAACGACTTATGATACAGAGCAAGTAAATTTATTTCTGGGAATTGTTAATTTTTAATTTTTAATTGGAGCGAAGCGACGTGACTCATTACATTTTAAAAGCCTCAAAAGAAACCGTGCATCTAGGTGGTTTCTCCCATCTGCTAGAACCAGCACTCATTATTGATTCTGGCGATACAGTTGAGGTAGAAACTTATACTGGTTACTACATTTACGACAAAGCACCACCTGAATTTGTCACGCCAGAATTTCTCGACATCTGCCAAAATCTTCTACCAGAACGTAAAATTGCTGGGGGGCCGCATTTACTCACAGGGCCGATTTATGTGCGCGATGCCGAACCAGGGGATGTTTTAGAAGTACAATTAGATGTGATCGCACCTCGTTTACCCGTCGGCTTCAATGCCATTCGTCCAGGTTGGGGAGCTTTACCATATCAGTTTACTCAACCTGCTTTGAGATTCATTCCTCTAGATTTAGCAAACAATATCGCGGAATTTCCGGTTGGTACTGGCATAAAAATTCCCCTCAAACCGTTTTTTGGAATTCTTGGTGTCGCTACTCCAGAAACCTCTCGAACTTCTGTTCCACCAGGTTTTTATGGTGGTAATATCGACAACCAGGAACTGCAACCTGGTTCTCGTTTATTTTTGCCGATTTTTGTACCAGGTGCATTATTTTCTATTGGTGATGGGCATTCGGCACAGGGAGATGGCGAAGTAAATGTTACCGCCATTGAAACTTCCATGAACGGTAGAATTACCCTCAAGCTTCGCAAAGATTTACAACTGACAACACCCATTGCCGAAACTCCAACTCATATCATCACAATGGGCTTTGCTCAAACCTTAGATGAAGCCTTAGAACTAGCTTTGAAAAATATGATTGATTTTCTGGAGCGCTTCATCAATTTGTCGCCAGAAGATGCTTATGCATTGTGTAGTCTAGCTGTAAATTTTCATATTACTCAAGTTGTAAACAGTCCCCAAAAAGGTGTACATGGAATGCTACCTAAATCAATCTTTTCCAAAAATATTAATTTATAATTTGCAATATAGCGACCATTTTTTATGTCTAACATCTTTATCCAACTGTTGTTAATCGGTTTAGTTTCTGGCGTTGCTGGCGGGATGTTTGGTATTGGTGGCGGCGCAATTATGATTCCGGCAATGGTGTTAGTAATTGGTTTGGATCAGAAATTAGCTACAGGAACTTCTGTAGCTGCTCAAATTTTGCCAATCGGCATTTTAGCAGCCTTAGTTTACCACCGCAACGGTAATCTTAATATCAAATATGCCCTGATTATTGCAGTTGGTTTAATCGTGGGTAACTTGTTCGGGGCATTGTTTGCAAATCAGCCGTTTATTAGCACCGAATTAATGAAAAAGCTGTATGGCATCTTTGTGTTAATGATAGGTATTCGTTATTTACTGTCAAATTGAAGAGTTTAATTAAGCTTCAGCAATATCTTTGTTAAGCCATCACCTAGCTTTTCAATAGATTGCTGCTGTTTAGGATCTTTTAACGTGCCATCAGCATTAAAGGCTTCATAAGCTTTGGATACAGCTATCTGGTCGGGAAGTACCAAAACTTTGATGTTTCCCAAAATAGCTCGCAGGTGAACCAATCCCCGTAAACCACCAAGAGCGCCTGGAGAAGCGCTCATAATAGTAGCAACCTTACCTACAAAAGCAGTCAAAGCCAAAGGTGCTTCATTTGGATATGGACGAGATGCCCAGTCAATGGCGTTCTTCAAAACTGCTGTGAGTGAACTGTTATATTCCGGTGAAGCAATCAGCAATCCTTGATGAGAAATCATCAAGTCCTTAAAAGTGCGGGCGTTAGCAGGTAGTCCTTCTTGAGCTTCCAAATCTTCATCATAAAGAGGTAAGGGCAAATCGCGGAGGTCTAGATAAGTCACTTCTGCACCAGCTGCCTTCGCGCCAGCCGCCGCGATTTTTACCAGTTTTTTGTTGTAAGACTCAATCCGGGTGCTGCCTGCAAAGGCGAGGATTTTAGGTGTAGATGCCATAATTCTAGGTTGAATGGGAAAAATTAACCTGTTTAGCTGCATTATCCTGTTTTCAGGCGATCGCTATTTGCTACCTTTAGATTTTCTTTATACATTCCCTCTTCGCTTACAAGGGGGTGTTGACACCCGCTAATCAAACCTGTATCTTCAAAGTATATACGTCAGACTAAGTTTTTAAAAGTGTTTTACTGCGAAAATCTAAAGTTCGGGCGTGTAAATCGCTAACAAAATATTTGGAGATAGCTATGACGGCAGTTGTTGCTAAATGGGGAAATAGTTTAGCTATTCGGATTCCAAGAGTGATCGCCCAACAAGCACATATAACCGAAGGCACAGGTATAGAGTTTAGTGTGGAAGGTAACAATATTATAATTACATCACAAAAAAGAAAAAAGTATACCCTTGATGAGTTGCTTGAAGGTATGACTCCTGAGAAATTTCATCCTGAGTTTGAAACTGGAAACGCTTTGGGGAATGAAGATTGGTAGTTAATCCATACTTTCCTAATAGAGGAGATATTATCAAATTAGAATTTGGAGCAACACAGCAGTTTACAGTTGATTCAATTCAGCGTGCATTTGCCCTTTACACATCAGGAATGTCATTTGATGACATTGCTAGGACAATGAACAATGAATTACAACAACAAGGGCGGGAGCAAATGGGCTACCGCCCTGTTCTTGTTATATCTCCAATTCAATACAATCGAATAGCTTCTTTAGTTTTAGCGTGTCCTATAACCAGCAAGGCAAAAGGGCTTAGTTTTGAAGTTCCACTTGTTAAGGAAATGCAAACAAAAGGAGTTGTGTTAGCCGACCAAATTAAAACACTCGATTGGAAAGCTAGAAAGGTAAAATTTGTTGAAAGCGTTTCACAAGATTTAATAGAAGAAGTACAGGCAAAACTCGAAACATTGATTTTATAAAACCTGGAATTTTTTGATTTGGCAGACTTACCTAATTTAATGCCAAACGATCGCCCTGTTATGGAAAAGTTTCAATAATACAAAAAAGCGGCGAATTTCAATTGTTTTAAAGCATTTTTTCCAAGAACTGTTTAGCGCGATCACACTTAGGATTTTGAAAAAACTCGCTAGGAGTAGTATCTTCCGCTAAACTTCCCTGGTCGAGGAACATAATCCGATTGGCAACAACTCTTGCAAAGCCCATTTCATGAGTGACAATCGCCATTGTCATTCCAGAAAGTGCTAAAGCTTTGATCACTTCCAGCACATCTTTAACCATTTCTGGATCTAGGGCAGAAGTGGGTTCATCAAACAAAATCATCTCTGGTTCCATTGCTAATGCACGGGCGATCGCTACTCGCTGTTTCTGTCCCCCGGATAGTTTGGATGGGTACACATCAGCTTTTGGCTCTAAACCTACCTTAGCAAGCAATTCTAAGCCATGTTCTTCTGCTTTTTGCTTATTTATTCCTTTCACCTTTATGGGTGCGTAGGTGACATTTTGCAGCACACTCATGTGGGGAAATAAATTAAAATGTTGAAATACCATCACCAAATGCTGGCGCACTTTAGCGATGTTTGCTTTAGGCTTGGTGATTTCTTGCTCGTGAAAGTAGATTCTGCCTCTGGTGGGTTGTTCTAGTAAGTTTATGCATCGCAGAAAGGTAGACTTACCTGAACCAGAAGGGCCTAATATGGCAACTACTTCCCCCTGATAAAACTCAGTGGAAATATCTTTGAGTACGTCGAGTTTGCCAAAGGATTTAGATAAGAATTCCGTGCGAATTACTACATTATTCACTTTGCCGTAATCTCCTTTCTAAAGCGGATGCACCCAAGGTCATACCCATTACCAAAACATAGTAGATTAACCCTGCAAATAGCAGTGGTTCAAAATAAATATACTTATTTGCACCAACGATTTGAGCGCTACGTAATATTTCCACTACCCCAATTGTTGAAACCAGTGCGGAATCTTTGAGCAATCCGATAGTTTCATTCACCAATGCGGGGAGAATATTCTTCAATGCTTGGGGCAAAATCACATCCCACATCATCAACCAATAAGGAACACCCATAGACATCGCCGCTTCACTTTGCCCTTTATCCACCGCCTGAATCCCACCCCTGATGGTTTCCGACATATAAGCGCCAGAATTTAGGGTAAAAGTTAGCACCCCAGCCTCTAGTGCTGAAATGTCATAGCCTGTAAGCTGCGGTGTTGCATAGTAAACTAACGCCAACTGTAATAACAAAGGTGTGCCTCGAAAAACAGAGGTGTAGGCGTTAGCAAGCCAGGTAAGCGGCTTGATGCCGATAATTTTTAATAGAGACAGGATTGTTCCCCAGATTAACCCTAAGGATACAGATAATAGCGTAAACAACAAAGTTAAAGGGATTCCCCGAAGAATAAAGGGAATGTCTGGAATAATTCTGGTAAAATCGAGATTTAATCCGCCTTTGGTAGGAGTTGAAGATGCAGAATTAGCGGTAGTATTCTGTGAAAACCACTTGGTTACTAGTTTATTTAATGTGCCATCGTCTTTCATTTCTTGAAGGACTTTGTTAAACGGTTCTACAAAAGAAGAACCTTTGGGAAAAGCGATCGCCGATCCACTTGCTTCCTCTGAAGGAATAATATTAAATTCTAAATCTGGGTTAGCTTGGGCAAATCCTTTAGCGACGGTATCCTCAACAATTGCTGCATCAATTCGCCCAGATTTGATTTCCTGAACTACTTCCGGCACTTTATTGAGTTGCTTTAGCTGAATACCTGCAACTTTTTTAGCAATTTTCTGAGCATTTTGTTCTTGTATCGTTCCTAGTTGCACCCCAACCTTTTTTCCTGATAAGTTTTGGGACTGCTTTAGGTTACTACCTTTAGGAGCGACAATCGTATCTTTAGCTTCGTAATAAATAATTGAAAAATCAACATTTTTCTGACGTTCTGGAGTCGGAGTCATTCCAGCCATGACAAAGTCAGCGCGATTTGCTTGGAGTGCAGGAATTAAGCCATTAAAATCGGATTCCATTATTTTAAGTTTAAACCCTAGTTTTTCAGCAAGGGTTTTGGCTATATCTATATCAAAGCCAACGATTTGGCGATCGCCTCCTTTCGTATCATAAAACTCATAAGGAGGATAATCTGGGGAAGTAATCATCGTCAGCGTGTCTTTCCCTAAAGATGAAGCAGCTTTTAGAGAATTACTATGTCCTGTGATGATAATGATTCCTACTACTGTTAGAACCAGTGTCGTTAATAGCCATAATTTTTTTTTCATGAACTTGATATTTCTTTAGAGACAGCCTCTAAAAAAGAAGGGTCATATTAGCAGCTAGCCAAATATTTTAGTGTATATAAAAGTTTTGTGCAGAAGCTTTTGAATCTGCACTTATTTTTTTAAACCACTTTATCTTTTAGCAGAAAATCTAGAAGACGGCGAACATAAGCACTCCACGATTCTTCACCAGGTGGAAAAACTGATGCATAAAGCATAATACTGCTGATTGTGTCGAAGAATAAATTAGAGTCGGCATCGGCTTGAAATTCGCCTCGCTCTTTCGCACGTTTTAGCACGATCGCAAAAGCTTCCCGTCGAGGCTGTAGATATTTTGTCCAATACATCTGAGCGAACTGAGGATTGGTTAATGCAGTGCTAACAATCATGGCAACGGTCTGTTTTCCTAAAGAGTTGAGTGTAAGTTGTGCAGCACTCTCAATCAGAGAATCAATGTCACCCCAGAAACTACCTGTATTAGGTATCACAACTTCTTGTCTAAGACTTTCAATGGCATCTGCAATCAACTCTTCCTTGGAACTATATCGTCGATAAATCGTGGTTTTGCCTACTCCAGCACGAGCGGCGATCGCATCAACACTCATCTGAGTAAAACCAACCTCTATCAGCAAATCAATTGTCGCTTGGAGAATTGCCTGATGAGACTCAATACTGCGAGGTCTTCCAGGTCGCTTTTTAGCAGGTTCACTCATGTAGCAAGAACTTCATATTAATTTTTCTCTCTGACAAGCTACAAATGTGATTGACATTTGTATTTAATATTATCGATACTGTTAGTATCGATAATATTATTGGCAAACCTATGTCTTTGCGAACTCGACCCCAATATACCAACAAAAATAGCACTCAAACTTTACGTCAAGGGCTGGAGGAATACTACGCGGTCAATTTGGATCTCACTCATCCCAGTACTCAACCAGAGGATTTTGCCAAAATCTTGCTTGCTCATGATGCTAGTCACGTCATTTATGGCTGTGATACAGATATGTATGATGAACTTAAGATTTTGCCTCTGACATTTTGGACAAGTGACTTCAAATTTAGAGATTGGTTGCGTGAACGCCAAAATCCATCTGTGAATGTGATGTACGAAGACTTGATCAAACGTCATGGTGTGATTTGGTTGTACAGTTCCATCTTTTTTAAATTAGTGCGATTAATGCCAGAGTTTATTTCAATGTGGCGAAAAACTCGCAATCATAAAATTTTCGTCCCGTTTCTTAACTTTGAACCAATGTTAGACCGTTCACTGTTAGAAATTCGTCAAGAGTTTGACCTTTTACCTTTTATTAAATAGACTTTTTTGTTTAGTCGCCTCCAGCAACTTAACGCTGGCATATATAGCATCAATATAAGGTGTGGGAATTTGAGTAAGTTTTCCCAATTCTGCCACCGCGCCAACAATAGCATCTATCTCTATGGAGCGTCCAGCTTCAATATCTTG
Source organism: Nostoc sp. (assembly GCF_036916735.1). Lineage (GTDB taxonomy): Bacteria > Cyanobacteriota > Cyanobacteriia > Cyanobacteriales > Nostocaceae > Nostoc. The sequence goes on from NZ_JBALFV010000019.1 coordinate 42,347, forward strand.
TAACATTGAAGTTTTGTGGGCACCAACATTTTCTGCCCCACTAATTCGCGCCTCCAAAGTGATGCCAAACTTTATACCCAAATTTTCGGCGATCGCTTGAGTTTCACTCATCATTTGCCGCGCTAGTTCACGGGTGAGGGGATAACGACAAATATCCTCTAAAGTAGCACCAGTTAAAGCACTGATCGGATTAAATGCCACATTTCCCCACAACTTAATCCAAATTTCCGTGCGAATTTGGTTGCGGATTGGTGCTTTGAATCCTGCCTGTTTGAGAGTCTGTGCTAATAATTGAATGCGTTCTGTTTTAGTGCCGTCGATTTCACCGAGAGTAAAGCGATCGCCTTCAATATGCTTAATCACACCTGGCTCAATTATCTCAGTTGCCGGGTAAACTACACAACCAATGGCGCGTTTAGCACTGATATTAGCTTCAATAATCCCATCTGGGTCAACAGATTGAATCTGCGTACCTTCATACTCACCGCCATACTTGCGAAAGTACCACCAAGGAACGCCATTTTGGGCTGTTACCACTATTGTGTGAGAATTGTAGAGTGCAGGTAGAAGAGGTGCGATCGCGGCTACACTGTGAGACTTTACAGTTAAAATTACTACATCTTGCGGCCCCGCTACCTGAATATCACTAGTTGCCAGAAATGGAGTAGCAATTTGGCTCGAACCATCTGCCATAAGCAACTTTAGCCCATTTTTTTGAATTGCCTCCAAATGAGAACCACGAGCGATTAACGTCACCTCTTCACCCGCTAGTGCCAGTTTTGCTCCTAAATATCCACCTATCGCACCCGCGCCAACAATACAGATTTTCATTTTGTCAAATTACTCATTACTTCTTATATCATGTCTGAGTAATTCGTTATGATTCCTAGTCATTGCACCCCACACGCCAGATGCTCTACTTGGGGAAACCTCTTGTAGCCTCTCCCAATGTGAGAAGACTACACTCCCCTTAATCCCCTCCCCTTGCCAAGGGGCTACGGTGTATACACAAGTATTGGAAAGTTGCCCTACAGCCTTTTGATCCCCCCAACCCCTTTTGGAAAGCAAAGTTGTTTCATTCACTCATTGGCTGAAAAAAGACTTGTGTTGTGAACGAAAGTGCTCGTGTTGTGAACGAAAGTGCTCGTGTTGTGAACGAAAGTGCTTGTGTTGTGAACGAAAGTGCTCGTGTTGTGAACGAAAGTGCTCGTGTTGTGAACGAAAGTGCTTGTGTTGTGAACGAAAAGACTTGTGTTGTGAACGAAAAGACTTGTGTGTACACCGTAGCTTTGCCAAGGGGAGACAAAGCGCAGCTTTAACGGGATGGAGTAATTCGGGTTTAATAAGTAATCAAGCGGACATGATATTACTCAACACTCCTAAAGCTTTGCATCGCTTTCAGTAGGTCTTGATGAACAGATTCTGAGGCAGCTATTATCAATCCAGGCATAGTATAGTTTTCACAAGTATGCAGTGGTGGTAAAGTCGAACCGTCCAGAGTAGTTACAATCCAGCCAGCTTCTCTCACAATAAAAGCAAGTGCAGCACTATCAATAAATTTACCCGATTTGATGACTGCTCCACTCAAGTCGCCACTGAGAATCCCATTGAGATTAGGAATTTGAATATCACTAGAGTAATCAGTTGCTATATCGATTACTTTATATTGACCTTTTAATAAATGTGCGATCGCATTCATTCCCCATCCCAACAAAATAGAAGGTTTGGCAGATGTTATGTGTAACGGGGCACAGGCTTCTAAACTCATCTCCAGCGTCCCTTGAAAAGCACCTTCACCTCGGAGAGCGTAAAAATAAACATTTTGGGCAGGGGAAATAGCGATTACTGCTTCAAAGTCATCCGAATTTAGAATACTGAGAATAATTTGGTAATTAGAATGTCCATCCAGGTAAAACTTCGTGCCATCGATTGGGTCGAGTGTGACTAAATAATCACCTTTTGAACCGAGGTCGGTAGCGCAAAAATATTTAGTATTGTTAGAACTTTCATATTCTTCACCATAAAAGCCAATCTCTGGGAAAGTGCCCAGTAGTACTACTTCTACCAAATTTTGAATAGCCACATCTGCATCAGTAAGTGCTGCACTAAAAAAGTTGTTTCCTTGTTCTTTGGCGGGAAGTGCAGCAATTTTTGGTTGAAGAAAATGGGCATAGGCTGCTGCTACTTTCAGATGGGGGAGTAAAGTCTCTAAAATCAGTCGAGTAGTAGATGTTGTGGACATTGCAGCAAACTCCTTTCAGAAATAATCTACCGTTGGCAGGGCGATAGAATTCTATATCTAGAGAAATTACAGTATCATTTTGATGCAATGATACCACCGTTGCTATATTACTCTAATCTGTGTGTCTGGTTAACTGCACAATCCTTAAAGGTTTAATTTCCACAGGGTTTGTTGTTCGTAATTGAAAAACTTGGCTGTTGTTGATTTCGAGTAAGCGATCGCCTAAAAAAGCGTAACCGTTCAGCAATTATGGCAAGTAATGAAGCAACTTATTTAAAATAGCAAATGTCAACTCAGTAGACACGCCAAGTTGAGCAAGATACTGCCCCAAAATCCACACAGGAAACTATAAATACGAAAGCTTGAATTTTGACCCTTGGAGAAAGGATTTCGGGAATTTTTTTGAGAGAGTGATTCATCATTTGAATCAGTAAAGCCACAGTACTAATCTAATTTAGAGGATTTTGATCATGTCTAGACTTACTGTTCCACCCAATTTCATCGGTACCCACTGTAGCGATACTTTAATCGGACAAGAGTTAAATGTATCTCTGGCAATTGGTATTGATATTTTAACTGGAGGTTACATTCGTACACTGTCAGGAAAAGACACTATCTCTGGCACTGGTACTGGTATTGGCGGTAGCAGCGCCGACAGTAATAACGGCAGTACTGGCACTGGTATCAGCAACAGTGGCGAACTGAATGCAGGTAACCAAGAAGACACTATCTCTGGCACAGGTCAGGGCGGCAACGGCGGCGACGGTTTGGGCAACGACGGCAATGGCGGCAACGGTGGTATTGGCACTGGCATTACTAACAGTGGCAAACTAAATACAGGGAAGGGAAAAGACAGTATCTCTGGCACAGGTCAGGGTGGCAACGGCGGTGAGGCTTTGGGCAACGACGGCAACGGCGGCAACGGTGATACTGGCACTGGCATTACTAACAGTGGCAAACTAAATACAGGGGAGGGGAAAGACAGTATCTCTGGCATTGGTACTGGCGGCAAGGGCGGTGACGCCCACGACAGTTTGAGCAACGGCGGCATTTTGAGCAACGGCGGTATTGGCGGCAACGGTGGTATTGGCACTGGCATTGCTAACAGTGGCAAACTAAATACAGGGGACGGAAACGATGCGATCACTGGCACAGGTCAGGGCGGTAGCGGCGGCACTGGCTACAAGGTCAGCGACAACGGCATGGACGGCTATAACGGTGGTGAAGGCGGTACTGGAACAGGCATCGCCAATAATAGTGGCAGTATTAATACAGGGGACGGAAACGATGCGATCGCTGGCACAGGTCAGGGCGGCAGCGGCGGCAGCGGCTACACCAACACCTTTCGCTACAACGGCGGTGAAGGTGGTACTGGAACAGGCATCGCCAACAACAGTGGCAGTATTAATACAGGGGACGGAAACGATACGATCACTGGTACAGGTCAGGGTGGCAAGGGTGGCAACGGTGACGGTGCAACCTTCAACGAGTCCGGCACTGGCGGTACTGGCACTGGCATCGCCAATAACAGTGGCTATATTAATACAGGGGACGGAAACAATGCGATCGTCGGCACTGGTAATGGCGGCGAAGGTGGGATCGTAGGCACGCTTGATCCCAGCAACCCTTATGGCACCGGCGGCAGCGGCGGTACTGGCACTGGTATCGCTAACAATGGCAGTATTTATGCAGGGAACGGACAAGACACGATCATCGGTACTGGTAATGGCGGCACTGGTACTGACGGCTCCGCCCCCAGGCAGGGCGGTACTGGGACAGGTATCAGCAACAGCGGTGAACTTCATACCGGAGATGGAGAAGATACGATTACTGGCACTGGGACTGGGGGCATTGGCAGCTCTGGCAAGTACAGTGGGAGCGGCGGTACTGGAATCGGCATTGCCAACAGTGGCAGTATTAATACAGGGGACGGAAAAGACACGATCGCTGGCATCGGTACTGCCGGCAACAGCGGTTACGGCTACACCTTTGATTCCGGCGCTATTGGAATCGGGATTGTTAACAGTGGCAGTCTGAATGCAGGCGATGGAAACGATACGATCATCGGCACTGGTAGTGGCAGCAACGGTAAAGGCGTCGGCGGTAATGACAGTGGCGTCGGCGGTAATGGCACTGGCATTGGTAATAATGGTAGTCTGAATGCAGGGGACGGAAACGACATAATCAACGGCACAGGCAACGGCGGTAAAGGCTACTTCGACAACTTCGAAGAAAGCTTTTTCGACGGCAAAAGCGGTACTGGCACTGGCATTGATAATAATGGCAGTCTAAATGCAGGGGACGGAAACGACACAATCAACGGTACAGGTAACGGCGTCAACGGCACAGACGATGGCGTCGGCGGTACAGGCACTGGCATCGCTAACAACGGTGGTAGCCTGAATGCAGGGGATGGAAACGACACGATCAACGGCACAGGCAACGGCGGCAATGGCGGTGCTGGAATCGGCATCCAGAACACTAAAGACGCTACCATTACTACAGGGTCAGGCGAAGACACTATTATCGGTTATGGGAATAGCTCAGGAACAAACGCCACAGCTTATGGTATCTTCAATGATGGTGTCATTGATACCGACAATGGTTCTGACAAACTTACTGGACAGGCATCTTCAACAATTGGTGGTACTGCATACGGCATTTATGGACAAGGAACCATCAAAACTGGCAATGGCAATGATGAAATTACCGCCATTAGTATCATAGATGGAGTTAAACAGAAAGTTTCTATCGGTGGCGGCTTGACCATTGCTTTAGGCACTGGAGATGATTACTTAAAAGGATTCGGGCAAGCAACTGTTGATGGCGGGGACGGTTTTGATACCCTGGATCTGAGCGCTTTCAATCGCTCCCAAATCATTGTATCTGGTGTTATTTCTGACAACACTCTTAATTCTGCAACTTTTGGTTTCAACAGCAATGGAAACACCATTAGCTTGTCTACGACCGGCTTTGAGAAATTTATCTTCGCAGACAGCTCTTTCTCCTACAGCACTTTAAGCTGAAACTAGGATTACCACAATCCAAGTATCAAAGAAGAAGTGTTGCTCAATTCAAGTATGAATCTGGATGTAGAGACGTAGCAGTGCTACGTCTCTTACAAGGATTTTGGTATTAAAACAGAAGAAAACTGTTGTTGATTTCGGGTTAGTGATCGCCTAAAAAAGCCAAACCCTTCAGCAATACATAAATCAAAGTACTTATACGTGTATTGAACAGTGAATAATGTGAAGAATATGCAAAGATGTGTCTTTAAGCAAAGACATTTAAATAAATTCAGTAGTATGTACGTAGTATATAGTTAGTACAGAGTTATTTTGATGTTCTCTATTTTCAGGCTAGATAGTCAAGGGCAATAGCCCACAACGAGGGTATAAAATTATTTTTGCCTGTCAAGAGTGAACTCTTTTCTATTTTCACAGTAGTAGGAATCACCCATTCACAAAAAAACAAACTATAAATTGTAAATTTTAGACATTCAATCTTGATTTTTCCAGCTTTTTTCAGCTTTTATGGTTGATTAAAGATGAGTGAAAAAAGCCTGAAACTATTTGTTTGACTAAACGCACGTCCTCATGAATTTGTATAACGCTTAAAACTGTTATTATCCTTTGATAGTTAGATAAGTGCTATAGAAAAGCTTTTTATAAGGTGAGTCTTTGATGAATATTACTGTTTTTCACTCTTAAGGTATAAAGTTTGCCGAAAACGTCACCCTTGGAGGAAATTTATCTGCCCAAAAACAGCACTAAATTCAAGATTGAGAACTGAAGTTACTGAAAAAATTGATTTAGGTAGGTAAAAGTTATGGCAAATATTATTGGAACCAAGGGTAATGATACCTTAGTGGGTAGTTACGAAGTGGACACGATTAACGGTCTTGCAGGTAACGATACCATTACAGGTAAACAGGGCTACGACACTTTGACTGGTGGTGGTGGCAAGGATGAATTTGTTTACAGCGACTTCTATGAGAGCAACACTGATACTATTACTGATTTCGGTGGCGTCGGTAAAGGAACAAACCCGTCAGCAGCAGTCATTGCGGAAGTAGACACCCTAAATTTCCAGAACGATCAATTGTTGAATGCAAAATTTCAAATTAGAAAACTTGCAGAACCTGAAAGCTTCTGGACCAACACCAGCGTTCAGCAATATTCTGTTTAATGGGCAAGCTAGTATCACCACACCAACAGCTTTAATGTCTTTGCTGCCAACTCTACTGATACTAAGCTGGGCATCAAAAACACGGTAACCTTCCTCAATGACCTATCTAATAACATTACAGGTTTTGACGACTCAGATGATCTAGTCAATGGTCAGGGGGGTAATGATAAAATCGACGGGAAAAGTGGCAACGACTTCCTGCGGGGTGGTACGGGAAATGATACTCTCATTGGTGGTGTGGGCAATGACACTCTCAACGGTGGTGCTGGTAACGATTTGTTGTGTGGTGGTGTGGGCAATGATACCCTCATTGGTTATAAGGGCAATGACACTCTCAACGGTGGTACGGTTTGCGAGGTGCTATTTTTAGCATCTCGCATTTGATTTCTACAAGCCGCAGACTGATGACTATAAGTCAGGAGTATGCGTCAAGGGCGAAAGCGCCAAAATATCAGGGTTTTCGCAGTAATATCCTTGAAACGGAAGAAAGCTTTTATTTTTGGATCTTTCTTAGCGATTAACAGTACTCATATCAGGATAGCGATCGCCTGCGGTAATCCCCTTTACTGCTATTGCTTCAATCCGACTCAGGTCATCTGTAGTTAGAACAATCTCAGTTGCTGCAATGTTTTCTTCTAAATAAGTGCGCCGCTTTGTACCAGGAATCGGCACAATATCTTCACCTTGAGCCAGTAGCCATGCCAAAGCAAGTTGGCTAGGTGTGACTTGCTTTTCATTAGCGATTTCCTTGACTTTTTCAACTAATTGCAGGTTTTTAGAGAAATTATCGCCCTGAAAACGGGGATGATTTCTCCGGTAATCATCTGCTGCAAGGTCTTCAGGACGAGTGATGGCTCCCGATAAAAACCCACGACCAAGAGGACTGTAAGGAACAAAACCAATTCCTAGTTCTCGTACAGTAGGTAAAATTTCATCTTCTGGATCGCGGCTCCACAAAGAATACTCTGTTTGTAGCGCCGTAATGGGATGAACTGCCACAGCTCGTCGAATTGTTGCTGGAGCAGCTTCCGACAGCCCTAAATAGCGCACTTTACCAGCCTGTACTAACTGAGCCATTGCCCCTACAGTATCTTCGATTGGCACGTTTGGATCAACTCGATGTTGATAGTACAGGTCAATAACTTCTACTCCCAAGCGTTTAAGTGAAGCATCACAAGCTGTCTGCACATATTCAGGGCTGCCATTAACTCCTTTCCAACCACCTTCTTCAGTACGAACATTACCAAACTTGGTTGCTAATACTACTTGTTCTCGACGATCCTTAATTGCTCTACCTATTAATTGCTCATTAGTGAAAGGCCCATACATATCAGCAGTGTCAAGAAAAGTCACTCCAAGATCCAAAGCACGATGGATAGTGGCGATCGCTTCAGATTCATCACGACCACTATAAAACTCAGACATTCCCATGCAACCAAGTCCTAGTTGTGAAACTTCCAGTCCTTGTTTGCCTAACTTTCTAGTTTTCATTGAAAATCTCCCAACTATTAAGTCTTATGTGAACATCAGTATTAAAACAAATAACGACATGTTACCTAAATTAAAGGAATGTGTCTTAGCTCTTTAGTAGTATTTTGAGCAATTTAGCTACTGTTGGTTTTCTTTCTAATCCAGTAATTGTTTACAGAGTTTTAAACCATTGGATAGAAATAGAGGCAGGGGGAGCAGGGGAGGTAAGGTGATTTGAGTGAGAACTTGCAATAAGTTTTTCCCCAATTCCTGTTCTCCCTGCTCCTTTGCCTAAACTTATACAGAATTGAGTATTTTTGGAAATACTATTTTTAATTAATGACTAATGAATTTGCCAAGCCGTTTGATTTTTACTTCAAGCATTAGCCTTTGAAAGCTTTTTACCCAAATTAAATTACTGATTTCGGAAGAACACCATCTGTCTATAGAATGAAGCACATCATCAAGAATACAGCGTATCCTCTAGTGTAATTAAATAAAAATCTATCTGTTTACAAACAAATAGCGAAACCCAAATGGCTAATAAAGAGCTAGAAACGCTCAAAAAACTAGCTTTTAACCAATCTGAGCGCAGTTCAGAACAACCGTTGTCACCACCAGACTCCAACGCTAGCTTACCCAAAGAAAAGCCTAAGCGAAATATGAACTGGTGGTTTCTAAAGATAGCGTCTCTTACAGGATTATTGTATTTACTCTTTATCGTACTTACGCCTACCCCAGTTCCTCAGGAAAACCGTAGAATTGGAAATACGGAAGTTATTATATTTAGTTTAATTTTGCTGTTTAACTCAGGTTTGCTAGATAACATAGATGATATCTCAATTTCAGGTACGGGAATTGCCTTAAGGAGACTCAAGCAAGAAGTTAGAGATGATATTAATAAGTTGCAAGATGAGCAAATTGCCGAACTGAATAGACAACAAAAGCGGATTGACTTACTTCAGGAGCAACAATCAGCAACATTGCAATTTTTAGTTAGATATCTGATTGATGGCAATGAACTTAAGCATTTGATTAAGCTTAATTCTCCAAAAGGATTTAACTTTAAATTTGACGATAATTTAGGAATTGAACTGAAACATCTTAGAGCTATGGGATTTATTAATAATTTTGTGGGTAAAGGAATTGAAAAAGTTCAACAAGATGGAGAAGGAGATTTAAAAAACTATTTTCACATTACGGAAGAAGGGAAATCATATTTAGCTTTGAGAAAGACTTTAGGAATCAATGAAATTCCTGGACTGGGTGAAGATGGACGATGGCATCAAGACATTAGGGATTCAGCAAAAATTGAATTAGAGAACTTTTAAAAATAGCAAATTATTATATAGGGTTTCTCGTTTATATGACAATACACTTGGGTTAAAGATAATTGTAGCTTGCTTCCCTGTAGGGGTACGAAGTGAAACCCAACAAATACCCCAAAATGTTGGGTTACCTGTAGGAGCTTGCTACGTTTCTCAACCCAATCTACACAAATTTATTTTTCTAATTTAACTCAACCGTATCAGTTTATATGAGATACATCAGTAAGGAGACGGCACTGTGCGTAAGTGTCAACTTAACGTAAAAGTCATGTCCCGCTTAGAACTAAAGTTTCAAGCGGATGAGGAAGCCAACAGTTAAGCTATTTTTAGCTTAAGTTGATACCAATTGGCACTGCCGTTCCCTTACACCTGGCAATATAATGTTGTAGACCATAACACATAACATCTAAATGGGAACCGCTATATCTGCCTTAAAATAAAGTTAAGTAAGTCGGTACAATAAAACCAAACTGTGTGAAGAAGAGTAAACAAGACTCAAACTCTTTTTCCCCTGCTCCCTCCCCCCGTTCGGCTACGTTCACGGCAAGCATACCCCTTGCCTTATTCCAACGATAATTATTTACGCCGACTTACTTGTTGCACGAATAGGGAAAAATGGGAAGAGGAAGTTATTGAACAGTAATACTTTATAATTCTTCATAATTACCAATTACAAGAACCAACCAAGCTAGCCACTATCTCAACTAGTTCTTCAGGATCAATCGGTTTAGATACATGAGTGTTAAATCCACCTTCTAATGCACGGATACGATCCTCACTATCAGCAAAGGCTGTTAAAGCAATAGCCGGGACTCGTCCACCATTGATTGGTTTGAGCGCACGAATTTTGCGGATGAGAGTGTAACCATCCTCCCCAGGTAACCCGATATCAGAAATTAAAACATCGGGTTGCAATTCAGATAAAACTTGGCGTGCCGCATCTGCTGATATTACTGCTATAACTTTTGCTCCATCCATTTCCAATACAGTAGTTATGAATAGGCGAGTATCATCATCATCCTCAACTACGAGAATATCTAAACCAGCAAGAGTTCCAGAAACTTCCATAAATGTCATTTTATTATAACTTTCTGTGACTTTTACCTGCTAATGATAAAATCAGGGCTTGAGAAACCCTCAAAATGACCTTTTTCAGATGCGGTGAAAAGCCAGAACTATCTAATCAACGTAAAACAAACCGAAAAGGACTTATAATAAATTCTAACAATTTATTTGTATCTAAATGCACATATAATTTAGAATAAAAAATCTTCCAAATGGGAGGTATAATTTTTTGTTTTTATTTTAGAAGTCAAGCTATAAAAAAAGCTATTTTTATCCTGATATTTATAATTAAAATCATAAATTTTTATAAAAAAGATTGAGTTATCAATAAAGTTAAGCTCTGGTTTAACCTATGAAAAAATAATGCTTTTACCCAATATGGTTGAACTACGTAAAAGCTTTATTAAATACATAAATTAAAGCATTTGCTTGTGAAGGAGGCTTTATCTATAAATTACTTATTAAATAAAAAACTAGAGAAAAATTCGCTTGATAGTTGCTGAACAAACTATTAGTAATGATTTGAATACAGTAGTTCCCATTCAGATGCAGTACAGTATTGTATCCCAAGATGTATTGTGTACGTCACGTAAACGAAAACCGCTATAATTTATGCGATCGCAGTACTTTATGATCTACAAGTTGATAAATACACTGCTTTCGATATTCTTGAGAGGTTCGATGGTTAGGAGATTGAATATGGTATTGGGCGACAGGGCACGATTACAATGCGATCGCTCTTTAACTCCAAAATATAAATAATGCTTTATTCTTAAAGAAAACTCAAATTTTATCTAGTTTTTATGTCATTTATAGCCAGTTGTAGAGCAGGAACTGAACTCTTTTAAATACTGTATCAATCATCTAGAGGCGTTCAACAGCACTTACACAACAACTGGCATAGAGCGGGAGAAGTGATGCAGAGTAAAGCTGTGTTTTAAACCACAACTTCTTCACTGTCTAATGCTGTTCATATCTCTATTGAAGCTCCAACAGTACAACATCAGTTGTCAATTTGCCAAAATCTGTGACTTTTATAGGTCAATACAGTTCAGTTAAGCATTTCTTCCTTCTCTTTGCATTTTACCCTGCGGGAAGCCCTACCTGTGGAAACACACTCGCGTTCGTGTCTATATGTCCTTCTCTACGAGACGCTTTGCAAAGGCGGTTCGTTAAAAAAATTGACTTTGGCAAAGAGTTTTAGCCTTAACCTGAGCGTATTGCTTTATAGGTAGGGGAGCAATAAGCAGGGAGAAAAGGGGAAACTTTCTCCCCAACAAAGCATACCCTGTCTCAATTCTTCTTTGCCTTCTTCCTGCAAGAACTGCCTGTTGCTGACAAGTCTTGTCTAGCATCATGCTCACTAAAACTTTTATTCCCCCTCTTAGTTAAGTTTTATCCAGTGTGATTTCCTTTTCTTTTAAGTTTTTTATTCTTCATCTTTAGTCGCGAGAGAACGAATTAATTCCCGAATTACATCGGTTGCTGGTCTGCCAGTGTTTGAGCAATATTTTTCTAATTTCTGAGCCTCACCTGATGTGAGATTGATTGTAAGTCGTTTAACAGCCCATTTTTTATTCATAATATTAGACAAGTTCGATTTTTCAACTACTTCTCTAATATCAATCACTTAATGTGTTACTACATGGGTATTCTCAAGGAATTTTAATTCAAGAAATAATGAAGCAGACTAATATGTTTTTCCAAAAAATAGTCAAGATGTAAAGTCTATTTATAAAATATGAAGTTTAACTCCTTTAAAAGTAGTAACTTTAAAGCCAGGATTAAGAGAGTATCAAATAAATTTATACAGACTAAGTAATTTGCTCAAATTTGCGCTACTCCACGTCAGTAGCTCAAGCTACAGTATCACATTGGAGATATTAGGGCAATTAAGGAAGCGATCGCTATCAGAGCAGTTCAGCAGGTAAAATATAGCATAGGGGAACAATGCAAAAACTCCTTTTTAGATGATGTCAAGCAATGCCGCAAAATCCAGAAGACACTGATGAGGTATTGGTCTAATAGGTTGCTAGCGGTACGTAGGGTAACAGTCGAAAACCAGGGAAAAAACGTTTGAGCCAAAACCATGACTTTGCTGCGCTAATTCCACTGTTTTCTCAATTAGCCTGTAGTCAAGACCTTGGGTAATTAATCCCGTGCGAAATCTCACAAGTGTTGCCTGGGAAAAAGGAGCCATTTCGCAATCTATGCAATCTACCATGCCAACGCCTGTCCATGCTCAATGCTTCGATTGCTTTTGCATCTGAAGCACCTGTATACGCTTGTAAAATAGTTACTAACGCCAACTGTGTTGGTGGTACTGGTGGATATCCTTGGGCCGAATCTGCATAAAGTTTGCTTAGTTCTTTTTGAAACTGCTGATCAAATAATTGATGACGATATTGCTTTAAGAACGTAAACAGTTTTGCTCGTTTAATCCGCTTAACGATACTTTGCTCTAATGCTGATAATTTTATCGGTGGACTCCAATTTCGTGGTCGCATACGTAAATTTTTGGTTTACACTAGCACATTTATTACCTGAATTTACCTCAATTCCGGCTATACCTCTCCTTGAGATTTTTTTAAATATGGCTCACAGTCTGTTTATCGCTATAACCGTTAGCTTGTAAGCGTTTCCTTTATTCTCTCCTTTCTTCTTTACTCAACTTTAGGCTGATTTTTCTTTTGTGACGCGATTACTGAATCGGTGTCCTAGAACGCAAACTAGAGCTAATTACCCAAACCGCATAAACAATGCTGGAGTTCATGCAGCATAGCAGTAGCCAGCAAGTAGAGTGATATATGGTGATTCTGATTGTGGTGGAGATTCTGCTGTCACTATACGACATCATTTTCAAAGGCTAACGCTAGATTTAGAGAGCGTAAACCTATCGGACTAATTGAAAACTGCTATATTCTACCAGACGATTTATAATCACCTGGGCTAGGTGCAAAATGTTAATTAAAAACATTCTTCCCTACGAACGTGATAGAAAATACTTGTATGATTTATGATTTTTGACTCATAGTATAAGGATTACAGATAATGCACATTCTCAAAAGATCCATCAAACCAGCCACCTATATATCGTTCCTCTACATTTACCAAACTACTTGGGGAACTGCTGGTGATATTTGTTTAATCCGTGAATCTGTAGCTAATGAAAGTACAGCAAAGTTTATCGGTCACAAAATCCAACTAGCAATTCCAAAAGGGCTGGAGCGCGATCGCATCGCCAACTGTCCGATAATCAAAGTTGCAGGTAATGTCGGCGACGGACATCCAAAAGAGCACCCGTTGGAATGGGAGGCTTATGAAGGTGTAGATATAGAAATAGCTCTAGCAGCTCTCAAACCTTGGGGCTTCAAGTTAATTGAGCTTTAGCGAGTTGATAAACTCAACTCCCTTTCATTCTTCTGCTAAAGTTACTTTTTTCTAAAGTTGCCAATTTTATCGTTTAGCGTTATCAAACATTGGCTAAAATGGGAAAATTTATCTCACCCAAATTTCCCATTTTTGCCATCATATCATGCCAATTGTTTTACTTTAACCGAATATTTTTAAATTATTGTAGAACTTACGCATTGACAATAAATACAAGAAGTGAATAGGAATAATGGAGAAAAAACAAGCGATCGCTATTTATCAGAAGCGTATTTTTGTGCTACTAAGCAAGACGACGTAACACCATTATAGAACGGTCTATAACTGGCACAGTTTGCTCACCTATAATCAATTTTCCTGGGCTAAGGAAGCGAGATTCATTGGTGTTAATAACTATTTCCCATTCCCTGTCATTAAGAACATTAGGTAAGGCAAACTCAATCGTTTCGTAGTGAGCATTAAAAAATAACAGAAAGCTCTCATCAATAATCCGTTCACCACGAGGGCCAGGAGTAACAATACCCTCGCCATTCAAGAAAATTTCCATAGCTTTAGCATAACTAACTAGCCACTGCTTTTCAGTCATTTCGCTACCATCGGCATTAAACCAACCAATATCACTGATGCCAAAACCATGGATAGGACGGCCTTGAAACCACTTACGCCGTCGAAATACTGGATGCTGATGACGAAAATAAATCAGTTCACGAGCAAAATCTAGGAGTTCGGAATTAGACTTTTGTAAACTCCAATCACGCCAGGAAATTTCATTATCTTGGCAGTAAACATTATTGTTACCCATCTGAGTGCAACCAATTTCATCTCCTGCTAATAGCATGGGTACGCCTTGAGACAGCATTAGAGTTGCTAAAAAATTGCGCTGTTGACGTTGCCGTAAGCGGATCACATCTGGATCATTGGTTTCTCCTTCTACACCACAATTCCAAGAGCGGTTATAGCTTTCTCCATCCCGGCTATCTTCGCCGTTAGCCTGATTATGCTTTTCGTTGTAGCTGACCAAATCATTAAGCGTAAAGCCATCATGAGCAGTGACAAAATTAATACTGGCACTGGGATTACGTCCATTTGCTTGGTAAAGATCAGGGCTGCCAGTAAAACAATAAGCAAATTGCCCAAGGCTATCATCCTCACCACGCCAAAAATCTCGGACAGTATCACGATACCTGCCATTCCATTCAGACCAGCGTAAAGGAAAATTGCCAACTTGATAACCGCCTTCTCCCAAATCCCAAGGTTCAGCAATCAGCTTCACATCTGCCAGAACTGGATCTTGATGAATAATATCAAAAAAAGCTGCGAGATTATCTACTTCATATAGTTCTCGTGCTAATGCTGAAGCTAAGTCAAAGCGAAAGCCATCAACATGCATTTCTGTTACCCAGTAGCGCAGACTATCCATGATTAACTTCAGAACTTGGGCATGACGCACATTCAGAGAGTTGCCACAGCCTGTGAAATCCATGTAGTAACGGGAATTATCTTTGACCAAGCGGTAGTATACAGCATTATCAATGCCTCGCAGTGACAATGTTGGCCCTAAATGATTGCCTTCACCAGTGTGGTTATAAACTACATCTAAAATTACTTCAATGCCAGCAGAGTGTAAGTTCTTGACCATCTGTTTAAACTCGGTGACTTGTTGTCCGAGTGAGCCACTAGCACTGTAACCCGAGTAGGGTGTCAAATAATTAATGGAATCATAACCCCAATAGTTTTTAAGTCCTTTATCCTCCAGAAATCCTGGAGAAGATAAAAAGTGATGCACAGGCATCAATTCTACAGATGTGATTCCTAGTTGTTGGAGATATTGAATTGCAGCTGGATGTGCTAGCCCTGCATAAGTACCACGTAATTCTTCTGGAATTTCTGGATGTAGCTTAGTAAAGCCTTTAACGTGAGTTTCATAAATAATAGTTTCGTGCCACGGTATAGAAAGTAGTTTGTCATCTCCCCAATCAAAAGACTGATCAACAACAATACACTTTGGCATAATTTCGGCATTATCTAAATCAGAAAAAGCTAAATCTTGTTCTGGTGCATCTAAAGAGTAGCCAAAATTAACTGGACTATCGCTAATTTCCCCATCAATTGCCTTAGCATAAGGATCAATCAGTAGTTTATTAGGGTTAAAGCGATGACCAAGTTCTGGGGCCCAAGGCCCATGTACTCTAAACCCATAGCGTTGTCCAGGTCCTACTCCTGGTAGATAAGCGTGCCAAACAAAATTATTTTTTTCTGTTAAAGGCAAGCGAATTTCATAATTATCAGCATCAAATAAACAAAGTTCTACACCTGTTGCATTTTCAGAAAACAAAGCAAAGTTAGTGCCTTTGCCATCCCAACTAGCACCTAAGGGATATACATTCCCAGGCCATAAAGCTACATACATAAGTCAAGTACCAAAAGCTAACTTTAGTGTTAATAACAAACTTGAAAATGTGTTTAACAGTAATTTTATAAGTTCAATAATTGTTAATAAATTTTAATTAACGATAAATTATAATTTTTATAGTTTTTCCTTAAAAAACTTAAAAGCGGGTAAGAAAGATTAGGAGCATCCTGTTTTGGCGAATTGCCCTCAGACTAAAAGTCTGGAGCTACACAAACGAAGTCTGCCTTCGCAGACTCGCTTTAAACCCGCAAAGGCGAATTTAGTAGACTTGTCACCTAATAAGGTTTTTAAATTTTTTGAGCTAGACAGGGAAAGGCTTTCAGACACCAATTTTTTATAAAGCGACAAGTCTAGTTTGTATAACCGCGATTTCCAATCGCCAAGTATTTCTTCCAAAAGTGGATGATACCAAAAGATTTTTTTACATTTCAATATATAATAAAAATTTTGGTTAATTGGCAATTCTGTAAGTGTTGCTGTTAATACTTGACTCATAAATTACCTAAACAATATTTGCCAAAATTTTCAATTCTTATAGTTCTACTCAAAATAGTATATCCATACATCTATCAAAGTGAATAAATTTATTTATATCAACATGTATATTTACTTAAACTATCTTTTATGGATTTATAATATCATTTTTTAGCGTTACATAATAAAGGGATGAATTAGGGTTTAATACTGTGCATTGTCCATACTGCAAATTTACGGAGATGAGAAAAAATGGCAAACGAAGAGGTAAACAAAACCACATTTGTGTAAGCTGTGGTCGTCAATTTATAAATATATACAGTCCACCAAAAAGATACTCAGATCAGGTCAAACTTGAATGCTTAAAAGCATACGTTAATGGTAACGGATTCCGAGCTATTAAGCAATCCAAAGGTGTTCACCACACAACTGTAATTTATTGGCTCAAACTTATTGGTGAAAAATTGCCAGACGCACCACCAATCAAGGAGATTCCCAGAATGGGAGAATTGGATGAACTAGAGACTTTCGTAGGGTTAAAAAACAAAATTTGGTTATGGACAGCAGTAAACCACTTCTGCAAAGGAATTTTAGCTTTGGTTCTAGGAGACCACAGTACTGAAGCATTTAAACCTTTATGGGACATTGTTTGCTGCTGGCAATGCTACTTTTATGTTACTGATGGATGAAAAATTTACCCCAGTTTTATTAACCTAGAAGATCATATTGTGAGTAAAACATATATGACCCAAGTAGAAGGTGAAAACACTCATTTACGTCATTATCTAGCACGATTACATCGAAAAACATTATGCTATTCTAAGTCCGTAGATATGCTGAAGTATTCAATTCGATTATTACTTGATTGCTTGAGGTATTGGCAAATACCCGTATTAAATTGAATAATTCCGCGTTTATATAATGCCTTACGAAACCTTACATGCTACGTTTATTATGGTAGAGCAGCAACCAGTGCAGGCGATCGCAGCCAGCTTAACAATAGACTTGTCGCTTTATAAAAATTGGAGTCTGAAAGCCTTTCCCTGCCTAGATCGAAAAATTTAAAAACCTTATTAGGCGAAAAGTCTAATAGCTATTTATGTATTAGACCTCCGGCTATTGTCAGATGATGAAGGAGAGATAGAACATCCCTTTAATTTATCCTTCGGGCCATTCCTGCGAGTTAAGTTGCTTGTGCTTTCCAAGACAGAACATATTTCATGGCGTTGCTGATTGAAAGTATGAATTAGTCTTACACAAAGACGCAAAGGCGCAAATAATCGTTGTTTAGTTATATCAAAAATGTCAATTTATACTTTGATTGAGCAACGTCAGATAATCATTAGGTAATTATGGCTTGTTTAACTACGCATTTTACTATTGTCACTTCCTTCAATAGATCATCCACACAGCATTACTTTTTTAGTTATGAATCTTTCTACTCAACTGTCACGCTTGTTGTATACTTTTTTATATCTGTTTTTGAAAATTAGACCTTGTTTACTGGACTTTAGACTAAAAGAGAGCGATGGTAAATAATGGGACTGCAAAAAAATCAAGGGATGCAAGTAAAAACAAGCACCCCAAGAACGGAAGATGAAAAAAGCACAACCAATCTTCATCAACCGCTATGGATGTTTTTGCACAACTGAAGGAATTTCGTCAAGCAGCATAGGAATATTTATGTCGGGCAAAGGATGCAACATTTGAAATGATGGATGCAATATTGCTGACACGTAATGCATATAGTCTGGCAGAATTATCAATGTGTCCAGTGTTCCGTCGTCAGTGGTCAAGTATTTATGAGACAACACAGGATACAAGACCACAGCGTCACAAATTGATGGGACTGTACAGTCAAAATATACCAAAGCCAGGACGTATAGTGCTGGCAGGAGACCACACAGTGTGGTCAAGACCAGATGCTCCCACGCTGAAAGAAAGAACCTACGAGCATTATGCCCAAGGTGGAAAAGGTGGTCGTCCCGTCACCCCCGGATACGGATACAGTACCATAGCTTGGATACCAGAAACAGAAGGGAGTTGGGCATTACCACTCAGACATGAGCGAATCACCAGTTGGGAAAATCCCATAGATAAGGCTGTATGGCAGTTAAAACAGGTGTATAAAGACTTACCATCACGACCAATTACACTATGGGATAGTGAATACGGATGTGCGCCATTTGTGATGATAAACGGCTGACATTCATGCAGATAAAGTGATGCGGTTACGTTCCAACCTATGTTTACGAGGAGAACCACCACAATATTCAGGTAGGGGGAAACCACGGGTACATGGAGATAAATTCAAATTCAATGATGTCAGTACCTGGTCTGACCCAGAACAAACCATTGAACAGGAAGATAGTAAGCTAAATAGAGTCAGGATTCGCCTGTGGACAAGGAAGCATTTTCGTCTTTCTCCACATCATCCGATGTCAATTATACTGGTGGAAAGGCTACTTGAAGACGGCTCACCAAGAGTCCATAAACCGATGTGGCTGGCTTTTGTTGGTGAAGAAATGCCACTTCTATCTCAATTGTGGAAACTCTATTTACGACGCTTTGCCGTTGACCACTGGTATCATTTTATCAAGCAGCGTTTACATTGGACTGTGCCCAAATTGTCTACTCCCCAACAATGTGACTGATGGAGTGACCTGATGCCGTTAATGACTTGGGAGTTATGGCTGGCACGTGATCTCGTCAATGACAATCCTCTTTCATGGCACAAACAAATGACTCTTCTTACTCCTGGAAGGGTTGCACAAGCGATGCCTGGGATTTTGATCAGGGTTTCTACTCCATCCATTCCACCAAAACCACGAGGTAAATCTCCTGGCTGGAAAACGGGACAGTCTCGCCAACGTAGAATTCGCTATCCCATCGTTAGAAAGCGTACTTCTTCTTCACGTAAAGCTGAACCGAAACCTGCTTGATTTGCTATTTTTTTGATTTTTTACTTTGCTTCTTTTCAACTCAGCTTCCCTGAGTCATTTTGTGCTTCTTAGTCTAAAGTTCAGTTGTTTACGGTTTCACATTAGTGAGAATTATAGTTAGGGATTTCCAAAAAATAAATTATGCCCTTATCAACAATGATAATCATTTTTAGAGGGGGTGGTGAAGGGGTTGCCGACGGCAGCTTTTTCACCACCCCCTTTTGTAGTAATTTGAATAATGATTGGATTTTTGAGTGTGGTATGTCTATAGTATTAACTGATTCTCTTAAAAAGTTGTTGATTGAAACTGCATTTCAACTAAAAGGTTCAGCCAAGCGTAAATTTATGGCACAGACAGTTCAGGGCTTAGGTTTAGGAGGGCAAAGACTTGCATCATCAGAATTAGGATGGAATCGAGACACAATTAGGAAAGGGACAAGAGAATTAAAAAGTGGTATTACTTTTGTTGATAACATGAGCACAAAAGGACGTTATAAAGCAGAAGAACACCTGCCAAATCTTTTAGAAGACATAAAAAATTTAGTTGACTTTAATAGTCAAGCAGATCGAGTTTTAAAAGCCAAAGACTATATACCAGACTTAGTGCCGCCGAAGTCAGAAAGCAATTAATAGAAAAGTTGGGTTACAGTAATGAAAATTTACATACATCAGAAACAATTCGAGTCAAATTAAATAATTTAGGTTACAAGCTCAGAAGGGTAAAGAAAGTTCAGCCTCAAAAAAAATCCCACAAACTGATGCAATCTTCGAGCAATTAGACATAGTAAACAAAGACGCTTCGGGAGATAAAAAGTGTTTTATGTCTAAGCATGGATGGAAAAGCGCGTGTAAAGATTGGCTCATTTTACAGAGGAGGTAAAAGCCGTGATGGGGCGAAAGCTGATGACCATGATTATAATCCAAAAACAACTGTAACTTCCTATGGGATATCTTTTCCAGAGCTTGACGAGTTATTTTTGTACTTGACAGAATCGAAAGTTACAAGTGATTTTATCGTTGATATCTTATCAGATTTTTGGTCTTGTGAAAAGCATCGTTTTTCTCAAGTTAAAACACTACTTATCAATCAAGATAATGGGCCGTAGAATAGTTCACTGCGTACCCAATTTATGAAACAGATAGTAGACTTTGCTCACAAGTATCAACTAAATATACGTTTAGCTTACTACCCTCCATATCATAGTAAATATAATCCAATTAGATTGGACATGGGCAATACTAGAGAATCATTGGAATGGCAGCATTTTAGATGAAGTGGAGACGGCTTTAAAGTTTGCTAGTACTATGAAATGGAAAGGTTCTCATCCAGTAGTTAAGCTAGTACACAAAACTTATGAGAATCGGGTAAAGCTTACAAAAAAAGCTATAGCTAAAATTGAAAAACAGATTGAGCGGCTAACCGATTCTACTCATGAAGTTTTCCCAAATTTAAGTAATTGGTTTATTGATATTTGTTGTAGTAAAACAAAAGTTATTTGATTTTAATAACACCATTTATTTAGCTACAAAACATCCCTTATCTACACTGTTTAACTTCAAAGCAGACGACAAGTGTATAAATTCTTCATGCATAGATGAGGGGGAGAAAAGGGGTTGCCCTCGGCAACCCCTTTTCTCCCCACCCCTTAAAATGATTATCATTATTGAGAAAACCTGTCTCTTGTTTTTCTTGAAATAATTTATTCTTTGGAAGTCCCTTATATATAGCAGGGCTATTTCATTCTAAACGTAGCATTTATATGGTAAAATGCCGCACGAAAAATCAGAACATTCATCTACTCTCGTGAGCCAAATAGCAATTATAGAAGCATTCGCAGGACTTGAAGACCCTCGTCGCCGTGCAGGAC
>NZ_JBALFV010000020.1:0-7036 GCF_036916735.1 Nostoc sp.
TTGTGTGTTCTGCTTTTACCTGAATCAGAGGTAAAAGCGGAATTTTCTCAATATTCACTATCAGTAAATATTCGCTCAATCCTATTCCCAGTCAAAGATACACGGCATCAGGGGATGTACCACTTCTACATAAAAGTGGTATATTTACGATTTTTTGGTTAAGTCATACAACAGATTTATTCACTTCATCAAAATCCGCTTTGTTTATGGCAGAACCAACCTTAAATCAAGTTTTTGGAACAGGAGCAACCCGTTTAGCAAGTGGAGCCTCCACGCCAAGTTCTGGAATCTTTATCCCTGATTCTGCTTTGATTTCAGCAGGCTTAACAACTCCTACCACGGCAACTGCTGAAGGGCACTTAGTGGCAATTGTAAAAAATGCTGAATCCTATTTGACTCAAGCGAACTTTGACGCAAATATTGACCAGTCTTTGATTGTTGTAGATGGTTACTCCTCCTTTACTACTAGAGGAACCAATAACACTGCTTACCGACAAGACCAAAAAACAATCTCTTTAGCAAAAATTGATGTTGGCTCCACCATTGACCCGGATGATTATTAATGGCCAAGCAATGTTATCTTTTGCTTTTCACTAATTGCGTTGATGTTAAAGGTCATGGTTATTATTGTGTTGAAAGTGTTGGCACAGTACCTGGCTCATGCGGCGTAGTGCAGGTAATCAACGGTGTTAATACAGGTGTTGGCGCAAAAGAATTAAATTTTATCCCAGTTGCTCAAGTTGGAGCCTACCCAATTCCACCAGAATATTCTACAAGGTACGACAGTGGCTATTATGGCGCTTGTTGTGATCCAAAGCAATACGATTGTATCAATGGAGCTTGTCTTACAAGTGATAAGTACAGTACCCCAGGTTTATATCCCTCATTAAGTGATTGCGAAATAGCTTGTGGTACGGGCTGTAGTGGTAAGTGTATTAGTAACAGTGATTGGGCGCAAATTGAAGGTTTATCTGGGCAATTAAAGAATAGGAATTGTAGCTAATTATGAGTACCTCCAGCGTAATTGGGAGTATGCAATCAGCACTAAATTGTGCTGGAAAGTGCGATTGCTGTGATAAATTACAATCCCAAATTAATGCTATTAATGCAAAAATATCTAAATTAAAAAATGTTGATGAAAATGCATTGCGTACATCAATCAAAGCATCGTTGCAACCCGATATTTCTACGGCTGTAGCGGCAGGAGTAGCAGTAATAAGTAATAAGTTGCAACCACAAATTGACAAAGGACTTTCAACAGCAAGAGACGCATTAAATAAAGCTTTCAACGCTGAATCTGCTGCTACAAACTCCGAAAGAAACACACTTGCTGCAAAAAGACTAGAGGAGCAAAAGATACGAGAAGGCATTGATGCAGTAAACGAAGCAAGAGAAGCAAAACGTGTTGCTAATCAAGCTAACAATACCGCCAACAAGTCAAGCTCTAAATCTGATGCTTCTTTGGCACAATCACAAAAAGCGGAAAATTTTGCAGGTACAGCCCAAAATGTGGCGGATATATCCAAGACAGAAGCTTTTAAAGCAAAAAATGAAGCTTTTACCGCTAGCAGGAAAGCCGAAAATTCAATAAATATTAGCAGACAAGCATCACTGGAATCAGGATTAGCAAAAGGTGTTGCCAATCAGGCAGATTTTAAAGCTGGAAACGCTATAAATCGCTCAATTGAAGTACAAAGAACCGCTAATACTGCATTATCAAAAGCCACTAACGCATCATCAGAAGCATTAGGCGCTGCATCGGATGTCAAGGGTCTTAAAGGTGTTGTAGATGGCGTTAAAGGCAAGGTTGGCCAGTTGGGCAATGCCATTGCCGGGATAGAAAGCACCGTGGGTGAAGCGATCGCTAAATCGGCAGAAGCCATAGGCATCAGCAGGGAGGCACTATCAGCTACTGCAAGGCTTGCAGGAAGGATACTTGAAATATTCAATATTATTAGTACCATTTTCACTCTCATTGAACAACTTGAAACACTGAAAATACTTGGTGACCGTATCGACGCTGTAGAGAATGCTGTGCAAGCAGTTGGCAACGACGTTTCACGTATTCTTGGTAAACTATTGGGCTTCCAAAATCGCATTGCTAATAACGAAGCCACTATTTCCCAAGTTCGAGCGATCGCTATCGATGCCAGAAATATTGGGGAAATAGCAAATTCAACAGCAGGTGCAGCACAAATAACAGCAAGCAGAGCAGAAGGGTATGCGACGACGGCACAAGCTAGAGCGCAACAAGCACAAATATCAGCCGACGGTGCTGTAAAAAACGCAAAACAAGCCAATGATAATGCTATTGCAGCTCACCAAAAAGCAGGAATTGCTCAGAATATTGCTGAGAAAGCAAGAACTATCGGAGTGCAAGCACTACAGAAAGCGGGTGAAGCTTTAGGAACCGCGCTGACTGTAATCGCACTTGTGCAAGCAGTTAAGGGATTAAAAGGCCTCAAGGGTGACCCTGGTATTCCTGGCAGGCAGGGAGAAAGGGGTTTACAAGGTATTCCTGGCAGGCAAGGTGAAAGAGGAATGCAAGGTGTTCCAGGCATCCCCGGTAAAGATGGCATAACAACTGTAATTCAAATTCCCGGCACACCAGGCAGGCAGGGAGAGCGGGGATTACCCGGTATTAGTGGATTGCCCGGTAGGAATGGCAGAAATGGACTTCCAGGAAAGGATGGAAAAGATGGAAAGGATGGTAAAGACGTGAATCCAGGAGATTTAGCCGGATTAAAAGCTTTAATTATTAGCCAGCACACGCAAACAAGAGCTAATAGTACAGTGCAACATACCACTACAAGAGCGAGGATTTTAACACCAATTATGGCGGCGCTAGCACCAATTCTTGCTTTGCTAAAACAAATTTTTGATATTGTTTCAAAATTTAGTGATGCAGCACAATTAGCGCTATTAAATATTATCAACAACAAGTTAGGTAAGCAAGTAACTGGGGGATTAAGCCAATTTATTGAAACAATTGCCAAAAATACCTACATAGAAAAAGCGCTGGCACTTTTGACATTTGCTGCTACAATTCATAATGCATTTATGCTCTCAAATGGACTGGCTCAGACATTAGGAACAATTATTGACCAAGTGCTAGGTTTTATTTTACCAAAAGGTATTGATGGTACTCCTATTAGTATTAATGAAGTATTAGGTAAAGCTGCTCATGAAATCATCGCAGATACTATAGGTGAAGCCAATTATAAACAAATATCAGAAGATTGGGCGAAACTCAATAGAATATATCAAGCTGGTATTAATGTTTTTAATCAAATTAGTAACATGGTCGGGTTAATCACAGCTGGAATGGAGGTAATAGCCGGAAATGTCGGCAAGATTGGTAACGCACTAAAAATATGGGGAGTAATTGGCGAGACAGCTTATGGGTGGATGAATCCTCAACCTAATTTAAAAGGGAAGTTCTTTAATTTCATCAACACCGCATCGGCAGAAGCAAATACTATTGCAATGATGGTTGCTATTCCAATCGGCATGACGGAAGCAGCAATTGGAGTAAATGATAGTATCAGCACCTTAAAAAAAGAACTTGACCAAGAAGATCCAAAAGATAAAAACGGTAATCCAATAACTGATAAATTAGGTAATCCTTTGAAGTGGGAGCCTGGAATTACTGTACCAGATCCAACTAAAACAGTATTAGCTCAAGAGCAAGCTAAAGCAGATAGTAAAAATATCATTGAGGCAACTTTAGAAGATATTTTTGATGGGAGTGATTAAATAACATGACTTCAAATAATGGTGTATTAATTCCGCCTAGAGATGATGAAGGTAAGCAGCTTCCCCCAACTTCAGATGTTACGATAGGGCGTACACTTACACCATCTACCCCTGCTATTACAGCAGCAACGCCACCAGACGATAAATTACCTGATAACTTCCAACCCTTCGAGCATTTACAAGAAGTGTATATTCCTCAACATAATGCACTTGTCAGGCAATATTTTTCAGATCATGCACCAGATTGGAAACCAAATATTGCAACGCCTCGTAGTAGTCTAAGAGTTGCTTGCACAATGCTTGATTCCGATAATCAATTGATAATGAATCTCAGGCATCATTTATTATTTGATTTGTTAGGATATAGCCGTAAAAATTTACTTGTCTACTATGGCTCTAGAGAAAGCATAGATCCACCAGTTGAAGGGCATCCCAAGCTGGTTTTTTATTTTTCACAAGACTCTGAGTCAGTGTCATCCACAACGCAAGATTACAAAGCTGATGCTGAATGTAGTGTTCGGTTAATGACTTTAGAAAATACCTCTATTAACTTGCATGAGAAATTAGTAGAAATAGCTAACGAAATCAAAACGCAGTTTGTTCATAACAAACAAGGAATTATTCACATTAAAGGAAACCTTTGTATTAGTTACAAAGATGTCAAGCATGGATTCCCAAATGGAACAAAGATTTTTTCTAACAACGAAACAGACGGTATAAGTATTTTTCAAAAAATTTGTAATGTAATTGATGTACCATTTGATGAATTAAAAATAAATGTTGGCAATCCCAAAAAATCTAGTACTGTAGGGGCAATTACAGAAACTCAGGTAATCATGGGTAAAACACGTAAGAAAAAAGCTTATCGCAGAGTAGTAAATGTCCGATTTCGGTATGCTTACGCACTTGTTCCTGGTGAACCAGAACCAGTGTTCTTAGTAGATACGACTTACAGATATCATCCCCTAGTCAAGATTTAATTAGAAATTTAAATTACGCTAAAACCTAAAGGACATATATTATATCTCCGAAAAACAAACCACGCTAAAACTGCTGTTATGGTTGAATCACAATAAACCTCATCAAAAAAGCAAATGGCTTATAGAGACATTAGTCGTGGTGTTCGATTAGCGGCAGATCACGCTAAATACATTGCGTGGCTTGAAAAAGATACGGCAGCAAGACAAGAAGCTTTTGCATCTGTTTCTAATCCGGCTAATAAAGTAAAAACGGATAGAGTTTCTGGTTACATTATTCCCTTTGATTCAACTGGGGCACAACTTGCTTACGTTCCAGCAAAATTAATTAAAGGGACACAAACTGGTAGAGGGAGTGCATTAGCTTTAGAAGTAGGTTCTATTGTTGCTGCTTATACCTTTGACTTAAACGACATTGCAGCCTTAACTACTCCCAACCTTTTGGATGGAGTAAAACAATTTAAATGTGCAAAACTTACTGTTATCCAACGCGTCACAACTGCAACAGAGAAAAAAGCATCTCGAATCACTGGACGACTTTATTACAGGCATGAAAATGATTCTGTCACTACTGTTTTTGGAAAAAAATTAGCAACGGATACTTACCAATCCGTAAAAGAAGCTTTAATTGCAAGCAATGCATTTAAAACGCTAATTCCCGGCACTGGCAGTGTTCCTAACCGTTACCGATTTGTCCCAGAGGCAGTATAGAAAATGTCTATCGCTTCTGACAATAATTTGCTATGGATTCCGTCCGATATTAGTGATTTACTTACTGTATCTGTTGATGGACAAGCTGATGATTCTACTGTCAAAGGAATGGAAATAATCAACAGCGCTGCTACTCAATGGGTGTCTGGAACAATCGATGATTACACCTATTTTGAATTACTAGACCATTATGGTATTGACCCTTTTGGTTTTGTTGGTGAAGTCGAAGAACACATGACTTTGTTAATGAGATGACTAGAATATTGCAGCTAGGGGTAGAGACTAATTGGAATTTGCAATACAGTGCTTCTTTCCCTGCTGTAACTTATTTAAATAATTCAGAAGGGAAGCCCATTTATGAAAAAATAACTGAAATAAATATTCCTGTGGTATTTGATAAACCCATCATTGCTGTGTCTGTTTATACTACTGTTCCTGTTGGTAAAATTTGGAAGTACGCAGGTTACTTGCGCCGCAGCTTGACAACTGGCTTAGGTGCAAGTTTTGTAGGTGAACCGAAAAATTTGTTTTTAGGTAAGTTTAATTTAATAATTTTTAATGATTTAAATATTAATTATTTCTTATCTCTTCAAGTTCCTAAATGGTTTATCAATGCCACTATTGCTATATACCAATATGAAGGAGTAGATAGTGAATGATTAACAACGTATCAGCCATTGAAAAAAGTAATAAATTTGCCACTTGCGTCAATGATGATAAAAGTTTATCAGCCAATGTTAAGACTGAGATTTTAAAGGCTAATCCTAACAGAAAGTATGCAGCATTTATAAATACTTCTAGCGTGGATATTACTCTAATATTGGGAGATACAGATCAAGGCGGGATTAACAAAGGAATTATTCTTAACCCTCGTGGGAGCTACGAAATAAATTCAAACAATCTGTATTTAGGAAAAATTGTCGCTGCTGCTTTATTTACTTGTAAACTTTCGTTTGTGGAGTGCGTTGAATAATGGGACTATATAATCCTGCATCTGTCACGGTCGCTACTCCTTCTAGTAGTACTTCAACTCCTACTACTGTTGCAGCAGCAACCACTAGCAATACAATTTTAGCTGCTAATACTAATAGAATCGGTATGACTATTTGGAATAGTAGCACGGCTAATTTGTATATCGAGTTTGGTGCAAGTGCTTCTACTTCAGCTTATCTTGCCAAAATATCTGCCGGCGGATACTATGAATTACCTTTTCGCTATACTGGCGTAATTAGTGGTATTTGGGATGCTGCTAATGGAAGTGCTTTTGTAAGAGAGCTAACTTAATGCCTTTAACTATTCCCCCTAGCACCTCTCTCTGCCAACCAAATTAATTTTAGTTCCACTAGTGGACTGACCTCAACTAATGTTAGTGCTGCAATAGATGAGGCTTACACAAAAGCCGCAAAGTCAGTCAGTGATAATACTTTATCAGGCAAGCAAAGTATTACGAATACAAATGCTACGACTTCCCCAACTACTGGCTCATTAACTAATGCCGGGGGATTTGGTAATGCTGGAGATGCACAAATTGGCGGAAATATTGTTGTAGGAACTGATAAAGGCATTACGTTCAACAGTACAGGAACAGGGAG
>NZ_JBALFV010000021.1:0-67315 GCF_036916735.1 Nostoc sp.
CTGCTTCTCTGCGTGGCGTAACCATCCCTACTAATTACTATTTCCGGTTTCCTTCCTGATTATACTCTCCCCAAAGTAACAAAAGAGGGGTAATAGTGCCCAATTCACAGGGGCATTGCTATCACGGCGTAATGAAAAGTCTTCTATGAATGTGACATCTCTTACCCAATGGAGTCGCTGCATCAATGCCCCAATGCCCTTGATGTCGGCAAGTTACTGTTGAGCTTCGAGATATTGACTAAAGATATAGAATTGACGCTTTTTCTCCACCCTATACAAATCATTATTATTAGGACTTACGCAAAAACTCTCTGAAACTCTTATTTCTCCGTGCCCTCTGCGTGCTCTGTGGTTTGATTTTTCGTTATCTATGCGTAAGTCCTGATTATTTTTCTCGAGTTGTATGAAACTACCCTGCCCTTCCCGAAGTAGGAAGGGGGAAAATTCAAATAAGCGTATTGGTTTATGGTCTAGACACAAGCCTGTTGAGGTATTACATCAATGTATCAGCTTGTTAAGCTAATACATCGGTTTGTAAAAATTAACTCACAGATGGCGGTTTCAGTTTGGATGCAATATGTTGTATTGACGTACAGTTGTATGCATTTTTACGAACAATAGGACAGTTTTAGCAACTGCCCTATCTGATCAAATTAAAAATAGCTACCTTATGTTTCCAAAATTGGCATTTGTGCTGATGTAGTCATTTATGGAAAAAACAGGACAGGCTTTGGAGTTTGGGGAGATTATTCAATGCACAGACGCAAATTAAGGAAGCGCAATGTCGAATTTTGATCTGGTTATTCAGCTATTTTTGCAACTCACAGTTATTCTAGCCACATGTCGCATCGTCACGATTTTAGGACGCCGCTATCTAGGTCAAACCGATGTTGTTTGCGAAATGATTGCAGGTGTGATGCTAGGCCCATCACTTTTAGGATTGATTGCACCAGATTTTCAGCAATGGTTGTTTCCTAAGCTTCCCATTATTACTGCCGTAGGACTGAAGATACCCAACCCATCAATGTCTATTTTATATGCTATCAGCCAGATTGGGTTGGTAATTTATATGTTTTTGATTGGTTTGGAGTTCAATACCAAACTCTTAAAACATCATATCAAAAGTGCAAGTTTGCTATCTGCTGCCGGGATTATCACTCCCTTTATTTTAGGAGCGATCGCATCTTTTTGGTTCTATCACAATGGCGATTTCTTTGAACCAAAAGTCATGCCTTGGTCAGCCGCTTTGTATCTCGGTGCGTCGATGACAATTACGGCTTTCCCGATGTTAGCTCGTATTCTTTACGAACGCGGTCTTGCACAAACTCGCTTTGGTACTTTGGCTTTAGGTGCAGCATCAGTAGATGATGCAGTTGCTTGGTGTTTGCTGGCGATTGTACTTGCTAGCGTGAAAAATTCTTTGAGCATTGCCATATTAGCAATTGGTGGTGGCATTTGCTATGTGCTATTTGCAATTTTTCTCGGACAACCTCTACTGAAAGCATTCACACGCATGACAAAACGCGATGCAGGTGTGAATAGACAAACCCTAACTTTGATATTGATAATTTTGATGTTTTGTGCATGGTTTACCGATGTTACAGGCATCTATGCAATATTCGGTGCTTTTGTGCTAGGAGCAGTGACACCACGTGGAGAATTCGCGCAACAAATTCGCCAATATACGGAGTTTTTAACTACTTCTTTTTTGTTACCAATATTTTTTGTTTTCTCTGGATTAAACACTCAAATTGGCTTGGTAAACACACCTACTTTGTGGGGAGTGACACTGTTAATTATTGCGATCGCAATTCTCGGTAAAGGTGTCGCTTGTATATTAGCTGCAAAATTAGCCGGGGAAAATTGGCGCGAATCTGCAACTATCGGTGCTTTGATGAATGCTCGTGGCTTGATGGAGTTAATCATCCTCAACATTGGTTTAGAACAAGGTATCATTACCCCAACTTTATTCACTATCATGGTTATTATGGCAGTCATTACTACCCTGATGGCATCACCACTGATTGCCTTTTTATTGCACGGTACAAGCTATGATAAATATTCTAATTAAGTAAGGTTAAATATAAATTAATTACTTAGTAATTGCTTAAACATCTCTGTTTTCACTCCGGTTAGAGCAATCCTAAATAATTTATGAATAAAAATATTATTGACTTATTGAAAAAGTCAGGAATCTAAGCCAATTAGTAGAAAGCAAATCAAATAAGATTGTTATATAACCGCTAATTTGTTTGTAGCAGTGTTTAAGCACTATTACAAACTCACTACCAATCAACTAGTTTTCTTCCTATTGTTAATTCGGAAGTTATTCGAGATGTATATCCTAAACTCATCAGAATTGATGTTTCATGGCTGCAATTGCATCTTAACAATAATTCATATGACAACGAAGGAGAAATTACTCTTGGTTATATTTAACAAGCTTGACATTTCCCACTCTTTTAAAGAATTATCTTAGGGAAACCAGATAGTTAATTTTAAGGAAACCATGCACATAGTTATTCTCGTTCTGGTTGAGGTGCTGATTGTTATTGGGCTTTCACGGCTTGTAGGGCTAGTATTTCGTTCTATTAAGCAACCGCTAGTAATTGGTGAGATTGTCGCCGGAATTATGCTTGGCCCATCTTTATTTGGTTTAGTTGCTCCCCATTTAGCAGTTACCTTGTTTCCACCAGAAACTTTTCCTTTTCTGAATGTTTTGTCTCAGGTGGGACTAATATTTTTCATGTTTCTGATTGGGCTAGAACTAAATCCCAAATACCTCGGCGGTCAATTAGAAGTAGCAGTTTTAACTTCTCATGTCAGCATTTTGATGCCGTTTTCTCTAGGAACATTGCTAGCGGTGCTACTTTATCCCCTAGTTTCTAACGCTAGCGTATCATTCACCGCCTTTGCCTTGTTTTTAGGAGCGGCGATGTCGATTACTGCCTTCCCAGTGTTGGCGCGAATCATTACTGAAAACAATTTACAAGGAACGCGTTTAGGAACGTTGGCCTTAACTTGTGCAGCCGTAGATGATGTCACAGCTTGGTGTCTCTTGGCAGTAGCGATCGCAGTTGCTCGGACTGGTGATTTTGGTGGTGCTATACCCACAATTATCGCCAGCATCGTCTACATCGGTTTGATATTGACAGCAGGTCGTTGGTTCCTGCAACGCCTTGCCAAACATTACCTGCGTGCGGGACGACTCAGCCAAGTGCTGCTAGCTGGGATTTATATGGCTGTGGTTGCGTCAGCACTAATCACCGAACTAATTGGGATTCACTTAATTTTTGGAGCATTTTTGCTGGGAGCAGCCATGCCCAAAAATGAAGGTTTAGTGCGGGAATTGGCAGTAAAAACGGAAGATTTTGTCTTAATTTTCTTGCTGCCTATATTTTTTGCCTACAGTGGTTTAAAAACACAGATTGGCTTGCTCAACCGTCCCGAATTGTGGCTTTTGTGTGCGTTGGTTTTAGGAGTGGCGATCGCAGGTAAATATGTTGGCACTTATGTTGCAGCTCGTGTCAGTGGCATTAATAAACGCGAAGCCTCGGCACTGAGTTGGTTAATGAATACTCGCGGCTTGACCGAACTGATAGTGCTAAACATTGGTTTAGAGTTAGGGGTAATTTCCCCCTTAATATTTACCATGCTGGTAATTATGGCATTGGTAACTACATTCATGACCTCGCCACTCCTGGAATGGACATATCCGAAAAAGCTGATTAAGTTAGATGTCGTGCAACCAGAGACAGAAGCAGAAACAGGTATAGGCACCTCTACTGGAAGTGGAACTTCCCCTCATCCTTTCCGAATTTTGGTGCCAGTAGCAAATCCAAGTACCCAAAAAGGTTTAGTACAGTTGGCAGTAGCATTGGCGCAGCCCGCACTTCCCTACGAGACGCTGCGCGAACGACAAAGCTCAGTAACCACTGTAGGTATCGCTCTCAATTACCAATATCCTGCCATTGTTAACCCTCTTAGCCTGATTGAATATCAAGAAGATTATGCCTTTGAAAGTACCCCAGTTGAAGCAGATCGATTAATCGCCCAGCGCCGCCAGCAGCTAGAAGAATTAATTAATACTCTCGAACCGCCAGAAACTCGTTCTTGTGTGCATCCTATCGTTCGCATATCCAGCAACGTTGCCCGCGAAACAGCACAAATTGCCACATTAGAACAATCTGATTTAATTCTTGTCGGCTGGCATCGACCAGCTTTTAGTAGTAATCGTTTAGGTGGACGAGTCGGACAAATGCTTACCACTGCACCAGTGGATGTAGCAGTGTTTGTAGATAAAGGTAAAGAGCAATTAGAAAGTTTATTGGTACCTTATTCAGCCAATATCCATGATGATTTAGCACTAATACTAGCTCTAAGACTGCTAATTAATCGTGAGACTTGTATCTTGCAGATATTACAGATAGTAGCAAATCAAGCTAAGGAAGAATTGAGTTACGAGCTAAACACAATGATGGAACAATTGCCCACCAGTGTACGCGATCGCATTGAAATCAAAATTATCGAAGCCCCAGAACCAATCCAAGCTGTAATTCAAGCCTCAGAAGGTGTTGATCTAACTATTGCTGGCACCAGCCGCGCTTGGGGTATCGAGCGCCAAACCTTGGGAAGATATACAGATCAACTAGCCATTCAATGTCGTTCCTCCCTGCTGATTACCCGCCGCTACAGCCAAGTCACCGCTCACCTTGCCTCTATGCTTCCTGAAGTTAGTAGTCAAGAGCCAACATTGAGGAGTTGAAATTCATGAATCATTTTAACTTCAAATCTTTAACTTTTTACGGAGTAGCAATAATTTCAGTACTATTGTTGTTTAAAATTGTCAGTGCATACGGAGAAAACAATCTTAAGGCTCCTCCGACCGTTAGCGGTCGGTATCGTCTAACCCTAGCGGAGAATTTGCCTAACTGTGAAAAATCAAGTACTCTGACGTTAAACATTCAGCAATCGGGTATTTACTTAAATGCCTCTATATTATCGGCAAATGCTAACGCTGATACTGACGAAAAGCACTCTCTGGCAGGCATCTTCCGAAATCAACAGTTAAATTTATCTGGAAAAGTTGGTAAATCAATCCTTTGTAATATTTCTCGCCCCCAAAATGATCCTCTGAATTCAGTCACAATTCAAATGCAACTTGTGGATAAAAGTAATATCACAGGTCAATTAACCGTAAATGGTATTCCGCAACCTCTTCCATTTACTGCTGTGCCCCAAAAAGTTAATTGAATTAGGGAGTGGGTAGAGACACGATTTATCGCGTCTACAGAATTGGGAGCGCATTGTATGGGTTTTATGGAGCAAATAAACAGAATGGATCAAGGACTAAAGACTAAGCCATTTTATCAATCGGGCAAGCAGCTATTTAGCATCAGTATATTAGGCTTTTGGGCAGCGATCGCCTTAGAAACTTGCACTACTGCTGCTACACCAGTGGCAAAGCTAGATAATTGGCGTTTTTCCCCCAAGACACAGCAACTTGAAATCACCCTCTCAGCAGGCACAACCCCTCGTTATTTCTACTTGGCACAACCCTCTCGTTTAGTTGTAGATTTACCGAATACTAAGTTGGGCAAAGTTACCACGCAACAAAATTATTCTGGAGTAATCAAAAGTATTCGCATTTCTCAACTGAACGCAAACGATACACGCATTGTCCTAGATTTAGCAGCAGGAACTGTTTTTAATCCCAAACAGGTACAACTGCAACCCGTTTCTGGAAAAAACTCCACTCGCTGGGTGTTACGTCCGGTTATTTCTGGTAAAACTACTGCCGTGAAACCAGGAAAGTCTACACCTTCAGCCAAGAAACAACCTCAAACACTCCAAAAGCCGCCTAGTAACCTACCCATAACTACTAATCCACAATCATCTTTACTCACAGCTCCACCTCTATCCAATGAACTGCCCTCAACAACTACTACTAACTCAGGACAGCCTTTTGTCAGTGTACCTCCTTTAAATCCAAATACATCCTCTCAACAACCTGCTTCGATTCTTCCCCCTCCTTCTTTCCCAAATCAACCCGATAATTTAAATAACATTCCTCCTTTGGGAATATCGGAATTTCCAGTTCCAATAATCCCCAATGCTGCGAATCCCCAGATCATTGAGTTTGGTCAACCTTTACCCAAAACTAAATAAAAATAGGGCATTAGGCATGGGGCATGGTAAATCGAACCAATGCCCCATTTGCTATGCGCTATGCTCTAATAAATGAATTATTTTTTTCCAACTAACTCCTTTACCTTGTTGATGATGCCGACTGGATCGATACCTTGATATGGGTACTGTTCCCACAAACCGCCGCAACCTTCTTTATAAGTTCCAAGATGGGCATATTTGGGAGTCAACCCCCGCTCTAGCAGCCAAGAGCCGAAACGGCTGCCTAAGCCAGTGCGACGGTTGAAGGGTTCTACTACAAGCACAAAAGGAGCATTACCAACTTTGGTAATTATTTCTTCATCAATGGTGTTTAAAGTTGGTTTGTTAATTAAACCAACGTCTAACCCTTCTTGCTTCAGACGCTCTACAGCATCAACAGCACGGTAGAGAGCATCGCCAAAACTGATAATGTAGCCTTGCGTCCCTTCTCGTATAACCTCATCTTTACCAGGAACAAATTTGTAGCCACTTCCAAAGAAGTCATTACCATTGCTGTCCTGAATATTGGGCACTTTGGAACGGGTGGAGAAAATAAACCGTAGTCCCGGCTCGAAGAACACAGCTTCTACACAAGCTGTCATTTGATTATTATCTGCCGGGAAGAACAACTGTGTTGGGTAGCCATCATCCAAGCCATTGTCGGCAAACATATTATTTATACCAAAGTGGCAGCTGTTATCTGCCATGTCATCTATACCCGCATGGGAAAAATGACACAGAACATTGGAATAGTTCAACCGTGCCATCGTGATTTCTGAGATACACATTTCTAAGAAGGCGCTGAAGGTCGCAAAAATACCTTGCTTGCCTTCGTCCATCCCGAATCCAGCCGCAGCAGAGAAGTTGCTCCGTTCCATGATGCCGGAGGAAATAAATATTTCTGGGTATGTTTCATGAATTTTCTTCAAACCGCAGGAGCCTTCTAGATCGCTATCAATGACCATAACTTTTTCTTTACGCTCCGCTTCACTCATGCGACTGAGGACACCTACCACGGCTTCACCAAACACACTGCGGTTAGCGCCCCATTTGTCACTGGAACCCAGAAACGTATATGGTTGTTTAGATTTCTCAATACTTTTAAGGTATTCAACAGCCGCAGTTTGTCCGCGAGATTCTAGATACTTAACTGCTAAATCTAGAGGAATTACATCATGACCATGAATGGAACCTTCTAAACCTTCAATACCAGGACACATCGGGCGTTTATTGATTAGAGCGATCGCTCCGGGAGTATTCACAGCTTCGCTCAGGCGACGATATAAATCGTCTAAATCTTCTCCGTCTCCCTGAAGTACTTTCAAACCGTGACCTTCTAAGGTTTTGGCGACACTGAAACCAGGTAAATATTTAGAAGGATGTCCGGCGATCGTTACATCATTGTCATCAATGAGCAGCTTGACATTGAGATGTTGAGCAACAGCCAAGCGAGCAGCTTCGGCATCGTTGCCTTCTTGCTGCGATCCATCAGAACCGAGACAGAAAACAACCTTGCCTGGATTCGCCATTGCGACACCATTGACGTAAGGCCAAATATGGCCCAAGCGCCCAGAACTAAATTTCACACCGGGAGTTAGTTTTAGTTCCGGGTGTCCCGGTAAGTTGGAATGTGCTTGCCGATAATGTAAAAGTTGCTCGGCAGGTAAATCACCATGCAATGTTGCCATTAGATATTGGGTGGCGACTCGATGTCCTGCTTCATCAAAGAAAATCGGTACAAATTGCTCCGATGCTCCCCGGAAAAAGGCATCGAGAATCATCACCTCTGGCACTGTATCGTATGGCCCGCCAGTATGACCGGCGACTCCGCTAGCAGCGCCAGTCGCTGTAAAAAAGACGATCGCATCTCGGCAAAGTTGAATATTCGCTTTGAGAGTATCTCGTTGTTCAGCAGTGAGGCTAGAATTTGCGGGATTGAGCGCTAAAGGTTTGTAAGCACCGAGATCAATTGCAAATTGGGTGTTCGTAATAGTCATGGTTTCTTGATTGAATAAAAAACAATTTGGACAGACGGAACGCGTGATCGCATTACAAGAAAAATTGTTAAAACCCCGATGGGCAACAATTATCCAAGCTGAAGCCAACCACTCAGAACCATTGTGGAACCGTGTGATATCATCAAATGCCAAAATCAATACATGCAATTGTGCATGAATGTGCTTGAATTCAATTGAAGTTACGGATTACCGTACAAGAACTTGCATATTAATAAGTATAAACTCACAAACGTGCAATTTCAAGTTCAAAAACGCAATTTCAGGAAAATTAATTATGCTAACTGCTGAACGACGACAATTCATCTTAGAAATTCTGCGTCGTGATAAAAAGGTACTTTCGACAGAACTTAGTGCTGTTCTCAAAGTTTCTGAGGATACGATTCGCCGGGATTTGCGAGAACTGGCAGAAACCGGACTATTGCAACGCGTTCATGGGGGAGCGCTCCTGAAATCTCCAGCCACCGCCAGTTATGCCGATCGCCAAAAGCAAGCCCCAAAAGAAAAAGAAGCGATCGCTCGCACAGCAGCCAAATTAGTTAGTACAGGACAGGTGGTGATTTTAGATGGAGGTACAACAACTCTCCAAGTAACCCGTCATTTACCTTTAGATTTACACGCAACAGTAATCACAAATAGTCCGCCAATTGCCGTTGCTTTAGCAGAACATCCTTATATAGAGGTTGTGATGTTAGGTGGACAACTCTATAAAAAAGCCTTAGTGAACGTTGGTACTGTCACAATTGAGACATTACGGATGATTCGTGCAGATTTGTGCATGTTGGGGGTTTGCAGTTTGCATCCAGAAGTTGGGATTAGTGTACCGAACCTAGACGAAGCCCACGTCAAACGAGCCATGATTGCTGGATCAGCTGAGGTAGTAGGATTAGTAACAGCAGAAAAATTAGATACGGCTGCTCCTTATCTAGTGGAGTCCATTCATGCCCTGACTTACTTAGTAACTGCACCGACAGTATCTAATAATATGCTGAGTGCCTACAAAGCTTTAGGTTTGACAATTATCCGTGATGAGTACGAGTGATCTGATGAAGGCAGATGCGATCGCTAGGGACTAGGGATTAAACAAGGTAATAGGGTACAGATTATTCCCTGTTACCTGTCACCTCTTCCCTAACCCCAATGCCCAAATCTAAAATCTGTCCGTTTCTTGAGGTGTTCCAACTGCTCCTGGTTGAGCCGTAAAGAAGTTTTGAGCAGCTTCATTCTGATATATACACCTAATATCAGGTTTATCACTGTCCAAATTACCTGTAAAGCCAAAGGTGTTCAGGCGATTTTTGCACTCATTTACCTGCTCAGATGTCACCAACTTGCGGTTCTCTAAAAGCGCCCAGTTATTTTGTCGAAGCACGCATCCAGGACGCATACTCGGCTGGGCAACATAGACATTGAAGGGATTGAGAGTGACGAACAGTCTAGCGTCCATCACCATCGCGCTGGCTCCGTACTGCACACAAATTTCAGGGTTTGGTGCTTTGGTGTCAATAAATTCACGAGAAGCCACATTTGATGGGGCTAACGTAGTTGTAGAACTAAAAGCAATTCCAATCCCAATTCCCAAAATTAACACCCCTCCCATAATTGCGATAGTGAAGAGGTTAAACATAGGGGATTGGAAAATAGAGGGTTTAGAAGTAGTAGCTGATTTACCTGTAGGTTTACGTCTCATTGTTGCTTAATCACCTTCACGCGATTTGGAAGGGAGTAGTCTAAAGTTTTCTCCCTCTTTCAGTATGCCTATTCTTAACTGTAATTGTCTGCGACTTTTTAGCCAGTATTCTTCTTAAATGATAAAAATAGTAACTTACCTAGATATCTGGACAGAATTTCAACCTTATCGGTTATTCTTTACATCTTGAACAATTGGTGAGTATTTTATTTATTTTTCGGTTAAGAAATTGTTATTACCTTTGTGCTGCTTCACACACAAATTACAGATTAACTGTCTTTAAGTTTTATATTTTATTTAAAATATCATTATAACATGTTCTTGATATTTATAGCAATCCTTGCAGGAGTTGTAAAAAATATAGATAAGGAAACGAACCGCCTTTCTTTCAGAACACTACACGATGGTGTAGCGTCTCGTTAGAGAAAAGTACCATCGCGTAGCGTCTCGTTAGAGTAAAGATGCAAAGGGAAGAAAGAAGGAAAAGATATAATTTTCACAAATGATTTAGGACTGCTATATCACATAGTCTTGATTCAATTTGCATAAATCATGCAGTGATAATAATTGAATTATCTAGCTTTTTATTTGTCGCGTTGTGCTTAAAAATTTTCCAGACGAATTTTTTATTAAATATTTTTGTTACCTTTAGTAATTGATATGTCAAACGATGTAAATTAAAATTTAAGAAAGTTTTAATAACTAATTAGAAGCAAGTGGCATCTCAAAGAGCGTTATTCTCAGGCAATAAGTTCAAAACTTCGCAACTTCAAATCCTTCTAGCTGATAGTCTGACTATTTTTTGGGGAGATTGGTTAGATTTACGTATCAGAATCGTACCAGTTGCTGCATCAGGCTTAATATCCCCACTCATATATATTTTAGCTTTTGGCTTGGGTTTGGGTAGTTCCATCAAACCCGGCTCAGGGATTAGTGGTAACTATAACAACTATTTAGAATTCATATTACCGGGAATGGTGGCGCTATCGTCGATGACGGTTAGCTTTGCTGGAACGACATTTTCGATTTGTGGAGACAGACTATTTACCAAAACCTTCGAGGAATTGTTGTTAACTCCTATACATCCCTTAGCATTACATATCGGAAAAATGCTGGCGGGAATAGTCCGGGGGTTGATGACATCGGCTTCGGTGATTTTGGTAGCGGTACTGTTGACTGGAAACTGGAATTTTCTCAACCCACTATTTATATTGTTGGTAGTGCTGAATTGTTCAGTATTTGCTGGGTTAGGTGTGATTGTTGGTTTAAGTGTGCGATCGCTTGAATCAGTCGGACTCTACAATAATTTTATCATTATCCCCATGTCCTTCTTAGGAGCGACTTTCTTTGACCCTGCGACATTACCAGCGACTCTGAAAGTTTTAGTTTACCTGTTGCCACTAACCTACGCCAGTATTGGATTGCGTGCAGTTGCCCATCTACCCTTGTCTCAGTTTCCTTGGTACAGCATACCGATTTTGTTGGTGGTTGCGATCGCTCTTTCTTTGTGGGGTGGTTATAAATTCGCTCACCAACAAGACTAAAGCTTTCATTACAGCCTGTGCTTTAACTGTTTCTGCAACAAATTCCAGAACTTATGCTGATTCGCCCCGCTACAACAACTGACATACCTGCAATTTTACCAATGGTTGCCAAAATTTGCGCTTTGCATGAATCTTGGGATTTTGCCAAGTATGGTTTTCTAACCCATCCAGAACAGCGTTATGAACAATGGTTGATACGTTTAGCAAATAGCGAGCGCAGTGTATTTTTAATATCCGAAAATGAAGGGCAAATTGTAGCTTTTCTGGTGGCAACAGTTGAGCGAGAAATACCAATTTATCGATTACAGGAATTTGCTTTTATTCATGATATCTGGGTCGAGCCGGAATATCGCCAAAAAGGAATTGCACGGCAGATGGTGATGCTAAGTGTTGAACGCTTTCATCAGATGGGCGTGAAGCAAATTCGTCTAGATACAGCAGTTGCTAACGAGGCTTCACGGCGGTTATTTGCATCTTGTGGTTTTCGACTCAGCATTATTGAAATGCTAAAAGAGTTATGAGTAGAGACGCGATTAATCGCGTCTCTACATGAGTTAGGAGTTAGAAGTTTTAAATTTTTAACTCCTCACTTTTCACTCATCACTTTTGTAAGTGTTAGCTAACTAACAGAGTTTTTTCTAGAGAAGTCCAACGGAAGGCGCGATCGCCACCCCTCTCAATAATTACTCTCACTCGTGGTTCTAACTGAGGCAAATTCGTTAAATACTCAACTTCCTGATTTGAAAGAATATGCCCTTCAATAATCCACAAGACCAGCCCCTTAGACTTTGGTGGTAGCTGTTCTAAATGAGAATTGAGAATTGGTGGAAGATAGTACACTTGACCTACTGCCGCACCGCTACCAGTACTTTTTTTACCAAGATGAGGAGGTCTGACTCCATGAATTCTTGTGATATACGCAGCTACATCACCCAGTCCTTTAGCAGTAATGTGGAGGGTAGTATAGCCAGCTGCCCGTAGTCGGCGCTGATATCGACCTTCATAACCCCCTTCCAGAGGTACATACACCCCAAGAGCGCCAAACTTTTCCAGATCACGCATTAAACCGTTGCCAGTGGTAATTAGTGCCATAGATTTTCGTCTTATCCCACTTAGATATCTCTATTATTTACCCTGAACCGATAGATTAAAAGCATTTTTTTGGGCATTGGGCATTGGGACTTAGGGGAAAGGTGACAGATAAGAGATTATAGGGATTAATCTGTAACCTGTAACCTGTAACCTATTCCCTTCTTTACTCCCCACTCACCAAAAATAACTCTATAACTTCCTAGACAAACATAAATAAATAATTTATATTATTAGATTGTGACCAAAAACGTAAATTAGACTCTTTTCTTACTGTCACTTTGAGATAGTGTTAGCATCAAAAGCTGATGATTCAATCCAAATTGGATAATCTAACTTAGATTGATTGTAGACTGGTAAACTAAGAAAGCTTTTGGGTCAACATTGGAGCTTATGGACGAAGAATCAAAGTCAATCCAAAGCTTCAGAGTACGATTTACTTCTGTGCCTGTGAAAAAGCAGGTAAAATCTTAAACAATAGTTTAAGGTGTTTAAGGAAGTAATAACTGAGCAGCAATGTTGGTTTCATGGCATTACATCAGTCTCAGTTAACGGATACTGGGTGGAAAAAACCGCTTAAGTCCAACTGCAACACGGCAGTAGCCAACCTCCAAGAAGCCGTCTTAATGGGCGGAAATCGGAAAACCCCGCCGACAGCGCTGCCTCCAGAAAGTGCCAGAGCAATTGCTTGGACGAAAGCATTGCTGCACACAGCTTAAAGCTGTAGCGCCTTGCATTGATTCCAAAAGTTACTCCTTCCCAAAGGGAAGGGACTTGTGGCTGTTCTGGTGATCTAGTCAGTGAAGCTAAACAGATTCACCAAGCAGTACGGACACGGTTTGTTGTGTCCCAAAGCATTTGGAGCGGTTTACTTAAACCATTCAAATTTCTCAGGCTAACCCAGCCTAAACTGATGCGTACAAAGCGTGTCCTCTAGAGTCCAATTCCAAGGTCAGCAAGTAGAAAGGAGAACCAGTTACTGTGTCTGTAGGTATTCTCGGCACCAAGCTGGGCATGACCCAAATATTTGACGAAGCAGGAGTATCTATTCCTGTAACCGTCATTCAAGCAGGGCCATGCACCGTTACACAAGTTAAAACGAAACAAACCGACGGTTACTTTGCCATTCAAGTTGGTTATGGCGAAGTCAAACCAAAGGCACTAAACAGACCACTACTTGGTCATTTAGCTAAATCATCTGCCCCAGCATTGCGTCACTTAAATGAATATCACATCGAAAGTTCTGATGATTATGCTTTAGGTCAACAAATTAAAGCAGATATTTTTAGTGCGGGTCAAATTGTCGATGTAGTCGGCACAAGCATCGGTCGCGGCTTTGCGGGTAACCAGAAGCGCAACAACTTTGGTCGGGGGCCTATGTCACACGGTTCCAAAAACCACAGAGCGCCCGGTTCTATTGGTGCTGGTACAACACCAGGTCGTGTCTATCCAGGTAAGCGGATGGCAGGTCGTTTAGGTGGCAAACGGATCACAATCCGTAAGCTGACAATAGTGCGAGTTGATGCAGAACGCAACTTATTGCTTATTAAGGGAGCAATTCCTGGTAAACCGGGTGCTTTAGTAAGTATTGTGCCTGCAAAAACAGTGGGATAGTCAAAAGTCATTAGTCAGTAGAGACGCGATTAATCGCGTCTGTACAATGGTCATTGGCTAAAGACAAATGGCATAAAGACAAATGACAAAGGACAAATAACAAAGATGGTTGAAAGCGTAGTTAAAAATTGGCAAGGAGAACAGGTCGGCGAGACGAGCTTCGAGTTGCGCACTGCCAAAGAAGAAACAGCATCTCATATTGTACACCGCGCTTTAGTACGGCAATTGACTAATGCTCGTCAAGGAAATGCTAGTACAAAAACTCGTTCAGAAGTTAGAGGTGGTGGCCGTAAACCTTGGCGACAAAAAGGTACTGGTCGCGCTCGTGCAGGGTCTATTCGTTCCCCATTGTGGCGTGGTGGTGGTGTAATCTTTGGGCCAAAGCCTAGAGACTTTAACCTTAAGTTGAACCGCAAAGAGCGACGTTTAGCACTGCGGACAGCATTTGTCAGCCGCATTGACGATTTGATTGTAGTAGAAGAATTTAGCACCGAGCTATCTCGCCCGAAAACTAAAGAATTAGTGGCAGCCCTTACCCGTTGGGGAGTAGCACCAGAAAGCAAATCACTCTTAATTTTGTCTGAAATTACTGATACAGATAATGTTTATTTGTCAGCCCGCAACATTGAAAATTTAAAACTAATTGCAGCCGACCAGCTAAATGTTTTTGATTTACTACACGCTGACAAAATTGTAGTTACGGCATCAGCCCTAGAAAAAATTCAGGAGGTCTACAGTGCCTAGCTTTGACCCCCGTGACCTTGCCGACTTAGTGCGTCGCCCAATCGTCACCGAAAAAGCGACTATCTTGATGGAGCAGAATAAATACACCTTTGAAGTAATTCCAAAGGCATCTAAGCCAGAAATCAAGGCTGCGATCGAAGACTTATTTAAGGTCAAAGTTGTAAAAGTCAACACCACCCTACCACCGCGTAAAAAGCGGCGCGTTGGTAAATTTATT
Organism: Nostoc sp.; assembly: GCF_036916735.1. GTDB lineage: Bacteria > Cyanobacteriota > Cyanobacteriia > Cyanobacteriales > Nostocaceae > Nostoc. The sequence goes on from NZ_JBALFV010000021.1 coordinate 15,082, forward strand.
GGTTATAAGCCCCAATATAAGCGAGCTATTGTTACCGTCGCACCTGGGGATGAAGACAAGATTAGACAAGTTCTATTCCCAGAAGTCTAGGAGTTTTAGATTTTAGATTTTAGATTTTAGATTGAGGAGTTTACTCAAAAAGTCCCAAGATGGTCGCAATTAGTTAAACACTCATTAAATCCAAAATCCAAAATTCAAAATCCAAAATTAAGTAAATCCAAAATCCAAAATCCAAAATAGATTATGGGTACTCGTTCTTATCGCCCTTATACCCCCAGCACTCGCCAAGTTACAGTTTCTGACTTTGCGGAGATCACAAAAACCGAGCCGGAAAAATCCCTAACTACCTCAAAGCATCGTGCCAAAGGTCGGAATAATACCGGGCGGATTACTAGTCGTCGCCGAGGTGGCGGACACAAACAACTTTACCGGATCATTGATTTTAAAAGGGATAAACATAATATTCCTGCTAAAGTTGCAGCAATTGAATACGATCCTAACCGCAATGCCCGAATTGCCCTTTTGTATTACCAAGATGGCGAAAAACGGTACATCCTCCATCCCAACGGCTTGAAAGTTGGAACAATAATTATTTCTGGGTCTGAAGCTCCCTTTGAAGATGGTAATGCCTTACCTCTCTCAAAGATTCCCTTGGGTACTAGTGTTCACAACGTAGAACTGACTCCTGGCAAAGGTGGTCAAATTGTGCGTGCTGCTGGTGCTAGCGCTCAAGTTGTGGCAAAAGAAGGTAATTATGTAACTCTCAAGTTGCCTTCAGGAGAAGTCCGCTTGATTCGGCGCGAATGCTACGCCACCATTGGGCAAGTAGGCAACACCGATGCGAGAAACCTAAGTGCAGGTAAAGCAGGGCGAAATCGTTGGAAAGGTCGCCGTCCTAAGGTTAGAGGTAGCGTCATGAACCCAGTGGATCACCCACATGGTGGTGGTGAGGGTCGGGCACCTATCGGGAGATCGGGACCTGTTACACCTTGGGGTAAACCTACATTGGGCGCGAAGACCCGCAATCGCAAGAAACTTAGCAGCAAATTGATTGTGCGTCGTCGCCGTAAGTCTTCCAAACGCGGTCGCGGTGGTCGTGAATCATAGAATTCTAGATTTTAGATTTTGGATTTTAGATTGGGGTCTACTTATGAACACTGAAAATTTGTGAAACCTAATCGGACACCTAATTATCCAAAATCCGAAATTCTAATTCCTAAATCCTAAATCCTAAATCCAAAATTGAACTATGGGTCGTTCTTTAAAAAAAGGTCCTTTCGTTGCGGATCATCTCCTAAAGAAAATTGAAAAGCTCAACGACAACAACAGAAAAGAAGTTATTAAAACTTGGTCAAGAGCTTCGACAATTTTGCCTCTAATGGTAGGTCATACCATAGCTGTTCACAACGGACGCCAACATGTTCCAGTTTTTGTAAATGAACAGATGGTAGGACACAAGTTGGGTGAATTTGCCCCGACACGCACCTACAGAGGTCATGGAAAAAGCGATAAAAAAGCAGGTAGGTAGTCATTAGTCACAAGTCATTAGTCATTAGCTGAAAGACAAATGACAAATGACCCTTTGGGTGACGCTCCTACGTCGCTATCGCTTTGCTAACGCCAGTTACTCATGGGGGAAATCCCCAAGACCGCACTGGCTCACAAACGACAAATGACAAAATTGGAGAAATTTATGGCTACTAATACTACTGAAGTAAAAGCGATCGCTCGTTTTATCCGCATCTCGGCCTACAAAGTGCGTCGGGTACTCGATCAAATTCGCGGGCGCTCGTACCGGGAAGCGTTAATCATCCTGGAATTCATGCCCTATCGCGCCACTGAACCCATATTGAAGGTTCTCAGAAGCGCTGCTGCTAATGCCGAACACAACGCTGGGTTAGATCGGACTCAACTAGTGATTACTCAGGCTTATGCTGATCAAGGGCCATCGCTGAAGCGCTTCCAACCAAGAGCGCAAGGTCGAGCTTACCAAATTCGCAAGCCAACGTGTCATATTACTGTGGCTGTAGCAGCTGCCCCAGAAAAATAAGCTTTTTTTACACGAAATAAATTGCGTAAAGTAAGAAATTTTAGAGGAAGCATTCGTGGGACAGAAGATTCATCCAGTTGGTTTTCGCCTGGGTATTACACAAGAACATCAATCCCGTTGGTTTGCGGTTCCTGATCGCTATCCAGAACTTCTCCAAGAAGATCACAAACTCCGTCAATACATAGACCAAAAGCTGGGTAGACAGGCTCAAAACAACGCTGGAATTTCCGAAGTGCGGATTGAGCGCAAAGCTGACCAAATCGACTTAGAAGTACGCACAGCTAGACCTGGAGTAGTAGTGGGCCGCGGTGGACAAGGTATTGAATCCTTACGTACCGGACTCCAAGGATTGTTGGGTAGTAATCGCCAAATTCGCATCAACGTAGTTGAAGTTCAACGAGTTGATGCTGATGCCTACCTAATTGCGGAATACATTGCTCAACAATTGGAACGTCGGGTTTCCTTTCGACGGGTAGTGCGGCAATCGATTCAACGTGCCCAACGCGCTGGTGTCCAAGGTATTAAAATCCAAGTTAGCGGTCGTCTCAACGGTGCAGAAATTGCCCGGACAGAGTGGACTCGTGAAGGTAGAGTACCTTTACATACCTTACGGGCTGACATTGACTACTCTTATTGCACAGCAAAAACTGTTTACGGTATTTTGGGCATCAAAGTATGGGTATTTAAAGGAGAAATTATTCCTGGACAGGAAGAAACTCCGCCACCACCCACAAGCCGCGAACGTGATCCGCGCGATCGTGGCGATCGCGACCGTGAACCCCGTCGTCGTCAACAACAACGTCGTCGCCAGCAATTTGAAGACCGCTCAAATGAAGGATAAATGGGAATGGGGCATAGAGAATTGACAATGCCCAATGCCCAATGCCCAATGCCCAATGCCCAGTACCCAGTAGCCAATCATGTTAAGCCCTAGAAGAACTAAATTCCGTAAACAACAGCGCGGACGGATGGAGGGACTAGCCAGCCGTGGTAGCACCCTTAACTTTGGTGATTTTGCACTCCAAGCGCAAGAACCTGCTTGGATTACCTCTCGGCAAATCGAGGCTTCCCGTCGGGCAATGACTCGTTATATTCGTCGGGGTGGACAAATCTGGATTCGGATTTTCCCTGATAAACCTGTAACCATGCGTCCTGCTGAAACCCGGATGGGTTCGGGTAAAGGTTCGCCAGAATTTTGGGTAGCTGTAGTCAAGCCAGGACGTATTTTGTTTGAAATCGGTGGGGTTTCTGAAGAAATCGCCCGTGAAGCTATGCGCTTGGCTTCATTTAAACTGCCCATAAAAACTAAGTTTATTGTGCGTTCTCAACCACAGGAGCAGGAGTAGCTTATGCCTCTTCCCAAGATTTCAGAAGCTAGAGAATTAAGTGACGATAAACTTTCTGAAGAAATTGTTGCAATCAAAAGACAACTATTTCAGTTGCGCTTGCAAAAAGCTACAAGACAATTAGAAAAGCCCCACCAGTTCAAACAAGCCCGACACCGCCTAGCACAGTTGCTGACGGTAGAAACAGAACGCAAACGGGCAGCAAGTCAATCGGCTAAAAAAGAAAAGTAGGAGATTATGGCAGTTAAAGAACGAGTTGGCTTGGTAGTGAGCGATAAAATGCAAAAAACTGTGGTAGTGGCCATAGAAAACCGTGCTCCTCACCCCAAGTACGGCAAGATTGTAGTTAATACCCAACGATATAAAGTTCACGACGAAGAAAATCAGTGTAAAGTAGGCGATCGCGTTCGCATTCAGGAAACTAGACCCCTGAGCAAAACCAAGCGCTGGAAAATCACAGAAGTCCTGAACGTCAAGCCTACTTAAACCTCATCGTTGTTAGAAACTAACAACATCACAAGGGAGAATAATTGTGATTCAACCCCAGACTTACCTGAACGTCGCAGATAATAGCGGTGCCCGCAAACTAATGTGCATCCGCGTTTTAGGCGGAGGCAACCGTCGTTATGGTTTTATCGGTGATAAAATTATTGCCGTTGTCAAAGATGCTACACCCAACATGGCTGTCAAAAAGTCTGATGTTGTGGAAGCAGTAATTGTCCGGACTCGGAAAGCTGTAAATCGTGACAGTGGCATGAGTATTCGCTTTGATGATAATGCTGCTGTAATCATCAACAAAGACGGTAATCCCAGAGGTACACGGGTTTTTGGCCCAGTTGCACGGGAACTACGCGATAAAAACTTTACCAAAATTGTTTCTCTGGCTCCGGAGGTGCTTTAATGGCAACCAAACAGGGTACGCCCAAAGTATTCCATAAAATGCACGTCAAAACTGGCGACACCGTACAAGTGATTGCTGGTAAAGACAAAGGAAAAGTTGGTGAAATTATCCAGGCACTTCCCCAACTGAGTAAAGTTATTGTCAAAGGTGTCAATATTAAAACCAAGCACGTCAAACCCCAGCAAGAAGGGGAATCAGGACGGATTGTCACCCAAGAATTCCCGATTCATAGCTCCAACGTAATGCTTTATTCCACTAAGCAAAACGTTGCCAGTCGTGTTTGTTATACCTTTACCTCAGAAGGCAAGAAAGTCAGAAAGCTCAAGAAAACTGGCGAGATTTTGGATAAATAGTTAAAAGTTAAGAATTAAGAGTTAGGAATTAAATTTAACTCATAACTTACAACTGATAACTTTGTTCCCTGACCAAGCCCAGGGATATTAGCACAAAAAACTATGGCGACAACAAGACTTAAAACCTTATATCAAGAGACAATCGTCCCCAAACTGCTCAATCAGTTTCAATATACCAACGTTCATCAAGTACCGAAGTTGGTAAAAGTTACTATTAACCGAGGTTTGGGTGAAGCAGCTCAAAATGCAAAGGCGCTGGAAGCATCCATAAACGAAATTTCAGTGATCACTGGTCAAAAACCAGTAGTGACACGGGCGAAAAAGGCGATCGCTGGCTTTAAGATTCGTCAAGGAATGCCTGTGGGGATCATGGTTACTCTCAGATCAGAACGGATGTATGCCTTTTTCGACAGACTAGTTAGTTTGTCATTACCTAGAATTCGAGATTTTCGCGGCGTTAGCCCTAAAAGCTTTGACGGACGCGGTAACTATACTCTAGGTGTCAGAGAACAGCTAATTTTTCCAGAAGTCGAATACGACAGCATCGATCAAGTCCGTGGTCTGGATATTTCCATCATCACTACAGCAAAAAACGACGAAGAGGGACGCGCCTTACTTAAAGAATTAGGAATGCCCTTTCGCGATCAATAAGTTCATCTATAGAGGGAACGATGGCGGCTAACGACACAATTGCAGATATGCTGACGCGCATCCGCAATGCCAACCTGGCACGGCATCAAACTACACAAGTGCCAGCGACAAAAATGACCCGGAGTATTGCCAAAGTACTACGGGAGGAAGGCTTTATTGCTGAAATCGAAGAAGCAGAAGAAGGGGTAAAACGCAATCTGGTGATTTCCCTGAAATACAAGGGAAAAAACCGTCAGCCTCTGATCACCGCCTTAAAGCGAGTGAGTAAGCCTGGCTTGCGCGTTTATTCAAATCGAAAAGAATTACCAAGGGTACTAGGCGGCATTGGCATTGCCATTATTTCTACATCCAGTGGGATTATGACTGACCGCGAAGCGCGACGTCAGAACTTGGGTGGCGAAGTACTTTGTTACGTTTGGTAGTCATTGGTCATTAGTCATTTGTCATTAGTGAAGGACAAAGGACAACGGACAAATAACAAAGGACAAAAAGTCATGTCTCGTATTGGTAAACGTCCAATTACTATTCCCGCCAAAGTTCAAGTGGTGATCGATGGTACGAATATTGTGGTGAAAGGACCCAAAGGAGAACTTTCTCGCACTCTAGCAGCGAATGTCTCACTCTCTCAAGAAGGAGATATATTACAGGTAAATCGTCGGGATGAAACTCGTACCTCAAAGCAACTGCATGGCTTGAGCCGCACTTTAGTTGCCAACATGGTGGAGGGAGTTTCCCAAGGTTTTCAGCGCCGTTTGGAAATTCAAGGTGTTGGTTATCGGGCACAAGTTCAAGGGCGTAACCTAGTTTTAAATATGGGTTATAGCCATCAAGTGCAAATTGAACCACCAGATGGAATTCAGTTTGCAGTAGAAGGTACCACTAACGTCATTGTTAGCGGCTATGACAAAGAAATTGTAGGTAATACAGCCGCCAAAATTCGTGCTGTTCGTCCACCAGAACCTTACAAAGGTAAAGGCATTCGCTATGGCGGTGAAGTGGTCAGACGGAAAGCTGGTAAGACTGGTAAGGGTGGTAAGAAGTAAAAATGAAACTTACTCGTAGAGAATCAAAAAACCGTCGTCATCGACGCGTTCGTGGCAAAGTTGTTGGCTCCCCAGAACGTCCGCGTTTAGCGGTATTTCGTTCTAATGAGCATATTTATGCCCAGGTAATTGATGATACTCAACATCAAACCATCGTGGCAGCATCAACTGTAGAACCAGAACTGAAATCTAGTTTAGCGTCAGGTGCAAACCGCGATGCATCAGTGCAAGTTGGTAAGTTGATCGCAGTGCGATCGCTAGAAAAAGGCATCACCAAAGTAGTCTTTGATCGCGGTGGTAACTTATATCATGGTCGTGTCAAAGCATTAGCTGATGCAGCACGCGAAGCTGGTTTAGATTTCTAAAGTCATTGGTCATTAGTCACTTGTACTGAGCGAATTGTGCCGACTTTTACCGAGCGACTTGTACTGAGCGTAGTCGAAGTAAGCCGAGGTAGCGACTTGTACTGAGCATAGTCGAAGTAAGCCGAGGTAAGCCGAAGTATTAGTCATTGGACAAATGACAAATGACAAAAGACAACTGACATTAAAAGAGCAGAAATTATGGCAACAGAGCGTAAAAGTAGAACAAAGCGTGCCAATAAAAAAGAAGAAACTACTTGGCAAGAGCGGGTTATCCAAATCCGACGCGTAAGTAAAGTGGTCAAAGGTGGTAAAAAACTCAGCTTCCGAGCGATTGTTGTTGTTGGTAACGAACGTGGTCAAGTTGGTGTCGGAGTAGGCAAAGCCTCAGATGTAATTGGCGCCGTCAAAAAAGGCGTAGCTGACGGCAAAAAACACCTCATTGATATCCCAATCACCAAATCTAACTCCATCCCCCATCCTATTGATGGTGTCGGTGGCGGTGCGAAAGTGATGATGCGTCCAGCCTCACCTGGGACTGGGGTAATTGCTGGTGGTGCTGTGCGGACTGTGCTGGAATTAGCAGGAGTTCGTAACGTCTTAGCCAAGCAACTTGGCTCTAACAATCCGCTCAATAATGCTAGAGCCGCAGTCAATGCCTTATCTACACTGCGGACTCTTTCTGAAGTCGCAGAAGATCGGGGTATTCCTATTGAAAGTCTCTACATCTAAATTCAGTCATTAGTTATTCGTCATTAGTCATTAGTAAATAACAAACGACAAATGACAAATGACAAACGCCCCTCTGGGTGACGCTCGCAGGCTCGCTAACGCCAGTTACTCATGGGGGAGACTCCCAAGACCGCACTGGCTCACAAATGACAAACGACAAATGAGAATTTGATTACTTATGAGAATCAATGATGTTAAGCCGCAAAAAGGCTCAAAGAAACGCAAGCGCCGTGTAGCTAGAGGTATTTCTGCGGGTCAAGGTGCTAGTGCTGGTCTAGGTATGCGAGGTCAAAAATCTCGTTCTGGTAGTAGCACTCGTCCAGGTTTTGAAGGTGGTCAACAGCCATTGTACCGCCGTTTACCTAAGCTGAAGGGCTTTCCGGTTATTAATCAGAAGATTTACACTACGATTAATGTAGAGAAGCTAGCCTCTCTTCCCGCGAATACGGAAGTGACTTTGACCTCATTGAAAGCCGCAGGTATCCTGACTGCTGTCAAGGGGCCATTGAAAATTTTAGGTAATGGAGAATTGAGCATTCCGCTCAAGGTACAAGCGGCAGCTTTCACAGGTTCAGCTCGTAGCAAAATTGAGGCAGCTGGTGGTAGTTGTGAAGTCTTATGAGTGAGCCGGAACAGCGCACTTAAATGGAAGCCAACTCGCTGTCAGCGCCTGGTTCACTATAAAGGTAGCACTCTATGATCAGTCGAGACAAAGCCCCAACGGCTCAAGAAACTTTTATGCAGATGGCGCAAGCAGCTGGCCTCAGAGGTAGGCTGCTTGTCACTGTCGGTATTTTAATTTTGGTTCGCCTAGGTATCTTTTTACCCGTACCAGGGATTGATAGACCGAGATTTGCCGAAGCCATATCTGGCAGTAATTCTATATTCGGCTTATTGGATATATTTTCCGGGCGAGGACTTTCGACTTTGGGAGTCTTTGCTTTAGGGATTTTGCCCTTCATTAATGCGTCTATTATCATTCAATTGCTCACCGCAGCGATTCCGTCTTTAGAAAATTTACAGAAAAATGAAGGCGAAGCAGGTCGGCGCAAAATATCGCAAATTACGCGCTATGTCACTGTAGTTTGGGCAATTCTACAAAGTACAGCTTTTTCGGCATTATTCCTCCAGCAATTTGCCTTAAAGCCAGGACCAATTTTCGTAGCTGAAACTGCGATCGCTCTAACTGCTGGTTCTATGTTCGTCATGTGGGCATCAGAACTGATTACAGAACGGGGTATTGGGAATGGAGCATCATTGCTGATTTTTGTCAACATTGTCGCATCATTACCAAAAGCTTTAGGCGATACCATCGACTTGGTACAAGTTGGCGGTCGGGAAACAGTGGGTCGTGTAATAGTACTGGTCTTAGTTTTCCTAGCAACAATTGTTGGTATTGTGATTGTGCAAGAAGGAATGCGCCGCATCCCAATTATTTCGGCTCGTCGCCAAGTAGGTCGGAGAGTGTTAGCGGAACAGCGTAGCTATCTGCCCCTACGGCTGAATCAAGGCGGCGTCATGCCAATTATTTTTGCTGCTGCCATCCTCAGTTTGCCACTGCTGATCGCCAATTTTACTAAAAATGCCGATTTGGCGAATATAGTTAACACTTATTTGAGTCCAAGCGGTTCTAGCTCCTGGGTCTATGCCTTGGTCTACATGATTTCTATCGTTTTCTTCAGCTACTTTTATTCTTCATTGATTCTCAACCCAGTAGATGTGGCGCAAAACTTGAAAAAAATGGGTTCTAGTATTCCTGGAATTCGTCCTGGCAAGGCAACTAGCGAGTATATCGAACGCGTGTCCAATCGACTAACTTTATTGGGTGCGATCTTTTTGGGCTTGGTTGCTATTATCCCCACCGCCGTGGAAAGTGCTTTAAATGTGAAAACTTTCCGAGGAATAGGTGCTACCTCTTTGTTAATTTTAGTTGGTGTAGCAATTGAGACAGCCAAACAAGTCCAAACTTATGTCATCTCTCAGCGCTATGAAGGAATGGTGAAATAATAGTGACGCGATTAATCTTCTTGGGGCCACCTGGAGCGGGTAAAGGAACACAAGCTCAAACTTTGGCTGAACACTTGAATATTCCCCATATTTCTACTGGTGAAATTTTAAGACAAGCCATGAAAGAGCAAACTCATTTGGGAATCAAGGCTCAAGCTTATGTTGATAGCGGCGAGTTAGTACCTGATCAGCTAGTGCAAGACTTGGTACAGGAGCGCCTCAGTCAATTAGATGCCAAAAATGGTTGGATTCTTGATGGTTTTCCCCGCAAAGTGACCCAAGCAGGTTTTCTGGAGAAGTTGCTGGAAGAAATACATCAGAGTGGCGAAAAGGTAGTTAATCTAGATGCACCAGATGAAGTTGTGATTGCACGTTTGCTAGCTAGAGGACGAAAAGATGATACCGAAGAGGTGATTCGTCGGCGTTTAGAAGTCTACCGCGCTGAAACTGCACCTTTAATTAATTATTACGGCGATCGCAAAAAACTCCTAACAGTCAATGGCAATCAGTCCCAAGATGATGTCACTGGTGAACTACAAAAGGTAATTGCTTCCTAAAAGGGGAAGGGAAAGTAGGGAATAGCGAATTTACTACTTATCACTTACTATTCTCTACTACAGACGCGATTAATCGCGTCTCTTACCACTCCCCATGCCAAGAAAAAGATCAATTTTAGCTAAGATATATTAATAAACTGTTGATATATTTCTTAAAGTGTGTTTTCTTGCAGATAAAGTGCTGCAACTGAACACGAAATTGTTGAGTTGAGGAAAAAACAAATTGTCTAAGCAAGATTTGATTGAAATGGAAGGCACGGTTACAGAGTCCCTGCCCAATGCGATGTTTCGCGTTGACTTGGACAATGGCTTTAACGTGCTAGCTCACATTTCCGGCAAGATTCGCCGAAACTATATCAAGATTTTGCCCGGCGATCGCGTCAAGGTAGAGTTAACTCCTTACGACTTGACCAAAGGCAGAATTACTTATCGACTACGAAAGAAGTAAGTATATGTAGAGAATTTTACCATAAAACCATTTTTTTGGCTATTTACTAGTCATTTAACTGGATTAATTTCCCTATAAATGCTATAATTTTATATTTGGAGTCAAAAAATAAAAGGCATGAAAGTTAGAGCCTCAGTCAAGAAAATTTGTGAAAAGTGTAACGTGATCAAACGTCGTGGTCGCGTCATGGTGATTTGCGTGAACCCTAAGCATAAACAACGTCAAGGATAACATTCTTACTAACAGGGTCAGTTGTAACACGCATATCATGATTAAAACGAAAAGAAAACAATAGGGAGAGTTCATTGTGGCACGTATTGCCGGAGTAGACCTTCCACGCGATAAGCGCGTCGAAATCGGTCTGACTTACATCTACGGAATTGGATTATCACGCTCTCAAGAAATTATAGCGGCAACTGGTGTGAACCCAGATACCCGCGTTAAGGACTTAAGTGATGCTGATGTGACAGCCCTACGAGGGGAAATAGAAACCAACTATCAAGTTGAAGGCGACTTGCGGCGTTTGGAGTCTATGAACATCAAACGCTTAGTTGACATCGGTACCTACAGAGGTCGTCGTCATCGCATGGGCTTACCAGTCAGAGGCCAAAGAACTCGTACTAATGCCAGAACCCGTCGAGGCAGAAGGCAGACAGTGGCTGGGAAGAAGAAGGCTCCAGGGAAATAATTTTGCAACGCTTGCTAATCCGAGCAAGTTTTACTTTAAATCAACTAAACAAGTATGGCGAGACAACCAACTAAAAAAACCGGGAGCAAGAAACAGAAACGGAATGTACCCAGTGGAATGGCCTACATCCAGTCTACTTTCAACAATAGCATTGTCACCATTACCGATCAAAATGGAGATGTTATCTCCTGGGCTAGCGCTGGTTCTAGCGGTTTTAAGGGAGCAAAAAAGGGGACTCCCTTTGCAGCGCAAACCGCAGCTGAAAGTGCAGCTCGCCGAGCTATAGATCAAGGAATGCGCCAAATCGAGGTAATGGTCAGTGGGCCAGGAGCAGGTAGAGAAACCGCTATTCGGGCACTCCAAGGAGCAGGACTGGAAATTACACTGATTCGGGATATTACCCCGATTCCTCACAATGGTTGTCGTCCACCCAAGCGCCGTAGAGTTTAAACATCAAGACTTAGGCATTGAGTAAGAGAAGCTACAATAAAAGTAAGTAAAATTACTTTTAATGAAGATTGGGTGTTTAATTGCAAATTGTCATTGTGTGAAAGTTTGGGCGACCGAAAGCGCGTCAGATTTACCGGAAAGAAAACTGTTAAGCTTCGGGAACCCAAAATATTATTAGCGCCTGCAAGTTAAAATTGGGTTTTAAACTATACCGTATTTTTATACTAATAGTTTGATATACCTATAATTTACAGGACATAAATTCAATTCGGGAGGCAATTGATTTGTCTGCTAGCAGCACCTTAGAAAAAGGGAGGCTCATCCGTGGCGCAGTTTCAGATTGAATGTGTAGAGTCTAATACTGAAGAAAGTCGGAACCATTACAGTAAATTTGTTCTGGAACCTCTAGATCGTGGTCAAGGAACAACGGTTGGCAATGCACTGCGGCGAGTTTTACTCTCCAACCTAGAAGGTACAGCAGTTACAGCAGTGCGGATTGCAGGCGTTTCACACGAGTTTGCTACAGTTCCGGGCGTGCGGGAAGATGTGCTGGAAATCCTCATGAGAATGAAGGAAGTTATCCTAAAAAACTATTCCTCGCAGCCCCAAATTGGTAGATTACTCGTTAGCGGGCCAGCAACAATTACTGCGGCGCATTTTGATTTGCCTAGTGAAGTCGAAGTCATCGATCAGACTCAGTATGTAGCCACCATCGCTGAGGGTGGAAAGCTGGAAATGGAATTTCGGATTGAAAAAGGCAAAGGCTATCGCACTGTAGAGCGAGGACGTGAGGAAGCCACATCGTTGGACTTTCTGCAAATCGACTCAATATTTATGCCAGTGCGAAAAGTCAACTATAGTGTTGAAGAATCTCGTGGGGAAGGCTTGATTCCAAAAGACCGACTGCTGTTGGAAGTTTGGACAAACGGCAGTATTTCCCCCCAAGAAGCACTATCTTCGGCTGCTGGGATCTTGGTAGATTTATTCAACCCGTTGAAAGACATCTCCCTAGAACCAACAGACACAGGTTCAGAGATTCCAGACGACCCAACTGCCCAGATACCCATCGAGGAGTTGCAACTTTCTGTGCGGGCATATAACTGTCTCAAACGGGCACAAGTTAACTCTGTAGCAGATTTGTTGGATTATACGCAAGAAGACCTCTTAGAAATTAAGAACTTTGGTCAGAAGTCAGCAGAAGAGGTCGTAGAAGCTTTGCAGCGACGCTTAGGCATCACCCTGCCAATGGAAAGAGGCTCTAAACATCCTTAAGAAAAACCGTTCATAACTCATAGTGCATAATTATGCGTCACCGTTGTCGTGTCAAAAAACTCAGTAAACCAGCCGATCAACGCCGTGCTTTACTGCGATCGCTCGCCACCGAGCTGATCCGTCATGGTAAGATCACCACCACTTTAATTAGAGCGAAAGTTCTCCGAAGTGAAGTGGAAAAAATGATTACTCTAGCTAAAAATGGCTCCTTGGCAGCACGCCGGGAAGCTCTTGGCTATATCTTTGACAAACAACTGGTTCACGCTCTCTTTGAGCAAGCTCCTACTCGATATGGCGATCGCCAGGGCGGTTATACCCGCATCCTGCATACCGTACCGCGTCGGGGTGATAATGCAAAAATGGCAATAATTGAATTGGTTTAAGTCATTTAGTCATTAGTCCTTAGTCATTGGTCATTAGTTAATAACAAATGACAAAAGACAAATGACAAATGACAAAAGACAAAATCTGTATGTTAGAAAGCCACCAGTCGACACAAACTCATCGAGTAGCCTTGGTAATCCAATACCTGGGCACTCATTTTCATGGCTGGCAACGGCAAAAAAACCATCGGACTGTCCAAGAAGAAATTGAAATTGCGATCGCTACTATTCTTGGGCATCATGTAACATTACACGGTGCTGGGCGAACCGATTCAGGAGTTCACGCTGCTGCTCAAGTGGCCCATTTTGAAGCTACAGGTTTAATTCCGCCTCACAAGTGGGCAACAATCCTAAATAGCTATCTGCCACCAGATATATTAATCAGGGCTTCAGCTAGTGTTGATAACCGTTGGCACGCTCGCTTTAATGCAGTTTATCGACGGTATCGCTACACAATATATACTGAAGATCGGCTTAACTTGTTTATAAGACCTTTCAGTTGGCATTATTATTATGCACCCCTGGATGAATCTTTAATCCAAGCTGCCTTAAAACCTCTGTTGGGAAAGCATCACTTAGCTGCCTTTCATCGTGCAGGCTCAAAGCGATCGCATTCGTGGGTAGAGGTGCAAGTAGCAGAGTGTCGTCGCAGTGGGCCATTTATCCATATTGAAATACAGGCAGATGGATTTTTGTATGGCATGGTACGGCTGTTGGTCGGGATGCTGGTACAAGTAGGTTCTGGACAACGAACACTTTCTAGCTTCACCGAACTCTGGAAAGAACAACGTCGAGAAGAAGTGAAACACGCCGCACCGCCCCAAGGCTTATGCTTGTTGCGAGTCGGCTATCCAGATTTTCCCTTTCCAAAAGAGATTTGGTACGACACCTTGCCAAAGTTCGTCACTAGTCAAGAGTCATTAGTCATTGGTCAGTAGAGACGCGATTAATCGCGTCTCTACATTGGTCACTGGTGAATAACAAAGGACAGCTGACAAAAGACAAATAACAAATGACTAATGACAAATTAAAAATGACAAAGGATAAATGACAAATGACAACAGTTAAAACATACCTCCCTTCTCAAGCGTCCCTTGAGCGTGAGTGGTACATAGTAGATGCTACCGATAAACGCCTAGGTCGCCTCGCTAGCGAAATCGCTCAGGTATTAAGAGGCAAAAAGAAACCCGAATATACACCCCATCTAGATACAGGTGACTTCGTAATCGTCATCAATGCCGAGAAAGTAGCAGTCACAGGTAAAAAGCGCACTCAAAAGCTTTACCGCCGCCATTCTGGTCGCCCTGGTGGGATGAAAACGGAAACTTTCGCTAAACTGCAAGACCGCATACCAGAACGGATTCTAGAACAAGCTGTTAAAGGTATGCTACCTAAAAATAGCCTCGGTAAGCAGTTGTTCACCAAGCTGAAAGTTTATGCAGGGCCTACGCATCCCCATGATGCTCAAAAACCTAAAGAATTAAAAGTTAATACAATTCCTGGAGAAGAAAATTAATGGTAGTAGCAGATGCTAATAGCGGTCGCGCCGTATACTGGGGTACTGGTCGTCGTAAGAACGCAGTAGCAAGGGTACGCTTGGTTCCAGGCACCGGTCAACTGATTGTGAACGGTAAAGATGGAACCTTATATTTTCAATTCAACCCTAACTATTTGGGAGTGATCAAAGCACCCCTGGAAACCCTGGGATTAGAAAACGAATATGACATTTTGGTGAAAGCAGAAGGCGGCGGCTTGACCGGACAGGCTGATTCTGTTCGTTTGGGAGTTGCTCGTGCTTTATGCCAATTAGACCCAGACAACCGCCCACCTTTGAAAACCGAAGGTTATTTGACTCGCGATCCCAGAGCAAAAGAGCGGAAGAAATATGGTTTACATAAAGCTCGGAAAGCGCCTCAGTACTCTAAGCGTTAGGGAATTGGGCATGGGGCATCTCCCCACTCCCTAACCCCAATTGAAGCCTGAAAGTTATAATTGATATAGATTGATCACAAAAAGAACAATGGCTAAATCTGATATTCACCCCAAGTGGTATCCAGATGCTAAAGTTTACTGCAACGGTCAAGTTGTTATGACCATTGGCTCGACTAAGCCAGAATTGCACGTAGATGTTTGGTCTGGAAATCACCCATTTTACACTGGTACTCAGAAGATTATTGACACTGAGGGTCGAGTAGAACGCTTCCTCCGTAAGTATGGTATGAGCAGCACTCAAACATCTGGTGACGATCAAAACAAAAAGTAGCGGGTTGGCTCTGCTGTTAACGACGGCCCTGCATCAGCTGGGTCGATTTTTATTTATATGCTCGAGCCAATTTGTTATTTTTTAAGGAGCGATCGCACTGGTCATGGCTGAATCATACTTACTGGACAAATTAAAATCTGTTGAACAAACCTTTAATGAATTAACACGTCGTCTTGGCGACCCCGATACTGCTAGCAATCCTGATGAGTATCAAGAAATTGCTAAGTCTCGTTCTTCTTTGGAAGAGGTAGTTAATACTTATGAAATTTGGAAAGCAGCCCAAGAAGACTTAATCGGAGCGCGTGAAGTTTACAAAGAATCTGCCAGTGATCTAGAGTTGCAAGAAATGGCATCACTGGAAGTAAAGGAACTTGAGGAAAAAATAGAACATTTAGAGTCTCGCTTGAAGGTTTTACTGCTACCACGCGATCCTAATGATGAAAAGAATATCATGTTGGAAATTCGCGCTGGTACTGGTGGCGATGAAGCAAGTATTTGGGCTGGCGATTTGATGCAGATGTACACCCGCTATGCCCAGACTCAAGGTTGGAAAGTTTCTCTAGTGAGCGAATCTCGAGGAGAAATGGGTGGCTGGAAAGAGGTCATTCTAGAAATTAAAGGTAATGACGTTTACAGCCAGCTAAAGTTTGAAGCTGGAGTGCATCGTGTGCAGCGCGTGCCAGCAACTGAATCCGGGGGACGGGTTCATACTTCCACAGCTACGGTGGCGATTATGCCAGAGGTGGATGATGTGGAAATTCACATTGATCCGAAAGATATTGAAATGACTACAGCTCGTTCTGGCGGTGCTGGTGGACAAAATGTCAACAAGGTAGAAACAGCCGTTGACTTGATGCACAAACCAACGGGTATACGCATTTTCTGTACAGAAGAACGCAGCCAGTTGCAAAACAAAGAACGGGCGATGCAAATTCTGCGGGCGAAGTTGTATGAAATCAAGTTAAGCGAACAACAAGAGGCTGTAACTTCCATGCGGCGATCGCAGGTTGGCACAGGATCGCGATCAGAAAAAATTCGCACCTATAACTATAAAGATAACCGCGCTACCGATCACCGCTTAGGTCAGAATTATTCTCTTAACCCTGTTTTGGAAGGTGATTTAGAGACGCTGATCCAATCTTGTATATCTCTAGACCAGCAAGAACGTCTCGCGGAACTAGCGACTGCTGCTGCTAACTAATTTTTGCTGTTAATATTACTGGAAAACCACTTGTTGTATTGTTGCTTTTAACATATAAAAGTGGTTTTCTAATATTGCGTCGAGTGCATCTTCTATTTCACTGGGATAATGGTAATAGGCAAATTCGTACTTCATAAAGTAATTTAGCGTCGCTCATTTCTTTAGAGTTTAGCAGGTATAAATTAACTTTTCTACTTCCTTTTGCCAAGGTGCAAAAATCCGGTAGCCTTTTTAAGGGCGATTTAGCACAAAATCGGATCAAGCTAGCTCGTAGTTTCTTGCTGTCAAGATTCAACTCTATGGACAAATCTTTTTTATACGATCAAGACTTCTATGGCTGGACACAGCAGCAGGCTAAAGCGTTAGAGCAGAGGCTAGTTATGGAACTAGACTGGCAACACCTGCAAGAGGAAATTCAAACTTTGGGTAGACAGGAGTATCGGGAACTCGTAAGTCATCTGAGTGTATTACTCGGTCATCTCTTGAAATGGGAGTATCAACCCGAACAACGCTCTCGCAGTTGGTTTTTAACAATTCGAGAACAGCGTCGCGCTATCCACAGACATTTGCGGCAGAACCCTAGCTTAAAGTCTCGAATCGATGAAGCCTTGTTAGATGGCTTTGAAGCGGGAGTCGATTTGGCGCTACGAGAAACTAACTTACCATTACGAACTTTTCCAAAGGATTGCCTCTATTTATTCGATGATGTGATCGCAGACAATTTTCTGTGCGATACTCGTCAAGACTGGGAAAGATAATTCCTACCATTTTTCTGAGGATCATTTTTTATTTTGAGACACGTTATATTTATTAATAAATAATAGAAACTAGCTTTTTAAAATCTTGGAAATCACAGCTTTGCTGTTTTTGAACATTTTGAACATATGTATTGTAGTACAGCTTGTTATCTTGAAACTTGAAGAAAGATCCTACTATGGGTAACTGCTCATGTTTAAGTATGAAAACTATTCTGTTAAGTTTATATTTTCCATATTTATTAACAAGATAAATAAAGCTATCAAAACTTCCATTTCTAGCTTTATCAAACTCTAGTATATTTTCATCTAATTTATTAGAACTTTGCAAGATTAAAGCTGGTATATCTTCAAGACTATTGAGATGATTACTCGTAAATACACCGTCTTTTTTTGTATATGCAATAATTTCATGGTAATTATATAAAATTCCAATTTCTGAAGAAGATTTTTTTAGGTATCTTTCAATCTGCTTCTCATGATTCCGTAAGTTTTCTTCTTCTCGCTTCACTTCCACAATCATTAGAGGAGGATAATATGGTTTAAAATAGTCATTTTTTACAGTTTTACATAATTCTATATCATGATAATCAGATTCCACTCTTATATCAATTTCATTTGGAAATAATTTACTTTGGTTTACTAAAAAGTAGATAAACAATTGCCTAACTTTTTCTTCTGGTCGTCCATCAAGAACAATTTCATTACCTCTAATTAAACACTTTGTATATTCTGCATAGTTTCTTTTATATATATTTAGTTTTCTAGATATTTCTTCACTTAAGCTACTCATAGATAATTAGGTTTATTTATAAACTGGTTATAGGGATGCAATCTCCTTACATCTCTTAATATTTTCCATGCAATTGAAAATTGCTATCTGTCTATTTTTCTCCAAAAAAGCTTAATATTTTAGTAATTAATTCTGCCCAATACTGTCCTGCTTTAATCTCTAAAAAAATATTTAAGCTTTGCTCAGTTTCAAGTTCGTGCTTTAAGGTCTGACATACGTTACCTGTATAGGTTTCACCTGGAAGCTGTACCTTACCCTTTTCCTTAATTAAAGCTGTCCAAAATTCAGAATCTTCACTTTGAGGTGATAATTTTCTTATAGCTTCATCTTGAATTTTTACACCTACTTCACTTATAAAGTTGTCATAAAATGAGTTAAATTGCATGACTAATTCAGGGATAAGTGTTTTTAATGATTCATTTGCAGACGTAAGCTCATTAAGGATATTTTCTAATTCCTGTTTAGCTTGTTTGGTAAATTTTTTCAACATTTCATCTTCATTTCTTCCCTCAGCAATAATCCTCATATCGTAATATATATCTATATTCCTTGGATCATAGTAACCAAAGTTTCTATGTATAGCATGTTTGGTGTTCCATGCTCGATAAACAGTACGATAATATTCAATATATTTATCAATAAAATCTTTATAAACAAAACTAGGTACTCTTTTATTTAAATAGCGTAAATCTTTTATATTATGAATGGCATTTTCAATTGCTTTAATTTCTGATCCTGTCAAAGCATCACCATTTTTTATTTTTGTAAAGCTCTCTTGGATATTTTTTATTTCGTCCAATAAAATATTCTGTCTACGTTTCACTACACTGGCTACAGCATTTAGAAAATCATTTTTATCTGCCTGTACATCTTCTTCATTATAAATATCAGTATTTAGCTTGACTATATCATCACGGTAGTACCTCAAAGCATCATAGAACAAAATGTTTTCCAGGAAAAAATCTAGGTTTAAACGCTTGAATGTCGCTTGAATCTCTTCTTTTCTGATTTTAATTCCTATATCTCGATCTCCATCACATCCATTTACTCTTTCAGGTTCATTTTTGTGAGGTAATACCAAAGTTACAAATCTATGATGAAAATCTTTGGATTTAGATGTAAGGTGATAACTTATTAATTTACTGATATTAGCTTCAGGAGCCGCATTAAAGGGAGTTACAAACAGACAGATAGTATCCTGATTTTCAATATATTTCTGCAAGTCTTTACGAATTGGATTTTCATCAAGTCCTTTAGTATCCACAATTGAATCAAACTGAGACAAGTTTGAGCCAGATAAAACATCATGGCTCACATAAAGATATACTTTTCTTGGAATAGCAAACTCTTTTAACTCAACATTGTTAATGGCAGCAAAGGTATTTTTTATCCATTCTTGCTCAGTTTTTCTATTATCAAATTCAATCTTATTATTATTTCTATATTCAAGATTTGCATTATTTAAAGCAAGTTTTTTAAACTTCTCTAATCCTAACTTATCAAATTCTTCCTTAGCTAGGTCAACTTTTGTTATTTCATTATTAATTGTTGGATAGCGTAACTTCATTTCTGTAATATTCCTAATAGCCCTTTCAATCTCTGTAGAAATAATTATTTTCTTATCTGCTTGAGTATTATCTTTATCTGCAATGTAGTCGCAGAATTCAAAAATAAGATTTTCCATCTCATCAACTGTATAAGGCTCTATTTCAATGTAAGTTTTTTCCGCAGCTTTGAGAATTACTTCACATATAGTAGTTCTACCTGCTCCTGTTGATAGCAACTCTTTAGTTTCGATTACATTTCTAGACTTATTAGCAATAGTTTTGGAAACATTGAAGTCACTTATCAAGTTAAACAGATGGCAAATAGCTGTCGTCTTTCCTTGACCAATAGTACCTATAAAAGCAATCTTATATTTTTCTATACTAAGAATTTTTTCTATTTCATCTAATCGCTCTAACTTGGATTTCAGGTTATTAATGCAAATATGATTAGGTATATTAATTTTAGAATTACTTGAGATTTTTTTAATTTCTTTCCTCAAATCTTGTTTCAAGGATACAATCTCTTCTTGCCACGTTATCGTCAACATACTGTTTACCCTGTTTTGATGCTTACTTACTTGATATTTACAGTATGCCCATTATGGTTGAATATCTAACAAAAGCCTCAGAACACTACCAAACAAGCCTCTGACAACTCTTTAGCCATTTGCCGATGAGCGAGGCGATCGCTAATTTTGGTTGAGTTCGAGGTTCTGGTAGAAATACATAACAGCTACACTAACTAAGTGCGACTGCGCGTACTCCAGGAAATTGAAACCCACGAACGTGGGTTTTGTCTGTATAGCTGCGATTTATAATTGCCTATAGTATTTTTACAAAAGTGAGATGCTCTCAATATCACCACTGGCAGTTAAAGAATAAATGGTTTTAAAATAGTGAAATCTTAAATGATTTAGAGGGGTATCTATGTCTCTACGCAACGAACCATTAGACTGGCATTTTGAATCAAATGAACCTTATATCCCAGTTTACCATAAAGGTAATTTAGTAGGATTTTTTAAACCTGAATATGCTAGTGAAATTATTAAGTTTCTGAATGAAGAAGAAGTTTTAAAAAAAGCACTAAAAATGGCTTGTACTGATTTAATTAAAAAACTGGGAGGGGATACGAGAAAAGTATATTATTTAATGGAAAAATATGTAAAAACTAGTGAACGCCCGAAGCATGGAACTAGAGCGATCGCAGTTTTACTTCATGATAGGCAAAAAGAGCTTGACTTGAGTAACCAGGAGTTTACAAAATTCTGCGACACCTTTAAATTATCTCCCACAGAACTGAATAATATTTATGCTGGACAAGCATTTGATGATAGCTTATTAGCGCCACTATCACGTATATTAGGGATGGCAAAAGAACAATTACTGAAAATACGAGATAGTTTTGAAGAATCAAACAATATATAAGTAGCAAATCAAAATATTCAAATGATATCAAGTTGTAAAAACAGATATTATCTTTTATCGGCTGTTTCAAGAATTCCCTGATATCTTTTTTGAGCTTATTGGTAATCCTCCAGAATCAGCTAGCCTTTATCAATTTTCATCAGTTGAAATAAAACAAACAGCCTTCAGAATCGATGGTGTGTTTCTACCGACACAAGGAAGCGATAACCCGATTTACTTTATTGAAGTGCAATTTCAAGCTGATGGCGAAATTTATTCACAGCTAATTGCAGAAATATGTTTATATCTTCGTCAGAATCAACCATCAAATGACTGGGGCGCTGTGGTTTTATACCCTGATAGGAATGTAGATACAGGAGATATCAAACATTACTATGAGTTTTTCACAAGTGGGCGCGTCAGGCGCATTTATTTGGATGAATTAGGTGAGACTGCATCGCTTCCAATTGGCATTGCAACTGCTAAATTAGTAATTGCAACTAACGATATCGCAATTGTCTAAGCAAAAAAGTTGGTAGACAGAACTAAGCTAGAGATAAACTCACTACTAAAACAGCAGCAATTATTAGAATTTATAGAGACTATTTTGGCTTACAAGTTTCCCACCATAAGTAGGGAGGAGATGGAGAAAATGTTTGGCTTAAGCGAGTTAAAGCAAACCAGATTTTATCAGCAAGCTTTTCAGGAAGGCATTGAACAAGGCATTGAACAAGGCATTGAACAAGGTGAAGTTATAGGTGAGCTTAAAGGTAAACTAAAAGCAGTCCCAGCAATGTTGGCAGCAGGGTTAACTGTAGAGCAAGTAGCAGAAGCCTTAGATTTAAGTGTCGAAGAAGTTAGACAAGCAACACAAAGCCAGCCTTGAGATAGATGTGGTAAATTTTATCCGTGGCTCAAGCCAAATTTGGTTTGCGGCTTGAAACTTGATCGCGACAAATTTATAGTTAATTTTTGTTAATATTAGAGGCGGTATTAGTACTTCGTCCTCAACCACCCACTCCCTACCTGAGAGAAACTTAATGCTGCGACTAGAACATATAAGTAAAATTTATCCCACAGGCGAAGTTCTCAAAGATATCAACTGGGAAGTTAAACCAGGCGATCGCATTGGCTTAGTCGGTGTCAACGGTGCTGGAAAATCTACCCAACTCAAAATTATCTCTGGGGAAATTGAACCCACTGCTGGCGAAATTATCCGTCCCAATAGCTTACATATAGCTTACCTCAACCAAGAGTTTGAAGTAGACCCTACTCGCACCGTTAAAGAAGAATTTTGGACTGTCTTCAAAGAAGCCAATGAAGTGCAATTATCTCTGGCACACATACCACGAGAGATGGAAACGGCTACTCCAGAGGAACTGGAGCGATTAATCGACAAGTTGGATCGCTTGCAGCGTAAATTTGAAGCCTTGGATGGCTACAATTTAGATGCACGCATCGGGAAAATTTTACCAGAAATGGGGTTTGGGCTAGAAGATGGCGATCGCCTCGTTAGTGCCTTCAGTGGTGGTTGGCAAATGCGGATGAGTTTGGGTAAAATTCTCCTGCAAAAACCCGATTTATTGCTGCTGGATGAACCGACTAACCACCTAGATTTAGAAACCATTGAATGGTTGGAAAATTACCTCAGAGGGCTGGTTACGCCGATGGTAATAGTCTCCCATGACCGGGAGTTCCTTGACCGCCTCTGCACCCAAATTGTGGAAACTGAACGTGGTGTTTCCAGTACTTACCTTGGTAACTACTCGGCATATTTGTCACAAAAAGCCGAAAACCAATCAGCACAACTTAGCGCCTACGAACGCCAACAGAAAGAATTAGAGAAACAGCAAACCTTTGTTGATAGATTTCGCGCCAGTGCTACCCGCAGTACTCAGGCAAAAAGCCGGGAAAAGCAACTGGAAAAAATCGAGCGGATTGAAGCACCCATTGCTGGGGTAAGAACTCTCCACTTCCGTTTTCCGCCTGCACCCCGTAGCGGACGCGAGGTAGTAGAAATTAAAGACTTAACTCATCTTTATGGTGATAAAATTTTGTTTTTGGGAGCAAATCTCTTAATTGAAAGAGGCGATCGCATTGCTTTTCTTGGTCCCAATGGTGCTGGAAAATCTACCCTTCTGCGTGTGATTATGGGTATGGAACAACCCACAGAAGGTATTGTTAAATTAGGTGATCACAACGTTATCCCCGGTTACTTTGAGCAAAATCAAGCTGAAGCCTTGGATTTAAAGAAAACTGTCATGGAAACTATCCATGATGAAGTTCCAGATTGGGATAATCAAGAAGTCCGCACACTTTTAGGACGCTTCTTATTTACTGGTGACACAGTATTTAAGGCAGTTGGGGCATTAAGTGGAGGAGAAAAAGCTCGTCTAGCGTTGGCAAAAATGCTCTTACGTCCTGCAAACTTACTAATTTTAGATGAACCGACAAACCACCTAGATATTCCAGCTAAAGAAATGCTGGAAGAGGCGCTACAAAACTATGATGGCACGGCAATTGTAGTCTCTCATGACCGCTACTTTATTTCTCAAGTAGCAAACAAAATCGTCGAAATTCGTGATGGAGAATTCCGCGTCTATTTAGGAGATTATCATTACTATCTCCAAAAAATTGCCGAAGAAAAAGAACAGGCAAAGTTAGCTGCAATAGAAGCCGAAAAAGCAGCGAAAAAAGCTGCTAAAGCTGCTAAAGCTTCCATGAAAAGGAAATGATAAACTGGAAAATGGCTTAGTAGTAGCGCTTAAGCGCTACTACTAAGTAATCACTCGTTAATAGCGCTCAAAAACATTATAGAAAAATTACTAAAAATTAAAAATCTTTTAAAACAGTGCAAGTCATTCATAAAAGAAGTTAATAAGCAAAAATTCACTTGCAGCGTGGATTAGCAAGGGTATCATTCGCTTATCAGAAAGCAAGAAAGCTTTTTAAGCCATTTTTGCTTAAGTATTGCTTGCAAAACAAAAATGATTTACCTTTGTTTATGAGTAGCAATTGCTACTTCTAAACTAATCAATAATTTAAAAATTATAAAATATACAAGATTTAACAAGCTTAAGGTAAACCTAGAAAAACTATAAAGTAATTAATAAAAGAATTTAATAAGCAAATCTCTTCTTGGAGCGTGGATTAGCAGTGGTATTATTCGAGAAAGTAAGAAGAAAGCTTTTTGAGCCATTTTTACCTTAAGTATTGCTACTTACTGTATTGTGCTAATACAACACAGCTATTCTCAAGCTAGGATTCTCTAGCTGAGAGTTTTCAGTATGTTAAAAACCTGCCCGTTAGTTTCCAGCTTCCAGGCAGGTTATTAAACACTACTGACTTCAAGTGGTCTTTAGAAGATGGCAGCCTATTTGTAGGGCTAGCCTTTCTTAAGCTGCTGGGTAGTTCGCGGCTACCTTGCAGACTTTCAAAAAAACCTACTTTTTCAGAAATCAAATGAACAAACAATCTAAAACTAACATAGAAGTGCAGCCAAAGGATATTTCAATACACTGGTATCAAGAACGTTCCCGACAAGCCAGTGCAAGTTTTAACCTAGCTATTAGCCTAGCAACAGCAACTACTATACTTGGCGTTGTAACTGCTATATCAGTTTGCTTGGGAAATGTATCGGCAGCAGCAGCGACAACGGCTGTTGGACTTACCTCTGGAGTTGTGAGCAAACTGTTTTTCAACTTCTGTGATAATGCAAACAAGAGACTGGATGAGACTGCTAAAGAGCTTTTAGAAGATGATTAAATGTTCCTTTTTGGTTTAGTCATTTTTGTATGCTGCTAAAGCTACTACAAAACAAAAATGATTTACCTTAGTTTATGAGTAGCAATTGCTACTCATAAACTAATCAATAATTTAAAATCATAAAATACACAAGATTTAACAAGCTTAAGAAAAATCTAAGAAAACTATAAAGTAATTAATAAAAGAATTTAATAAGTATATCTCTTCTTGCAGCGTGGATTAGCAGTGGTATCATTCGGATATTACAAAAAGTAAAGGGCAATTTTACTATGACCAAAGCACCTGTTGCTCCTGTGGTGCTAGTCATTTTAGACGGATGGGGCTACTGCGACCAAACGCGAGGAAACGCTATTATTGCTGCTAAAACTCCCATCGTGGACAGTTTATGGGCAGCTTACCCGCATACCCTCATCCACACATCAGGAAAAGCCGTAGGGTTGCCAGAGGGTCAAATGGGCAACTCGGAAGTTGGTCATTTGAACATTGGTGCTGGGCGAGTGGTACCGCAAGAACTTGTACGCATCTCCGATGCAGTCGAAGACGGTTCTATTGCCTCAAACCCAGCACTTGTCAAAATTTGCCAGGAAGTTCGTTCTCGGAATAGCAAGCTACATCTAGTCGGGCTTTGTTCTGAGGGAGGGGTACATTCGCATATTACCCATCTATTCGGACTACTTGACTTAGCCAAAAACCAGCGAATTCCAGAAGTTTGTATTCACGCTATCACCGATGGTCGTGACACCGCCCCAACTGACGGTATAAGAGCGATCGCGCTGCTACAAGATTATATAGACCGTGTAGGAATTGGGCGCATAGTCACCCTCAGCGGTCGCTACTACGCGATGGATCGCGATCACCGCTGGGATCGGGTCAAATGTGCCTACGACATGATGATACAAGATAGTGTTGGTAATGGTCTCAAGGCTGTAGAAGTCTTGCAAGCATCTTACGATCTAGGGATAAAAGATGAATTTGTCAACCCAATCCGAATTGCTCCCGGCGCAATACAACCAGGGGATGGGGTGATATTTTTCAACTTCCGCCCCGATCGCGCCAGACAACTGACTCAGGCTTTGGTCAGTCCCACATTTCACGGTTTTGAAAGACAGCAAATCACACCGTTGTCCTTTGTCACCTTTACGCAGTATGATCCAGACTTACCCGTGGCTGTAGCCTTTGAGCCTCAGAATCTCAGTAACATTCTGGGAGAAGTTATAGCCAATCATAGTTTGAATCAGTTCCGCACCTCCGAAACAGAGAAATACGCCCACGTCACCTATTTCTTTAATGGGGGTCTAGAAGAACCTTTTCCCGGAGAAGATCGGGAACTAGTAAGTAGCCCGATGGTGGCGACTTACGACCACGCCCCAGCAATGTCAGCAGCAGCAGTTACAAATGTAGCGATCGCTGCGATTCAAAAGGGTACATATTCTCTAGTTGTGATTAACTATGCCAACCCAGACATGGTAGGGCATACTGGTCAAATCGACGCTACCATTACAGCAATTGAAACAGTTGATCGCTGTTTGGGACGCTTGTTAGAAAGCGTTATCAAAGCCGGCGGTACAACAATTATTACTGCCGATCATGGCAACGCTGAGTATATGCTAGATGAAGGGGGTAATCCTTGGACGGCTCATACCACTAACCCAGTCCCCTTCATCTTGGTGGAAGGAGAGAAAGTCAAAATCCCTGGATACGGTACAAATGTCGAACTGCGAAGCGATGGCAAGCTATCCGACATTGCCCCGACAATTTTAGAGATTTTACACCTGCCTCAGCCACCAGAAATGACTGGGCGATCACTACTAAAAACAGCAGAATACGAGTTACAACGTACTCGCACTCCTGTGCAAGTAGGGCTGTAAAAGATTACTGAGTACTGAGTTAGGAGTTTACTAAAACTCCTAACTTCTAAATTCTGAATTCTGTTTTTTAAAACTTGTTATAAATGAGATTCCTACCATGACAGTTACTAATATCGTGCAAGGCATTTGGGCATTTTCTGCCATTGGTTTGATTGTTTTAGTTTTGCTGCATAGCCCTAAAGGTGATGGTGTTGGGGCGATTGGCGGACAAGCCCAGCTATTTAGCAGTACCAAAAGTGCAGAAAACACCTTAAACCGAATTACTTGGGCATTGACAGTAATTTTTCTCGGTTTGACAGTAGTTTTAAGTGCTGGTTGGCTGCCTAAATAAGGATAGGTAAATGGGGAAAAGAACCCAACACCCGATATTTAACACCCTAATAAATTTAATTTCACGACGGTTAATTACAGCTCTTGCCTTTTTTATTGGCACAGGGCTGTTAATCGTTTTTATTAATCTTCAGTCGAATAATGGGTTTACAATAACACCAAAATATGCATATTCAGACTTAATAATCTCTCTCCCTCCATCATCTCCCCTAAAATCCCATCCCTTACCGCCCACACTCGCACAGTGGCAAGATAACACTAACAGTGGTGACTACTTTTCCCAAATCACAACAACTCAAGTAGGTTATTTAGTTTGGTCGCAATTTCCTGTTCTAGTTTATGTAGAACCACCAAGAGCTATCAGCGAAAAACAAGCTCAAGCATGGGTTAACAGTGTCTTACAGGGTGTCCAGGAATGGAGTACTTATTTACCTTTAACAGTAGTCGAACAGCCAGAAATTGCTGATATTACGATTGTGCGAAAAACGCCACCTCTACAAATTTCCCCTGGTAGTAATATACCCCGGGCGCGATCAGCACAAACTACTTACGAGTTATACACCAGCAACAAAGTTTTATGCCACCGCTTCACCATCTTGTTAAGCCCCAGTCAAGCAGGTGAGTATCTCATTGCAGCAGCTCGCCACGAATTTGGTCATGCACTAGGAATTTGGGGTCATAGTCCGCTACAAACTGATGCCCTATATTTTTCCCAAGTTAGTCAACCGCCGCGCATTTCTTCTAGAGATGTAAATACTTTAAAGCGGGTTTATGAACAACCAACCAGTTTAGGATGGTCTTTATTGGATAATTCAAAAATTGATTGATCGATAGGTGTTTCCGACACTCGATAGCATTTGCTTAATGTCTCATAGGGAAGCGTTAGCGACTTTACGTAGGTCTGACTCGTTAACGCTGCGCTATCCGTTGTAATAACTAGCGTTCCCTAAGCTCTACGACTTAGCGGTAAAGGTCGTTGTGCTAAAACTTCTTTATAAAGTTCTTCTAGCAAAGTAATATTTTTACTCAGGGTATAGCGGTCTAACACACGCTGTCTAGCTTTTTGCCCTAGTAAAGTTGTTAACTCTGGATGGTCTTGCAACACTGACAAAAGGGTTCTTAATTGCGATCGCGCTGTTTTAGTATTAATAACTATACCTGCGCCTTTTTCTAATACTTCTCCATCTGCACCCACGTCTGTTGCTAAACAAGCCAACCCACATGACATTCCTTCTAACAAAGATAAGGATAAACCCTCTACCAATGAAGGCAAAACAAATACATCTGCGCCCCGCAAAATCTCAATGCGTCGGTCTTCATCAGCGACAAATCCCAACCAGATAATGCCGTATTCTGAACCATAAAACGGCTCTAAGGAAGACTTTAAAGGGCCGTCGCCAACAATTAGCAACTTAGTACCAGGTCCCATTGCTGACTGCTTCCAAGCCCGGAGGAGGGCTTCGACGTTTTTCTCTGGCGCTATTCGACCCTGATAGACAAACAAACGTTCGGTTTTAAATTCTGTTTTGACTTGAGAGAATCCTGGAGAATACTTAACGGTATCAACACCGTTGGGAATTACGGCTATATTTTCTTTCCTCACACCCATCCCTGCTAATAATTCTCGCTGGATTTGGGAAAATACAATCACGCGATCATAATTAACTAAAAAAGGTGCATAGAGTTGATAAGCTAAAAGTTGTGTTCCCGATATAAGCTTTGCCCCCTTTCCCGCAAACGGTGTGTGAAAAGTGGCAATTAGGGGCAACCTCAGTTCCTCACAAATTTCTGGTAGAAAAAAGTCTAGAGGAGATAGCGTCAAGGAAGCATGGACTATATCTGGCTTGATTTTCCGCAATGACTCCGTTAAAACTTTGGTCGCTTTAAAAGTCGGAATTGTGTAAACCTGGGACTTGTAAATAAAAGGCAGAGAAACCTCTCGAAGATTTGGCCAATTGTCAGGTTCGGACTCTTCCTGGGCGAAGTGAAGAAAGCTAACTTGATGTCCCCTATCTAGCAAGGCATTTGTAATTTCTCGACTGTAAGTGACATTGCCGCAAAAGGGTGATTTTTTTCCAATCCAGGCTATACGCATTCTTTATTTAGCTGTAAGAAAAGCAGGTTTGATCTATTACTTGTGTGTCCTTGGTGATTTTTATTTTATCTAGTTATACTTGCTGGTTTTTTATTACAAATTTCCAATAAAATCTTGTTTAAAAAGCCTATTTTAAGCTAATTAAACCAGTAAATTTATTACTTTATTTATTTTACTTATAAGTTGTTAATTTATGATTTTTAAACAACTTATTTTGACTAATCTCAGATTGATATCCCGCAAGTATCTGATAAATTTCCACTGACCACAGTTTACCATGAACTGAAAAGCTTTAAGTAAATATTAATTACTTAAAATTAATGAATAATATAGGAATCGTATTTGATTTTTGAAATTATCTACGTGGTGTGCCAAGCGCAGCGCAAGCGCGATAGACGAGGAGTGGGGAGTAGGGAATAGTGAATTAGGCTTTTCGAGTTGTACCGAGCTTTTTCAGAAATCAAATATTAGTCCTATAGCTCCTGTTAGCTGATAACTATTTATGTGAGTTATACCAAGTTAATATACCTCCTAAAAAGACAATTGCAGCTAATCCCAAAAAAACTGCCTGTAATCCTACAAAGGTTTCTGCTACACCTGCTAATGCTAAAGGTAAGGAGAGAGCAATGTTAATTACATTGTTTTGTAAACCAAAAACTTTACCACGCATTTCTGGAGGTGTTTCTGTTTGAATTGCGGTTTGCATGGGAATTCCCACTAGTGCCCCAAAGATACCTAATAGCGCCACTAGTAACAAGATTAGCCAAAGTTGAGTTGTAAATACTGACAGACCAATCAGGGATGCTGCCATACCCATACAACCGTACAGACTTAGTTGGGTGTAGGAGAAACGTTGACCAAATTGACCAAGAAGTGTTGCTCCCGCAGCGATACCAACACCACCTGCTGCTAGTAAAAAGCCGAACTGTGAGGCTTTCATATTGGGAATGATTTCTGCCATGCGAACGGCTAGAACAGTTAAAGCTGCAAAAACAGAAAACAAGATAATTAGCTGAAGCAAAGCATTGCGAACGCGATGATTTGCTTTGAGGTAGGCAAAACCATCTCGCAAATCAGAGAATACGTGAGGAAATTCTGTATCGGGGTGGTAGTGTTTTTCCTTTGTTGCTAGGAGGAATAAAATTACTCCAGCGATCGCATAACTACCACCTACTAAAAATTCTTTGCCCAAACTACCACTACCACCAATTTGCAGCCAAAGTCCATCGGCGATCGCTAACAATGGTTCCCCGACAGCAAACCCAACAATCACCGATGCCATCATCGTTGTTGTATAAAGCGAATTTGCCGAGAGTAAGTCCTGTTCTTCTACTATTAAGGGAATTGCCGCCTGTTCTGCGGGTGCAAAAAACTGCGTCAGCGTAGAAACTAAAAAAGTCACACCCAGAATGATCAAAAAACCAACTGGCAAAACTCCTATGGCTTTCCAATCATGAGTCAACCAGATCAGAAAGGGAATTGACAAAACCAAGATGCCGCGCCAAATATTCGTTGCCACCAGCACAGCCTTTTTCGACCAGCGATCAACAAACACACCAGCAACGGAGCCAAACAACACGGCTGGAATCGTAAAAGCCATCATCAAGGCTGACACCCAACCACTAATACTTTGATTACTAGCCTGAAACTGAGTATTAATCAAAGCAATCATCAGCACCAAATAAACTTTATCTGCTAGTTGTGAGAAAACTTGACCGCCCCAAAGAGCCAGGAAATTAGGGTTTTTTAATACAGGCAAAAACCCTTGCTGTTTGATATTTCCCGAAACAGCTTCTCCACCAGAACCAGATCCATTTAATATTAGTGGTTCTTTTTCTGGGATAGTAACTACTGGCATCTGCCCGTTGCTATTTCCTTGAGCAGTGGTTAATTCGTCCTCAGATTGTGTTTCTGATTGACTTGGAATATCAGTTTTTGGGATTTGGTCTGTCCAATTTTGATCGTTATTAGAAACGTCTTTTGGGGACATTTCTTGTCCATTTATTTGACTAGGTGTACACTTAGAAGCAGCACTCAAGTGATTCCTAACTGTAGAATCTGATACCCTATTCTGTTTTTTGGCAAGGCTTGGTGACAAAGGCAGGATTTTTTTATCCAAATCAGACGGTTGCATCATGGTTGGCAGCAAAATAAGAGTCGATTAAGGTAGCAGAGCGAATAGGGCGACCTAATTGATACTGAGCATACTGGCGCAAAATCTGTTCAACAGATAACCAGTCATGATCTCTAGCACCATCAATTTGTATTATCTCTGGTTGTGACAGATGTTGAAGCAAAGCTAGTTCCATAGCACCCGGACGACTAGAAATCACAGGTATTTCTTGCCGATGCACAACAACTGTTTGGGCATGGGCCATGGGGGATGAGGCATTGGGCATTGGCAATGCAGCACTTGTAGTGAGCTTGTCCTCTTGGTAGCCGTTGGCACAGCCTCTCCAAGAGTTGGGTGAAGCCGAAGTATTGGGTATTGGGTATTGGTCTGTCCTCATTTCCCTCATTTCCTTCTCACTCTCTCTTCTTAAATGTTCCCAAGCTTCTAAGGAAACTGTTCCACCTGCAGGAATACTAAATCCTACCTGCCAGTTTGGATCTGTAAAGTTTGGCTTGAGGAGGTGTCCAGATAGGCAACAGATTTGCACTTGCGGCGTTACTCCTGCTAACGCTAAAAGGTGAAACACCCCATGAACCAGATGAGCCAAAACCCCAGATGCATTTGCACTAGATAACGTCTCCAACCGATGGAGATGTTCATTGAACAACTCATAAAGTTCTTCTTGGGGTTGTTCGCTCAAAGCTTGACACAAGACGATTTCTGCTAAATACTGGCTAGCAGCCAATTTTCCTAAATCTTTAGCTAAACCAGGATAAGTTTTTAACGTCTGTGCTTGAGTAATTTTATCGAGCGATCGCCCTTTTGCAATCAATAGTTCATTCACCACAAACATACCACTCCTGCCCCTCAGGCTGGAGTTGTGCTTGCGTGCCCCTGGAGCCACTGCTCGAATCAGACCGAATTCTGGTGTCAAAATCGTCACTATTTTATCCGATTCCCCCAGCACTTGGGTTTTAAGATTAATTCCCGTTGCTTTGTAGGTTCTACTCATTAGTTATTTAGTCATTAGTCATTGGTTATTGGTCATTAGTCAAGGGTCATTAGCTTTGGACAAATGACAAAAGACAAAAGACAAATGACTATTCACCCTTTCCCAGATTATCGCGCTGGCGGATCAAATCGATACCGCGAGATGTGCCTAATCTAGTAGCACCCGCTACGATTAAGTCTAGAGCTTGATTGATAGTACGGATACCACCTGAAGCTTTAATTCCTACTTTTTCTTTGGCAAATTCCTGCAAAAGTCGTACATCTGCCACTGTTGCACCACCATTCCAACCTGTACTAGTTTTTAAGAATGCCGCTCCCGCTTCCATAGCTATTTCAGCAGCTATTATTTTTTCTGCATCTGTCAACAGGTTAGTTTCCAAAATTACCTTGACAGTTTGCCCAGTCTCTTCACAAATTTCAGCAATTTCTCGGTGGACTTCTTCAGTTTTACCAGCTTTCAACCAGGCCAAGTTTATTACCACATCCAACTCAGTAGCCCCATTATCCACAGCTTCTTGAGCTTCATACAATTTGACTGCCGAAGTCGTCGCACCAGCAGGAAAGCCAATCACCGTACAGACTTTCGGGTTCTTGCCGTGCAGGAGCTCGACTGCTTGTTTGACATAGGCGGGAAATAGACAAACCGCCGCAAAGTTGAATCTGTATGCTTCTTCACACCACTGCTTAACCTGCTCAGGTGTAGCAGTTGGCGTTAAGAGGGCGTGATCGATAAATGGCGCAATATCAATGTTTGGATAGTCTGCTGCCATCGTGTCTTCTGCCAGTGATTGATTATTAAACTTTATAAAAAATTAAAACCTTTCTTATATATATATTAAACCATATTTCTTACAAGTTTATCCTAAAAACAAGCTGTTGACTTTTATATGATGTCACCTTTGTAGATGTTGCAGAATTATTGTAAGTGTTTAAGTTGACATTAGGCAGTAGTAAGCTTAGAAATGTCAACAGCATTTTTCACACCAGTTGCTAAGAAGTCAAAAATAGTTTTAGCTAAAGCTTCTGATGCCAAATAGGGGACGCCATTACCAATAGTTTTAAATATATTCGTCAGTGACATATTCTCTGGAAGTACAAAACTTGCAGGCATAGATTGTATGGCTAAAGCTTCCGCCACAGATATTCGCCGGATTTTATAGGGATGTAAATGTACTTCATTATTTCCATAGCAAGCTGTCGGAGAGTAACGCCATCTATGCAGACGCTTGAAAGATTTTTTAGAATCATCTCCTTCATCAATAACAGCAAATCGTGTGATACCTGCCCTTGGTTGAAAACAGTTCTCAGCATTGGGATGCTTCAGCACACTATTTTTTCTAAACCAGTATTCAACTGTTAATTCTTGAGGGATGCCGTCAGGACAAGGCATTATGGAATTTTCTTGGAATGGTTCGCATTGACGCCAAGGATAAGTAAAAACCTTTGTTTGAGGATATAAAATGTGATTATTCCAAGGAAAAGTCTCTTCAGTTAGTAACTTTTTATTACCAACGTTTATTCCTATATCTATGAGAAAATTATTTCGGAAACCAATGAGAATAATTCTTTCTCTATCTTGAGGTACACCATATTCAATAGTATTAATTAACCGCTCTGTTAATATATAGCCTGCTTCGATTAATTGTTGCTTGAGCGATTCAAAAAATAAACGGTGCTTTGTCGTTTTCCACAACCCCTTAACGTTCTCAAATAAAAAGAAATCTGGAAGATGGCGGCAAATTAATTCAACGTAAGAAGCGGAAAGCTTACCATTATCTCCTAAACGTCCTCTATTTTTACCGCCAATAGAAAAATCAGGGCAAGGAGGCCCGCCAATGAAGCCAACAATATTGTTAGATTTACGGCAGTCTTGTACTAACTCCCGGAGGTGTTGTGTTTGTAAACCTTCGAGAAGTTGGGTTACATCTCCTACTTCTCCGTCATGATACCCATATTCTGGCAACGGTAGATTGAGAACCTGTCGTGAATAACGGTATGCAGTCATGAATGGAGGAAAGATTTCATTGACGTAAACAACCTTAAAACTACTGGTTTCAAAACCTAAATCTAGGAAACCTGAACCAGCAAAAAAGGAGAAAATACAAGGGCGATCGCTCATTTAATAACTACTGCCGTCAAACAGTCTTAATTCATATAGAAAGACATAGGATTTTTACTTACGTACCAATCAAAGATGAACAATTTTCAGATTGGTTCAATAGTAAAAAAATTCACAGTTTCTCTAAGTGTTTAAGATCAAAGTTTACTCAATCTTTAAGGAAAACACCTGACAGAAAAAGAGTCTGAAGTCACAATTAATAAATATAGGAGTTTTCAAACTCCAAATCATGTTTAAGACAAATATTTGTCATTAAATAAAAAACCCGAGTACTTCGGACTAATTTTTATGCGAATTTTAATTTACTCCTACAACTACTATCCAGAGCCAATTGGTATTGCCCCACTAATGACTGAATTAGCAGAGGGACTAGTGAAGCGTGGGCATCAAGTGCGCGTAATCACCGCTATGCCCAACTACCCTGAGCGTCAAATTTACCAGGAATATCGGGGCAAGTGGTATCTCAACGAATATAAAAATGGCGTTCAAATTCAACGCAGTTACGTTTGGATTCGTCCTCAACCCAATTTATTAGATCGGGTGTTACTAGATGCTAGTTTCGTTATCACTAGTTTTGTGCCCGCCCTCGTCGGTTGGCGTCCAGATGTTATTCTCTCAACATCGCCATCCTTGCCAAGCTGTGTACCAGTTGCTCTTTTAGGATGGTTACGTGCTTGCCCTGTGATCTTAAATCTACAAGATATATTACCAGAAGCAGCAGTCCACGTTGGTCTACTGAAAAATAAATTGCTGATAAAGTTATTTACAGAGTTGGAAAAATTTGCTTACCACACTGCCAGTAAAATTAGCGTTATCGCCGATGGGTTTGTGGACAATTTGCGAGCTAAGGGCGTAGAAGCTGACAAAATTGTGCAAATTCCCAACTGGGTTGATGTCAATTTTATCCGCCCTTTGCCTAAAGAAAATAATCCTTTTTGCGCCGCACATAACCTGAATGGCAAATTTGTTGTACTTTATTCTGGCAACATTGCTCTAACCCAAGGCTTAGAAAGCGTTATTAAAGCTGCTTCTGTGTTACGCCATATCCCAGATATTGTTTTTGTCATCGTTGGAGAGGCAAAAGGGTTAGAGCGATTGCAACAGGAATGTCTAGACTGCGGCGCAGATAATGTTTTGCTACTGCCATTTCAACCCCGCAAATCTTTGCCACAAATGTTGGCAGCTGCCAATGTTGGTTTAGTGGTGCAAAAGAAAAATGTTGTATCCTTTAATATGCCGTCCAAAATTCAAGTGCTACTTGCCAGTGGACGAGCTTTGGTTGCTTCTGTCCCCGATAATGGTACGGCAGCAAAAGCTATCAAGCAAAGTGGCGGCGGAGTTATCGTGCCTCCAGAAGATCCCCAAGCTTTAGCAATGGCAATTTTAGATTTGTACCAAAACCCTGAAAAAGTCAAAACTTTGGGTTATAAAAGTCGCCAATATGCGGTTGAAAACTATGCTTTTGAGCAAGCTTTAAATCAGTATGAGTCGTTGTGTTACTCATTGATGGTAGAACCTGGAGCAATTCAGTCCACAAGAGTTACTAAACAAGAAGTTTAATTTACAGATTACACAAAGTGCTAAGTTCAAAATCCCAACGATTCTGCTCCAATTACTCTGACTATTGCAGCCTAATTTTATTCACCTTTAATAATGATTATCATTATTGATTAACTGGCCAGAGATTAATTCTTTGGAACAATTTATTCTTTGGAAATCCCTAAATATTATCTTAGGCAGTCTGCGAGTATTAATTGCGACCGCGCCACATTATGATTAATTTAGGTGCAGCTGTTTGTCTTCCTAAAAGAGCTGCACCCTTTTGAATTACAAGCACCCATAACAACTAATGATGAGGAATTGCGGTTTACTCAAACTCAGATCGAATAAACCGAGGATAATAGCGATAAAACCTTAAAAATCAATGTTTTTGGCTATAAATAGCTTAAGTTTACCCTAATTACTCAATTAATCCACACTGGAGTAAACACTATTTTTACCAGAAATTCTTGCTTAAAAGCTAATGTTTAATTTATCAGTACAATAATGAACAACGCTCTTAACCCGCGCAACGCATTGGCTCCTTTTGAATGCGTAACTTCCGCCTTGCGGTACTAGCCCCCATAGACACCCGTTTTTTTGTTAGTATTCAAAAAAACCTATTGACACATTTTCAGATCAATTGTTTGTGATTTGTAAGTAAATGTAAACAATTGTTTCAAAAAAAAGCACCTGAGGTTTAATGACTGATTATTTCCAAGGAAATTTCCCATTACAATCTGCCCCACTGATGAAGAGTGTGGCAAAGAGCCACGCCCAAACCGAAGAGGCAAGCGGAAAATTAGCTGCAATGATCGCAGAAGCTGGATCAGACCGCAAAGCAGGTGAGATTATATTGCTCAAAGTAGCAGAAGTATCTTACCTGGCTGATTACTTTGTGATGATGACTGGCTATTCTAGGGTACAAGTAAGGGCGATCGCTCAAGCAATTGAAGGAAAAGTCGAAACTGAGTTGCAACGGCGTCCCATAAGGACAGAAGGAAAAGTTGAGGGGAGTTGGATACTACAAGACTATGGTGATGTGATCGTTCACATCATGATGCCCAAGGAACGGGAGTTTTATAATTTAGAAGCGTTCTGGATTCATGCAGAGCGTATTTCCCTTCCAGAATCTGATCAGGGTGAGGGTAAGCCAACATGATTAGGTCTTCGGTTTCAAATTGCCCAGTTCCTACAGACCAACAACCGCTTAATGAGTACGAAGAGTTAAAAAATTCCTGGCTGTTTCGTGATAGCACTTTAGATTTGCGCGAGTATATCACGAAAATAGCTTGGATTTGGGGTTTATCTTGGCTGGTTGCAGGACCTGTGGCAGCAGCAAGTTTTCCCCCTGACAAGTATATTGCACATTTTATGCTCTGTGGTGCTGCAGCAGCGAGTGTTGGGGTAGTGCTGGCACTGGTAAGGTTGTACTTAGGCTGGTTCTACGTGTGCGATCGCCTTTCCAGCCCTACAGTATTTTATGAAGAGTCCGGCTGGTACGACGGTCAAACTTGGACAAAACCACAGGAAGTCCTCAACCGTGATCGCTTAATTGTGGCATACGAAATCAAACCTATTTTGCGGCGGTTACAATTTACCTTTGCTGGGTTGGCGGGAATCTACGTTATTGGTACTATAGTTTGGCATTTGTTTTAAAAAGTTATTGGTCATTAGTCATTAGCTAAGGACTAATGACTAATGACTAATGACTAATTAATTAAAAAAGGTAATAAATATAAACCCATGACAATGGGAAAACGAACTCAAGCCACAGCACTGGAAGTCCGGTTGCTGCGGGAAGGTATTATTGAATCCAGGCATATAGCCCAGGCTGTTGTATGCGACGAACGAGGACGGGTTCTAACTGTTGCCGGAAATTCTGAAACTGCTGCATTTATCCGTTCAGCACTCAAACCATTTCAGGCACTCGCAGTCACCACCACAGGTACACTCGAACGCTATAACCTCAGCGATCGCGACTTAGCAATTATTACAAGTTCCCATAAAGGAAAAATAGATCAAGTCCGACAAGTATTTAACATTCTTTGGCGGGCTGATATTGACCCGACTGTACTCCAGTGTCCAATTCCTGAAGGTAAGCACAGTCCTCTGGAATACAATTGCTCTGGTAAACATGCGGGAATGTTAACTGTTTGTCAGCAACGCCATTGGCCCTTAAATAACTACTTGGATCGCAAGCACCCAATACAGCAGTTAATTTTGGGCAAAGTAGCAGAATTGCTCCGAATGCCAGCTGAAGAATTTATCAGCGCTCATGACGATTGTGGCGCTCCAACTTATCTGATGCAACTCGGTCAGATGGCATCTTTATATGCACTGTTAGCCTCTAGTACTAACTTGGATATGGAGCGCATTGTCCGTGCGATGACTCATCACCCCTCTATGGTAGCAGGAGATGGAGAATTTGATACCGAACTGATGCGCTTAACTCCAGGAGAACTGGTTAGTAAAACTGGTGCTGAAGGAGTGCAGTGCATTGGTAGACTCGGTGAAGGCTTGGGATTGGCAATTAAAGTCATGGATGGGGCAAAACGAGCAAAATATGCTGTGGCTATTCATTTACTCCAGCAAATGGGTTGGATTAGTCCTAGCGCCGCCGAAAGCCTCAGTGAAAAGTTTGTCACCTTGGAAAAATACAAGCGTTTAGAAGTAATTGGAGAATTATCATTTTTGTAGTTGCCAAACTCTTGACTATAAGTTATACTATAAAAGTTAAGAGCGACGCGGGATAGAGCAGCCTGGTAGCTCGTCGGGCTCATAACCCGAAGGTCAGTGGTTCAAATCCACTTCCCGCCACCAAATAAAAGATAAAACAAAAACCTGCAATCAGTCAAGATTGCAGGTTTTTTGTTTTATTTTGATCTATTCTGGAAGAAATGGCCATCTAAAAGGCGCAAAGAATCATGGTTGTGAAGTTGCAGCGACCAATTTTAGTCGGAGGATTGGGACTGTCCTTTTCTCTGTGGATGTTGGACAGTTGGCACGATTCTGTAGTGCAGGTAGGTGAGTTTGGTTTATTGAGTGCCTTAGCTATAGGCGGTGGTTTGTGGTTATTCCAAAAAAATCGCACAAAAAACAGTTTAGAGCAGCTAGATGGTATGGTGGTAGATCGGGCGACTGTGGAAAGTGCGATCACTAAAACTGAAACTGTAATTAACCAACTAGCACAAGAAGCAAAAAACCATCCGGCGTTACAGACACTCACAGAACAAGTTGCCCAATTGTTATTGGAGTTAGACAGACAAGAAATTAAAGTTGCTGTAACTGGCGGTAAATCCGTAGGTAAAAGCACTTTAATTCAAGTGCTAAAGCAAAATCTTGAGACACGAAATTTCGTGTCTTTAGAAGAGACAGCACCTTTGTTTAGAGAAGCGGCTGACAATTCAGATGCGGCTATTTTAACAGAAGTAGCAAAATCTGATTTTGTTCTATTCTTGACAAACGGTGATTTGACAGACTCAGAATTTCAAGCCTTACAGCAGCTAAAAGCAGCAAATCAGCCTATAATCCTAGTTTTCAACAAACAAGACCAGTATTTAGCTGATGAAAGCGCCAGCGTCTTTAGTCAATTAAAACAGCGAACGCAGGGAAATGTAGTTGCAACTGCGGCCTCTCCCATTTGCATAAAAGTCCGAAAGCATGAGGCTGATGGTTCTGTGCGAGAGTGGATGGAACAACCAGCGCCAAATATCCAGCAGTTGACGCAGCAGTTAGGTGAAGTTTTGGTACAGCAGGGACAACGGCTAGTTTGGGTAACAACCATGAGAAAAACTGGGTTGTTAAAAGCTGAGGCGAAAAACTGGTTGAATGGAACTAGGCGTGATCGCGCTACCCCAATTATTGAACAATATCAATGGATAGCTGCTGCTGCTGCCTTTGCTAACCCAGTCCCAGCCCTTGATATTTTAGCAACTGCGGCAATTAATGCTCAGATGGTAATGGATTTGGGTAATATTTATCAGCAGAAATTTTCTCTAGAACAAGGACAAACTGTAGCTGGATCGATGGGAAGTTTGATGCTTAAACTCGGTTTAGTTGAACTTTCTACGAATGCTATTAGTACTGTTCTGAAAAGTAATGCCGTTACCTTTGTCGCTGGCGGTGTAGTGCAGGGAGTAAGTGCAGCTTATCTAACTAGAGTAGCAGGGTTAAGTCTAGTTGAATATTTCCAACAGCAAGAAATAGCGATAGATTCTGGTACTGGTTTAAATTTGGAGAATTTGCGGCAAACCTTGCAAAAGGTATTTCAGCAAAATCAGCAAATTGGTTTTTTGCAAGGGTTTGTTAAGCAAAGCGTGAAGCGTTTGTTGCCAGAAGTGCAGCAGGTAGAAATAGTTGGTGTTCAGAAGGCAGTAGGATAATCTCATACCAGGATTACCAAATTTTAGATTTTGGATTTTGGAT
Source organism: Nostoc sp. (assembly GCF_036916735.1). Taxonomy (GTDB): domain Bacteria; phylum Cyanobacteriota; class Cyanobacteriia; order Cyanobacteriales; family Nostocaceae; genus Nostoc. The sequence continues at coordinate 55,556 of NZ_JBALFV010000021.1, forward strand.
TGAATGATCCAAAATCCAAAATTGAAACTTGTTTTCAAGTTCTCAATTTTAATCTTAGATAAAAAATAAGTATCTTTACTTCAAGAAAGATAAATTATCCCTGTGGTCAATCTAAAATAAAAAATTGGCTGACACTTGCCTGGTGCTGTAGGAAAACCTAAAATACACCCAAGCCTGAAGTAGACTTGGGTGTATCTAACAATCATTGTGATTAGGAGTTAGCAAAAAATTGTGAATAAGGGTAGTTAGCTAAACAGCACCACTGTTTCTATTAAACAGAATAGCTATAGTTTTGAAAATTAGCTTTAAATCGTACACCAGACTCCAATTTTTTTGATACTGCAAATCTAAGCGAATTACATCTTCAAAACTACGAACTGTAGACCGTCCATTCACTTGCCATTCGCCAGTCATACCGGGTTTAACATCTAAACGTTGCCACTCCGGTACTTCGTAGCGTTCCACTTCATCGGGTGTAGGTGGTCGAGTGCCTACTAAACTCATTTCTCCTTTGAGGACGTTCCAAAATTGGGGTAATTCATCAAGACTAGTTCGCCGTAAAAAGCGCCCTATTTTAGTAATTCTGGGGTCATTCTCATTCTTGAAAAAAGCACCTTGCACTTGGTTTTGAATTTGGGATTTCTTCGCTTCCGCATCCACACACATAGAGCGGAATTTCCAAATCTTAAAGCGTTTCCCCATCCAACCACAACGAATTTGACTGAAGAAAATGGGTCCGGGATCATTAATTTGAATAGCGATCGCAATCGGAATAAATAAAACTCCAGTAATTAATAAACCGACTACAGACCCCACAATGTCTAACAACCGTTTCATCCAAGATGCCACAGAAGGGTGAGTAGTGGGTAACTGCTCTACTTTACGGGAAGTTGTCTTGCGATTATCTACTAAGTCTTCCTGTTTGATTAGCGGCGCATCATCTACAAGTTCTAAGGGAAAAACCTGATCCAATCCTGTGAGTTTTAGGACTGCCATTATTTGAGGTGTTACATTCCGCAGTGTTAATGTAATCCCTTGAGTTTGGGCGTATTTAAAATTACTAACCAGGGCGCCTAAACCACTACTATCCATAAAAGTAGTTTGGTGAAAGTCAATAATGATTTGCTTGGGATGTGAATTGGGCTGAATTAAGCTTTGGCAGGTTTGCTTAAAACCTAAAGCCTCCAGCACGCTCAACCGCTTAGGCACTTGCACTATAGCCGTGTCATTTAGGGAATTAACTGTAAAATCGACCTCTGTCGGTTGGCTAGTCATGAAGCTCTGCACTTTCGTTGCCATGTATAATGTAATCTGCCAAACATTATTTTGTCCTAGAAAATTACTTAATCTAATATTGGAATCAGTAGTAATAAGGACTAATTGCGATTTACCGGGGCTGAGATTGGAGATCGCTAGCGACGATTCACAATAGAACAAGAAGCCAAAAAACATCCTTGTTGTTGTGCCGACGCAGCGCGATCGCGTTGCTCTCTATCAAATGATTGCTAAAAATACGGTTACACCTACTGCACGCCTAATTGAAATCTTTTCTGCCATTCAAGGGGAAGGACTAAATGTAGGGATGCGTCAGATATTTATTCGTTTTGCTTTGTGTGATTTGCGCTGTCAGTTTTGTGATAGTGCCCACACTTGGAATGCACCTGCTAGTTGTCGGATAGAGCGATCGCCTGGATTACGCGACTTTGAAATCCACTCTAACCCTGTCTCTCTACCCCTACTAACTGAATGGGTGGAACGACAAAATGTACCTTCTCTACACGATAGCATTAGCTTAACTGGAGGCGAACCACTTCTTCATGCTCCATTTTTAGCCCAGTTTCTACCCCAAGTGCGAACCAGAACTGGTTTACCCATATACTTAGAAACTGGCGGACATCGCCCAGAACAACTAGCAATGATTCTTCCCTACTTAGACTCTGTGGGTATGGATTTCAAGTTGCCCAGTGTTAGCGGCGAAATTTATTGGCAAGAACATAGTAAATTTCTTCAATTATGTCATGATTCATATTTAAATGTTTTTGTCAAGATAATTGTGTCTCAAAACACAGATCCCGCTGAGTTGGAACGATCAGCTTTGCTGGTGGCAGAGGTTAGTCCAGATATCTCAGTATTTTTACAGCCTGTTACGCCTTTGGCAGTATCTGAACAATTATCCTCAATACCTGTACTTGCGCCTTCGAGCGATCAAGTTTTGACGTGGCAAGCCTTAATGAAGCGGTTTGTCAAGCAAGTGCGCGTGATTCCCCAGACGCATAAAATGCTAAACCAACTGTAAAAATTTTTGTAAAATTTGAGTTTGATAAAGATGTAGTCAAGGAAAAACCAAGATTTTATGAAATTTTAATGTCAACCTGATTTATTATCATATTTGGCCAACAAAGCCGAGTGCGTTGTCCCATAGATTAATATTCCGAAAATTTCCTTGTTATCTATGGACTTTCACCATCATGTTGAATTGCTTAAATATTTCACCTCTTTTTCTTGCACAGACCTTTTCATCTAGCTCGGATAACACAATCGCATTAATATTTATTGCTCTGTTTCTAGGTCTGCTTGCTTAGAGTCTTGCTTGAGTTTACAGTGATGCTGAACGTCGTGGTAAGTCTGGTTGTCTTGTTGCTCTGATAATTTTATTTTTCGGTTGGCCAATAAGTCTTCTTTTGTGGCTTCTCTTCAAACCTGGATAATGATTAAGCGATTAAGCTACTGGGATAGTGCGTCTAATAGCGAAACTTGAGTCGGGTATTGATGCTGAAGCAATTACAAAGGGTTTGTACCCGACGCCTAATAAAGGCAGTACTGTTTCAAGTAGGTTTAAATCCCTACTTGAAACATAGTTATGAATTATCAATTTCTAAAATTAATTTAGGCATTTTGTTAGGTAGGTATTGCCTACCCAACTTAACTTTATGGTTTCTACAGTGCGCCCTCATCTGGAGTTTTAGATCTAGCTTTTGCTTTATTAGCACTGCGTTTGAGGGCAGAGAGTCTTGCTTCGTATCTTGATCGTTGGCGCTTACTAGGAGTATTGTCAATCAGGGTTTTCAAGGCGCTACCTAGACTCTTATAGGCATTGGGGAGAGTATAACCAAAACGAGTTGCCAAAGCGATCGCTTTCTCATCAGCATTGAGCAATTCTTTTAGTTGCTTTTCCCCATTATTTTTTTGGTACAGTCGCCAGCCTGACACGCCACAAAGTGACAAAGCTAACACTAGCAGCAATCCATCTTGTACCCACAATTCGCCTACAGCACCACCTAAACCGATGGCTAGTGCTGCCATTTCCCAACCATCTTTAGGAATTGTGTCATTTTGAACGCGAGCAACTTCATGCCAGAACAGCAGATTACGCTGATCCATTGCGAGGGCATCCCATTTCACCAAGTCAATTTGAATTTCTACCTGGTCTTTACCAATTTCTTCGCAACGAACCAGGGGTGGATTGACCTCAGTTGTGCCTTCAACCGTGACCCAGCTCTGTAATTCTGGCGGTAGTAAGCCTTTCAACCGCCGTAGTTCACTCATTTCCGCTTTGGCAGAGGAGGTTGCATAGGATGTCATAATATCCAGCCCCAGAAAATTTCAGTATATAGTGAGGGTATCACTTTGGAGTATAGCGATTTAAGTGATGATCCGTCTCACTCACTAGGAAAACTTCCTCGCTTTTTTCGCGCTTCCATTGCCTTTTCCAGCAAATCTAGCAATCCTGGCGCTTCTTCTTGGATACTAAGTAACAGTCTTTCTCCAAGTTCTATATTCCCCGGATCAAAACCTGTTGCCATCACTTCTTTCAGGCGAGGTATTGCTATGCTATCTACAATCTGAATTAACCCACTCAGACAACGGTGAAATTGTTTTTCTGTGAGAATCGAGTCTTCTAGAGGAAACTCAATAATGGCACGGATTTCGCCATCAGATGGGTCATACTCCCATTGCAACATTTTGGTTTCCCAGGAAATAGCAAGCATTGTCTGTAGGATAGCTGCCTTGTGAGGATGGTCTTGAATTCCTGCCAGAACTTGAGGGGCAAATACTCGGAAAAATTTTCCCTCTTCATCGAGCTGGACAACTATTAGGAAATCTTCTAGGTTATCAGCCTCCACGCCTGTTATAATCCGGTCTTCTTCATCATCAAAACGGTAGTCCCAACCAAGGTTGTCTAAATAGTTGGCAATCTGTTTGAGGTTAGCTCCCATAAAAGCCTCATAAGGAACGTGGAGCAGTTGTTACCAGACCTAGTTTAACCTGCTAGGGGTAGTTATTTAGGTTGGTGTAGCTACTTCCGATTGCATAGAAGTATGCAATTAGAGGATTGGGGATCGGGCATGGGGGATGGGGCATTGAAGAGAGGAAAAATAGATGATCGTTTGGCGCTGTGAATGATATTTTTCTCAAGGACTCTTGCTCATTATTTAAGAAGCGAAAATCACTATTTTGAAAATCTTAGTCAGTGAAAAATATAGCAATTTTAATATTTTCTTCTAGATTAAATGAATGTATTTCTAAATCAAGCATGGTGGCGTATTTTAAAGCTGATGCATTTTTCAGCAACCCTAAATAAGAAAGAACACGTAAATTTTTATCACAAATTTTCTAGAAAATCTTGGATTAATCTAACCTTTCCATCCCACAACTTCACACCAAGCTTGAGCAAAAAATCCATCTGGGTGTTGACTCCATTATCGTGAAGCACGACTCATTGCTGTAAGCGTAGGCGTAGCCCGCCGCAGGCATCGCTCATCAGTCCAACCTTTTTCTATAGCTCCATCCACCTTTGCAGAAACCTCGATTGACAGCGCCAAATATTCTGTAGCTTCACTTATATATTTATAGAAAATTCAAACTTATAAAATATCAAAAAATGGAACTGCGACACCTACGTTACTTTATTGCTGTCGCTGAAGAACTGCACTTCAGTAGAGCCGCCGAGCGATTGCACATTGCTCAACCGCCCTTAAGCCAGCAAATTCAGCAACTAGAGGCGCAATTGGGAGTAGAACTGTTTCAGCGTAAAACCAAGCGACACGTGCAACTAACTGAAGCTGGACAAGTATTTTTGCAAGAAGCTTATCAACTTTTGGCTCAACTGGAAAAGGCAATTGAACTAACCCAACAGACAGGAAGAGGTGAGAAGGGAAAACTACGAATTGGGTTTACCAGTTTGGTAACTTATAATTTACTTCCTGTAATTTTGCGACGGTTTAGAGAACGGTTTCCAGAAGTAGAGTTGATTTTGCAGGAATTAACCACAACTCAACAAGAGCAAGCGCTACAAGAACGTCGCATCCATGTAGGTTTTGCCCATCCACTGTTAGAAGACAACACACTCAATCAAGAGTGCATTCAGCGAGAAGCTTTAATTGTGGCTATGCTAGAAACTCATCCCTTAGCTGAACAAGAAAAGATTTCTGTGCGATCGCTAATAAATGAAAACTTTATCATGTTCCCTCGCCATTTGGGGCCTGGACTTTACGACCAAATCATAAGTCTTTGTCAGCAAGGAAATTTCAGCCCAAAAGTGACTCAAGAAGCGATTCAGATGCAAACAATTATCGCATTGGTTTCAGCAGGAATAGGAATTGCGATCGCACCATCTTCATTGCAAAATCTTCAGAGGTCTGGTGTAGTTTATCGCGCTATAGAGGAGAATACACCATTAGTAGAAACGGCTGTAGTGTGGCAACAAGAGGATATGACACCTGTACTAAGGGAATTTCTGCAAATTGTCAGGAATATCTGTTAATAACTACGCCTTAGTTAAATAAAATAACTGGTAATTGAAGATTTAGATTTCCTAATTACCAGTTATCAATATTAAATTTCTGCTGCTAACGGTTCCCAAATTTCCCCATACTCCTTCTGTAAAGCTTGCCAAGCTTCCACCTGTCCTGGTTCATATTCTCCTGGTTTACCCCATTGCAAAAATAGGCTTAAAGCAGCTTCTTGTTTATCATCTAAAAACCGGATAGCATAAGTTGTAAAATTCCCCCTCTTCGCTTCACCTGTTTCAAATTTCACTTGAGTGATCTTGTCCATATTCAAATGAAACTCAAAACCTTCTGTATGCATATTCGCGTACTTCCCTTTAGGCAATTCTGCATAAAATAACTTTTCTATTTTGCCTCGTGCTTCCAATACAGCAGCGCTGCTAGTAACAATTAAACGCAAAGTTCCCAAAGTCTCACAAGCTGCTAAAAATTCTTTTAATGTTGTGGTCATTTGTCATTTATCCTTTGTCATTTGTTATTTGTCGTTGGTTAAACGATCAGTCCTAACTAATGCCCTTTGCCGCATCCCCCATGCCCAATTCCTATTTTTCGTATTGTTCATAAGCAGCGACAATGCGCTGAACTAGAGGATGGCGCACGACATCCTTTTGGGAAAATTCGCAAAAGGCAATACCTTCAACATGTTTTAAAATTTGTAAAGCTACTCCTAAACCTGATTGTTGCTGAAGTGGTAAATCAGTTTGTGTCATGTCGCCTGTAATCACCATCCGAGAACGGAAGCCCAAACGAGTCAAAACCATTTTCATCTGAGCGGGTGTAGTATTTTGAGCTTCATCCACAATTACAAAGGCGTTATTGAGGGTGCGTCCCCGCATATAAGCAAGGGGTGCAACTTCGATTACACCGCGTTCCATTAAACTGGGTACTTTTTCGGGGTCGATAAATTCATAAATAGCATCATAAAGTGGGCGAAGATAGGGATTAACTTTCTGCTGTAAATCTCCAGGTAAAAAGCCGAGTTTTTCACCAGCTTCGACGGCAGGGCGAGTTAAAATTAGCTTTTCAAATTGGTTAGCAAGGAGTGCTTGCACGGCAACAACAACAGCGAGATAAGTCTTACCAGTACCAGCAGGCCCAATACCAAAGGTGAGATCGCGTCTACGGAGTGCATCGATATATTGACGCTGGCGGAAGGTTTTGGCACGAACTTCTTCACCCCGGCGACTTTTGGCGAGGACATTTCGCTGTAAATCTTGCAGTTCCCCTTGTCGATCACTATCTATCGCTTGACGAGCTGTTAAAATATCGGCACTGGAAATAGTATTGCCTTTAATCCAAAGGTCTTCAAGGGATCGCACTAATCTCGTAGCTAGATCAATTTGCCCTTCGGTACCAGAAATCAGTAATTCCTTTCCGCGTAACACTAAACTGGCTCCTGTTTGCCGAGATAGCATTTTGAGATTTTCTTCTGCATCTCCCGCAAGAGCGATCGCACTGGGAATATTGGGCAGCTGAATTGTTAAAGCACCTGCCATAGTATTTTTTAATTGGTGAGCATCTATGTTTGACAAAGGTTAATGTTTTTTCGCCCTTAGCGAAATTACGCTTTTATTATTTACATTTTGGAAAAATCTTTGCAAAAAATGAATTGTTGTAGGGGCATAAAACCATAGGTGTCAACTTAACGTATAAGCTAGATTTAGCGAACTTTCCAGGTTTGACTCTCACCCCCAACCCCTCTGCCAATTTTGCCAAAAGCGAGCAAATTCTCTAGTTCCCCGACGAATCTCAACTTGGGAGAAGGGGTTAGGAGACGAGGGCAAAACGCCCTCTCAAAGCAGATTTTTTTAAGTTGACACTAATGTAAGGCTGTACGCTCCTACTGGTGAAGAGTTCAAAAAAAGATTCAAAAATCTTTTTGCTACTTTCCATCTTTACAAAAATTCTGAGCGGAGGTAATCACAACCGCTCAGACTTGCTCTCTAGTTTCAACCTAGCGGAGGCGGGGTTTAACAATGGGCTTAGGCCCATCATTTCCACGCGGTTCTCTCCTAGTCGGTGGTGGCGATCGCTCTTCTGTCTCTTCATCAAAAGACATACCCTCGCGGCCTGGCGTAGTGCTGCCGTAGATATCCAGGTATACTGATTGCCCAGCTGCGGCGGCGGCGGCAGCAATTACTGTACGAATCGCTTGAATATTGCGTCCCCCTCGACCAAACACTTTCCCTTTATCCGTGCTTTCAAAAGCGATGCGAATCCAAGCCCGGTTGAGGACCTGAGAAATTTCGCAATCGACGCTTAAAGTCTCTGGAGATTCCAAAAACGGCTGCACTAAAAACCGAACCAGCCCAACATAGTTGGGACTAGCTGTTGGGGATATTGTTCCCGAATTATGATGCGGCTGTAGATGTGGCACTGACCTGTTCAAAAACATTGGCTTTTACTAAAATGCGACGGACGGTGTCAGTGGGTTGAGCGCCTTGTTGTAGTCGCTTGACGATACCGGGAACGTCTAGTCGCACTTCATCAGTTCTGGGGTTATAAAATCCCAATTCTTCTAGGGGACGGCCATCGCGGCGAGAGAGGTTGTTAATGGCGATAATGCGATAACTTGCTTCCCGCTTTTTACCGTATCGCTTCAAGCGCAGTTTGATCATGGTTGAAGAATCATTCTCCTAATTGGTAAGTATGCCGAAATGCTAATTTTAGCACTCGTCTAGCATTTGGTGCTATTAGTCATTTGTGATTAGCAAATTACCAATGCCCCATGCCCAATGCCTAAAGATTGCCAAAGCCTTTTTTCTTTTTATCTTTGGGTTTTTTCTTTTTCGTGACTGAGGCACCGCCATCATAACCTCGCCATCCTGGGGCTGGGGGACGATTGCCTGCACCTGCGAAGGCGTTGCCCATACCGCCACCGCCGAACATTCCCGGCATTCCAGGGAAGCCACCTTGACCCATTTGCTGCATGAGCGATCGCATTTTTTGGAAATCACCTACTAGTTTAGTCACATCTGACTCTCTATAACCGGAGCCAGCAGCAATCCGCCGCCGCCGACTGGGAGAACTGGCTAATAAATCGGGGTCGTGGCGTTCTTGGCGAGTCATGGAGTTAATCATCGCCTCACAGCGTTTGAGCTGGGTTTCTCCCTGCTTAAGCTGATCGTCTGAGAGCTTGTTCATCCCTGGAATCATCTTGATGAAGCCTCCCAGAGAACCCATGTTCTTTAGCATTCGTAATTGCTTGAGAAAGTCAGTAAAGTCAAACTTTGCTGACAAAATTTTCTCCTGCATTTTCTCAGCATCTGCTAAGTCAAACTCTTCCTGGGCTTTTTCTACCAGGGTTAGCACGTCGCCCATTCCCAAAATTCGGGATGCCATACGATCTGGATAAAACGGTTGCAGTGCCTCGACTTTCTCACCCACGCCCACAAACTTTATTGGCGCTCCTGAAATCTTTCGCACTGACAGCGCTGCACCGCCACGGCTATCACCATCCAACTTGGTGAGAATCGCCCCAGTAATTCCGATCTGCTCCTGGAAGGTGCGGGTAAGATTAGCTGCCTCTTGACCAGTCATCGCGTCCACCACCAACAGAGTTTCATCTGGTTGGACAGTTGCTTTGATGCGGGCTAATTCCGCCATCATGTCTTCGTCAATTTGCAGGCGACCAGCAGTATCAATAATTACTGTGTTTACACCTTCTGCCCTAGCGCGTTCTACACCTTGCCTTGCAATTTCTACAGGATCTGCGTCGCTTCCTAGTTCAAATACTGGTACGTCAATTTGCTTACCCAACGTCACCAGCTGGTCGATCGCTGCTGGACGATATACGTCTGTCGCCACCAACAAACAGCTACGATCTAATTTTCTCAAATGTAAGGCTAACTTAGCGGTAGCTGTGGTTTTACCAGTACCTTGCAACCCAGCCATTAACACAATAGTAGGCTGTTCCTGGGCTTCTGCAATGGGAACATTTTCTTCTCCCATCACCTGCACCAGTTCATCATGAACAATTTTGATGAACTGTTGGTCAGGTCGCACGCCGGTAATCACCTCGGCTCCCTGTGCTTTGGCTTCAACTTCGCTAATAAAATCTTTGACTACCTGGAGGTTAACATCTGCCTCCAACAAGGCGCGGCGCACTTCGCGCAATGCATCTTGAATGTTGGATTGAGAAATTTTGTCCTGTCCCCGCAGTTTTTTCCACGCGGCTTCTAAACGGTCAGATAGAGCATCAAACATAATGTAATTATAGGTAGTTCACCAATGGGGAATTCTAAACCGCCGATGAATGCGATTTGGAATTTCCGCTAAAGTTTAAACGTGCTATCTACCAGCTTAGTATTTTTCACCCCGACTGTAGCAATCAGATACTTTATTGGGCATTGGGCATGGGGATTGAGTCAGTTTTCATTTAAATAAGGTAGGGGTGCGTAAGTCTTGAATTTGCTGGTGTTTGATACTATCAATAACGCGCTGAAAAAATTTCCTCTACAGTCAGATTTAAATCTGGAAATGTTGGCGACTCTATACGCTCGTCTCCTCTAAACTGTTTACCACGATATTCGCCCTCATCACTTAAAGAGTAAATTGTGATTGTTGGCTGTTTGGGGTCGCCTATTAACTCTTTGCTACCCAAAGCTGCATAATCCACAATCCAATATTCTTGAATATCCATTTCTTCATAATCAGCAAACTTTTTATAATCATCTCTCCAGTTAGTACTGACTACTTCAATCACTAATGGAATTGAATTGGGTTTACTAAGGATTGATTGTTTCTCCCATAGTGGATCATTACCCAAGTTAGAAAAATTCATTAAGAAAACATCTGGATAGTAGCCTGACATTTGATTTTCTGGCTTCACTGTAGCGGTTTTAGGTATACCTTAATAAAGTTTAAGGTGAAGACATTCATAGCCTAAAATAATTGTTAAAAATGCTACATTTTGCTCGTGTTTAGCAGATGGTGGTAGCATTTGAATAATATCTTGATTGTGTAATTCATAACGGATATTTTCTGGTTGTGTTTCTCAAAATTATAAAAATTCATCAAATATAAATAGTTTTTGTAGAGATTGTGTCATGATTTTTACCTTTTTTTAGATAAAGTTTATTGTTATTTTCGACATTATTTTTTAACTATAGTAATTATTTTGATAAGCCCATGCAGAGCATAGGAACGAAGAATTTCAAAACTGCTGTAATCGCCCTTTTATGAATGAATTGCTGCTGGTTTTGAGAGCTGTTGTTGATAAAGGCGGACAACTTTTTGCACATAGTCAGCAGTGAAACCTTTGTTACAACTTGTATAACTACCAGTCATCCACCAACAAGCTGCACCACGCACAGATGCAATTTCATTATTATTGGTGGCGCGAAACTGATTGGTTAACTCACGGCGCGTGATACAGGATACGACTTGGCGAGCGATCGCAGCGCTGTTTTCAAACTGCGTCGGTGTTAGTTCTCGTTTGAGACAAGTTTTTGACCAGCCTTTGAGAGTTTCTGGTTTAACTTGCCATTCGCTGTAAAGTCCATCCTTGGGATTTTTTGTTTGCGGTGCAGCCTGTCGCAATGCTTCTACCATCGCCGCAACTTGGGTATTAGAAACGGGCTGCTGTGCTTGAGCTAATAATGGCAATAGTCCAAAGGTGACAATAACTCCGTTGAGTAGTAATCCTATGAAGTTTTTGATCATGAATTTGGAATTATTTTAGATATCACGAGGTAGAATACTATGTCTTCACGGAACCAATTAGCAAGGTTTAAAATAATGCATAAGTAACATCATAACATCATAGATATTCCCTGATTAAGATGCTTTCCTTGATGAGCGTTGTCACTCTTGAATTCGTCAAAACTCCACTGAGAACGAGCCTACAACCGTAAATGGTGCACCAGGGGCAATAAAGGTTCTATTCTGGCCAACATCAATGTAGTTAACATTAAAAAGATTATTGAAGTTGAGGCCAAGCTTCCAGCTATTTCGCCGATAAAAAATGCTG
>NZ_JBALFV010000022.1:0-21755 GCF_036916735.1 Nostoc sp.
CAAACTCCAGTTTGCTTTCTCATTTCGGTATATCCAGCAAGCAAAAGCAGCTTTGACTTTCTCAAACTCCAGTTTGCTTTCTCATTTCGGTATATTCAGCAAGCAAAAGTAGCTTTGACTTTCTGATTTCGGTAAATTCAGCAAGTAAAAGGATTTTTAACTGCCTGCTACTCATTTGCTATTCAAAACGATAGCCTTAAATAATTCAGCAACTCACACACATTGCGTCATGTTACCTAAACCCAAAAAACACTGGACACCCTCAAACTGGGCAAGTTGGAAGCCTTTTGGCATTGGCGAACAGTATCCCAATAATTACTGGGAGGTATTTCGGGCAATCTGGCTATCTCGTGACAAACTACCTTATATGTGGAATATTCTGAATAAAGGTGTCTGCGATGGTTGCGCCCTCGGAACAACCGGGATGAAAGATTGGACTTTAGATGGCATCCATCTTTGCAATGTCCGGTTGCGACTGTTGCGGATGAATACTATGCCAGCTTTTGATTCTGTGCTATTGCAAGATGTTTCACAGTTACGAAACCAAAAAAGTGCCCAATTACGTGACTTGGGAAGACTCCCCTACCCGATGATTCGTCAACGAGGGGAAAAAGGCTTTCGCCGTGTGAGTTGGGATGAAGCTTTAGGAGTAATTAGCGATCGCATCTGCTCAACCACACCAGACCGTCTCAGTTTCTATGTTACCAGTCGCGGTACTGTCAACGAAACTTATTATGCCATCCAAAAAGCTGTGCGGGCAATGGGAAGCAATAATATTGATAACGCTGCCCGCATTTGCCATTCCCCCAGTACGGCAGGACTGAAAGCTGCTCTCGGTGCAGGGGCTACCACTTGTTCTTATAAAGACTGGATTGGTACTGATTTATTAGTGTTCATTGGCTCTAATGTTGCTAACAATCAGCCTGTTACCGTCAAGTATCTCCATTACGCTAAAAAAGCTGGCACTAAGATTGTAGTTATTAATACTTATCGTGAGCCAGGAATGGAGCGCTACTGGGTGCCCTCAATTGTAGAAAGCGCCGTTTTTGGTACAAAGTTTGCCGAAGACTTCTTTTTAATCAACATGGGCGGGGATATAGCATTTTTGAATGGCACTATTAAACATATAATTGCTAACAATTGGGTAGACCAGTCATTTATAGATTTATACACAGTTGGCTTTGCTGAACTCAAAGCATCGTTAGAAAATCAATCTTGGGAAGAATTAGAGCGGCTTTCTGGAACATCCCGCGAGGAAATGTATGCCTTTGCCAAAATGGTCAAAGAAGCGAATAAAGCCGTATTTGTTTGGAGTATGGGCATTACTCAGCATGAATGCGGCGAAGATAATGTGCGAAGTATCATCAACTTAGCTCTCACCAAGGGTTTTGTCGGTCGGGAAGGCTGCGGTTTAATGCCAATTCGCGGACACTCTGGGGTGCAGGGTGGTGCAGAGATGGGATGTTACGCGACAGTATTTCCTGGTGGTAAACCTATCACCTCAGAAAATGCTGCCCAATTAAGTCAGCATTGGGGCTTTGAAGTGCCAGCAAGTAAAGGTTTAATTGCTCCAGAAATGATTAACGCGGCACATCAAGGGGAAATAGAAGTGTTGGTTTCTGTGGGTGGTAATTTTTTAGAAGTACTGCCAGAACCAGATTATGTGGAAGCGGCGCTCAAGCAAATACCCCTACGGGTACATATAGATATAGTTCTCTCTAGCCAAATGTTGGTGGAACCTGCTGATACTGTGGTACTTTTACCTACGACGACTCGTTACGAAATACCAGGGGGAGTCACAGAAACTAACACCGAACGCCGGGTAATTTTCAGTCCAGAAATTCCGGGGGCGCGCATTAAAGAAGCGCGTCCAGAGTTGGAAGTATTTTTAGAATTGGCAAGGCGAGTAAAGCCAGATTTAACAAATAAGCTGACTTTTGCTGACACAGCTGCTATCCGTGAAGAAATTGCTCAAGTTGTACCACAATATGCTGGTATTCAACACTTACAGCAAGCTGGTGACCAGTTTCAATATGGTGGCTCACATTTGTGCTTTGGTTGGAATTTCCCTACAGCAGATGGGAAAGCACACTTTGGGGTATTATTACCACGCCAAAGAGAATTACCAGAGGGTTATTTTTTATTAGCAACACGCCGAGGCAAACAATTTAATAGTATGGTGCAGGAACGCAAGGATGCAATTACTGGAGCGGTACGAGAGGCGGTGTTAATGAATGCTGCTGATGCGGTACTGTTGGGTTTAAAAGATGGGGATAAGGTAATTCTTAAGAATGATTTAGGCGAGTTGTTCTGTCAAGTCTATATTGCGCCAATTCAGTCAGGAAACTTACAAGTACATTGGCCAGAAGGGAATGTGTTACTTGATAAAAGTAAGCGATCGCTTGAAGGTGTACCTGATTATAATGCGATCGTGCGGCTGGAAAAAATCTAAATCAAGTTTCATTTTCCCAGTTTTAACACTCCCAACACTATATCCATTAACTTGCATCAGAACTACCGCAAAGATGAGTATCTCTGCGGTAGTTCTGATTTAACCACTATTAAAGTAGAGCAAAAGGAGCCAGGTCTAGCTTAATTTACTACTTTTAGTTATCCCTAATTCGAGAAAATATTGAGAGTTACTGGACTTAACTAACCCTTCCCTTGCACCACACTCAACATAAAATTAACGCGCTGCTCAAACTCCAGCTTTTTGATCATTGCGACAAATTCATCTGTTTCACCAGGAAGTTGATAGTCAGACGGTACTTGAATGACGCTTCCATTGTCCATTCCTTGTGCCAGGAGCAGCCAAACGTCTAATTTAGCATTGGGACTTAGAGCAGTATAACCTTTGGTGATATTGTTATTTGCACCATTAATAATGTCGCGTTGCGCTTGCAGTTGCTCTTCTTTAGACAAAGCGAGGATTTGGTCAAACACTGCTTTAGCAGGAGCTTCAACGCTTGAAGGAGGTGCTGGATTTAGCTGCTCTTTAAGATCCAAGTAACCGAACCAAAGTAGGGCTAACTGAGTATCTACATCAAAGCCTTTAAAATTTTCTAAAGCTGGTTTTGTTGCTTCATCGGCTGCGTAAGTCATAAAAAACTCCAACTAAGTTAAGGTTATTTTGATTTCCTCAGTTACTTACTGAGAAGATTTGCTTTTACTACTTCATATAACTTAACGAACAAAAGCAGATAGATAACCCTACTTAGGGTAGGTATAAGACTCACTACATAAGATAGATATAGATAACTGAAATTGCTAGTTACAAAAATGCCTGCTTCAATGTATAGAAAGCAAAGATAAATGTTAAAACTTAAAGTAGCATCAGTGACAGTAAGCGATCGCTTGAACGGGTTCCTGATTATAATGCGATCGCGCCTCTGGAAAAACAAACCTGGATTACGGTAAGTTTATATCACCTATATCACCCCAAAACTTGCAGCCATGTCCGCCACCAAAGATTTTGAATTCCCAAATGATCTAATATTTCCTCTAGGGGATTTATATAGTGACGAACCACCAATGGATAGCGAATTACATCTACGCCAAATAATTCTGCTATTGCAATCTTTGGAATTGTGGTGGCGAAACCGCAATGACTTTTACGCTGCGGGTAATCTAACAATTTACTACAGCCAACGCCAGAAGAAGTCAGAAGAATTCCGAGGGCCAGATTTTTTTGTAGTGTTGGGATGTCAACGCAAAGTTCGTAAAAGTTGGGTTGTTTGGGAAGAAGATGGGAAATATCCCAACATAATTGTAGAGCTTCTCTCGAATTCTACAGCCGCAACTGATAAGGGTTTGAAAAAACAAATTTTTCAAGATATCTTTCGTACACCAGAATATTTTTGGTTCGATCCTAATAATTTAGAATTTGCTGGCTTTATCTTGATTGGCGGTACTTATCAACCGATAGAACCTAATCCTCAAGGATGGCTGTGGAGTCAGCAATTAAATTTGTACTTGGGTGTTTATGAACATAAATTGCGCTATTTCACTGTAGAAGGGAATCTAGTTTCTACACCGGAAGAAGTCGCCCAACAAGAAACACAGCGTGCTGAACAAGAAAAGCAACGTGCTGAACGCCTAGCAGCCAAATTGCGAGAACTGAATATTGACCCAGAAAGTTTATAATGCCAGTATAGTGAAAATTATAATCACAAATTAGTATTAATGATTCTCGACAACCTCTAAACCTGTCCTAGCTACTGATTTAATATCAACATTCTGATTGTTTAGCAGTACTATTATAGTGGTATTTTGATTGGGGAGATATGCAAGTAATGTGGCGAAGCCATAAGCTATACCACTATGCCCAATTGCTTTTGCCAAAGGAGATGAATACCTTTCTACACCTAAGCCATAACTATAGCCTTCGCCATTATCTTTGAATTTCAACATTTCTTTCATCATCTTCGGGGAGAGTAAGGTTTTTTTGGCAAATAACGCTTTAGCGAACTTTGCTAAATCCTCTGCTGTTGAAACCAATCCACCATCTCCTAAACCATTGCCATCATTGACTTGGGCGTAGCTATCTAGCTTACCATCCTTATTGCGATCGCCATAACCTGTAGCTACTTCTCCAATTGTCGGTTCGCGTAATTCCGTGAAGGTATGTTTTAATCCTAGTGGTTTTAAAATCTGAGTACGGATTGCTTGTGCAAGAGTTCCCCTAGTGATATTTTCAACAATCAGTTCCAAAAGAATGTAGTTGCAATCAGTATAAATAAATTTTTCTCCAGGATTTGCCTGCGGTTGCTCTTGGTACATATACTTAATAGCTTCTCTGGCTTTCCAAGGCTGCGAGCGACTTCTTTTGGCTGTAGCTTGAATAAACTCTTTTGTATCTAGGTATTCAGCAACACCACTGGTGTGGTTGAGCAGTTGACGAACTGTAATTTTGTCGCTGTTGACAATATGAGGACTGATATCTCTTGGTAAGTAGGTTGCGATCGGCTGATCTAGTTTTATTTTCCCTTGCTCCACTAATTTCAGCACAACCACCGCCATAAAAGTTTTACTCATACTGGCAATAGAAAAGCCATCTGTCGTTTTCATCCGGGTTTTAGTGGACAAGTTATTTACACCAGACGCTCCCAGCCAACTACCTTTCGGTGTATTAATATACATTACTGCACCAGGGATCTTCTGTTTTACAACTATCTCATTTAAAAGTGTCTGTAATTGAGAACTTTTTCCTACGGTGGAGGTAGACATAACTTGTTTTGCAAGAGATTTTTCAATTACTTTCTGAGTAATGTTATTACCCACAAAGTATCCTGTAAAACCAAGGAAAATTACAAAGACTATTGCAAAGAAAAATTTTCTGGAAGCCAAAATTTTTAAGTTCATTTTACTTACTAAACAGACATCGCACAAAGTAGTTAGTGAGCATCAACCTGAGTAAATAATTACTAATTAGTAATTTGTAATTATTTAGTTACAGTAGGCAATACTGATAGCGACGCTCAAAGCAAGTCCGCCTTCGCTTTTAGCGTCCTGTAACTACAAATTACTTTGGCATCTGATATACAAATAGCATTACTTTGTTCCCAGATTAGTATCAAAATTTAAATTTGCCAACTCTCATAAATATGAAAATGCCAACTAAAAGCAAGACTAAAGCCAGTGTCTGGGTAGTGGAAAATGGTAAAATGCGATCGCGCTTAGACCAACTCACCACCGAAGAACCTTTAGAAATTCGCCTCGTCCCTCTCCAGAAGACGGTAGCTGTAACTATGCGGACACCAGGGGCAGATTTTGAACTAGCTGCTGGTTTTCTCTATAGTGAAGGAGTCGTTAGCCGCAGAGAAGATATCCGACGTATCAGTTATTGTGTGGATGAATTGATAGATGGTGAGCAGCGCCATAACATCGTAAATGTAGAACTGCGGGATGGTTTGATTCCAGACTTACAACCTTTGGAGCGTCATTTCTACACTAGTAGCGCCTGTGGAGTGTGTGGTAAAGCTAGCCTTGAAGCTTTGCGTCTGCGGGGATGTCCAATGATTCCTTCTGGCCCAACACTAACACCTGAAATCATCTACAGCCTACCTGATAAACTCCGGGCTGCTCAAGGTATCTTCACAGCTACAGGGGGTTTGCACGCTGCGGCTAGCTTCAATACTCAAGGACAACTGTTAAACCTACGCGAAGACGTTGGACGACACAATGCTTTGGATAAATTGATTGGTACAGCTTTGCTCAGTGACGAGTTGCCTTTAAATAATTGTATTGTTTTAGTGAGCGGACGCTCTAGTTTTGAGATTTTGCAAAAATCTACAACTGCTGGAGTTCCTATTGTCTGTTCTGTTTCCGCTCCTAGTAGTTTAGCGGTGTCTGTCGCCAATGAATTCGGAATTACCTTGATTGGATTCCTGCGTGGAGAACGGTTTAATGTTTACACTGGTTTGCAAAGAATAAACGCTGCTTAAAAACACGGATTTAATCAACAGTAACTTTTGTAGGGTGCGTTAGCCAAAGGTATAACGCACCATCCCAATACTTTCGGTGGAACACGGCAAGATTTACCTATCTTGTGCTGATGTGTCAGATACCAATGTAAAATATGGTTCTGTTATAAGATAGGACTTACGCAAAATTATGAAAAAACGAACCGCAAAGGACACAAAGGACACAAAGTCAAGAGGGTTTTAGAGAGTTCTTGCGTAAGTCCTGCAAGAGTTAGAAAAGTACCAATCTCAATGGCAACGTGAGCATAGAGTTGTTGTGAATCAGGAGTTAGTTCACTGGGAAGTAAAATTGGTAATGTAGTTGTCTGGCGCAACTGAGGTACAATCTCTTGCAAAAGAGCAGCGATTGGGTTTTCTTCTTGAGCGATCGCACTTGGCGTTCCTATGAATAGAGGTATCGCTACAGACATGAGAGTATAGCCAATCAGAGCCAGATTAATTATTTGTATATTAACCTTCATATATTTGGTATTATGAAATACATTTGTCTCTAACTGTAGCCTTTCTTTATTTGGCAGAAAACAATGATTTTACGCAAAAAATCACTTGCTCTGTCTTTTTCAAAGTTCAATGTTTCGAGTAACTAAATACACAACATAATTCTGCCTGAAATCAAAAAAGGCGATCGCACATATCGTAAACAACATAATTCTGATTGAAACTAAATAAGCAGATTGCCCATTTTCAGTCCAAGGTGCCATCATCTTGCTGGTTTCTGCTCAAATTTGTAGTTTACCGACTTGTCACTGACACAAACTATCCTATAATCGATAGATTTGGTAATCTGATGTCTGTCTATGCCTGCTAACACTACTGATTTAGAGAAACGCCTATGGGAAGCAGCAGATGAGTTACGCGCTAACTCTAGGCTAAAGTCCAGTGAGTATTCCATCCCGGTACTGGGGTTAATTTTCCTCCGCTACGCTGACTGGAAATTTACCCATGCTGAGGAGGAACTGAAAAATATAGGTAGTAGAAGACGTGGAATTACTAAAGTAGATTACCAAGCAAAGGGTGTAATGTACTTGCCTGATGCTGCCAGATTCTCCACACTGCTGAACTTACCAGGAGGAGCAGATATTGGCAAGGCAATCAATGATGCCATGCGTGCCATTGAAGCAGAGAATGAAGAATTAAAGGATATTCTCCCCAAAACTTACAATCGCCTCGAAAATGATCTGTTATTTGACTTGCTGAAGAACTTTAATAAAGTCGAATTAGGAACAAATTTATCAGGTGATGCTTTCGGGAAGATTTATGAATACTTCCTGGGTAAATTTGCGATGAGTGAGGGACAGAAGGGAGGAGAATTTTTTACTCCTACTTCTGTAGTGAAATTAATTGTCGAAGTGATTGAACCATATCATGGACGAATTTATGACCCTGCTTGTGGAAGTGGTGGTATGTTTGTCCAAAGTGCATCTTTTGTAGAAAGGCATAAGAAGAACCCAAGTACAGAAATTAGTATTTATGGGCAGGAGAAAGTAGGTGAAACTGTCCGCTTGTGCAGGATGAACTTAGCAGTACATGGACTTGCAGGAGATATTCGCCAGAGTAATACTTATTATGAAGACATTCACAAGTCAGTAAACAAGTTTGACTTTATGATGGCAAACCCACCTTTTAATGTCGATAAGGTGGACAAAGAAAAAATCAAGGGAGATCCGCGTGTCAGCAAATTTGGAATGCCCAAGGCAGATAATGCTAATTACCTGTGGATTCATTTTTTCTGGAGTGCATTGAATGAAACAGGTAGAGCAGGATTTGTCATGGCGAATTCTGCCAGTGATGCGCGAGGTACTGAATTAGAAATTCGGCAGAAACTTATCCAATCCTATGCAGTGGATGTGATGATTGCTGTTGGTTCTAATTTTTTCTACACTGTTACTTTACCCTGTACCCTGTGGTTTTTGGATAAGGGGAAAGCAGATACTATCCGCAAGGATAAGGTATTATTTCTGGATGCTAGGCACATTTATCGTCAAATTGACCGTGCCCATCGGGAGTTTAGCACCGAACAGATTGAATTTTTGGCGAATATTGTCAGGTTGTACAGAGGTGAAGCAGTAGAGACAAGCAATGGTAGTCAAGCATTGCTGGCGGAGAAATTCTCGCAAGGGGAATATATTGATGTACCTGGACTTTGTAAGGTAGCAACTTTAGAAGAAATCGCCGCGCAGGGATGGAGTTTAAATCCTGGACGTTATGTAGGTGTTGCGGAACGAGTAGTGGAAGATTTTGATTTTACTGAGAGGTTGGAAGAATTGAATGAGGAATTGGAAGTTTTGAATCTAGAAGCGAGGGAATTAGAGGAGAGAATTGCTGAGAATGTGGCGAAACTGTTAGAACAAAGTTAATCCATCCATTCTTTTAGCTGAGGTAATAGTTATGAATATCACACTTAAAGCAGAAATCGAGCAATTTATTCAAGCGCAAATTGCTACAGGTAGATATGCAAATGCTGAGGAAGTGATTAGTAAAGCATTGAAATTGCTGGAAGAATCGGATAAGGAGTATCAGAAATGGGTAGAAGAAACTCGGCAAAAAGTTAATGTTGCAATTGCAGAACTTGAACGTGGTGAAGGGTTGGATGGTGAGACTGTAGTGATGCAAATACTCGACAGATTCCAAAAAGCGCGTGAGAGTCAGGAATGAGTAATTACATTATCGCACCATCTGCAAGTCGAGATTTAAACGAAATTGCTGATTACTTTCTTACCAGAAATCTGGAAGCAGGAGAAAAGTTATTTAGAGAATTCAATAAAAAGTGCCAAAATTTAGCTAACTTCCCCAGCATGGGACGTAGTTATGCTCATATTAAACCCTTATTGCGTGGTTTGCCGCTAGATGGATATGTAATTCTTTATCAAGTTCTTGATGATGGGGTGGAAATTTTGCGTGTGGTGAGTGGTAATAGAGATTTGGAGTCTTTGTTTACAGATGAAGAGTAAATTATTCAGGAAAGGATGGAAAAATACAACTTTAGGTAAAGTTCTAACTTTCCAAAGAGGTTTTGATATCACTAAAAAACAGTTACAACCAGGTGAATATGATATGATCTTTTCGTCAGGATTGGGTGGAAAACATAACGAATATAAGGTAAAAGCTCCAGGGGTAGTGATTGGTAGAAAGGGAACTATTGGTACTGTCTTCTTTGCTAAAAGTAACTTTTGGGCAACTGATACAACGTTATGGGTTAAAGATTTTCATAGTAATGATGAGAAGTTTGCGTACTATTTTCTACAAATACTGCACCTTGAACAATATGATTGTGGTTCTGCTAATCCAACTCTAAATAGAAATCATATTCATGAATTACCTGTTTGTTATCCCCCTCTACCCACGCAGAAGAAAATTGCTGACATGCTCTCAGCGTATGATGACCTAATAGAAAACAACACAAGACGCATCAAAATATTAGAAGAAATGGCACAAACCCTCTACCATGAGTGGTTTGTAAAATTCCGCTTTCCTGGTCATGAACACACCAAAATGGTTGATTCTGAATTGGGGTTAATCCCTGAAGAGTGGGAGGTAAGACAACTATCAGAAGTTTGTCAACGTATTACTGATGGTTCTCACTGGAGTCCTAAATCAGTTGATAAAGGATATCCAATGGCATCTGTAAAAGATATGCATAAT
Organism: Nostoc sp.; assembly: GCF_036916735.1. Lineage (GTDB taxonomy): Bacteria > Cyanobacteriota > Cyanobacteriia > Cyanobacteriales > Nostocaceae > Nostoc. Next base: position 10,125 of record NZ_JBALFV010000022.1, read on the forward strand.
TGGGTATTTCAGATAAAACAGTGTCGCATAATTACTGAAGATGACTATAATAAACTTGTAAAAAATGACTGTAAAACATTAAAAAATGATGTTATTGTTGCTAAAGATGGTAGCTACTTAAAGCATATATTTGTTGTAGAATAAGAAATTAATTTAGTTATTCTTTCTTCAATAGCTATCCTACGTCTAAATGAGTATATTTTACCTCATATCATATGTTTTTATCTTCTTCAAACATCGGTAAAAGCTAGAATGTCAGGGTATGTTTCAGGGGTTGCACTGCCAAGAATTATTCTCAAAGACTTCAAAAAATTTAAAATCGTTGTACCACCTCTTACTCTACAAAATAAGTTTTTTGAAATAGTACAACCAATGATGACTAGCTGCTACCGCTTAGTTAAAAGAAATGAAAATCTCCGCCAAATCCGTGATTTACTCCTCCCCAAACTCATCTCAGGAGAACTCGACGTAGAACACCTGGAAAGCACCACAGAGGACATAGCAGCTTAACCAATTAAAAACAACCAAATAAAAATCAAATTGTGAAAATTCCAGATAATCTCATCATTCCCGAAGAAAAACTTACCCGTTATCTTTTAGTCCCCCGCATTAAAGATGATAAATTAAAATTTTTAGCCAAGCAGGATTTACACAAAATAACCCAGAAGATTTATTGACAGCGATTCGACAACTCGCCACCACCAATGAAGCTGTAGAAGATAATACTAATGAATATGGAACTTTTTACACCATTGTGGGAAACCTACAAGGGGTAAGTAGTCAAAATTTAGCAGTTATTACAGTTTGGCTAGAATCAAAACATGACGGAAGCTTTCGTTTTATTACCTTGAAACCAAAGAAAGACTAATGATGATGAAATTGGAACTATATCAGTACATTGCTCTGTGTCGAGACTTCCCAGAATACAACCTCAAACAGGGTGATGTCGCCATGCTAATTGATGATGTGACTCATCCAAGCGGTGGTGAAGATGGCTATGTATTAGAAGTATTTAATGCAGCAGGTGACTCTATCGCTGTTTTTACTGTTCCTATGTCAGCAGTAGAAAAAATGCCCAGCGATGCAGTATTAGCCATTCGTCCATTAGCAGAATTAAAGTAATCACTTTATGAAACCACTAAAACGAATCATATTTAACCCAGAAATCATGGGTGGCAAACCTTGTATTCGAGGTATGCGTGTTACTGTAGGTACAATTGTAGGCTTAATGGCAGCAGGAAATACCCCAGAAGAAATTCTCAACGCCTACCCATACCTAGAACGTGAAGATATTTATGAAGCTTTAGCTTATGCTGCATGGCGGGTAGAGGAAATTGAAGTACCCCTTGCTTGGGCATAAAAATTTTACTTACAGCTATTTTCAGGTAAATAGACCACGCGGTAGGGGCGCAAGGCCTTGCGCCCCTACTACAACAGATGTGGTTCAAATACTTGAATTCTGCTGTGATATGAATCTTTCTCCTGACTGGGTTCTAGTCTTAGAAAGTGCGGATTTTGAAGCTGTCCACTGGTCAACAATTGGTAATCCCAGTGCTACAGATAAAGTAATCATGGCATGGGTACTGACAAACGACTACATTGTTTTTACCCATGATTTAGATTTTGGTACACTGCTGGCAATGACTCAAGCTGATGCACCTAGTGTAATTCAAGTGCGATCGCAAATCTTTTGATCTCGATGTCTGAGCGATCGCTTTCAATATTGCTTTAAAAATTACAACCAAAGGCAATTTGGTATAAGCAACAGATACATAGAAATCATGTTGAGGTACTTCAACATCGTGTTGAGGTACTTAAAAGTCGTGTTGAGGTACTTCAACATCGTGTTGAGGTACTTAAAAGTCGTGTTGAAGTACTTCAACATCGTGTTGAGGTACTTAAAAGTCGTGTTGAAGTACTTCAACATCGTGTTGAGGTACTTAAAAGTCGTGTTGAGGTACTTCAACATCATGTTGAGGTACTTAAAAGTCGTGTTGAGGTACTTCAAACTTTGTCGCACCGCAATCAAGCTGTGTAGATTGGGTTGAGGCTTTGCGTTTACGTTCCTTAACCCCATCAATCCCTAACGCCGAACTTTTGAGTTAAAAATGGAGTAAATCGATACTCCATACCTATGCGTCCACCTCACCCAGACTCAGAAGCAGCGCTAGAAAACGCTACCATTGACCTATTCTCTCAACTGCAATGGCAAACAGCCAACTGTTACCATGAAACCTTTGGTACAAACAGCACACTGGGGAGAGAAACAAGGGATGAGGTAGTTTTAATTCCCAAATTGCAATCAGCTATACAAAACTTAAACTCTGACTTACCCACCGAAGCTATCCAACTGGCGATTGATGAACTAACTCGTGACAGAAGCACGTTGAGTTTAGCCAATGCGAATGCAGAAATTTATCAACTCCTTAAGGATGGAGGATGCATCTTCGTGAAATGCCCGTCAAGCGATGGAGAGGAAAACTTAGTTGCTGGGAAGATCCGACCGAAAAGTTGGCCCAGTTAATTAAGGTAATACGAGAGCGTTTCTCGAACGACCCGAAGCCTACAAGTACGACTTTCTCGCCTTTTGTGACGGACTCGATTATTGATTCTATGGCAGCAGTTAGTATTTGATCTGCCACTTTTTTTGTAACAGAAGTTTTCGCTGCAATTGATTCTACTAATTCGCCTTTGTTCATAACAGTTTTTTTGACTAAAACAGCAGAAGTCTCACACTGGAATTGTACTCAATTCAGTATTGTGATGAATGCGTGTGAGTGAGGAATTGACCAACAATTGAAATTGAATACAGTTCAATCAGAGTCGTTGGTCGATGACAAATGAACATAAAAAGGCGTGTGTCCCACGCCTTGAAAGCTCAGGCTTCCTGAGTGCAGGTAAGCGTGAGTATGTCACTAGCTACCAAAAGTTTTGGAATTAGGGCTTTGTCGTTATAGGACAAATTGATTCTAATAATCGTTATAGCGATTATTAGAAATGTTAAAATGAGTTAGGAGGTGATTAAGTGTTTAACCTGACTTACGAGTTTAAATTGAGTCCAACACAATCTCAAATAGCAATATTTGAAGAATGGCTAGAAACCCATAGACGGGTGTACAACTATGCTTTAGCAGAGCGCAAGGACTGGTATAAATCTCGTAGTTGTCAAGTTAACGCTTGCTCACTCAAGCATGAATACATCATTGCTGCTGATGCACCACGCCCAACATTTGCTAGTCAATGCAAGTCTTTGACTTCTGCGCGTAAACACTCGGAGCATTTAAGACGGGTTAACGCTCAGTCTTTACAGCAAACACTGAGACGACTAGAAAAAGCCTTTGTCTCAATGTGGGAGCAAAATCATGGATTCCCAAGATTCAAAAAATCTGGGCGAATGCGGTCTTTTTCTTTCCCGCTATTGGGGGTAAATCCATTAAATAACGAGTATGTGAAACTGCCTGTTATTGGTGCGGTCAAAGTCCGTCAGTCAAGGGATATTCCTGACGGTGGGACAATCAAGCAATCGCGTGTAGTCAAGCGTGTTTCTGGATGGTATGTGATGCTAACTGTTCAATGGGATGTATCTGTACCTCAACCCATACCGCACGGGGAATCAGTAGGAATTGATGTAGGTCTAACCAGTTTTATTGCAACTTCTAATGGGCTTTTAGTCAAACGTCCAAGGTTTTTCGTAGATGCCGAACGCAAGCTTAAATTGCTGCAACAGCGTGTCTTTAGAAAACGATTAGGGTCGAACAATTGGAAGAAAGCTATTAAGAAAGTTGCTTTACTGCATGAGTACATCGCTAACTGTCGCAAAGACTGGCACAGAAAGTTGTCTCACCAAGTTTGTAACAATGCCGGAATAGTGTTTGTTGAAGACCTAAACTTGGTCGGTTTATCTCGTGGAATGTTAGGCAAGCATTGTTTAGATGCTGGGTTTGGACAATTCTTCAACATCCTTGAGCAGACTTGTTTTAAGCGTGGTGTCTATTTTCAAAAAGTAGATAGCCGCAAAACTAGCCAGATATGTCCCAACTGCCTAATTGAGACAGGTAAAAAAGAACTTTCAAAACGTACTCATGTTTGTTCAAATTGCAGTTACACCACCGATAGGGATGTTGCAGCCGCCCAAGTAGTTCTCCAAAGGGGACTTGCAGCCGTAGGGCATACGGTCAAGATGCTTGCTGAGGGTAAATTCATTGGAGTCCCTGCGAAGCAAGAATCCTCACACCTTTAGGTTGAGAAGTGTCAATGGCATGAATTGTATCGAACAGAAAAGGCTCTGGGCAAAGTTATTAGAGCTTTTTTTTCAAGTATTAAAAAATTTGACACCCGCAGCACATCGAAGACGATAAGAGATAAGAACCTCAAACCACCACTACTACTGCATTTGCAGCTAAGAAAGATGAAAAATACGAAGCAAGCCCTTTTTTCCGTTTTAACTGGCGCCGTTCTTGTCCTTCAGGCTCTAAGTCTTTATTCTGATGACAATCATTGTTCGCATAGATCATGTCCCAACGGACGTAGACCAGTTACGACAGTTGAAAGGATTAGAATCTAGTAGTTAAATTTCAACTATTTGTGACTTGCACTATAAAATGAACTTTTAGCTCGTTATATGCTTCAGAGCATAGGTACTCAATTTATACTTCACTTTTGATATTCGAGTTTTTTTATTAATAATGATTATCGTCCAGAGGGATAAGGGGTCTAGCCGGGATATGTGCATTCAGGGGACACGATGCAAAGTTATGTTAAAAAAGTTGCTTTAAATTTTATGATGTGACATTAAGGAAAAATCAAACTGATAACTTTAAGATAGTTTTGGCTGAAAAACCTCAGACATATCAGAGGCGTGCGATCGTCATCGGAGTCCAAATGCAATCACCGAAAGAACTCAAACAACGATTATTAGGCGTGTTTTGGCTCTTTCATTGGATGCTCTTGTCGGTTAAGTTAAAACAAAAGCCCCAATCTCATCTAATGTCTGCGGTATAATATTTAGATCTTCCGCGCAATTTGAAATGCAGCTAAGTTAAACAGGTGAATTTCGCCCTTAAATTGCTGTTCGATTGCAGTTCTCAAACCCGAAAATAGATTTACTTTCACTTGCGACTCTAAGGCAACGTATTGTGAACCGCTACTCAAATAATCGAGATACCGATCAACGCTATAGGTTTGTTCGCAAGGGAAGATTTCTGTGGAGGGAGGCTCAAACAATCCTGAATCCCCGACAGGTTTTCCCAAGCCTGCGGCAATTTCAGCTTGTTTCTCTCGACCTTCATACTCAGGTGCGATCGCGGGCGCGTAAGCTTGATAAACCTGATTCAAGACTTGATGAACTTCATGACTTGGCTCAAGCGTCAGGTTCCAAAGTAAAACGAGAGAACCATCCTCTCGTAACGTCTGTGATGCTTTCACATATTTGATGCCGGATGATATCCAGTGCCAAGCATTTGCTGCTAGTACAATTTCATACGCTTGTGGTTGAACTTGCCACTCCTCGAAGGATTCCTGAAAGAGTTGAACCTTCGGAAATGCTGCAAGACGACGTGCTGCAACTTGGCAGAAATCTCGATTCGGTTCTACCGCATCGATTGCACATCCCAACTGAGCAAAGTTAATCGTCGCAATTCCTGACCCGCATCCGACTTCGAGAATGGTTGAGTCAGGGGAAAGGTGAGCGGCTTCAATCGCTCGCTGTATTAGTGCTTCAGGATAGCGGGGTCTGCCTCGATCATAAGCTTCCACAACTGGCGTGTACCAAACCTTCCGTTGCTCTAAGTCTCGATTTGAATACTCATTAAATATTTTGACCGAATCTGCCATGATTCTTACCCATGCAAGTCATTTTCAAGCTTAACTCTCTTGTCGCATCTCATGCCAAATAGGGGCAAGTTGGTAAAGCAAGAAAGTAGGTTGTGTAACATTTATTTACAACATGTCCCCTGAATGCGCGTATCCTGGCCTAACCCCGATAAGAGGTGGTAGACGAGCGTTGCTCGTCTACCACCTGACTCTCTGATTATCATTGCTATGAGCGCAAGGATTGGAGTAGTGATCGCTCCTCAACTGCGCGATCGCGCAAGCACTGAAATATTATAGTTAAACTCAGATGTACATTAAAACAAAGGTTTTGAAGCATAATTAGAGCGTTTGAACCATATCTTGGAATGAAAGTTTATAAAAATGCTATTTTTACACGGTCATTTTGTACAAGTTTTGTCGTCATGCGTTTTTTCAACTCATTCTCTGGTTATGGTTCATAAATTAAACACACGCTCATGATTTGATGCAAAGCCTCGTGTTGGTCATTAGCTCAAAGCTTGAAGAAAGCGTTAATTCCTGCTCTCTTTATGCTTCAGAATTTTTCTCATGTTTTGATTCAAAGCACACTATTTTGCAGCCTATGTCTCTTAGATATAGGCTTTTTCGCTTTAAGAGTCTCCTATTGAGCCATAAGAAGCCATTATCTACGGCAGGCTACCAATTCTTTAAGATTCAAGCCATAAGTCGATTTCTTGCTGCTCCTTGAAGTTTTCGTTTGGTAATAATTCCTGTAGAAATACAGGAATTGCATAATGAACAGGCAACAAGAAAAAATCGCCAAACTGGAAGCGCAAGCGAACAAAGACTTTACGGCAGGGATGAAAAGCTTTGAAGCTGGCTTTCCGTCGCCCCCTCTTGATACAGTAGGACGTTACGGCTGGGAAGCTGCCGAGAAGATCGGCTCAGTTCGAGCTTCCTATCTGAAGGATATGCACGAAGCTTTAGAAGAGGAAAGGCAGGCTATTTACAACGGTGGGCAGGAAGAAATTGATTAGTCATTGGGTATTGGGTATTGGTCATTGGTCATTAGTTATCAACTTCCCGCACTAGTATAAATGCTTCTGCCGCCAACAATCCAGCCACAGACCCCCAAGAGGAAGCAATAGCAAATAAAGCCTCCGGCGAACGAGGGTGCGGAAACTCCATAACTTCTTTGGTGTATTCGCTCATAGCTTTGCGTTTGGCGTTCAGAGGCTTTCCGGCAATGCCAACGAATACGTTGGGGACGAATGCACCCAATTGCCCGAATGCCCACTCGGTTGAGGAAGGGACATGGTAGCTGTACAGCTTTTGCACTCGATGCTGCCTTGTAGGTCTGGTTGCGATCGCCGTTGCCTCGAACACTAGGCGATGGTCAAGGTTCAGGTCGCCAGCAAAATGGGTGTAAACGACTTCTGGTTTGTAATCGATAATGGCGTTTGTGATAGCAGTAGCTAGCTCGACCATCGGCACACAGTCCAGTCGCTGGTCGGGAAAGTTTAAAATCCTGGGAGACAGGGAACCTAGAATGTCAGAGGCATTATCTGCCTGCTGTTGAATATTTAGGTTTCTGCTTGGTTCGCCATTCGTCAGGATTAAAGTTGCCACCTCTGTACCCTGGCTTGAGAGCTTGGCGATCGTTCCGCCGCAGCCTAAAACTTCGTCATCGGGATGCGCCGCTACAATTAGTATTGTCATAGTTTTTAGTTACCAATATACCAGGGGTGCTATGGTGACGGTTCATGAAACAGCCGCAAAGCTTTGGGCAGACAAGTTAAGGGATGGATTCAGTATTGATGCTGGCGACACTAAACTGAGTAAGGAAATATCAGAGTTGGCAGCAAAGAATAGAGAAATTACCAACTAAGAGATAGACGCTTTTGAACAACGGTTGAGTGATGCGATCGCCAAGCAACTAGTAAACCAAGAAGAAATATTTTTGACGGTCGATTATGAACCGAAAGGGTTGTTGGCAAACGCTTTTGGACAAAGTGAAATAGGCCAACTCCCGGTTAAAAGCAGAATGTGGGTCTATAGAGATCGGATTATTTACAGTTTTGGATACAGAGATAAGTTTCAAGAATGGTATCCGCCACAATGATTGAGCAGTGAGGAACTAATGCAAAAAATACTGCTTGTTGATTGCGATGGCAGGATTAAAGAACCGATTGAAGAGGATTGGATAAACTACAGAAGTTCGCTTCCAAAATGCGACCCATAGCAAATACTGTAACAGGACACTTTAGAAGCAGGAAAATTTTCCTGCTTCTTGTAAGATTACCGTTAAGTATGGACGAACAAAAATACAAAAATCATGGAACCGCTAGTTCATTACCCACATAAGCCTTTTTTGAACTTTGGTACTGTTGTTTGGTTCTCTGGCATAGGTGGGCTGTCGGATATCAAAATAGGAGAATGGAGAAGGACGCATCCAGCCCACAGGGTATTCATAGCTTATGGTGTCACAGCCCAGTGGCGAGACGGAAAAATCATTTCTCTTGGACATGGTGATGCGATCGCTGTTCAAATGGGTGAGAGAACTGAGTTCTATAGTTATGTGTGTGGCAACGTTGATTGGGATAATTTTTTAATGCCTTGGCGAGTCATACAAGACTGGGACGAATTTACTCCTTCGCCTCGCCTACATTTACCTGATCTGTTTTGGTTTTACCCAGATTACAGAGTTCCTGTGAATAAATTTGAACAAATGAGTCGAAGTGAGTTGAAGCAAAGGATTATAGAACGGGTTGAACTTGCGACTAAAGACAGATAAAACAATGCAAGCTTGGCCTATGGCTTATTCTAGGACTTCCGCCGTAGAAAGACAACGTGCCAAATTTGAAGTTACTTTTGGTGTAGCTCGTCATCAATTACTTGATGAACTTAGGCTTTTAAATGTATCTGAATTGGTGATTTCTAGCAACATTCCTTTGAGAAGAGATGGATTGCCTTACGCAAATCATTCACCACCAGAAGACCCAGGCGTAGCAGTGTATTTCAATTTAGACGGCGATCCATACGTACTAGCTTGCGATCGCTGGAATAAAGTCAAAGATAATTTGAGAGCAATTGGTTTACACGTCTTGGCTATGCGTGGAATGCAGCGCTGGGGGTTGGTAGCACCAAGCAAGCTTTTATGGGATATCAACTTTTGCCCCCCAGCAAAGACTCGTGGTGGATTGTTTTGGGAGTTTTGCCAACGGCTACATTTGACGAGGCTCAATCTGCTTACAGACAATTAGCCCAAAAGTCCCATCCTGATTTTGGTGGCACTCATAACGAGATGGCGAAAATAAACTTAGCCTACCAAGAAGCTAAGGCACAATTGGATACAACTCGACCCGTTTTTAGTTGAATGTATGAATTACAAGCACCCTGACTCTCGGATAAATGATGATTGCTTGCAGTATTGGCTGATGCGTAAACACTGGCTTATCTGCCCACCATCTGGCGAAGATAGGTGGAACTATTGGACGATACTGAAGGAAGGAATCATTTCTCGGTTGAATCCCGATCGCCTGGTTGAGGAATACCTAGCTGATCCGCTTAGTCAAGACGAGGATGCTATGCTGCATCGACAATCCATTATTGAAGATGACAACCGGAAGTTACTCAATCGGGGGCTTCCACATCAACTCTGACTCTGACTGACAAAAGCAGGACGGCAGTTACTCCACTTGGGGAGCCAGTCTCGTGGGCGGCTCTGCCGACTTGAGAGAACTGGCGTGAAACCCCTCTGGCGGTACTGCCTCAAAATTTTCCTGCTTTTAAATGTCTGTTTACATTGACCTTTAGCTGCTACGATACTAAGATTATAAGAGAACCTCAAACCACCAAACCTTGTATGTTAGCTGCCATAGTCAATAAGTCAGCGATCGCCAGAGTGCTAGGCGTAAAAACCACAGCACTTGTAAACTATGAAATCCAGGAAAAACGAGTTGTAGCCAAGCTGAAAGCGGGTGAACAAACCATCGAGTTTCAGCAATTAGTCACCGAGTTTGCAGAATACCGCAAACGCAGTGCGAAGGATATGGTTGTTCAACCTATGTACAGCCATGTATATGCAGTTTACAATTCAAAGAAAAGTACTAGCTATGAAGTAAAAACTAAGCCCGATGGAGTCTACTGTCGTTGCTGGGACTGGACTACCAACAAAGGATTGTTTGGGAAATCTATCTGCAAGCACTCGTACTCAGTTCTTTTTGCTCTGGGATTTGTAAGCCTTGGAGATTACTTGGCAGAGCAGAACCAGAAAGAAACTGCGATGGAAGAACTAGAACCCTTGGCTGAAATAGACTTCGAGGGATTGAAGATGTGGCAGCTAAAGAATTTGGCGCTTCGCTGGGGAGTTTTCCCAGCAGGCGATAAGAGGTTTCGCCTTACCTTACTAGAGCGCTAAAAACAGCGCAGCGCTCTAGTAAGGTGATTGAAATGGCAACTTACAGATTAGAAAAAGAAGCAGCATAATGCTAGACAAAACTTTTATTATTCGTGATTCCGGTATTTGTTAGCCTAACTGGAAGGGTTGGAACGGCACAGAATTCGCGGCGATCAAGCAGCCTGATTTAACGCAGTACAAACATTGGTATGGAAGCTCTGGATACAAATACTACTACCATTCCAGCTTGAGCATCCAAGAGCTTTACGAGGTTAAAAAAGACATTCCAGAACTTAATTCAAGCAGTTACTCTATATATAACTTGTCCAACGCTTGTCATTACAACTAGTAAGAGAAAAGATGTGCGGGTTTTGAGATGATTTAAACGGAGGACACAATGCAAGCTGAAATTATCGATTTTCGCTCATCCAAATTGCCGGAGGTTATGCCTAATTGGGCTTTTGTTAATCGTGTAGAAGCAGATGGTGTTTATGTTGTAAATGTAATCATCAACCATGTTGATTTTATGACTGACGTTGAACGCTCTGTTTGCAATAACATACCACCAGAAAAGTTTTATGATCAGTTTGGATTTGAATTGGTAAATAATAGGACTGGTCTATTTTGGTCTTCCAAAGTACCGCTTGTCCTTCCTGAATGGGCTTTGGTAGAGCGAATAGAAAATAATCTGTATTTCATCAAATTTAATATTGATTGCCCAGCATTGATGGCTGCTGTTGAAGAGACTTCATCTGAAGAAGGCATAACGGTGAAAGAATTATTTGCTCATTACGGATTTGAAATGGTGGAAATGGAGGATGATGATGCGATCGCAAAGTAATTATTTTGAAAAAATTGTAGTTCCTCGAATGTCTGCAACTTTAGTTCCATGTAAATGTACTTTGGAAGATGGAATGATAGTTGCAAAGCAAAGTTTTACGCCTGCTGAGTTTTTGGAAGTGCAACTGCAAGTGAATGGTACTCGTTGGATTGAAGATTGGATTACGCGAGTCTCTGTCAGCTACTATGACTGGTTTGTGTTTGCTCCTGGCAAGCAAATGCAGGTTGGGTGTGTTTGTCAGAATATAAATCTAGGAACTACCACATGGTTGACTATTATCGAAGGTACGCAGTACGGATTTAAAGAACGTATTGAAGCGGTAGCAGCTTGTTTAGCTTTTGGAATTTAAATTTAGAGGATGCTGAAAATTGATGACGGTACAAGCTGCTGGAAAATTGCCAAACTTGACGAGCTAAAGCATCTGCTCGAACAGACCGCTGTCGAGAGTCTGGGGATGATAACGCTAGATAATAGACTTTGGCATCTGTATCAAGTAGGGTCAGCCACAGGGCAAACGCATCTAAATATTGACGAGCTTGAATAAGAGTGGAATACGCCAAGAGCGCAACTATATAAGGCTTTGAGAAAATTAAACATCTCA